>CAUUHE010000011.1:0-39891 GCA_963544885.1 uncultured Atopobium sp. | reverse complement strand
CAGAAGTGCGCGATCTTCTCGCCAAGAGCTTTGAGCGCATGGATGCAAAGCGCGTGTTTGAAAACCCTGCAATCTCGAGCACCGGTAAGGCACTCTTTGCGCAGGTACGCGGTATTGCTTTGCCAAAAGATGACAAGTTTGCTCGCTATGCATATCTAGCCAAAGAGGGATTTTTCCGCGTCAAAAATGACGGCATTGCACAGACGCTCAAATCGCTTATGGATAGACGTTAAGGCCGGCGACATCAAGCGGTCAAATACCGGCCAACCTTACACAAAGTTATTTACGCAAGTGGTATACGCATAAAGCGCGCATACCATACAGCTCTTCGTGCATAGGCATAGCGTGCCTGTGTTGTGGTAGACAAAATGGCACCAAGCAGGGCATGTGCAACCAATCGCGGCGAAGTTGCTTCCGTAACAATCAGATGAGCTACAGGATTAGAAAGAATCTTAACAATCAGATTTTCTTTCTCCTCATGGCTGAGCTGGGATTCTCCGTTAAAAACGGGATACATGTTCTTAAGAAGCTTGCTGATCAGATAACGACTAATCAACTTTTGAACTTTCTTGGAGTTTGCAAAGCCAAGGTGCTTGGCAAGGGCACCAAGTGCCTGACGCTCTTGAGTAAGTTTATCCATAGCGGCAGTAATAGTTTCTTCTTCCTTAGAAGAATCTGCTGGTACATCTACAAAAATTGCCTCTGGAGCGTACGTGATGTTTTTTGCGATCTCAAAACAGTAGCCTACAAAATTGCATTCGCCATCAGTCTCTGGCTCATGTTTGATATCGGTCAAAATACGTGTTGAGCACAACTTTCCACTCATAGACGTCAAATAAGGAAGCTGTGACTCCTCAAATACCTGCGACAATGCAGAAGCCTTTGTACCAAAAGCCTTTTTGCACTCCATAGGGGAATTGGCGTTTTTCATGTGCGCAATAACAATATCTGCCGCTTTAGGTGAACCAACAGGACCGAGGGCAGTAGCTGCAGCATAGAGCTTCTGTAAAACATGAGGATTAAACCTATAAGAAGGCTCAGTAGTAAGCGTATAAGCTCCACGAGCACGACCCTGAGCAATCTCAAGCGCAACAAAATGGCTAATGCCCGACTGGAACAGGACATCTAAACGAGGCTCTTGATTAGCAAGGTTATCCAGCATGCGAGCAATCTGAGGGTCAGAGCTGTTGTCAACAATAATGAGCTCCCAATGAGGATAGGTTTGCTCTTGCAGTTGCCTAATTACCGTTCTAATAGCATCAGCATCATTATCAGCAGCCATGAGAACCGAAATCATATGTGGATTGTATGAGCGCTCGTGCATTCCACATCCCCCAAACTGGTCCTAAATTTTAGATACCAGTTTACTCATAAAAAGTGAATTAAAAAGACATTTTTATTCTATCAAAATCTCTCCACATATCGTGTTTAACTGCTGTTATGTGGACATCTGACCTATTTTGTAGGAGCGGAGCTACACACAATACCCATAACGTCTATACAAGCATGCCAACAAGCTTTCCTAAGGCCGTAGCGTCAACGGTAGTGCCACTTGAGCCTTCAACAACAGGAGCTTCATCATGCTCAAGATTAGATACGCCAATTGGCTGCACAATCTCTGCAAGCTCAAGAAGCTGACTGGGCTTCATATCGGTAACCATGGAGGACAGCAGGCTGGAAGCATTGCTTACCAGTGAGCGAGCGCCCGAACCAGAAAGTGCCGAGATTTTCTCCCACACATCATCTGTGGCAATAATAACGTGTGTAATCTTGATGTTGGTGATAGAAGCAAGCGCGCCAACAAAAGCACTTTGGCCGTCATCTTTGTAAATATCTGCCAGTGTTTTAGCATTTGAATCTACTTCTGCATAAACATCAGTAGGAATAGACACTATATGACCAGTTCCCTGTGTGCGATCAATGACCAGAAGTTGCACAGACTGAAGCGTTGACTCCCCTGCCTTAAGCGAATTTGTGCTGATAACAGCATAGGTAAGAAAATCATCATCAGATTGCGTAGTGCCATCCGGATTGCCTGAAACGCTCTGGCTCTTTACAGCCTTGTTAAGCCCATGGTCTCCCAGGTGCGACTCAAGCTGCACGCGGTCCCAAATAGTTACCACGACAATACCCACAAGCACGGCAACAATGGCAATTACGGCAAGGCCAATCACATTGGTATAGGGATTCTGGCGCGGAACATCACTGCGCTCAAATCTTTCTCTTTTCCTAAACATACTGGCTCCCTGCCTCACTGTTCATCAGTTCTGCAAGAGCTCCTAAAAAAGACGCTCTCTTCTATGATGCTATTTCTTTGCGAGGGAAACCACCGCACACAATACAAGTGGTAGAAAAGACTTCGTAAACGGCGCGAGAAGACCGATGAAGCTGTATTGGCACACAGAAACTACGATGCAATCAAGGAACCGAAAGCGCTACCAGGGTTGCAAAACGCCCTCTGGATAGCGAACGCTCACAAACGTGAGGCCCTGAGCAGGCGCACAACTACCAGCGGCAATTCTATTCTGGGCGGCTAGAACCTCGTCGATCCACTCAACAGGCCTGTGACCTCGGCCAATCTCAACCAGCGTGCCCACAATCGTGCGCACCATGTTATGCAAGAAGGCGTTGCCCGTAATATCAACTGCAATGAGCTTCTCGCCAGCCTCTTCAATTTCTTCAACGGTAAGGCACTCCACAAAACGATGCGTTGGCTTGCCCTCGGCAGAAATTGCCTTGCAGAAGCTCTTGAAATCGTGCTCCCCCACCAACGCCTGCGCCGCCTTGTCCATAAGCTCTGCGTCCAAGTGGCCGTTGTACCACCACACGTGGTCCCAGCCCAGCACGGGACGAGCGCTACCTGCACAAATGCGATAGCGATACGAGCGAGCCTGGGCATCAAAGCGTGCCGAGAAACCCTGTGGGGCGCGGAAGAGTTGTCGGATAGAAATGTCATCGTCGGTCAGAGCGGTAAGCGAGCGGACGAGTTTCTCGCCAGACAGCGCCAGCTCAGCGCCGTACACAGGCAGGCTCACGTACTGGGCCTGAGCGTGCACGCCAGCGTCGGTTCTGCCTGCGCAGGTGAGCTCGACCTCTCTGCGCAAAACGGTCTCAAGTGCGCGGCGAAGGTCTCCTGCCACGGTGCGCTGGGTGGGCTGCTCGGCAAAGCCGCAGAATGCAGTGCCGCGGTAGCCCAGCTGGATAACAAGTGTAGCTTCAAGCTCAGAAGGAGCTTCAGCGAGAGTCTCAGGAGCTGAAGGCTCAGCCGAAGACTCCCCGCATGCATCAAAACTGCAATTTGATGCAATATTCTGTGATGTTTCTAAGTTCATGAAGCTCCCTGAAATGACTTGTGCCCACTAGAGTGATTGTATCGTAGGCTCAAAGTTGACGCACTCATTGCAGCTGCTGGACACAAGACCGCTACAGCAATGCAAGGTTGTTCAGCAATGCAAGATCACTACAGCGCTGTAAGACCAAAGCACAGCGTGATCCACAACAGCAACACTACCCAGTCAACAAGCTGCATTTTTGCGGAGATACGCGTACGTTTAGCTGCGCCAAGACAGCGATCTGTCATTGTTTGCGCCATCTGATCTGCGCGTTGAAAGAGCGAGACGGTCAGCGGCACCAAAAGCGTAAACCACTTTTTGATTCGCTCAACAATACCGCCCGATTCAAAATTGAATCCACGTGCCCTCTGAGCTGCTCTAATTCTGTCGAGTTCTTCTAAGGTAAGCGGAATTGCCCTCAGAGCAATTGAGAGCACAATGCTCACACCATCAACGTCAACACGAATAAGACGCAGAGGCAGCAACAGTACAGAAAAGCCATCAGCAAGCTGCGTAGGTGTAGTTGTTGACGCAACCGATAAAACCAGCGCCAAGGCAAGCAACACGCGGGCAATAGCTACGGTACTTCTGTAAAAACCCGCCACAGAAAGACCAACTGATCCGGAGAAAATGATATCGGGATGTCCAATAAACACCAGCGTATTGGCAACAAATGATATAAGCAAAATGAACGCTGCAGGCTTTGCTACGCGCAAAAACTCTGGCAAGCTTACACGAGCACTCCACAAAAGGCTCACGCAAATCAAGGCGAACACCGCAAAGGCAAGTGGCTGTTGTACTGAGAAGAGAGCAACAATACCCACAAAAGTGGCAACGATTTTTGTCTGCGCTGTCAATGAAGCAAGCGAGAAGTGCTTAAGCAGAGCACAGGGGCACTTAGACATAGCAGGCCTCCAAAAGCTCATGCAATACGCTTACAAACAGTGGGCAATCAAGCTGAGCAGCCTCGTATATCTCTGGGGTTGTCTGCGCTTCTTGCACATTGACGTCTGCAACAACACAGCCCTTCTCGAGAAACACTACTCTGTCAGCAAAAGGAAGCCATTCGCTTACATCATGGGTGATTGCAAGAACCGCCTTGCCCTCGTTTGCCAGCTCACGAGCAAGATGCAGCACCTGCGAGCGCGCCTCGCCATCAAGTCCAGACGTTGCCTCATCAAACACCACCGCGTACGTTGCGCAGGCCAGCGTTCCTGCAAGCGCCGCGCGACGAGCCTGGCCACCAGAAAGCGTTAGCGGAGACGCGTCCATGACCTGCTGGTCAAGCCCCACACGTGCTGCCGCATACGTGACAAGCGCCTCAACATCGTCTGGCGAGAAACCCTTGTTAATTGGACCAAACGCGATATCTTCAGCAACACTTTGGGCAAAGAGTTGATCCTGGGGGCGCTGAAAACACATGCCGACATCTCCAGGGCACACCAGTCGCGCATCGATTGTTGCGTGACCAGTATCAGCCTCTATGAGGCCAGCGGCTATGCGGGCACAGGTTGTTTTTCCAGAGCCAGAAGCGCCTACCAGAACAACAAGCTCTCCTGTGGCAGATAGTGTTACGTCATGCAGAACGGGCCTGTCAAACGCGTGAGACACACCACAAACTGCCAGCTCGTGTTCCTCGCCAAGCGCCTGAATTCCGTCATAGTTGTTTGCTCGCACCACCTCAAGGGCACGCTGATACACAAGGGTATCCAAAGCATCAAACGCAAGGTTGTTCTGAACAAGAAACGCAACAAACTCTGATGCGTTAAAAGGCACATCAAACTTATAGCCAGCCTGTGCAGCTACATGCGCTGTTGCTGTGAGTGCATCATCAAAACCAGCGTTTGCGATTGCATTTGCATCCAAGAGAAACTCTGTGGGAGTTCCTGACCAAACTAGCTGGCCTTTCTCCAAAACAAGTACCTGGTCAGCCCCGGGAAGAGACTCAAACGAATGAGAAATCTCAAGCACACCCATCCCGTTGGTAACAAGGGTATTTACCAGCTTAGAGAGACGATTTCTAAATCGTGTATCAAGCTGAGCGAATGCCTCATCAAGCACCAGATAACGTGGATGTACTGAAAGCGCTGCTGCAATAGAAACAAGCTGCTGTTGGCCTCCAGAAAGCGTATGGGTAGGCGCATCAATCAAATCGGCAATGCCACAAAGCTCCAGTGTTTGAGTAGCGCGAGAAACTATCTCTTCTTTTGGCAAACCAAGATTAGCAGGACCAAAGGCAACCTCATCAAATACCGTTGCACAAACAAGCTGCGCAGTTGGATCTTGACGAACCATTCCCACAACGGAAGAAATCTGAGTAGACGGCACTACGGTCACTGAATTGCCGTCTACTAAAACCTCTCCAGATAGAGGAAAAAGTGATGCATTACAAAGATCTGCAAGCGTTGACTTACCTGAACCATTGTGGCCAAGCACAACCGTTCTAGAGCCCGGCTTTAGGGCAAATGAAACGTTATCAAGGGTTAGTGCCATTGGGTGCGGAGATTGGCTCTCAGTGGCTCTCATGACATCTTCAGAAGCAGCGTCAGTCATAGATTGTGCTGCAGCTGACGCACCGTATGCGAAAGATACGTTTTTGAACTCAATCATGACAACCCTCCTTTATTTGAAAAAGAGGTCCCAGCAAAAAGCCAGGACCTCTTCAGATTCACTTTGACAGAAGTTACTCTGCAGCCTCTTCGGTCTGCTCGGTCTCCTCTGCTGGAGCCTCGGTCTCCTCTTCCTTTACAGGAGCAGGAGCAACCTTGGTAGCCTTAGCCTTCTTGTTAGAAGCCTTTGGCTGAACTGGCTCGGTAACGAGCTCAAGGATAACAACCTCAGAAGCATCGCCCTTACGAGGACCAAGCTTCATGATGCGGGTGTAACCGCCGTTGCGGTCAGCCCACATACCCTGAGCAGCCTTGTCAAATACCTCACGGACAAGCTCTGCGTTACCAACCTTGGCCATAGCAAGACGACGAGCGTGAAGGTCGCCGCGCTTTGCCCAAGTGATGACCTTGTCGACCTCGCCGCGAACTGCCTTAGCGCGGACGTCAAGAGTCTTAATACGATCGTTAGTGAAAAGGGCTTGGATCAGGCTCTTCTTGATGGCCTTGGTGTGGCTAGCATCAGTACCAAGCTTCATGCCCCTCTTCTTATTGTGCCTCATAATTTACATTCTCCTATGCGTGACAAGGCGCGACTAAGCCTTAAGGGACAGGCCCATGCTCTCGAGCTTTTCCTTGACTTCTTCAATAGACTTAACACCAAAGTTTCTGATGTTGAGAAGATCGTTCTCAGAGAAATCAACGAGCTGACGGACAGAGTGAATTCCTGCACGCTTGAGGCAGTTGTAAGAACGGACGGAAAGGTCCAAATCCTCAACCTGCTTCTCAAGCTCGGAATCGTCCTCGACGTCTGCCTTAGCAAAAATCGAAGCCTCTTCCTGAGTCTCGTCAAAATCAGTAAGTCCCATGAATGCGCTCATGTGCTGGTTAATGATGTTTGCAGCCTCAACGACAGCCTCGCGAGGGCTGATTGCACCATTGGTCTCAACCTCAAGCACCAGACGATCATAGTCGGTGTGACGGCCAACACGGCAAGGCTCAACGGCCTTAGCGCAGCGGCGAACTGGCGAGAAGATCGAGTCAACGTGAATGAATCCAATTGGATCGCTCTCACGCTCGTTATCCTCACCGGAAACATAACCGCGACCATTACCAAGGCGAAGTCTCATGGAAAGATGAGCTCCCTCAGCAAGGGTGCAAATGTGCTGAGCTGGGTTAACCAGCTCGTAGCCCATAGGAACATCAAGATCAGCACCAGTGACTTTGCAAGGACCATCAACAGAGATGGAAGCCTCAGCCTCATCAGAGTTGTTGGTGTTGCGGAAAACTAGGCCCTTAACGTTCAGAACGATGTCAGTAACGTCCTCATAGACGCCTTCAACCGTAGTGAACTCATGCTGAACGCCATCAATCTGGATGGCCTCAACCGCAGCTCCCTCAAGAGAGGAAAGCAGTACGCGGCGGAGGGAGTTGCCAAGCGTGTCACCATAGCCACGCTCAAGCGGCTCTACGCTCACACGAGCGACGTTTGCGCCGATTTCATCTACCGACACGTTTGGTCGGATAAATTCGGACATTGCTACCTCCAAAACGGGTCGGGCTTACTTGGAGTAGAGCTCGACGATCAGCTGTGCGTCAATCTCAAGGTCGATCTGATCGCGGGTTGGAAGCTGAAGAACAGTGCCCTGCAGCTTCTCAATGTCAACCTCAAGCCATGCAGGAACTGCCATGTGCTCGGAGGAAATGAGAGCTTCCTTGATTGGAAGAAGATCCTTTGCCTTGGAAGCAACAGCGATAACATCGCCGCTCTTTACGCGATAAGAAGGAATGTCAACGCGCTGACCGTTAACGGTGATGTGACCGTGACGGACAGTCTGACGAGCCTCTTTACGTGTACGAGCAAAGCCAAGGCGGAAGATGACGTTGTCAAGACGAGTCTCAAGGATGCTCATCAGGTTGTCACCAGTAATGCCTGGGTTCTTCTTAGCCATCTCATAGTAACCGTGGAACTGGTTCTCAAGGACGCCGTAAATGAACTTAGCCTTCTGCTTCTCACGGAGCTGCATACCGTACTCGCTCTCCTGGCGACGACGGCGACGTGGCTCACGGTTAGAAGTCTTATTGATCCCCATCACAACGGGATCGATGCCAAGCTGACGACATCTTTTAAGGACCGGGGTCCTATCAATTGCCATTTGCTTGTCCTTTCGTGCTAGTTGCGACGGCGCTTTTTAGGACGGCAGCCGTTGTGTGCAATAGGTGTCTTATCCTGAATACCCGAAACCTCGAGGCCTGCTGCCTGAAGGGAACGGATTGCGGTCTCGCGACCAGAGCCTGGGCCCTTAACAAAAACAGCTACCTTGTGGAGACCGTGCTCCATTGCTGCCTTTGCTGCTGCCTCTGCTGCAAGCTGTGCAGCAAAAGGAGTGGACTTACGAGAGCCCTTGAAGCCGACGGTACCACCGGACTGCCAGGAAATTACATTACCCTGGGGATCGGAAATAGAGACAATCGTGTTATTGAATGTGCTCTTGATGTGGGCCTGGCCCACTGCAATGTTTTTACGCTCGGAGCGGCGGACGCGTGTAGTGCGAGCGTTCTTTTTCTGTGCCATTAGCTACTCCTCGCCTACTTCTTCTTGCCGCCCACCTGACGCTTCTTACCCTTACGAGTACGAGCGTTAGTGTGGGTACGCTGACCGTGGACAGGGAGACCCTTGCGGTGACGGAGGCCGCGGTAGCAGCCAATCTCCATCAGGCGGGCAACATTTTGACGCACCTCGCGGCGAAGATCGCCCTCGGTGGTGTAATTTGCGTCAATAAAGTCACGAATCTTGGTGACTTCTTCCTCTGTGAGGTCCTTGACGCGAGTATTTACATCGATACCAGTCTCGTTGCAAATCTTGGTTGCACGAGTCTGACCAATGCCGTAAAGATAGGTGAGTCCGACCTCAACACGCTTATCGCGTGGCAGGTCGACGCCGTTAATACGGGCCAACTTGGTGCTCCTTCCTTAGCCCTGACGCTGCTTGTGGCGCGGGTTCTCGCAAATCACGTAAACCTTACCGTGGCGACGGATGACTTTGCACTTGTCGCACATCTTCTTTACCGAAGGACGTACCTTCATGTGTCTTCCTTTCGGTTCTGCTGATACGAACTATATACTCGCCCAGCCGCTGGCGTGAAATACCGACTGTACTTACGTACATATGCCCTTGCAACGTGCGCAAAGACACAGATAGCCTCATGCATGGCACGAGGTTTTTGCATTACTTACTTATAACGGTAGGTAATGCGACCCCTGGTAAGATCGTAAGGAGAAATCTCTACTACAACCTTGTCACCAGGGAGAATTCGAATGTAGTTCATTCGAATCTTACCTGAGATGGTGCAAAGGATGGTCTTGCCGTTCTCTAACTCAACGTTAAACATAGCGTTTGGCAGGGGTTCTAGTACCTTGCCTTCAAGCTCAATCGCGTCTTGTTTAGCCAACTTTCATCCTCTCGACACATCGACAGCGGTTATCAATAATACATAAAAATGTGCCACTCGTCTATCACTTATTTTTTCAACACAATTAGATAGCGAGAAGAACAATGTATGTGTTACTCAAGACCGCCTTGCATCTCGCACCATGGACCAACTTCATCTTCTGAAACGATAACGGGACCATCGGCAGTAATAGCAACCGTGTTCTCATAATGTGCTGATGGCAGGCCATCATCTGTAACAACGGTCCAACCATTTTCAAGAACGGTGCAATCATAGGTACCCATAGCAATCATAGGTTCAATTGCAATTACCATTCCCTCACGAAGAACAATGCCGTTACCTGCACGACCGTAGTTTCTGACCTCGGGGTCCTCGTGAAGATTGCGACCAATACCATGACCAACAAAATCACGAATGACACCATAGCCATTATCCTCAGCAAGTTTCTGAACTGCATGGCCGACGTCGCCAAGGCGAGCACCAGGAACAGCAGCTGCAATACCTGCCTTAAGGCAATCGCGAGTAACCTCACAAAGTGCCTGGGTTTTCTCGTCAACTGTTCCGCAGTAGAACGTCCAAGCGTTATCTCCTGCCCAACCGTTAACGGTAGCACCCGTGTCAATGGTCAGAATATCGCCATCTTGCAAAATGACGTTAGCTGATGGAATACCGTGAACAATCTGCTCGTTAATAGAAGAGCAAACAGATCCAGGGAATCCACCGTAGCCCTTAAAGGTAGGGGTTCCGCCATGAAGTCTAATAAAAGCTTCAACAGCGCGGTCAATCTCGAGTGTTGAAACACCAGGTCTAATCATGGATCCAGCACGACGAAGGGCTGCCTTAGAAAGGGCACCCGACACCTTCATTGCCTCGATTTGTTCAGGTGTTTTTATCGTAATCATAGTGCGAGGAGTGTCTTTACGTCGGCGAATACCTCGTCAACAGGACGATCTCCGTTGACCTCCTTCAGAATTCCATGACCCTTGTAGTATTCGATCAAAGGAGAAGTCTGGTTCTCGTATACATCAAGACGCTTACGAATTGTCTCTGGCTTATCGTCATCACGCTGATACATCTCACCAGAGCAATTTGGGCAAGTCTCTGTACCAGCAGGTGCAGTATAACCACACTCTTTGCACGTACGGCGAGAAGAAAGACGCTCAACAATAACCTCTGGCTCAACAGCAACAAGCAGAGCTGCATCAAGCTTGAGGCCCATATTCTGAAGCTCAGAATCAAGGGTTACTGCCTGAGCGGTGTTGCGTGGGAAGCCATCAAGAATAAAACCAGCCTTTGCATCGTCTGCAGAAAGGCGCTCTTTTACCAGGTCAATTACAAGCTGATCTGGAACAAGCTGACCAGCATCCATATACTCTTTAGCCTTAACGCCAAGCTCAGACTGAGCTTTAACAGCAGCACGAAGAAGGTCACCGGTTGAGATGTGAGCAAGTCCATACTCTGAAACGAGCTTCTGAGCCTGTGTACCCTTGCCAGCGCCAGGTGCGCCGAGAAGAACAATGTTCATGCTTCGCCTTCCTTTCAAATAATAAAAGGGGCCTGTTTCCAGGCCCCTTTATGCTACGTATTAAGAACTACTTAAAGAAGCCCTCATAGTTGTGCATCTTAAGGTGGGACTCAATGGAAGAGAGTGTATCCATTGCAACACCGACCATAATGAGGACGGAAGTTCCACCAAACGCCTGTATCAACGAATCGCCTGTGAACCAGAAAATAATGGTTGGAACGATTGCAAGAACTGCCATAAAGATAGCACCAGGGAGGGTGACTCTGTCAATAACAGTCTTAATATACGTTGAAGTAGCAGTACCTGGACGAACACCAGGAATAAAGCCACCCTGCTTCTTAAGCTGGTCTGCTGTCTCCTCTGGATTGAACACCATTGAGGTGTAGAAGTATGCAAAGAAGACAATGAACATAACTGAGAGAACCCAGTTAACCCATCCAGAAGAAAGTGAAGTAGCAAGATTTTGAATCCACTCTACTCCTGGGAAGAACACAGCAACCTGAGCAGGAAGGTACAGGATTGCAGATGCAAAGATGATTGGCACAACGCCTGCAGTGTTTACCTTAATTGGAAGGTAAGTTGACTGACCACCCATCATACGACGACCAACAACGCGCTTGGCATAGTTGATAGGAATACGACGCTGACCACGCTCAATGTAAACAATGAGCGGAATAATAGCGAGCATAACCACAACAGTAACAACGGTAAGAACAATATTTCCACGAGTAGCTACTGAAGAAATAAGGGCTGTTGGAAGTCCAGCCATGATGTTTGCAAAGATGATAAGACTCATTCCGTTGCCAACACCCTGCTGAGTAATAACCTCACCGAGCCACATAATAATGATGGCACCAACTAGCATGGTAAAGACTACCAGGAAGTTTTCAAGTGCCTCAGGCACGCCCTCCATAGATGCAAAAGATACACCATAGCTCTTAAACAAGAACAGGTAACCAACTGCATTGAGCAGAGCTAGGCCAACCGTAAGATAACGCGTGTACTGCGTAATCTTACGCTGGCCGCTCTCACCATCTTTAGCAAGCTCGCCAAGAGATGGAATAACGGACTGCATCATCTGGAAGATGATCTGAGCCGTAATGTAAGGCATGATGCCCAGACTGAAAACAGACATGCGAGAAAGAGCGCCACCCGAAAATAGGTTAAGCACGGCCATTGCGCCATTCTGAGAAAGACCATTCTGATAAACAGAAAGCATCTGCTGGAATGGAGCACCGGGCACAGGAAGATACGCACCAAAACGGTACAGAAGAAGAATCAGTACCGTAAGGAGAATCTTTCCCCTTAGTTCCGGAACACGAAATGCGTTGGCGATTCCTTTACTCACTACTCGGCCTCAACCTTTCCACCGGCCGCCTCGATCTTAGCCTTTGCGGAGGCGGAAACCTTGTCGACCTTAACAGTGAGCTTCTTAGAAAGCTCGCCATCACCCAGAACCTTGACTGGGATGAAGTTGTACTTAATAACTCCCTTAGCAACCAGAGCCTCTGCGTCTACGGTCTCGCCATCTGCAAAGAGTGCATTCAGACGAGCAACGTTGACTGGAGCGTACTCAACACGGTTGTGGTTAGTGAAACCAGGAAGCTTAGGAAGACGCATAGCCAGTGGCTGCTGTCCACCCTCGAAGCCAGCGCCCTTACCGCCACCAGAGCGGGAGAGCTGACCATTCATACCGCGGCCGGCAAAAGTACCATTGCCTGAAGAATTACCGCGACCTACGCGCTTACGATTTTTGCGCGAACCCACTGCGGGGCGAAGATCATTGAGCTGCATTATTACTACCTCTAGTTCTCTTCAACCTCGACAAGGTGCTTAACCTTGAAGATCATTCCACGAATGCTTGGGTTGTCAGGCTGCTCGACGGTATCGCCGATCTTGTGGAGGCCGAGGGCCTTCACCGTAGCAGTCTGGTCCTTCTTGACGCCTGCAACGGCGCCACGGACAAGCTTGATGCTAAGGTTCTTAGCCATCGTTAGTTCTCCTTTCCGACGAACATATCGCCGACGGTTAGGCCACGACGCTCAGCTGCTTCTTCTGGGCTGGAAAGCTCCTTCAGACCCTCAGCTGCTGCCTTAATCATGTTCAGAGCGTTGTCGGTACCAAGGGACTTAGAAAGTACATTGGTGATACCTGCAAGCTCGAAGAGTGGACGAATAGGACCGCCAGCAATAACACCAGTACCCTCGAAAGCAGGCTTAATAAGAACAGAGCCTGCACCGTAGTGACCAGTGACTGCGTGTGGTACGGAACCAGTCTCGGTCAGTGGGACCTTGAACATGTTCCTCTTTGCGTCCTCGACGCCCTTCTGAATTGCCAGAGGTACCTCAGCGGAACGACCCTGGCCAATACCAACGTTACCCTTACCGTCGCCAACGACTACCAGAGCAACGAGTGACATACGGCGGCCACCCTTAACGGTCTTGGAAACGCGGTGAATATAAACGACGCGCTCCTGAAGATCCGTATCCTGCTGGCGCTTACGATCACGTGCCATTGAATCCTCCTAGAACTTCAGGCCCGCGTTGCGGGCGCCATCTGCCAAAGCCTTGACGCGGCCGTGATAGAGACGGCCACCACGGTCAAAAGTGACCTCAGTGACGTTCTTCTCGGCAGCGCGCTTACCGATAAGCTCACCTACGAACTCAGCTGCCTCCTTGTTGGAGCCAACCTTGCCAGTAGAACGGAACTCTGGGTCAAGCGTAGAGGCAGAGCAGAGAGTTCTTCCAGAAGCGTCGTCAATAAGCTGTGCATAAATGTTTGCGTTTGTGCGGTGAACTGCAAGACGCGGACGCTCAGGTGTACCAAAAACCTTGGCACGTACGCGGCGCTTGCGGCGTTCAAGACCCGCCTTTTTCGCCTGCTGCTTGTTCATTCCTTCTCCTTAGAGACATGCCATCACCTAACGGGGTGATGGTCTTTTAGCCTAAAAGTAGGGTTGCTTTACTTAGCAGCCTTACCGAGCTTCCTGCGGATGTGCTCACCTTCGTAGTGAATGCCCTTGCCCTTGTAAGGCTCTGGTGGACGCTTCATACGAATCTCAGCTGCAACCTGACCGACCTTCTCCTTAGAAATACCCTTAACAGTAAGGTGAGTGTTATCAGGTACCTCAAAGCTAATGCCCTCAGGTGCAACATAGAGAACTGGGTGAGAATAACCAAGGGAAAGGTCAAGATCCTTGCCCTTAAGTGCTACACGGTAACCAACGCCGGTGAGCTCAAGCTTCTTCTCGAAGCCCTCAGAGACACCAACAACCATGTTGTGGATAAGGGTACGGACAAGACCCTGCTGAGCATTGGACTCAGTGGACTCGTCAACGCGAGTAACAAGAATCTCCTCGCCCTCCTGAGCGATAGCAACCAGCTCAGAGAAAGTACGAGTCAGCTCGCCCTTAGAACCCTTAACGGTAACGGTGGTGTTATCAACTGTCACAGTGACTCCAGCAGGAATCTGGACAGGCTTCTTACCAATACGAGACACGGCTGTCTCCTTTCATTCCTGTCAGATTTACCAAACGTAAGCGATGACCTCGCCGCCAACGCCGTTCTTACGAGCGTCGCGGTCGCACATCATGCCCTTAGAAGTGGAAACCACTGCAGTACCAAGACCACCAAGAACGCGTGGAAGCTTCTCAGCGGTGGAGTAAATGCGCAGACCAGGCTTGGAAATGCGACGAATGCCGCGGATAACCTTAGCGCGCTTCTTACCATACTTAAGGGTGATGTGAAGAGTCTTCTGAGGCTTAGTATCCTCAACGGTGTAACCCTCGACATAGCCCTCTTCGGTGATGACGCGAGCAATCTCAACGAGCACCTTGCTCGATGGCATGGATACGGAATCCTTGCCAGCTGAGTTTGCGTTACGAATACGCGTCAGCATGTCTGAAATGGGATCGGTAATTTTCATTTGATCCTTCTCCTTCGTTAATGATGAAACTGCGTGTCTGGTTCATCTACACCCGTGGCGCAGATGCCTTGACGCCAGAGCCCTGAGTCCTACCAGCTTGCCTTGCGGACACCAGGAAGCTCGCCCTTGCTCGCTAGCTCACGGAAGCACACACGGCACAGACCAAACTTGCGGTAAACGGAGTGGGGACGTCCACAACGCTGGCAACGGTTCTGTGTGCGCGTAGAGTACTTCGGCTCACGCGAGGCTTTGACGATCATCGAAGTCTTAGCCACAAATCCTCCTTCAAAATGCAACTTGGCGAACGCCAAGATGACTTCAAACAATAGTGCTGGTGACTATGTCACCCGGCATCGAAGATGCCAACAGGAATGCGCTTAATTTAAGCGCAGGTAAAAGTTAGTCCTGCTTGAATGGGAAGTGGAAGGCGTCGAGAAGTGCCTTACCCTCCTCGTTGGTGTTAGCAGTAGTGACAATGGTGATGTCCATACCGCGGGTGTGGTCCATCTTGTCAAAGTCAATCTCTGGGAAGATGAGCTGCTCGGTTACGCCCATGGAGAAGTTACCACGGCCGTCGAAGCTCTTAGCAGAGATACCACGGAAGTCGCGGATACGAGGAATTGCAACTGCGATCAGACGATCCAGGAACTCCCACATACGATCGCCACGAAGGGTAACTTTAGCGCCGATTGGCATACCCTGGCGAAGCTTAAAGGTTGCGATAGACTTGCGAGCGTGTGTAACGAGTGGCTGCTGACCAGTAATGGTACGGAGGTCGTTTACAGCGCCGTCAATTGCCTTAGCGTCTGTAGCTGCCTCGCCAACACCCATGTTGACAACGATCTTCTCAAACTTAGGAATCTGGTTAACGTTGGTGTAACCAAATTTCTCCTTCAGAGCATCACGCACGGATGCGTAGTAAAGCTCTTTAAGGCGAGGTGTGTACTTCTCGTCTGCCATGGTTTCTCCTTAACTCTTGGGGTTTTAAGTGCGGGGATCGCCTCGCACCTCCTAGTTTGGCGAACTAGGAGCCATCTGCATCCTCGAGACATACGTGTCCCATAGAAAGACGCAATGAACAATATTAGACCTTATTGAGCAAAAATGGGGCGAGAATTTCAAGCTAGCTGATATTTTTTCATGTCATCACACGACTTACACAACACCGCACTTCTCGCCCAAAAAGAAAACCCCGCTATCTGATGATAACGGGGTTTGAAGTAGCTCTGAGATGTTTCTATAAAGCGAGAAACACGTATAACTTAGAGCTCAGCGCCTGACTTCTTGGAGACGCGGATCTTAGTGCCGTCCTCCTTGATCAGGTAGCCAACACGGGTTGGCTTGTCGGTCTTAGGGTCGATAAGAGCAACATTGGAAGCGTCGATTGCTGCCTCTGCCTCAACGATGCCACCCTGCTGGTTAGCTGCGTTTGGCTTGACATGGCGCTTTGCAATTGCAACGCCCTCAACGACAACCTTGTTCTTCTCTGGATATACGCGAAGTACCTCGCCGCGCTTACCCTTGTCCTTACCAGTGAGGACCTCGACCTTGTCGCCCTTCTTGATCTTCATCTTAGGCATGTCGTTCCTCCTTAAAGGGTCTCAGGTGCAAGTGAGACAATCTTCATGTACTTGTGGTCGCGCAGCTCGCGAGCGACTGGTCCAAAGATACGAGTACCCTTGGGCTCACCCTCTTTGTTAACAAGAACGCATGCGTTCTGGTCAAAGCGGATGTAGCTACCGTCCTTGCGACGGGTGTCCTTAGCGGTACGAACGATGACGCAGCGAACAATGTCGCCCTTCTTCACCGAACCACCTGGAGTAGCCTCCTGGACAGCGCCAATGATGACGTCGGCAAGGCCGGCGTAACGACGCTTGGAGCCACCAAGGACCTTGACGCACTTTACGCGCCTTGCGCCGCTGTTGTCAGCGACGTTGAGAATGGTCTCCATCTGAATCATGTGACGTTCCTCCGGAACCTAATTTCTCAGAGGTGCGCGTATTTGCGCACATGAGAAATAATGATAGATACAAAACTAGGTTGAGCTAAAAGCTGTTTCCTAGGTGCTAATTACTTAGCGCGCTCAACGATCTCTGCGAGACGCCAACGCTTGGTCTTGGAAAGAGGACGAGTCTCCATGACGCGGACGGTATCGCCCAGACCAGCCTCGTTGTTCTCATCGTGAACATGAAGCTTCTTGCCGATGGTCATCATCTTGCCATACTTAGGGTGGTGCTTACGGTACGTAATCTCTACCGTAATCGTCTTCTCGCCAGAGATGGAGACGACGAGTCCGGTACGAACCTTACGCGCATTTCTGCTTTCGGTCTCTGCCATAACTTATCTCCTGCGATCTAGTTCTGCTCTGCGGATGCTTCCGCAGCAATTTGACGGGTGCGCATCTCGGTCTGAACGCGAGCAATGTCACGCTTAACAGCCTTGACACGAGCGGTGTTGTCCAGCTGGCTGGTTGCCATCTGGAAACGAAGATTAAAGAGCTCTGCGCGGCCTTCCTCGAGTTTCTTAGCGAGGTCTGCATCGCTCATAGCCTTGATTTCGGTGTACTTCATTAGTTCTCACCGTCCTGATCGGCCTTGGAGACAATCTTGGTCTTGATTGGAAGCTTGTGCTGAGCAAGACGGAGAGCCTCACGAGCAACTTCCTCTGGTACGCCATCAATCTCAAACATGATACGACCAGGCTTTACAACTGCTACCCACTCTTCTGGGTTACCCTTACCGGAACCCATGCGAGTCTCTGCAGGCTTCTTGGTGATTGGCTTATCTGGGAAGATAGTAATCCAAACCTTACCGCCACGCTTCATCTCACGGGTGAGAGCAATACGAGCAGCCTCAATCTGGCGGTTAGTAATCCAGTGAGCCTCCTCTGCACGGATGCCCCAGGAACCAAAATGCAGCTGGGTGTTACCCTTTGCCTGGCCCTTCATGGAACCGCGCTGTACCTTACGGTGCAATACACGCTTTGGAGCAAGCATTAACGGCCCCTCCTCTCATTGCGAGCACGACGAGGACGAGCGGAGCCCTCAAGAGCTGGGTTAGGTGTTGGCTGTCCAGGCATCTTCTCGCCGTAATAAATCCAAACCTTGATACCAACAGCGCCCATGGTGGTGCGACCTGTAGCGGTACCATAGCCGATTGCAGCACGAAGGGTGTGCAGAGGCACGCGACCCTCACGGTACCACTCACGGCGGCCCATCTCAGCACCGTTCAGACGACCGGAGCACTGGATACGAATACCCTTAGCGCCAGCCTTACGAGCGGACTGAACAGCCTTACGCATAGCGCGACGGAAAGCGACACGCTGCTCAAGCTGCTCTGCGATGGACTGAGCAACAAGGTTTGCGTCAAGCTCAGGACGCTTAACCTCGACAACATCAACATTGACCTGACCCTTGCCGACCTTAGCAACACGCTCAAGATCTGCACGAAGTCCGTCAATCTCTGCACCCTTCTTGCCAATGACAATACCAGGACGTGCGGAGAAAATAGTTACCTTGACCTTATCGCCAGCGCGCTCGATATCAATACGAGCAACGGCTGCCTTCTCAAGGCGCTTCTCAAGATACTTGCGGATAGCAAGATCGTTGCCGAGCTGCTCGGCGTAGTCCTTATCGGCGTACCAACGAGAACGCCAGCTCTCGGTTACACCAAGACGGAAGCCTGTAGGCTGTACTTTCTGACCCATTCCTACGCCTCCTTTCGAGGTGCAACGACAACGGTAATGTGGCTCATGCGCTTGTTAATGCGGGAAGCCGAACCCTTTGCACGAGGACGAATACGCTTAAGCGTTGGGCCTTCGTCAACAAAAGCGGTCTTGACTACCAGGTTGTTAGCGCGGAGACCATTGTTGTTCTCGGCGTTAGCAACTGCAGAGCGCAGAACCTTAGCAACATCAGTAGCGGCAGCGCGAGTCGAGAACTGAAGAACCTCAAGGGCCTTCTCGACAGACTTACCGCGGACAAGCGCGACAACTGCGCGAGCCTTACGAGGAGCAACGCGAACATACTTAGCTGTTGCGCGAACCTCAATAGAATCGGTGTTCTTAGCCATTTACTACACTCCCCCTATTTGGCCTTGTGACCGCGGAAGGTACGGGATGGGGAGAACTCGCCCAACTTGTGACCAACCATGGACTCGGTGACGTACACAGGTACATGCTTACGACCATCGTGAACAGCGATGGTGTGACCGACCATCTCAGGGAAGATGGTTGAGGAACGTGACCAAGTCTTGATAACGTCCTTCTTGCCAGCCTCGTTCATTGCAGCGACACGCGCAAGGAGGCGAGTCTCCACAAAGGGGCCTTTTTTGAGACTTCTGCTCATTTATCTACTCCTACTCGTGTCTTACTTGGACTTACGACGGCGAATGATCAGGCGGTTAGAAGCCTTCTTCGGGTCGCGGGTCTTATAACCCTTGGTTGGCTTACCCCATGGGGTGACGGAAGGACGACCAGAAGTGTGGTTCTTACCTTCACCACCGCCGTGTGGGTGGTCAACAGGGTTCATGACAGTACCACGGACGGTAGGACGGACGCCTGCCCAACGGGAACGACCAGCCTTACCAACAACAATGTTGGAGTGCTCAGCGTTACCAACCTCGCCGATGGTTGCACGGCAGGTCAGAAGAACACGACGGAGCTCGGAGGAAGGCATACGCAGAACTGCATAGCCGTTGTCCTTACCCATGAGCTGGACGGAAGTACCAGCAGCACGTGCCATTGCAGCACCCTTGCCAGGCTGGAACTCTACTGCGTGAACAAGAGTACCTACTGGAATCTGCTCAAGAGTGGTGCAGTTACCAGGCTTGATGTCGACGTCCTTGGTACCAGAAAGAACGGTGTCACCGACGCTCAGGCCCTCTGGGCAAAGGATGTATGCCTTTGCGCCGTCTGCATAGTGCAGAAGAGCAATACGAGCGGAACGGTTAGGATCGTACTCAACAGTAGCGACCTTAGCTGGGATGTCATCCTTGCGACGCTTGAAGTCGATACGACGGTACTGGCGCTTGTGGCCACCACCCTGGTGACGGGTAGTGATGCGGCCATTGTTGTTGCGGCCAGCCTTCTTTGGCAGAGGCTCGAGAAGGGACTTCTCGGGCTTATCAGTTGTAATCTCAGCAAAGTCTGAGATTGTCTGGAAGCGCCTGCCTGCGCTTGTTGGCTTTAGATGCCTAACTGCCATAAACAGTATCCCTTTCTTCTCCGTTGGCTAGCCCGCTTAAGGGAAAGTCGAGCTAACACCGGATTACCACGGTACCGCGCGTATCTACTATGCGCGGCATACGAACCCGTACCTCAAAAGAGGCACGGGGAGAAAAACCTTACTCAGCAGAGTTATTACCGAAGATCTCGATAGTCTCACCAGCAGCGAGGGTAACAATAGCCTTCTTCCACTGGCGGGTCTTACCTGCCTGCTGATAACGTACACGCTTGTTCTTTGGCTTAACAGAAAGTGTGTTTACCTTGGTGACGTGTACAGAGAAGAGCTTCTCTACAGCTGCAGCAATCTCTTCTTTACCTGCGTTACGAGCAACCTCAAAAGTGTACTTGCCCTGCTCCATCAGATCAAAAGCACGCTCTGAAACGATAGGACGAATGATGACCTCATAAGGAGAGTTCATTATGCGAGCACCTCCCCAAGCTGCTTAGCGACATCAGCGGACATAACAAGTGCGCCGTTGTCGATCAGGAAACGAGTAGTAACCTCAGAAACGCCGAAGATCGAAACCTTTGGAAGGTTGCGGAAAGAGAGGTAAGTGTTGACGTCGTCGTCTGGGACGATGACGGTAACGCGCTTACCCTCAATACCGAGGTTCTGAAGTGCAGCCTTTGCCTGCTTGGTGGAAGGCTGAGCAAACTCGAGAGAGTCAACGAGGACAAGCTCGGAGTCTGCAACCTTGCCGGAGAGGACGGACCTCATAGCAAGCTTGACCATCTTGTTGTTAATACGACGTGCGTGGGAACGAGGGGTAGGTCCAAAGATGACGCCACCACCAGTCCACTGACCAGCACGAATAGAACCCTGGCGAGCACGACCAGTACCCTTCTGACGGTAAGGCTTAACGCCACCGCCGGATACCTCGTGACGGTTCTTTGTAGAGTGGGTACCCTGACGTGCGGATGCGTCCTGGCAGACTACAACCTGGTGCACAACAGGGATGTTTGGCTCAATGCCATAGACGTCAGAGGAGAGCTCGGCGTCGCCGACCTTCTTTCCCTCTACGTTCTTAATCTCATACTTGGACATGTTGTCTCCTTGTTAGCCTAAGTGTTTGCCTAAAGGCCCTTAGGCCATGCGGACCTGGACGAGGGCATTCTTGCCGCCAGGAACAGCACCCTTGATAAGCATGAGGTTCTGCTCAGCATCAACGCGGACAAGCTTAAGGTTCTTGACCGTAACGCGCTCTGCGCCCATGTGACCATACATGTGAAGGCCCTTACGAACGCGTGCAGGGTATGCGCACTGACCAATGGAACCTGGACGACGCTGGTTACGAGAACCGTGAGTCATTGGACCGCGAGAGAAGTTCCAGCGCTTAACGGTACCCTGGAAACCCTTACCCTTAGAAGTGCCTGTTACGTCAACAGCGGTGACCTCAGAGAAGTCAGCAACTGTGACAACATCGCCGGTCTTGTGCTCAGAAGCATCCTCAACGCGGACCTCGCGGAGGTAACGCATTGGCTCGACGCCCTGTGCCTTGAAGTGACCAGCCATTGGCTTGTTGACATGCTTCTCGGAGATGTCGCCGAAGCCAATCTGTACGGCATTGTAGCCGTCCGTCTCAACAGTCTTTACCTGTGAAACGGTGCAGGGGCCAGCAAGAACGACGGTAACAGGAACGACGTTGTCGTTCTCGTCCCATACCTGGGTCATGCCCAGCTTGCGGCCGAGGATGGTATTAACCATGCTCTTTCCTAACCTTCGGTGGTCATGGGACCTTGAGAGCACATCGGGTACTCTTCCCCAGCGGACCACGTCCTGTACATACTGCCTTTAGACATAATTGTCCTGTTTGAGCAGCCCGTCTACTTTACACTCATTTTTGACAAGAAACAAGCCTAAAATCTCTAAAAGATGAACGCTTTGTGAAGACCGTTTGATACCTTCTAGCTGCGAGATCTTTCTTCTCACCTATTTTACGAGGTCAAACCGCTGACCCGGGCGTATCCATTGGCGAGAAACCCAAGGAATTTTGAAAAGTTTTTTCAAAAAATTTTGTAAAAACAATCCGCGACAATAATTTTGTCAAAATCAGGATGCCAAGACTAAGTAGCTAAGGCTAGGCAACTAAGACCAGGCAGCCAAAAGTTTCTTGAGCAATGCTTCGCAACCCTCAGTGACATCCTCATACGTCAGATCAAAATTTCCTGAGTACCATGGGTCCGCAATGTCGCGAGGCTTCTCTGTCCAATCAAGGAGCAGCGAAACCTTTCCAAGCGGATCATTTTTAAGCATACGCATCATATTGCGCAGGTTATTGTGGTCCATGCCTATGAGGTAATCAAAGTTATCGTAATCTGCACGAGTCATCTGCCTCGCACGATGATTGCCACAATGAATTCCCTCTTGCTGAAGCTTGCATCGCGTACGAGGATCAACTGGATTACCAATCTCCTCTGTAGAGGTTGCGGCTGAGTCAATGACAAACGAGTCTGCGAGACCGTTTTTCTCGACAAGATCTTGCATGACGTACTGTGCCATCGTTGACCTGCAGATATTACCGTGACACACAAAAAGGATTCTTGTCATGCAGGAGTAATTTGGCCGAGCGTTTACCGAGCAGTCGGTATTTAGCTGGCTACTTGCATTCTGCTGACCACTTATGTTCTGCGAGCTTTCCTGCATCTCTTCTCCTGTGCGCTGTAAAAGTATTCGCTTCCCTATTCTACGGGTTTCTCGCCAAGTGCAGATGTGAGTTACGTCTAGAAAAGTCTGCCTGAAAAGTACAAAGAATCTGTATTTCCGCCACCGATTCTTTAACAAAATCAGGCAAATCCACAGATTCTTTGATGTATTTAGGCAAAAGTTACAGATTCTTTGAAGAAATCAGGCGCACGTCAGGCTCGCGCCGCCCACCTGGCGAGAAACCCGTCCACTTCCAGCATATGCGCACAAGAAAACCCGGTACCCACACGAAGTGGATACCGGGCGGAAGGCGCGTTTGTGCAGCTAGCGCGGTCGTGACGCGTGTGGTGCGCGAATCGCAGCTCGCACGTGATCCTTCGCACGTGGTTCAACGCCACTCACGCAAAAACCCTCCCGCGTGAAGATGCGCAGGAGGGTTTGTAGGTTGGATTAAGCCGTATGCTTAGAGCTTGATCTCGATATCGACACCAGCTGGAAGGTCGAGACGCATAAGCGAGTCAACGGTAGAAGCGCTTGGGTCGAGAATATCGATGAGACGCTTGTGAGTACGCATCTCAAACTGATCACGGGAATCCTTATCCTTGTGTGGGGAGCGGATAACCGTGTAAAGGTTACGCTCGGTTGGCAGAGGGATAGGACCGGAAACACGCGCACCTGTCTTCTGTGCGGTGTCAACAATCAGCTTAGCGGACTGATCAATGACCTCGTGATCATAGCCCTTGAGGCGAATCCTGATCTTCTGGCTTGACACTTTGGGTACCTCCATAAATGAGCTAGAGCTCGTGGTCGTTTACTTAGGATGCAGAGCCGCCGTTTTTGGCGACAATCTCTTCGCGTACAGCGTTAGGAACGGGCTCGTAAGAATCGAACTGCATGGTGTAGCTCGCGCGGCCCTGGGTCTGGGAACGAAGGTCGGTTGCATAACCGAACATCTCACCAAGAGGCACCTTAGCGCGGATGACCTTGGCGTCCATACGATCGTCCATACCCTCAATCTTGCCACGACGGGAAGAAAGGTTGCCCATAACGTCGCCCATGTACTGCTCAGGTGTCTCAACCTCAACAGACTCAACTGGCTCGAGAAGGACTGGGTTGGACTTCTTGAGAGCATCCTTAATTGCCATAGAACCAGCAATCTTGAATGCTGCCTCAGAGGAGTCGACCTCGTGGTAAGAACCGTCAACAAGGGTGACCTTGATGTCGACTACTGGGTAACCAGCAATAACGCCGTTCTCAAGAGCCTCACGAATGCCCTTATCGATAGATGGGATGTACTCCTTAGGAATAACACCACCGACGATAGCGTTGACAAACTCGTAACCCTTGCCCTCTTCCTGTGGCTCAAGGTCGATGACTGCGTGGCCATACTGACCCTTACCACCGGACTGACGAACAAACTTGCCCTCAGCGTGGCTTACTGCCTTACCAGCAGTCTCGCGGTAAGCAACCTGTGGCTTACCAACGTTGCAGTCAACCTTAAACTCACGACGGAGACGGTCAACAATAATCTCAAGGTGAAGCTCGCCCATACCAGCAATGATGGTCTGGCCGGTCTCGTGATCAGTGTGAACCTGGAAGGTTGGGTCCTCTTCAGCCAGCTTAGAAAGGCCGATGGACATCTTCTCCTGCTCAGCCTTGGTCTTAGGCTCAACAGCAACATCGATAACAGGATCTGCGAAGCTGATGGACTCAAGGATGATTGGGTTCTTCTCGTCACAAAGGGTGTCACCAGTAGTGGTGTTCTTTAGACCAACGCATGCAACGATGTCGCCTGCGGAGCACTCTTCACGGTCAACACGGTCGTTTGCGTTCATCTCGAGGATGCGGCCAAAGCGCTCACGGTTGTCCTTGACGGAGTTGTAGACGTAAGAACCTGCCTCAGCCTGACCAGAGTAAACACGAATGTAGGTAAGCTTACCAACATAAGGGTCAGTCATAATCTTGAATGCAAGAGCGGAGAATGGCTCCTTAACGTCTGCGTGACGGACAGCCTCGTCACCCTTAGGAGTGACGCCATCAATCTCTGGAACATCCAGAGGGCTTGGAAGGAAGTCGATGACTGCGTCCAGAAGCTCCTGAATACCCTTGTTCTTGTAAGCGGAACCAACAAAGACAGGGTTAATCTGACCAGCAAGAACGCCAGCACGAAGAGCACCCTTAAGGGTCTCAACGTCAACCTCTTCACCCTCGAGAACAGCCATCATGAGCTCCTCAGAGAAGTCAGAAGCTGCCTCAAGAAGCTCTTCACGCTTCTCAGCTGCAATCTCTACAAACTCAGCAGGAATCTCATCGAGTGGCTCAGGGTAAATCATGCCCTTAGCATCCTCTTTGAAGTCCCATGCAGTGTTGGTGACAAGGTCGATAAGACCCCAGAAGTTGGACTCAGCGCCCATTGGGACCTGAGCTGCAATTGCATTTGCGCCAAGGCGGTCACGCATGGTCTGGATTGCACGGAAGAAGTCTGCGCCTACGCGGTCAAACTTGTTGATGAATGCAATACGAGGTACGCCGTACTTGGTTGCCTGACGCCAAACGGTCTCGGACTGTGGCTGAACGCCTGCAACTGCGTCGAAGACTGCAACTGCGCCGTCCAGAACACGAAGAGAACGCTCAACCTCAGCGGTAAAGTCAACGTGACCTGGGGTGTCGATAATCTGGATGACATGGTCTTTCCAGAAGCAAGTGGTAGCTGCGGAAGTAATGGTTACGCCGCGCTCCTGCTCCTGAACCATCCAGTCCATGGTTGCTGCACCGTCGTGGACCTCACCAATCTTGTGGGTCTTACCGGTGTAGTAAAGAATACGCTCCGTAGTGGTGGTCTTACCAGCATCGATGTGAGCCATGATGCCGATGTTGCGGAGGTCTTTAAGATTGTACTTAGTCTTAGCCATTTGTTTGCTACTCCTGAATTCCGACTAGAAGCGGTAGTGGGAGAAGGCGCGGTTGGCCTCAGCCATCTTGTACAGGTCCTCGCGGCGCTTGACGGATGCACCTACGCCGTTAGTTGCGTCGATGATCTCGTTTGCAAGACGCTCTGCCATGGTCTTCTCTTTACGGCTACGGCTGAAAGTGACCATCCAGCGGATAGCAAGAGTAGTTGCACGACGGGAGTTGACCTCCATTGGGACCTGGTAAGTAGCGCCACCAACACGCTTAGGCTTAACCTCAAGTGTTGGGCGAATGTTATCCATAGCCTTCTTGAAGACAGTGAGGGCATCCTCGCCAGTCTTCTCTGCGACGATGTCAAATGCACCGTAGACAATGCGCTCTGCGGTTGCTTTCTTGCCGTCGAGAAGGACCTTGTTAATGAGCTGGGTTACCAGACGATTGTTGTAGACGGCGTCAGGCATAACCTCACGACGTACTGCTGCTGCGCGACGCGGCATATTAATCTCCTAAGAACTAGTTCGAGTAGTGGACGTGATTACTTAGCACGCTTAGTGCCGTAACGGGAACGGCCCTGAGCACGATTCTGAACTGCTGCGCAGTCGAATGCACCGCGAACAACCTTGTAACGAACACCAGGAAGGTCACGGACACGGCCGCCACGAACCAGAACAATGGAGTGCTCCTGGAGGTTGTGGCCCTCACCAGGAATGTAAGCGGTTACCTCAATGCCATTAACAAGACGAACACGAGCAACCTTACGGAGTGCTGAGTTAGGCTTCTTTGGCGTAGTGGTGAAAACGCGGGTGCAAACACCACGCTTCTGTGGGTTGTGCTGAAGAGCGGCGTTCTTAGACTTTGACTTGACGCTCACGCGGCCCTTACGTACGAGCTGGTTAATAGTAGGCAAGATCTTCTCCTTCTTATACCTATCTACCTGCAGTTTTACATATTCGAAAGGCGACACAGCACTGTCCCCTTGGAATTACGCAGGGAAGTACTTTACGCTGATGAAAGCCACATGTCAACAAGCCACTGTGCCGGGCGTATCTATACTTCATAGAAATTACAAATGCTAGGTAGCCTCAATCTCAGCAAGCTCAATTTCTAAACCTTGGATAAGTTCGGTTTTCTCGCTAGAACAGTAAGGGCATATGCGACCATACGTTACCGTGGCGTACGTTTTATTGCACGATAAACACTGTGTTAGAGCTGGTACTTCTTCAATTTCTAGCTGAGCTCCATGTAACAGCTCCGTGCGATCAGCTGCCCAGCGCCATACATCCAACAAGTACGTTGGAACAACTCCAGATACCTCCCCTAGCTGCAACTTTACGCGCGCAACGGAGGTAAGGTTGTTCTGTTTACCCAGGTCTTCCACCATGTCTATGAGGTAAAACGCAATTCCTAGCTCATGCATATCAGTTAGTTCCAGTGAGCACGCTAGCTTGAAATACCGGTACTGCCCGCAGGAACGGGATTGCCAAGTTCATCGGTTGTCACGTGTGACTGAGGCTTAGGAGTCTTTGTTTTTCTCGCGGGGTTCTTAATAATCTTTACCGCACGTTTTCCAACATACGAGAGAATCTTTCCTGCCTTATGCTCTGCGGCAACCATATCTGAACAGTGAGGATTGTCGCGGAACAGGTGAATTGCATCAAACTCACAGCGTGTAGTACAGAGACCACAACCAATACACTTATTTGCATCAACAATTGAAGCGCCGCACTTCAAGCAGCGAGCGGTCTCGATTCTGATTTGCTCTGGCGTAAAGGTATGGCTAGGGTCTGTCCAGTTGTGTCTAATGTTTTTGACCGTATCGCATGCGGGACGCTGACGACCTGCGTGATCGTATCCACAAGACTCAACTGCTGCGTCAGATTTATCAAGCTCAACATAATGGCGCTGGTTGCGGCCAATAGTCAAAGAAGAGCCTTTCTGCACAAAACGATGCAGTGAAACAGCAGCTTCATGACCTGCGGCAATAGCATCGATAACAAAGCGAGGACCCGTGTACACGTCTCCACCCACAAAGACATCGGGCTGAGCAGTCTGATACGTCTGGGAATCAGCGCACGCAAGATTGCCTCGCGTAAGCTCAACCGCCTCTCCCTCCAAAAGACTTCCCCACTCGACGGTTTGACCAATGGACAAGACCACAGCATCTGCCTCAAGATGCATTGTTTGCTCGTCATCAAAACAAGGCGAGAAACGCTTGTCCTTGTCAAAAACACGCGTGCAGCGTTTAAACGTCACGCCGCAAACGTGTCCTTGCTCATCTGTGTCAATAAAAGCAGGTCCCCAACCATTTTTGATTGACACGCCATCTTCCTGCGCTTCTGTAATTTCTTCTGGCAGTGCAGGCATCTCTTCTGGCTGCTCCAGGCACACCATAGTGACTGACTCTGATCCACAACGAGCAGAGACTCGAGCTGCATCGATAGCAACATTACCGCCGCCAATAACCACCGTCTTACCGTGTACTTCATGTTGAGGATGCTCGGTAACAAAATGCAAGAAGTCAACAGCAGAAATAACACCGTCTGCGTCTTCTCCGGCAATATTGGCTTTTCTGCCACCCTGACAACCAATAGCAACATAAAAACCAATAAATCCTTGGGCGCGCAGCTCATCTAGGGTTATGTCTTTTCCTACCTCAACACCACAGCGAATTTCAACGCCCATTTCTTCAAGGACATCAATCTCTGCGGCAACAACGTTCTTCTCAAGCTTGTAAGAAGGAATGCCATATACCATCATTCCGCCAGGAAGAAGATTCTTCTCAAAAACGACGGGATTGTAACCGCGTTCTGCCAGGTAATATGCACAAGACAGACCAGCTGAGCCTGCACCAATAATGGCAATTTTCTGGTTGAATCGACCTCTATTTGACGGGATAACTGACTCTGGAATAAAACGATGTTCTGCCTCTAAATCTTTTTGAGCAATAAATTTCTTAACGTCATCAATGGCTACTGCCTGGTCAATAGTTCCTCGCGTACACGCTGCCTCGCAACGTTTATTGCAAACGCGACCACAAACAGCAGGGAATGGATTTTCTTTTTTGATCAGCTCAAGTGCATCTCGATAGCGGCCTTCTGCTGCCATGCGCAAATAACCTTGCACAGAAATATGTGCAGGGCAAGCGACCTTACAGGGAGCGGTACCGGTGTCGTGACACTCAATGCGGTTGTTGTTTTTATAGTTCCAATCCCAATCAGACTCTCCCCAGAACTTATCATCTGGAAGATCCTGTGTTGGGTAGGAAATTTTGCCCTTCCTAGTAGGAAGTTTCTGACCTAATTGAGGGGCTCCAGCTGGGCAAACTTCAACGCATCCACCGCAAGCAACACATTTTTCTTCATCAACGTGAGCCACAAAAGCAGAACGAGACAAATTAGGTGTATTAAACAGCTGAGAAGTTCTGAGTGCATAGCAAACATTTACGTTGCAATTACAAATGGCAAAGATCTTATCTTCACCGTCAATGTTAGTAATCTGATGAACAAAACCGTTTTTCTCGGCCTTTGTACAGATATCGATGACCTCGTCGTAGGTGATGTAGTGGCCTTTTCCTGTTTCTACGCAGTAATCAGCCATATCTCCAATAGCAAGACACCAATCTTCTGGGTCGTCGGCGCAGCCATCGCCACGAACACGCTCAGCAAGGCGACAAGAACAGGGAGTTGCAGCATACCTATCGTATTTCTTCAGCCAATGCGAGATATGCTCAACGGTAACGGTGTGATTGACCTGTTCAATAGAGCGCTCAACCGGAATCACGTGCATTCCAACACCCGCACCACCCTCAGGAACCAGCTTGGTGACATTTTTAAGCGGTAGATAGGTCATACGCTCAAACAAAGAAGCCATCTCGGGATGTTCTTCTAATTGACGCTCGTTCATCACGGTGAATTCTGCGGAGCCGGGAACAAACATGGGAAGAACATACTGCTTTTGCTTGCTCTTGTTTTCCCAGTTGTACTCAATCATGCCCTTTACGGACAGGGTGTCTAGGATGGGCTGAAGCTCTTCTGCAGTTTTGCCGGTACGCTTGCAAAGCTCCTCTAAAGTAACTGGCTGGCGCACCTTCATGTATTTGGTTACCGCAGCTTCTTCCTCAGTCATAATTGCTGCTATTCCCCAATATTCTGGGTCATCTTTTACAATTTTGTGACCAAGGCGACTGGTAATTTTTTGAACTTCATCTCTTACAAGAGGCTTAAATTGCTCAGAAGAAGCTGGTCCTGGCTCATTTGGATCTACGGTTTTGTAATGAACTACCTCGTCATTTTCAGTAATGTGATTTTGAGCGAGTATACGAATAGGACCACCAGCAGGGTTAGTAGTTGGCAATACATTTCTGCGTGCAATTTCTTCATCAGTAAGACTGCCACGCATGGCATTTTCACCTTTTGGGGTCTTACGTGCTGGTACTTCCTCTGCCATGACCTCTCCTATCAGGCATAAGACATTCTTTAAGCGCTCATCATGAATTACTAACTGCTTTTCCACTCAGCAACTTTGCGAGAAAGCCATTCAGTCCAAGCGTCTAATCCTTCCCCAGTTTTGGCAGAGAAAGGAATGACAAGAGCCTTTGGATTTCTGAGGGCTACATTTTTCTTGAGTTTTTCCAAATCAAAGTCAAAATAAGGCGCTACGTCTATTTTGTTAACAAGCACCACATCACAGACCTGATACATCAGTGGGTACTTCAGCGGCTTATCGTCGCCTTCAGGAACAGAAAGAATAGTGACATTTACGCCAGCGCCGGTGTCAAACTCTGCCGGACATACCAAGTTTCCAACGTTCTCTAAAAAGATAAGGTCTACATCACCTGCGTTGAGACCTTCAAGACCCTGAGCGCACATATGCGCATCAAGGTGACACATGCCGCCCGTGTGCAGCTGAATTGCTTTTACCCCTGTTTCAGAAATGGCGGCAGCATCAACATCTGAATCAATATCAGCCTCCATAACAGCAAGCGAAAGCTTGCCATTCAGAGCAGCAATGGTCTTTTTCAGGGTAGTAGTTTTACCAGAACCAGGAGAAGACATAAGGTTTACCAGCAAGGTTCCCTTTTTCTTCATTTCTTCTCTTAGCTGGTCTGCGCTTTTCTCGTTAGTTGCAAAAACGCTTTGCTTAACTTCAATGACGCGATACTCACCCATAAGTTCTCTCCACAATTCCGATACGTATGTTAATGACCTAAAAGGTGTGCGGCGTGTGCAAGGCCAACGCGGATTAGCGTTGTGACGTGCTCATCTGCAAGTGAGTAGATAACTTTTCTGCCATCTCTTTTTGCATTGACAAGACCGCGGTCACGCAAAAGACGCAACTGGTGAGAGGTTGCTGACTGAGATACCGAAAGCATTTCCTGCAGCTCTGTTACGCTTTTCTCGCCATTTACTAGAGCACCCAAAATCTGGAATCGCGTGAAATCAGACAGTGCATCAAAAATCTGGGTTGCATCGTAGATGATGTCATCGTTTACCAGGTATTCATTCAGCTTCTGATCAGAAACATAATCGCACGTAGAATGAGTGTGCTCGCACTGTTCAGAATCGTGGGAGTGACTATCCATTTGCTATTCCTATCCTTTAAGAGCCGCAAAATAAATGGCTTACCAAACGTAATTCATAAAAGATTAGTATATACCGATACTCGCTTCTGTAAGCGTAACTAAAAGAGGACTCCAGCTAACGGCTGAAGTCCTCTTCTGTATCGGAGTCAATCTCCGAAAAAGTTTGATGTATCAGGCGAGATTACTTACTCGTCTTCGCCGTCTGCCTCGGCATCCATGCGGACAACCTGATTGAGAAGGTCATCCAGAGAACCAAGGTCCTCGTTAATTACATCAGGGCTAACCTCGTCGGAAGAAGAACCGATGAGTGTCTCGGTGTAATCAGAGTGCGTGGATGGAGCTGCAGAGCCCAGCATCAGACCACCATCGCCTTCTGGCGAGAAGACCATGTTGAGCAGCTGAGAAAGATCCTCAGAATCTGCCTCATCCTCTTCTGGCTCAAGGATGTAGAGGAGGTTACGAGCCTCAAGGCCATCGCGGAGCTCCTCGATTGCCTTTGCACCAATACCATCGATGCGAAGCAGGTCTTCCTCGGTCTTACCGATAAGATCGCCTACTGTCTCAATGCCAACCTCGCTGAACTTGTTGGTCCAACGCTGTGACACGCCAAGATCGTCGAAGAGGTACAGCTTTGCGTCTTCGCTTGAAAGCGTGCGGCCATTCTTGGAGTAAACGCCACCGTTGTAATCCTCGTTGACCCAGTCAAGCTGCTTAGGAAGCTGCTCCTCGATGTCCTTAAGCTCTGCTGGCGCCCAGTCTGGAAGAGACTTAGCAAGAGAAGAAGTTGGGCCATCAATCTTGGTGCCGTGATAGGTAAGCTCAACATCGCTGTATGCGGACAGACCAGTACCTGCAGGAATCTGCTTACCAACAATAACGTTAGACTTGAGGTCAAGCAGGTGGTCAACGTCGCCCTCGATAGCTGCAGAGGTAAGAACGCCTGCAGTACGAATGAACGATGCGCTGGAGAGCCAAGAATCAATAGAGCTTGCAACCTTCAGAGTACCAAGGATTGCTGGCTCTGCCTCTGGTGGAGTACCACCAGCAAGGGCAATGTTCTGGACAGTCTCTGCAAAGACATAGCGGTCCACATACTGACCAAGCAGGTACGAAGAGTCACCTGGGTTGGTAACCTGAACACGACGAAGCATCTGACGTGCGATAACCTCGATGTGCTTATCGTTGAGTTCTACACCTTGGGAGGTATAGACGTCCTTAACGGACTCAACGAAGGTGTGCATAGTGGACTCAATGTCAGTGAGTCGACGGAGCATACGGAAGTTGACGAAGCCGCGGGTAATCTGGTCACCAGCACGGACAACAACGCCATCCTCAATGCCAGGCATGAAGCGGACAGATGCAGGTACACGCCACTCCTCGATGACACGGGAAGCATCGTCTGCATCAACAATACGCAGCAGGTACTCGGTAGTCTCTGGGGTAATGTGAAGAACACCAGAGACTGGAGCCAGGTCAGCCTCGCGACCAAGAATCTTCTCGTTGACGTTGCCGACGACGTCGAACATACGAGCAACGGTAGGAAGACCCTGCGTAATATCGTCTGCGCCTGCAACACCACCGGAGTGAATGGTACGCATGGTCAACTGAGTACCAGGCTCACCAATGGACTGAGCTGCGATAATACCAACTGCAGTACCAATATTGACAGGACGACGGGTGGAAAGATCCCAGCCGTAGCACTTCTGGCAAACGCCGTACTTAGACTTACAGGTCAGAAGCGCGCGGAGCTGAACCTTAGCAAGGCCATGCTCAACAAGACGCTCAAGATCCTGCTTGGACTCAACATAGCCACCAGCAGGGATAAGAACCTCGCCAGTGTTTGGATCGCAGACATCCTCAAGGGTGCAGCGGCCAATCAGGTCAGTATCAACAGAAGTCTGACCAGGCTTAATCAGAGGATAAGTGACTGCCTCATCAGTACCGCAGTCCTCCTCGCGAACAATGACGTCCTGTGCAACGTCGACGAGTCGACGAGTCAGGTAACCAGAGTCGGAGGTGTGAGATGCGGTATCTACCAGACCCTTACGAGCGCCGTAGGTAGAAATGAAGTACTCAAGAGGCTCAAGACCCTCGCGGAAGTTTGCCTTAATTGGAAGGTCGATGGTCTCACCAGACATATCCGCCATCAGGCCTCGCATACCAGCAAGCTGGCGAAGCTGTGTCTTAGAACCACGAGCTCCAGAGTCAGCCATCATGTAAATTGGGTTGTCCTCTGCAAAGCCTGCAAGCATCTCAGAGCCGAGAAGATCGGTGCACTCGGTCCATGCGTTAACAACCTCAACGTGACGCTCTCGCTCGGAGAGGAAGCCGTCCTCGTAGTACTCGTTGATCTGGTCAACGCGGTCCTGTGCCTCCTGAAGCAGCTGTGGCTTGTGTGGAGGAATGACAGCATCCCAAACGGAAACGGTCAGACCAGCAAGGGTTGCGTAGTGGAAACCAGTCTTCTTAATGTTGTCCAGAATTGGCTCAACATCAGCCATTGGGTAACGGTCGCAGCAATCGTTGACCAGAATACCAATGTCGGACTTAACCATCTTGTAGTTGATGTATGGGTAATCCTCTGGGAGGCACTGACGGTTGAAGATAATGCGACCAACAGTGGTCTCAAAACGCTTGGTACCCTCAGTAACGTCCAGGTCCTCATACTGACCGCGGCCGGTCATAACGCGGAAGATAGCACGATCGCTATCAGCAACGTTTGCATCCTTGGAGCTTACGCGGACAACAACCTTTGCCTGGATATCAAGGTCACGGTTGGCCTCAATAGCCAGAAGAGCATCCTCAAAGCTTGCAAAGGTAAGAGTCTTAGCGTCTTCACCGGTCTTCTCGGAAGTGAGGTAGTAGACACCAAAGACCATATCCTGAGAAGGAACGGTCAGAACCTTACCAGAAGCAGGGCTTCTGAGGTTGTTGCTGGAGAGCATCAGAATGCGAGCCTCTGTCTGTGCCTGAGTAGAAAGTGGCACGTGGACAGACATCTGGTCGCCGTCGAAGTCTGCGTTGAATGGTGCGCAGACCAGTGGGTGCAGGTGGATTGCCTTACCCTCGATAAGGACTGGCTCAAATGCCTGAATGGACAGACGGTGAAGGGTAGGTGCGCGGTTGAGAAGAACGAGGCGGTCCTGAATGACCTCATCCAGAACGTCCCAAACAACTGGAGTACCACGGTCAATAGCGCGCTTTGCGCCCTTAATGTTTTCAACCTTGCGGAGCTCAACCAAACGACGCATGACAAATGGCTTGAAGAGCTCAAGTGCCATAGCGGATGGAAGACCGCACTGGTGCAGCTTCAGGTGTGGGTCAACAACAATGACGGAACGGCCAGAGTAGTCAACACGCTTACCCAGAAGGTTCTGACGGAAGCGACCCTGCTTACCCTTAAGGGCCTCAGCAAGAGACTTCAGAGGACGTCCACCACGGCCGGTAACAGGACGGCCACGACGACCGTTGTCAAACAGAGCGTCAACGGACTCCTGAAGCATGCGCTTCTCGTTGTTAACAATGATGGAAGGTGCGTCAAGGTCAAGCAGGCGCTTAAGACGATTGTTACGGTTAATAACACGACGATACAAATCGTTTAAGTCGGAAGCTGCAAAACGGCCACCATCAAGCTGAACCATTGGACGAAGATCAGGTGGAATAACTGGTACAACGTCAAGAATCATGTTAGCTGGATCGTTGCCACCCTTAAGGAAGGCGTCAACAATCTCAAGGCGCTTAATGGCCTTCTCGCGCTTCTGCTTCTGAGCATCCTCATTGGCGATAATAGCGCGGAGCTCCTTGGCCTCTTTCTCAAGATCAATGTTGGAAAGAAGGTCGCGGACTGCCTCAGCACCCATGCCACCCTTGAAGTAGATGCCATAGTAGCGCTTAAGCTCGGAGAACAGACCCTCATCGGAGATGAGCTCTCTAGTCTCAAGCTGCATGAACTTCTCGAAAGCCTCACGACGAAGCGTCTTCTCTTCCTCGTACTCTTCCTCAAGATCAGCGACGCCTGCACGAATCTCGTCCTCAGAAAGAGGCTCAAAATCGCCAAACTCGTCATCCTGTGGCTGGCCCTGCTCACGAAGGCGTGCGATCTGATCGTCACGCTCTGCGTCGAGCTCTTCGATATCTGCTGCAAGCTCCTCACGAAGATCGTCTACGTCAGCCTCACGTGCCTCAGTGTCAACACTGGTGATTACGTAAGATGCAAAGTAGAGGACTTTCTCGAGGTCCTTGCTCTTGATGTCAAGAAGACGTGCCAGAGGGAAGCTGGTTGGGCTCTTGAAGTACCAGATGTGGCTTACAGGAGCAGCAAGCTCGATGTGGCCCATGCGGTCACGACGAACCTTTGCGGTGGTTACTTCAACACCGCAGCGCTCGCAGGTAATGCCCTTGAAGCGAATGCCTTTGTACTTACCGCAGGCGCACTCCCAGTCCCTTACAGGTCCAAAGATCTTCTCGCAGAAAAGACCGTCCTTTTCTGGCTTAAGGGTACGGTAGTTGATGGTCTCAGGCTTCTTTACCTCGCCATAGGACCAACCGCGGATATCATCAGCAGACGCTAGAGAAATTTTAATAGCGTCAAATTCAGTGGAATCGAAATCTGCCACAGTCGCTACTCCTTATCGGTGGTCGCGTCGCCTACAAGTGCGGATGCACCCTCAGCGTCTTGGGACAGGTCGGAAGCGGTTACCTCAGTGAAGCCAAGGTCGTTGAGGATCTCAACAGCGTTCTTCTCCTCAGGATCTGTGACCTTTGCGGTATTTGCACGCTTACGATAGGAGATTGGCTCAATGTCAAGTGCCAGGGAGCGAATCTCTTTGACCAGAACCTTGAAGGACTCAGGAATTCCTGCAGTAGGAATGTTCTCGCCCTTAACAATGGACTCATAGGTCTTAACACGGCCGTTGGTATCGTCAGACTTAACGGTGAGGATCTCCTGGAGGACGTTAGCAGCACCGTATGCATACAGTGCCCAAACCTCCATCTCACCAAAGCGCTGACCACCGAACTGTGCCTTACCACCCAGAGGCTGCTGGGTAACAAGAGAGTAAGGACCAGTTGAACGTGCGTGGATCTTATCGTCAACCATGTGGCCGAGCTTCAAGATGTAAGAAACACCAACGGTAATTGGGCTCTTGAAAGCCTCACCGGTACGGCCATCGTAGAGGGTAGTCTTACCACGCTCGTTGAGCTGTGGAACAAACTCCTCACGCATGTCCTCGCCGTACTCCTTGAGAGCCTTATTGATCATGTTGATGTTGGTGCGGCGAACAATCTCTGCAACGGACTCATCAGTAGCACCGTCAAAGAGTGGTGTTGCGACAGGAATTGGGCCCTCAACGTAACGCTTAGAATCTGCGTCATCGTCATCCCAACCATGTGCAGCGCCCCAGCCAAGGTGGCACTCAAGCAGCTGACCAACGTTCATACGGGAAGGAACGCCCAGTGGGTCGAGAATAACGTCTACTGGGGTACCGTCTGCCATGTAAGGCATGTCCTCAACAGGGAGAACCTTACAAATAACACCCTTGTTACCGTGACGACCAGCGATCTTATCGCCCTGCTGGATCTTTCTGCGCTGAGCAACAAAGACGCGGACCAGGTCGTTTACTCCTGGAGGCAGGTCGTCTCCAGCCTCGCGGCTGAAGCGAACAACGTCAACAACGCGGCCATAGGAGCCGTGTGGCATCTTGAGGGAAGTATCGCGAACGTCGTGTGCCTTAGCACCGAAGATTGCGCGAAGCAGGCGCTCTTCTGCGGTCAGAGCAGTCTCACCCTTAGGAGTGACCTTACCAACCAGAATATCGCCAGGGCCAACCTCAGCGCCGATGCGGATGATACCGTCATCGTCGAGGTTTGCGAGCATGTCCTCACCAAGGTTTGGAATCTCACGGGTAATCTCTTCAGCACCAAGCTTGGTGTCACGAGCATCAATCTCGTGGCGGGAAATGTTAACGGAGGTCAGGAGGTCTTCCTGAACAACACGCTCGGAGACGATAATACCGTCCTCGTAGTTGTAGCCTTCCCATGGCATGTAAGCAACGGTAAGGTTTGCACCAAGTGCCAGCTCAGAGTGGTCAACAGATGGACCGTCTGCGATTGGCTGGCCCTTCTGTACCTGCTGTCCAACTGTGACAATTGGACGGTGGTTGATGCAAGTGGACTGGTTAGAGCGCTCGTACTTAGGAAGATCGTAGCGCTGAGAACCGTGCTCATCGGAGTAGATGACAACGTGAGCTGCGTCTACCTCGGTGACCTCGCCAGCAAACTCTGCGCAAATAAGCTCGCCAGAGTCCTGAGCTGCGCGACCCTCCATGCCAGTTCCAACAAATGGAGCGTGGGACTGAATCAGAGGCACTGCCTGACGCTGCATGTTTGCACCCATGAGGGTACGCTTTGCATCGTCGTGCTCAAGGAATGGAATGAGGTTAGCTGCGACGGAGAGGAGCTGACGTGGAGAAACGTCCATGTAGTCAACGTCCTCAACAGGAACCTGTGCAGGTGCACCGAAGGAACCGTCGAAGTCGCGGGTACGTGCAATAACGCGGTCTGCATCAACAATCTTGCCGTCTGCGTCAACCTCAACAAACTTCTTAGTCTTAGGGTCAATTGGGGTGTTAGCAGGAGCAATAATGTGATTCTCCTCCTCGTCTGCAGTCATCCAAACGATGTCGTCAGATACAACGCCGTCTGTGACCTTACGATAAGGAGCCTCGATAAAGCCGTACTCATTTACGTGAGCGTACAGTGCCAAGGAGCCGATAAGACCAATGTTTGGTCCCTCAGGAGTCTCAATTGGGCACATACGGGAGTAGTGCGAGTTGTGAACGTCGCGGACTGCGGTAGGAACGTTGGTACGACGGCTGGAGCCGGACTTGTGTCCTGCAAGACCGCCAGGTCCCAGAGCAGAAAGACGACGCTTGTGGGTCAAACCAGCAAGTGGGTTTGCCTGGTCCATGAACTGCGAAAGCTGAGAAGAACCGAAGAACTCCTTGATTGCAGCAACAATTGGACGGATGTTGATCAAAGACTGTGGAGTGATGTCGTCTGCGTCCTGAGATGCCATACGCTCACGAACAACGCGCTCCATGCGGCTCATACCAATACGGAACTGGTTCTGGACCAGCTCACCAACGGTACGGACGCGGCGGTTGCCAAAATGGTCAATGTCATCAAGGTGCTTAGACTCATCACCTGCGTGCACTGCAAGAAGGTACTGAAGAGCTGCAACGATATCCTCTTTGGTAAGGACACGAACGTCTGCAGGAATCTCTTCCCCAAGCTTCTTGTTGATCTTGTAACGACCAACGCGAGCAAGGTCATAGCGCTGCTCGTTGAAGAAGAGGCCGTCAAGCAGAGAACGGGCAGAGTCAACAGTTGGTGGCTCGCCTGGACGCTGACGACGATAAATCTCGATAAGAGCATCCTCACGTGTGGTTGCAACGTCACGCTCAAGTGTGTTGCGAACAACATCGGAATCACCAAGGAGCGAGAGGATCTCGTCATCGGTAACAGCGATGCCAAGTGCACGGAGGAAAACGGTAGCGCTCTGGCGACGCTTGCGGTCAATGGAGACGACCAGGTGGCCGCGCTTATCAACCTCAAACTCAAGCCATGCACCACGTGCAGGAATGAACTGAGACTTGTGGACCAGAACACCGTTGTCCATCTCTGACGAGAAATACACGCCAGGTGAACGAACGAGCTGTGAAACCACAACGCGCTCAGAACCGTTGATGATGAAGGTACCGCGCTCAGTCATCAGTGGGAAATCACCCATGAAGACAAGCTGTTCCTTCATCTCACCAGTCTCTTTGTTGACAAAACGGACGTCAACAAAAAGAGGTGCTTGATATGAAATGTCTTTTGCACGACACTCAGCCATTGAATTGGCAGGGTCGCCGAACTGATGGTCACCAAAGGTGACCTGCATGGTTCCAGCGCTGTTCTCAATTGGCGAGAACTCAGCGAAGGACTCTGCAAGGCCCTCTCCCATAAAGCGCTCAAATGATTCCTTCTGTACAGAAATCAGATTTGGCAGCTCCATAGCTGCGGGAATCTTACTGAACGTCCTGCGTCCAGTATGCGCCTGAGGCGTGGTGAGGGAAGTCTTTTTAGCGGTAGACACCAGGTTGTCCTCCTTCAAAAGGGTGGAAGGTGGCAATTGTCGCAACCTAGTAATTTAGTCAAGATTTTAATGCGCGTCAACAGAAAAACACTTGATTTTTTAAGACGTTTTGACTATATTATCGCGTTTATGTTTTTCAACTGCACAAACGTTATGTTGCAGGTAAATCCTTGACTAACTCGTCTTTTCTATATGTGAAGATTTTGTGAATAAGGTTCACGGAGACAGAAATTGCTTTCGGCGAGCGGCGCTCCCCCGCCACGTCACTTCGCATGGCGCTCCGAACGCACCAGGTGCGCCCCGAGCGCACGGGTTTCTCGCCAGGCGTGCCTGTCTATTGCTGCACGCGCCTGCCTTTTGCTGCACGCGCCTGAAAAGTGCAAAGAATCTGTATTTGAGCCACCGATTCTTTGACAAAATCAGGCAAATCCACAGTTTCTTTTACGTTTTTAGGCAAAAGTTACAGATTCTTTGTAGAAATCAGGCGCGAGGAAGCTGGGGTGGTCGTGTCCCGAAAAGTGGTGTAAACAAGCATTTCAGGTGTTTAAAAGAAGTGC
>CAUUHE010000010.1:0-42973 GCA_963544885.1 uncultured Atopobium sp. | reverse complement strand
ACATAGGTGTGTTTTCGCGTTTTGTAGACATGCCTTCGCGTCCGCGTCTCGCACACGTCGCGCTTTCGCGCACCGCAGCACGCCAGCGCGCCAGCGTATTCGCGCGCCTTCGAGCGTGCGTCCGCACCTGCACGCCTCGCGTCCGCGTCCGCGCGCCTTCTTTCCTGCTTCTTCTGCGGTGGAGTCCTTTCAATATTTCATTAGAATGGTTATGTGAATATTTCATCTGACAGCCCCTTAAGGAGGAGCACATGGCAGAGTTTGTCTATCAGATGTACAAGGCCCGCAAAGCAGTCGGCGAGAAGGTCATTCTTGACGACGTCACCGTCGGCGTATACCCAGGCGCAAAAATCGGCGTCGTAGGTCCAAACGGCATGGGAAAGTCTACGCTGCTCAAGGTTATCGCCGGCATGGAGGACGTCTCTAACGGTGAGGCTAAGCTAACCCCAGGTTACACGGTTGGCCTGCTCCAGCAGGAGCCCCCGCTGGATGAAACCAAAACAGTCAAGGAGAACATCGAGCTCGCCTTCGGTGACCTCCTTGCCAAGATTGCGCGCTTCAATGAGATTGGCGTTGAGATGGGCAATCCTGACGCCGATTTTGACGCCCTGATGGCAGAGATGGGCCAGCTCCAGACTGAGATCGACGCAGCTAACGGCTGGGACTTGGATAGCCAGCTCTCTCAGGCCATGGACGCGCTGCAGTGCCCGGACCCAGATTCTCCCGTCACCCATCTCTCTGGTGGCGAGAAACGCCGTGTAGCCCTATGTCGTCTGCTTCTTGAGGCACCTGACCTGCTGCTTCTTGACGAGCCCACCAACCACCTTGACGCGGAGTCGGTGCTCTGGCTTGAGAAGTTCCTGCACGATTATCCCGGCGCCGTCATGGCCGTCACTCACGACCGCTACTTCCTCGACGACGTTGCCGAGTGGATCTGCGAGGTTGACCGAGGACAGCTCTATCCTTACGAGGGTAACTACTCAACCTACCTGGAGAACAAGGCGGCGCGCCTTGAGGCTCAGAACCAGCAGGACGCCAAGCGCGCAAAGAAAATGCGCGCTGAGCTGGAGTGGGTTCGTTCATCTCCTAAGGCTCGCCAGGCAAAGAACCGCGCACGTCTTGACCGCTACGAGCAGATGGAAGCAGAGGCTCGCGCGTCCAAGAAGCTCGACTTCACCGAGATCCAGATTCCTGTGGGTCCGCGTCTGGGCCAGAAGGTCCTGGAGGCCGATCACATCCACAAGGCCTTTGGAGACCGCGTTCTTATCGATGACCTCTCGTTTAGCCTGCCAAGAAACGGTATTGTTGGCGTGATTGGCCCTAACGGTGTTGGTAAGTCAACGCTGTTCAAGGCCATTGTTGGTCAGGAGGAGCTCACTTCCGGCACGCTTGAGATTGGCGAGACGGTTCAAATTTCTTACGTTGACCAGCTCAGGCAGGGAATTGACCCTGATAAAACTATCTGGGAGGTTGTCTCCGACGGAAACGACTTTATCAAGGTGGGAGACACCGAGATTCCAAGCCGCGCCTATGTGGCCAGCTTTGGCTTCAAAGGACCTGATCAGCAGAAGCGTGCTGGCGTTCTTTCTGGTGGCGAGAGGAACCGTCTAAACCTTGCTCTTACACTCAAGCAGGGCGGAAACCTTCTGCTTCTGGACGAGCCTACCAACGACCTCGATATTGAGACGCTGGAAAGCCTTGAGGATGCACTTGAGCGCTTCCCGGGATGCTCAGTGGTAACCAGCCACGACCGTTGGTTCTTGGACCGCATTGCTACGCACATCCTTGCGTGGGAGGGCGACGACGAGAACCCAGGCAAGTGGTTCTGGTTTGAGGGCAACTTTGAGGCTTACCAGGCCAATCGTATTGAGAGACTTGGCCAAGAGGCTGCTCGTCCTCACCGCATTCACCGCAAACTCACCCGCGACTAACGTATAGGTGGCGCAAGCGCAGCGCATTCAAATAGAAGATAAAAATAGTAACTATTTTTATCATTAAGATTTTGTGCAATCTGTTTAAGAGACTAACAACTGGGTATCAAAAATGAGAAGCCAAAGAGCTTCTCATTTTTTATGAGAAAACATTGTTATGAGGAAAGAGAAGAACATGGCACTTGACACAAACGTTGGTAACATCCTTACTCAGCAGATCAACAAAGAGTTTTATTCCGCTTATCTGTATCTAACCTTTGCAGATTTCTATGAGGAGCAGGGCTTGAAGGGCTTTGCAAACTGGTATGTTATTCAGTCTCAGGAAGAGCTTGCTCACGCACGTATCCTTCGTCGCTACCTGCTTGATAACGATTGGACTCCAACCATGGAGGCAATCGCAAAGCCAGACCTTACCTTCTCCAAGGTAGTTGAGCCAATCAAGGCAGCGTACGAGCATGAGCAGTTCATTACTGCAAGCATTAACGAGTGCTATGCCGTTGCTCAGAAGGCAAACGATTTCCGCACTATGCAGCTGCTTGACTGGTACGTTAAGGAGCAGGGTGAGGAAGAGGCAAATGCTTCCGATCTTCTCAAGGCAGTAGAGATTTTTGGTGGAGATCCAAAGAACCTGTATGATCTTGACCGCGAGAACGCTGCTCGCGTCTTTGTCGCTCCAACTATGCCAATGTAAGCAGCAGCTTAAGCGCGACTCGCACGCGGGTGTACGATCCGCACGCGGCTGCGCGGCAACTTGCGCGCAGCTTCTTAGACGCTACAGTGGAGTTTCGATAGCCTCTGATTTGTTCGAAGAGGCGCCTGATAGCTCAGCAAAGATGGCACCGCCTATGATGCAGGCGGTGCCTATTATTTTGAGAAGACCAAAAGGCTCGCCAAGGATAAGTGCCGAGAAAATAACTGCAGATAGTGGCTCGAGGTATCCAAAGACTGCCACGCGCTGAACAGGAATCTTGGTGAGCTGTGGGAAATACAAAAATGATCCAAGGCCCGTGTTAAAGAGACCAATAGTCAGAACAGCCAGCCAATTTACCGACGCAGGATCTGCGGGCACCTCGATGCCATGGAACACAACAGTAACCAGAGCAACAACAGCGCAGCCAATGCCCAGCTGAATGCTGGTGCCTTCAATACCAGAAACATCTTTGAGTTGCCTGTTACAAATAACCATGACGGCATAAAGAACAGCAGAGAGAGCGCCTAGAAGAAGGCCAACTGGCGAGAGATTCAGTCCAACTCCATAGCCAATAATAAGGGCAGCCCCAATAACAACTACAAGAAATCCTAGTATCTTTTTAGCAGTGAGTTTCTCGCCAAATAAAAGGGGAGAGAGCGCCATTACAATAACGGGACCGCAGTAATACTCAAGCGTTGCAATACCAACGCCTACCAGGCGATACGCCTCAAAAAGGAAGGTCCACTGAAGACCCAAGGCAACGCCTGATCCAACGAGCGCCTGGAAGTCCTTGGGGTAGTTTTGAATGGTAAAAGCCTCTTTTTGCACAAGCTTAACCGCGAGCAAAAAGAGCGTACCCAAAAGCATACGGAAGAAGACAATTTGATAGCTAGGAAGATTGATAAAGCTTGCAACGATTCCGTTAGAACCGCAGATGATAAGCGCAATTAGGTAGAGCACGGTAGGTTTAAATGTGGCGTCTCTCATCGGCTACTCGCAAATTTCTGTATCCACGGACTGTGGAATTCTGTCGTTACAAATTACCTGGTAGAACAGTTTTTCTTGCTCTCGTTGATCGGAGGTCTGACCAAGCATCCACATAGTTTTTGCAACCAGGGCTTCGGTAGTCATATCGTCTCCAGAGAGAACGCCGGGCATATCTTGATAGGTTCTACCAACTTCATATACACCCAGGTCAAGACCCTCTTCAGGAACTTGTGTGGTAATGACTACGGTGCGACCAGACGCAATCCAATCGGTGATAGCTTCCTCAAAAGAGCCGTCGTACGAGGGGATGCCGCCAATACCAAAGGTTTCGAGCACAATGGCGTCGTAGTCATTCTTCAGAAGGTAGAAGATAGATGGATTAAGCTCGGGAATCAGTTTAAGCACAATGACACGCGTATTGAGCGTTTCATAGGTTGTAAGACCGCCATCTACCTGCTCTTGATTTGGAGCACTACGAATAATCTTGTTGCCACGGATGTGGGCAAGCGGTGGATAATTCATGCTCGTAAATGCATTGAAGCTCAGTGTGCGCTGTTTATGAGCGCGGGTGCCGGCAATAACCTCGTTGCCAAAAACCACCACGACTCCGGCGCTTCTGTCGTCGAGCGCGTAGAGAACGGAGTGGTAGAGGTTGAGTTTGGCGTCGGTAAACGGATTTGCCATTGGCTGTTGAGAGCCTGTGAGCACAATGGGTTTCTCGCTATTTTGAATGAGGTAGGAGAGGGCAGCGGCAGTATATGCCATGGTATCGGTGCCGTGAAGGATAATAAAGCCGTCGTAGGCATCGTACGACTCAATAATGGCGTCTCTGATCTGGAGCCAGTTTTGAGGACGCATATTGGTGCTGTCGATATTCATGACTTGTTTGAAATCAAATTCGCAGAGGTCATGAACAAGAGGGACGTTGGCTAAAAGTTCTTCTCCCGAAAGTGAGGGAGCCAAGCCCGATTCAGTGGAAACAGAAGCAATAGTTCCTCCTGTTGCCATCAGTAAAAGTTTCTTCACACGTCCCCCATGAACTCCAATTGTGCAGACTTTACAGAAAATAAGTCTGTATAGCGCTTTATTGTAACGGGATAGATGCTTTTCAAGGCGAGAAAAGCAAAGTCGGTGTATTCTTTTTTCGGTAAATGAATTTTTTAGCAAGGATTGTTGATGGCAGAGAATAACCTTTTTGGTTTTGGTAAGAAAAAGCGTCCAGCTCAGGTTCCACCTACTGTCTCCCGTAATGGGGAGTCTTCTACCTCTCCGCGTGCGGTACGAGGTCGTCACGCAGCTGTTGGAAGCCGTGCACAGACGCAGCGTAGGATGACGCAAGATCGCCCAACAAATCCCGTTAACCATGCCCGTGCAGATGCCGCCCGTGCACGTGGTCGAGCAAGAACTGCTTACGGCAATCACTATGGTACGCTCAACCCCAGAGATGAAGCTCAGGCAGCATATGCGGCTAGAAGACGTCGTTCTTCTCGCATGAGACTGGGTCGTGTGGCGCTGGCGGTTCTGCTTGCAGCCATTATTCTGTGGGTTGTATTTACGCTGGTAAGTTCATGTAGTCCAGGAGGCGCTTTTGCTCACGCTCAGGCGCTTGATCCTACCGTTACGCTGACTGGCTCTGTTAAGGTCGGATAGCCTTTTGGCCTGCGGACGCGCCTAGCGCCTGCGGACACACCTAGCGCCTGCGGGCGTGGAAGCTCCTGCGGACACGACTAGCGGCTGCGGGCGTGTGAGCTCTACTTTGGGCTCTTGCTTGTAGAGACGCGTGAGAAGTCCAAATTCAAATCAACTGAACCGGTAATGCCATCAACTTGTCCTGTTGAGGTGTATTGCCATATCAAAAAGTTAAAGTTTACGTCTGGTTGATCAACGTATTGTGCCAGCCAAATAGGCTCGTCAAGCGAGACCAGGTCAAAGCGATTCAAATCAACTTTATTGCCATAGACAATAACGCGATATCCCGCTTCTTGAATGGTGGTGCAAAACGCACGCGCAATAGCGTTAGTTTCTGCGGGGGAAAGGTTATCGGCGCGTCCGCTGTAATCAGGGGAGGGCTCCAGGTCAAATGCAACGGGAAGATTGAGCTTTGTAACTCCTGCTTCTTTTAGTTGCTGCAGGACAAAAGCGGCCTCTTCGCGAGCCTCCTCCACGTTAATAGCCTGTGAGAAGAAGTACACACCCACGTCAAGACCAGCGCTTTGTGCGCCCTTAAGGTTGGTTTCAAAGAGTTCATCTGCGCGAATGCCGCCCTCAGTGGAGCCTCGGTAGCCAATGCGAAGCATGGCAAACTGAATGTTATCGGCGGCAACGGCCTCCCAGTCAATAAACCCCTGGTGAGAAGAGACATCTACGCCCGTGCGTGTGAGCTCTTCTCCATCCACCACATAATGCGCACGTCCCATTGCATCATAGGTGAGGTTTTCCCACTCATAGGGGACTTCGTTTTTGATGATCAGATTGTTGTCAAAAGAGAGGGAGAAAAGTCCCTGGCACGATTGCAACAATGCCAGCACAAATACAATAGCCAGTGTAATGAGTCCCCATGTAACAACAGGATTGTTTTGGGAATTTTGCTCAAGTGTATGCATCGCCCGCTGCTTACGTTTTGAAGCGTTTGCAGAAGCAGGTGTGTGTTTAGTTTTAGAACGAGTCGTAGAGTTTCTCGTTTTCTTGCTTTTATGTGAGCTCTTAAAAATCACTGGTGAAAGAAATGTCCTTGTTCAAAAATTGGCTCGCAGCATACGTTGATGCCCAGCTTGTGATAGATGGACTCGTCATCGCTTGGAATAATTGACGAGAAATACGCGTCGCATCCACGGAGAAGTTGCGTGGCATCAACGGCTTTTCCGGCCAATGGGTTGGTAATTGAGCTGATAGAGAGCGCAATGAGCATCTCATCAGCGCAGAGGCTGGTGCGAGCCAGCTTAAAGTTGTTCTCTTTTAGTGCGCAAATGGGCCTTAAGACCTCGTCCGAGACAATAAACGTCTTCTTCTCAATACCAACTACGTATTTGAGGGCGTTGAGCAAAAGCGACGCTGGCGCACCTAAAAGCTCCGAAGTCTTGCCGGTAATAATGGTGCCGTCAGGCATAGCCATAGCTCCCGCAAGCTTTCCTGTCTCTTCTGCTTTATGCAAACAAGCTGTATGAGCTGGCGAGAAGTTCTGGTCAACGTTAACGTCTTTCATCAAGAGATTAATCTTTGTGAGTTCACGCTCACCCATGCCCGTACGCTCGAGTTTCTCGGCAGCCCTAAACCACCTGCGTACAATCTCTGCCTTGGAAGCTTCCTGGCAAACCTCATCATCAATAATGCAGTTGCCAACCATATTGACACCCATATCGGTTGGAGACTGATATGGGCTGGTACCTGCGATTTTCTCCATCATGGCTTTAAGCACAGGAAAAGCCTCAACGTCGCGGTTGTAGTTAACGGTAACTTTGCCGTGAGCCTCAAGGTGATATGGATCGATGATGTTGTTGTCGCCCAAATCTGCCGTAGCTGCCTCGTAGGCAACGTTTACGGGGTGCTTGAGCGGAAGGTTCCAAACGGGGAACGTCTCAAACTTTGCATAACCTGCGCGAACTCCACGGGCGTTCTCGTTGTAGAGCTGCGAGAGGCAGACAGCAAGCTTGCCTGAGCCAGGACCAGGTGCTGTTACAACTACCAGAGGATGCGTAGTCTTTACGTACTCGTTTTTACCGTAGCCCTCCGCCGAGACGATCAGGTCAATATTGGAGGGGTAGCCCTCAATGGGGTAGTGACGGTACACGGCAATGCCCATGTTTTCTAGGCGCGCACGATAGGCCTTTGCCTTTGGCTGACCAGAGTACTGCGTAATGACAACGCCGCCAATAGCAAGGCCGCGAGCACGGAAGATGTCCATAAGCCTCAGCACGTCATCGGCATAGGTAACGCCAATATCGCTTCTGCGCTTGCCGTTTTCAATGTCGTTTGCGTTGATAGCAAAGACAACCTCTGCCTCGTGAGCAAGCTGCTGAAGCATCTGAGCTTTTGCATCTGGAGCAAATCCAGGGAGGATGCGAGAAGCGTGGTTGTCGTCGAGCAGTTTACCGCCAAATTCAAGGTAGAGCTTGCCGCCAAATTCACTGATACGCTGGTGGATTCGATCCGCCTGCATAGTGATGTACTTCTCGTTATCAAAGCCGATACGCATGCGTCCTCCTGCCAAGATTTACTGTAGAAATTGTATCATCAAGCGCAGACTTCCTATACGCTATAAGCTATACATAAAACAAATAAACAACCAAGGAGTTGTGTATGGATAGTAAGTTTTCACAAACGCCTTCTCGTGGCGAGAAGTTCAAAGAGCTGGCACTGAGTGCTTTGCGTGCATTTGGTTATGGTTGTCTTACTGCGGCTGGAATGAGCGCGATTATTTTTGCATTTGCGTACTTCACCAGCGGCATGGATATGTTTACCGGTATCGACTGGGTACGTCGTGTCATGTATGTTATTTCTTCGCTGGGAATTATTGCCTGCGGCGTTGGCCTGCTCTTTAGCGGAAAAGAGTATGAGGACCGTCAGATGGGCTTTACCCGCGATATTGATGATCCTGTTAGCCTCAAAGACGGAAAGCTTGATCCTAGAATTTCAAACATCGAGACCAATCATCTGTCTTGGCAGGCTGCAATCCTTTATGCCTCAATTGGTATGTTTGTAGTTACCACTATTTTTGACGAGGTTATGAGCCATACCTTCTTGATGTAGGCATTGTGCTAGCACAGAGGTAGTTCGCTAGTACAGTGGCAACTCGCTCGTATAGCGACAACTCGCTAGTACAGTGGCAACTCGCCCGTTAACGGGTCAATATCTTCTGCAGCAAGTGGCTCAAAAGCTAGGCAGGTAAACGTGGGTTCTCCATGGAACTCGGTAAAGCCTGCGTCTCTAATAAGGGCCACAACAAAGCCACGAGCTTTTCCTTCAGCGGCAAGCTCAAGCAACGCTTCTTCAGAATCAACGTAGACACATACCTTTGCAACACCGGCGTCAAACCAGTTGGTGATTGCGGAGGTATCTTCATCGGCATGGTCCAAATAGACCCAATTCTGATCGTCGGTGACGCGAACCTGATCAAGTCGATGCTCTTTTGCAAGCGCCATGAGCGTAGCTTCAACGCATGCATGGCTTGCCTGAGCAGCAATTTTTCCTTTACGCATCTTAAGATCGCGACGAATGACAATCATTTGTTTTGATTTATACGAAGAACTTGGCATGAAAAACCTTTCTAGAAACTGAGTGCTAAGTGTACCATTCACGGCTTTCCGATTTTTGTCGCAAGAAAATCCCGAAGGATCAAAAAGACTCTCTAAAACCAAGAGCGGCGAGAAGAACGTTGAATGTTCAGCTTGTTACATCAATAAGTTAAATAACGTCACCTGTGTGGAAAGTTGATCCTTGTCCATACTGCTAAGGTTGACAGAGGAGGTGTCTATGAGAGAGTTGGTTATTTTTGTCATGTATATCTGGGCTTCAATATCGGATATGCGAAATCGCACTATTCCAAATAGAATCCCTCTTTTGCTCGCCTTTTTATGGCCTATTTGGCTTGTGACAAATGAAAAGCCCGCCGAGTTACTGATGAATGCATTATGGAGTGAGCTCTTTGTTATATGTGTACTGATTACAGTAGGTATAGTTACAAAATTTATGGGTCATATGTCTTCTCTGGGAGGGGGAGATATTAAACTTATTCTCTCAACATGCCTTTATCTTGAAATAAAAGAGACATTTGTCTTTTTATTTTTAGCAAATATTTTAGGTGTTATGTTTTCTTTTCTGTTCTTTATTTGGCGTAAATTTTTAAAGAGAGAAAATAGAAATAAAGAAGAAATTACCAGTTCAGATAGTATATTTATGTATACATTTCCTTTTGCACCATTTCTTGGATTTGGTGTGGCACTTGCGCTATTTTTACGCTAAAATCGGGAAGTGTTATATAAATTTAAAAATTCTTCTAATTCCCGAATATATAAAAAGTTTTTTCTGCTATCAATAGTTTACACGTTGCGTTGAGAGATTGAGTTCCCCCAACACTCAATTTCATTACTGAATGGCCCCGACTGTTCAGATCTCTCGTTATGCGAGGCAACGTATGCCATGGAGGCAGGACGACTATTAACGTGGTCGCACACATGTCGCCCTGCCTCATGGCAATCCCTTTAGAGCTATATGCTCTATCTTTGATATACCCATTATTTCAAGTATTTAAAAGTAAAAATACAGCTACTAAGCTATTTTCCTGCGGTTTTATACGTGTCAGAAACCAGCTGCATGGATCATCCAAAATCTTAAAAGCCAGATGGCGTAGAGGCTCTTCGTTATTGCATAAAATCGCTGATACATTATTTTGCATAGTTCAATTGATTTTTGCATATCTTTTGTATAGCCAATTAATTCCAAGCGGCAGGGCTACTTATGATTTATTTACGTAACAGGTATGCAATCTTCTTCAAATTTCCGCTTGTAAAACAACATAACAAATTGTATCTGAAGATATTTTAGTGTAGTATGGTACGGTAACAACACGGGACTATGCATAAAACATACGCATGTTTTTAAGGCATCGTTTGAGCAGATGGGGCTGTGAGATGGCTAAGGCAGGTGTTACCAAAAAGACCGACCCAGGTTTGGGTAGGACAGTAGCAAGGTTGTTACAAGAAAGTGGCAAGCGCCAGGTAGACCTGTGCGAATTCTCACATTGGTCACGTGCGTATGTCTCTTATATTTGCACCGAGCGCCGTAAGTGGCCTTCATTTGATAAAGCAAAGGTTATCGCTGACTTCTTCTCCTTAAGTCTTGATCAACTTTGGGTTGAGCATCTTAAAGATCTTGTTGATGCTGGCGTGGAGCTTACAGAGACGCAGAAGAAGAATTTAGCTGAGGGTGTTAATCTTCCAAATCCTACTGTTATGCATGACGGAAATGACAATAGAGAATACCTCCAACCTGTTGCTTCCTCGGGGAACGGCTCAGATTACACGCTCCCGGAAATTCTTGGCATCGAATAAGTATTTTTGACTATTTTTATTGTTTACAATGCCATACTTGCTGTATACGCGTATGATTCAGCGTTGTTCAGATTGCATGGGGCTATCTGAAGAGTAGGAGATGTGCAAGATGGCTGGACTACACTGTTCAGACTGCGCTTTTAGCTCGTTTAAATTTAACGAGGACGCCCAGATGTATCAGGCGTACTGCTCGCGCGGCTATTTGCTGGCTGATCCACATATCCATGAGCTTTTTGCCATGCACTTTGCTAAGTCTCCAGAGGATTTTGTTCCCGTTAAAGATCCGTTCAATCGCGAGTATCTGAGGAAGTCATATATCTGCGGAGAATTTATTAAGCGCAAGGACAATTTGGGTTAACGGTATGTCTTAAAACCCTGTTATGTAACATAGCAGGGTTTTATTATGCTTCTGACGTGTTTCTCGTCTAATCAATATCAAAGAATTAAGTAAATATCACAAAAGTTGTTATGTAACGCTTATAGATTTCTGCATAATTAGTTAACTTTCTGTTATATGTTGCCCTTAAAACAAGGTAGTATTGATTTGGGGGAATCTCCTTATTACAAGGGGATTTAAAACATTTATAAAGGAGCGGCAGCAATGTCGAGGCGACCACAAACAGAAAGTTGTGACACGCGTCACAGACTTCTTAAATCCGCAGAGCAAGAGTTTGCTTTACAGGGATACGATAAAGCTTCACTCAGACAGATTTGTGCACATGCAGGCGTTACCACGGGCGCTCTGTATTTCTTCTTCGATAACAAAGAGGACCTTTTTAAGAATGTTTTGACCCCTGTCACTGAAGGCGCAATTCAGATTCTTGAAGACTACAAAGATCATCTGCTGGTCTCTGAGGAAAGAGATCTTGAAGACACTCCTTTGGGTAATAAAGAAACGCTCGAGAAATTCTTAGACCTTCTGTACGGCAATAGGTACGTGGTGCAGATTCTTGTGAATAACCGAGAAAACCCGCATGTTGTCCATTTCTTTGAAGAATTGACTGAGGTTATCTCTGCAACCATCAGAGCCATTCTTTATCCTAACGTTGCGCAGGTTAAACCCTATGATGAGTTTATTATTACCTGGCTTGCTCAAACTGAAATGACCACCATTGTCAACATTCTTAAAAACGATGAGACTCGTGAAGAGGCTGACGGTCACATTAATTCGGCAGTAATGTTTACGCAAGGTGGCATTAAAGCCCTAGTTGAGGAACATTAGATGCTCATCTGTGCATAAAAATTGACAAAATCTACTTAAATCGGCTATTCTCAATAAAGGTAAACAAACCCCAAAGGAGACCTTTATGAAGTTTAATAAGCTCGGCCTCGTAGCAGCCTCCGCCTCCGCAGTTTTTGCTCTTGCGGGCTGCAATCTTATTCCAAATCTTGCTGATCCAGGAACCACTACTGGCGGTGGTCAGCAGCAGCAACAGCAGCAGACTGCACCTGATGCAAATACCGCAACCAAGCCTTCAGATACTCGTGCTGGTGACTCTGACTCTCAGCAGCTCTATCAAACTCTGATGGACAAGCACAACACTTCAGAGCAGGTTACCAACGTTCAGAAGTACGTTGATGATATTAAGAAGACTGGCGATAAGACTGAGGTTCTTATTGACACCGATAAGATTACCGTTACCGTTACCGGCATTGGTGTTGACTTTGAGAACTCCAACGGCTATCTGGTTGAGGTTGTTAACAAGACCGATACCAACATCTTCATTCAGACCACCGACACCGCTATTGGCAAGGATGAGCTGAGCTTGTTTGTTAACGCAGCTCCTAACGCAACTACCAAGGGCTTTGCATTCTTTGACCCAGGTGTAAAGATGGACGCATCCGCAACTGTTCGTGGTACCATCCTTGCTCTTTATGGTTCTGACTACAGCATGGATTCCTTCAACGTTATGTTCTAAGTTCACTTAGTTCGTTGACTGCAAAGGCTCAGCTTTTAGCTGAGCCTTTTTTGTTAGCGAGAAACCCCGTCAAAAGCAGCTAAATGAGTTAGTGTTGAGGTTATTAGAATCCGTTAGACTATAGAGTTGTTAGCTATTAGAAAAGCATGTATGCACTGCATATAAGGAGCTACGATGCTAGATTTAGATAAAAACACAGACGGGTCATATAACGACCTTATCTTTTTAAAGCCTCTTTTTCACAATAAGATTTGGGGCGGAAGAAGACTTGCTGAAGAGTATGGCTATGATATCCCCGAAGGCTTAGTAGGAGAGTGCTGGGCGATCAGTGCACATCCTAGCGGAGACTGTGAAGTTGCCTCTGGTACATATGCTGGCAAAACTCTTTCGGAGCTTTGGTCAACGCATCGAGAGCTTTTTGGTAATGCAGGAGGAGACCGTTTTCCGCTTCTTATTAAAATTCTTGATGCAAAAGATGATCTCTCTGTTCAGGTTCATCCAGATGATATGTACGCAGCAGAACACGAGAATGGTTCTCTGGGAAAGTCTGAGTGCTGGTATATTCTTGATGCAAAAGAGAATGGCGATATTGTTGTAGGACAAAATGCCTCCTCAAAAGAAGAGTTTGCAGCCATGGTTGAGCAGGGAAAGTGGACTGAACTGCTCAATTACGTTCCTATCAAGGCTGGAGATTTCTTTAGGATTGATCCTGGAACCGTTCACGCCATTAGAACGGGCACGCTTATTCTTGAAACTCAGCAGAGCTCCGATGTTACGTATCGCGTCTACGACTATGACCGTTTAGGTGATGACGGTAAACCTCGTGACTTGCATCTAGCACAGAGTCTTGAAGTCATCGATTATGCACAGGAAGCTCCAACATCTGGAGAAATCACAGCTCCAGAAATTGACGGCAAAACTGAGCTTATGAGTTGCAAGTATTTCTCGGTAGAAAAATATGAGATTCATGAGTCAAAAACTATTGCTCAGCCATGGCCGTTTATGTGCGTAAGTGTCATTGAGGGAGAAGGTACGGTTTGCGCTGACGGTGGCAACGGAGTAGAGCATAGGATTTGCAAGGGCTCGCATTTTATTGCACCTGCGTCCTCTGGTAGCCTGCGCTTTACGGGCACTATGACGTTGATTACCTCTCATCTTCCTCATATAAAATAGGATGATACATAAGTCGAATGCAGCTTAATATGTAACATTTGACTCGTTTCAAGTAGAATATAAAAAGTTGGGACTCCCATACGCTTATAGGAGGAACGTATGAATAAAGAGATGATTACTCGTCGCGCTTTTGCGGGATTGGCTGCAGGCGGTGCTGCTAGCACGCTTGCTGCATGTAATAGTGATGTCCTTCAGGCAATCTTAAACCCTGATTCTGTTCTTGGTGGAGCTGGTCAAGATCCTCAGAATGGCGGTCAAGACGGTACTGGGGATACGCCTTCTCAGTCAGAATTTGTGAAGCTTGAGGAGACTCCAGATAATCCAACGCTAACCGGAGATTTTTCTAAGATTATTACTGGCGTCTGGTGTGTTGACAATGGCGTTGGAACTAAAGGTGGATCAAAGGAAGGCAAAACCTTTGACCATGGTGGCATGCTTAATCAGGGCTATAACGATGGAACCGTTCTTTACTATTCATTCAAAGAAGACGGCACTTTCTTCATGCATAATTTTAAAGGTGTGAAGAATGATGGTAAGTGGGAAGCAAAAGGAACCATTGCCATTCAATGTACGTATGATGATGGCGATAGTGTGCCAATGCTTTTTGATAAGGACGACAACAACTATCTGAAGTACAGTGATGCCAAGAGTGAGATTACGTTTAATTTCAAAAAACTTTCTGACAATCCAGACGATACTTCACAGATAGCTTATATTGAAGGACAGGTAGTCAATTTTGCTGCCACCATTCCTGGTACGTATTATTTGTTTGGCTTGCACTATGCAGATGGTTCTAAAGAAGATTTGACCAGTGATCAGATTGAGTCTATGAATAAGGGTTCTGGCGGAGCGTATACCTTCTCTGCTCATAAGGATGGAGCTGCTGCACTGTTCTATCCAGACGGTAGTGTTTCTCCTATTCAGATTGTTGCAGAAGAGCCTTCGGCAGATGGACTTTCTTTCCCCATTCTTGCTCAGGGCTTTTCAGAAAACGAACAGATATCTAAGTCTGTTCTATACACTACTGCGGAAAATAAAAAGCTTCTCAGTATTGATGCTCCGGGATTTACTCTTAAGTTTGCCCTCCTTAATCACCGTGAGGATGATTGGGCTAAATATGAGTATCCACCAAAGGCAGAGTTCCCTTGGCAGCCAGATGGTAAGGGCGGCTATAAGCTAGTAACGCCTACTTCTGGTTCTGGTAATGGTGGTAGCTCTTCAGGAAATGGCGGCAGCTCATCTGGAAATGGTGGCGGCGGCAAGGGCGGCTCAGGTAAGAAATAACCCAGCCTTTTCTGGTTTCTTTCAGTAACAAAAAAGCAGGCATATGATATGCCTGCTTTTTTCTTGCCAACTTTCACATGCGCAAAAGGACGGTGATGTAAAGCTTGGTGTAAAGCTTACGCAGCGTGTGCGCCGCCCTCAATCTCACCAGTGCAGTGTGGGCAGCGAGTTGCGCCTTCCTTAACCTCTTCAAGGCAGTGTGGGCAGTGTGGAGCTGCAACCTCTTCAACAGCCTCTTCTTCGTCCTTCTTAAGCTTGGAAGCCTTCATGAACTTATTGAGGGCCTTAACCATGCAGAAGACAATGAATGCAATGATTAGGAAGTTGATGATTGCGCTGATGAATGCACCAAAGTCAATGCCGTTCTGGGTGCCAGGAACTGGAATAGAAAGACCAGAAACCTCGGTACCACCACCAGAGATCAGCTTAATAAATGGGTTGATGATGTCATTGACAAGGGAGGTAACAATAGCGGTAAATGCGCCGCCAATGATGATGCCAATAGCCATGTCCATAACATTGCCCTGCTGGATAAACTCTTTAAACTCCTCGACAAACTTTTTCATTTCATCCCTTTCGTTTAATTGGTAGAAGATAGATATTTCTACTCGCGTCTACAGCGTGCGCTTATGCGCTGGCCAGACCATAGATGCGAGAGTATTTATCAGTTAGATACTTGGTGTAGTAGTGGACGTCAAAAGGCTCGCCGCATGCACCCATGATGAGCTCCTTGGAGTCTTTTGCACGGCCCCAGGTCCAAATACGGCTACCCAGCCACTCCCTAATAGGAGCAAGATCTCCAGATGCGCAGACGTCGTCAAAGTCCATACCCTCAGCAATCATGGCATGCTTGTACTGTGCACCATAAGCGCTACCAAGTGCATAAGTTGGGAAGTAGCCAAACTCACCCCATGACCAGTGAACATCCTGAAGAGCACCTTCGGTGTTGTTGGGAACCGTAACGCCCAGGTACTGCCTGTACTTCTCGGCCCAAAGAGCTGGGACATCCTTTGCAGTAATCTCGCCAGACAAAAGTGCCTGCTCCATTTCATAACGGATGAGGATGTGCAGAGGATAGGTGAGCTCGTCCGCTTCGGTACGAATGAGACTTGGCTGTACCTTATTAGCTGCCGAGAAGAGCTGGAAGGCAGTAACGCGATTCAGCTGGCCAGGGAAGTGCTTGCGCATAAGTTGAATGAGAGGCTCAGCAAATGCTTCAGAAAGGCCAACGTAGTTCTCAAAGAACCTGGACTGGGACTCGTGCATACCCATAGAAGTGCCGGTGCTCAGAGAGGTAAAGCGGTACTCCCAGTTAATGCCCTGCTCGTAGAGGGCGTGACCGTTCTCATGCAGCATGGAATAGACATTGGAGAGAACGTTATTCTCGTAAGCGTGGCTAGCAACCATGACAAAGCCAATACCAGGGCCACCGGTGTAAGGGTGCTCAGTTTTGCCAAGCCAATAAGCGTCCTCGTCAAGACCCTGGAGCTTTACCAGGTCTTTTGCAAGATCCCACTGACGGTTAACGTCAAACTTACCCTCAAGAGGTTTGGTGCTTGGTTGGCGCTTAGAAGCCATGCAATCAGCAACTAGGGGAACTACCACTTCTTTAACATTATTGAAGAAGGTGTTGTAGAACTCTCTGTTGGTGCCGTGCTCAAAATCGCTGAGTAAGAGATCATACGGGTCTTTAGAAGCATCGCGTGCTTGGCACATCTCTTTGCGAAGCTCAATTAAGCTATCCAGCTTTGGAGCAAAGAGTGACCAGTCATCGCTGTTCTTTGCCTGCTCCCAGACCTCATTAGCCTCTGTGGTAAGACGAACAAAGTTGCTCTGAAGCTCAACAGGTACATCTACCAGCTGGCTTCTATCGCGACGAAGAATTTTAACTTGTGCGCGATGAGTCTCATCAAGTAGAGCGCGATTCTCGTGAAGTCTATCAAGCAGTGCGCCAACAGCAGGATCACAGAGGGTCTCCTGGACCTGCTCGCCAAGGATTGCCAGGGCTTCTCCGCGCTCTTCAGCAGCCTTTTTTGGATCGATACATGGTCCAAAAGAGCCAATCTCATTAGCTGCGTAGTTGAGAGCAAAGAGCTTCTTCTCAAGTTCATCAAGTTTAGCGATATCATCGCGGGGATTTGAAAGCGCTGCGTTCAATTCAACAGTGTTATGTGCGCTGTCCATAAAAATCCTCTCTACAAAATTTAGGAGCGACCAGTATGTTTGCCGGTTATATGTAACCGTTTAGCAATTGCGTCATATTTTACCCTGTTATTTATTGATATTTGAGCGATACTAAAAAGACTACGTCCTAAAACAATAAGTACATCTTTTCGGCACAATTTTGCCCAAAGATGGCTTGTAAGGAGTAAGAGTTCTATGGATGACAGCAGAATCTCGTTTGATCAGTGGGGTGATCTGTATGCAGATCGCGTTCAAACCATGCGAAAGAGCGAAGTGCGAGATTTGTTTGCGGCCCTGTCTCGTCCAGGTGTCATTGCGCTGTCTGGTGGTCTGCCGGACATTTCTTCGCTGCCGCTTGATCAGGTTGCAGAGTGCGCTCGACGCTGCGTTGCTGTTGAGGGACTTAGGTCTCTTCAGTACGGTAACTCTGATGGCCGTATTGAGTGCAGAAGGACCATCTGCAAGATTTTAGCTGCTCAGGGCGTCGAGGCTGATCCTGACGAGATGATTTTGACTTCTGGTTCCCAGCAGGCGCTTGATTTCTTGGGCCGTGTCTTTCTTAACCCAGGGGACGATATTATCTGTGAGGGTCCAAGCTATCTTGGTGCGTTCCAGGCATTTTCCGCGTATGAGCCTACTGTTCACACCATTGATATGGACGAAGAGGGTATCAGAACAGACCTGCTTGAGGCAAAACTTAAAGAGCTTGCAGACCAAGGCAGAAAGCCTAAGTTCATCTACGTTATTCCTAACTTTAATAATCCTGCCGGCATCACCATGTCTATGCCAAGGCGCCTCCGTCTTCTTGAGCTGGCTCGCCAGTACAACATCCCTGTTGTTGAGGATGATCCGTATGGTCTTATCCGCTTTGAGGGAGAAGATCTAACGCGCCTTAAGACGCTTGATCCAAATGTCATTTATCTGGGAACCACGTCAAAGATTTTTGCCCCAGGACTGCGTCTTGCATGGATGGTTGCACCTCGTCACTTCCTTGAGCGCATCAACCTTGCTAAGTCTGGCTCTGACTTGTGTACCAGCCCCTTTAACATGATTCTTGCTGAGCACTACTTCAATGAGGTTGATTGGCAGGCAGCGCTTGAGGTGTCTAAGTCTCGCTACAAAGAGAGAAAAGACGCCATGCTGGCAGCGCTTGCGGAGTTCTTCCCTAAAGACGTTACCTGGACTAAGCCAGAGGGTGGTTTGTTCCTGTGGGTAACCTTCCCGCCATACCTCAACACTGAGCAGTTGCTTCCTCGTGCAATTGAAGAGGGAGTTGCCTTTGTACCAGGTGTTTATTGCTATCCTGACCAGCGTATTAGTTCAAGTATGCGCCTATGCTACTCATTTGAGACGCCAGAGCGCATCCACGAGGCAATCCGCAGGCTGTCTTTGTGCGTCCAAGATCGCATGGCGCTGTATCGCGCATTCCTAGAGGCGGGCGCTCTTCCTGAGTCTTCTCATTCTGAATCTCAATCCTCTGCAAGGGAGTGTTAAGTATGGCTACAAAAGTTGCTGTCATTATGGGTGGAGCCTCATTTGAGAGGAACTTCTCGCTCAAAAGCGGAGCTCTTGTTTCTGAGGCTTTGGAGAAGCGCGGCTATGAGGTTTTGCCACTTGACGCTGACGCTCACCTGGTAGATACCCTTCGTGCCGAGAAACCCGATGTTGCGTTTGTATGTCTTCACGGTGCGGGCGGAGAAGACGGTGCGGTACCTGCACTTTTGGAGTTCCTCAAGATTCCGTATGTGGGCTCAAGGCCTGCATCTTGTAGGGCAGCCTGGAACAAGGCTGACATGCCGTTTATTGTGCGCCAGGCCTGGTCAAAGGAGGAGTCTGAGGTCATCTGGCCTCCTCAGATTGTGTTGACTGCCAGCGCATTTAAAGACCTTGGCGCAGCTGCCGCCCTTGACCTGGTTCCCGAGCGCCTTGGCGGCGGCGTTGGCTTCCCTCTGGCGGTTAAGCCTGTTCACGGTGGCTCTGCTATGGGCCTTTCCAAGGTTGATAGCGCTGACCAGCTTGGACCAGCACTTCTCGGCGCACTTGGTTTTGATGACTCCGTCATTATCCAGCAGTGGGTTGATGGCGTTGAGGTAAGCGTTACCGTGCTCTCTGACGCAGATGGCGAGAAAACCCTGCCACCAGTAGAGATTTCAGTGACCAAGGGTATTTACGATACGGATGCTCGCCTTGATCCAGAGCGTATTCAGCACTTCTGCCCAGTTCGTCCTGAGTCTTTGGCCGCTCTTGGCGCAGATCCAGTTGAGGCTCGTGAGGCGCTTGAGCGCGCAGCTCTTGAGGTGTTTACGGCGTACGGCTGCAGAGATCTTGCTCGTATTGATTTTATTTGGGATGGACATCACGTTTTGGTCATGGGTCTGAAGACGTTCCCAGGACTTACCGAGACCTCCCTTGTTCCAATGGCTATTGAGGCTGCAGGATACGCTGTTGAAGACGTTCTTGCGCAGCTTGTTGAGGGTGCGCTTAAGCGCGGCAACTAGGGGGTTTTATGGAATACGTATTGGGCATTGATGTTGGTGGCACTACCATCAAGCTGGGACTCTTCTCTGCAGAGGGAGAGCTACTTTCTGAGCAGAAGGTCAAGACACCCGCACTTGATAACGAGGATGGTTATCAGACGGTAACCGATGCTATTAAGCTGATTGTTCATGGCCAAAAAGCAAGCCGCAACGATGTTATTGCGTGTGGTTTGGATATTCCAGGTCCTGTTGCAGATGATGGAACCGTTGGTCTTCTCGCCAATGTAGATATTGATCCTGAGGGATTGGTGCAGGCAATCAATATGTGCCTGCCAAACGCAACCATTGCGTTTGTCAACGACGCTAACGCCGCTGCTCTGGGCGAAGCGTGGGCTGGCGTTGCCGTGGGTGTGCCGTCGTTTGTGCTGATTGCGCTGGGTACCGGTGTTGGTGCAGGTGTTGTTGTAGACGGCAAGCTTGCTGCGGGCGCTTTTGGCGCGGGCGGCGAGATTGGTCACATCATTGTTGAGCCAGAAGAGACGCTGACCTGCGGCTGTGGTCGCCACGGTTGCCTGGAGCAGTACGCTTCTGCTAAGGGAGTTGTCCGTCTGTACCTAGAGGAATGCGCTTCTCGAGGCGTTGTTCCTGTGACCATTGAGCACGAGACCGATACGGTGTCCGTGTTTAGAGCTCACGCTCAGGGTGACGAATGCGCAACCCTTGCTATCCATAAGATGTGCCACTACCTGGGTCTTGCTATGGCGCAGGTTTCGTGCGTGGTTGATCCTGCCATGTTCTTGATTGGCGGCGGTGTTGCAGGCTCGTTTGCAACGTTTGCTACCGAGCTTCGCGAGTGTTTTGAGCAGTACGCTCTACCGGTAAGCAAGGGCGCTCGTATTGAGGCCGCTAGCTTGGGCAATCAGGCTGCAATGTATGGTTGCGCATACGAGGCGCTGCGCCTGAGGCAAGAGCGTTTTGGCCAGGAGAATGCAGAATAAGTAGATACTTACTACAATTGACTTTTTAATCTAACGTTGCCATGTAAAACATAACCAACTAACTAGTTTTTACGTAAAAGTATGGTTATTTAAGCTGCTCAGTGCTAACATTGAGCAGCTTTTTTGGTTGTGTTTGGAACAATTCCGAGCACTAGGATGAAAGGGGAGTGCTGTGGCTGACGAGTCAAAGTATGACATCGTTGCTGCTACTGGTTGCCCAACCGGTATTGCGCACACCTTTATGGCTAAGGAGGCCCTTGAGAAGGCCGCCGCAGCTAAAGGTCTTACCATTAAGGTTGAGACGCACGGCCAGGTCGGTGTAGAGAACGAGCTCACCGCAGCTGAAATCAGGAACGCCAAGGCAGTAGTTGTTGCTGCCGATAAGGACGTTCAGGCTGAGCGTTTTGCCGGAAAACCAATGGTAAATGTTGGTGTTACTGCAGCTATTAAGGATGCAGAAGGTCTTATCGACCGTGCTCTTGTTGCTCTGCCTGAGGGTGAGCTGGCAGAGGCAGATGACGCTCCTGTTTCTAGCACCATTGAGAAGGAGTCTGTAGGCCACATCATCTACAAGCACCTCATGAACGGCGTTAGCCACATGCTGGTCTTTGTTGTTGCTGGTGGTGTTCTGACTGCAGTTTCATTCCTCTGGGGCATCACTTCCTTCAACTCCACTCAGTCTGACTACAACAGCTTTGCTGCCATGCTCAAGATCATCGGCGGCATTGCAATGGGCCTTATGGTTCCAGTTCTTTCTGCTTACATTGCTGAGTCTATCGGCAAGCGTCCTGCTCTTGTTCCTGGTTTTGTTGCAGGTATGATTGCTATCCAGGGCCTTCCAATCAACCCTGACACTGGCATGATTGATGCTGGTGGCGCTGGTGTTGGTTTTGGCTTCCTGGGCGGCATCGTCGGCGGCTTCCTTGCTGGTTATGTCATCGTTGGACTTGAGAAGCTTCTCTCTGGTCTTCCAAAGAACCTTGACGGTCTGAAGGCAATCTTCCTGTACCCACTGCTTTCCACCACCATTGTTGGTCTGGTTATGCTGGGTATTTCTGGTCCAATGGCAGCAATTAACACCGGCATGATGAACTTCCTGCGCGGTCTGTCTGCTTCTGGTCCAATTGTCCTTGGTCTTGCAATTGGTTGCATGGCCGCATTTGACATGGGCGGCCCAGTCAACAAGGCAGCTTACGTTACCGGTACTGCACTTCTGACCGAGGCTCTTGCTGCTGGTGTTGGTACCCCAACCTATGAGTTTGGTACTAACTTCATGGCTGCAGTTTCTGCTGCTTGTATTGTTCCTCCACTGATCACCACCTTTGCTGTTGTCGTTGGTAAGAAATATTTCACCAAGTCCGACTTCAACGCTGGTCTGGTCAACTTCGTTCTTGGCTGCACCCACATTACCGAGGGCGCTATTCCATTCATGACCAAGAACATTTGGCCTGTCATGCCTATCATGATGATCGGTTCTTCCATCGGCTCCATCCTGACGCTGCTCTTTGGCGTTCATGACCCAGCTCCTCACGGTGGTTTCCTGGTTCTTCCCGTTGTCGATGGCGGCCTCAAGTGGGTTCTCGCCATTCTCATTGGCGCTGTTGTTGGTGGTATTCTCTTTGTTGCTTTCAAGGCATACGAGTACCGCAAGAACGGCAACAAGCTGGTCGAGGACTAAGCTTTACGCTTAGCACACACTCGGTACCGTTTGAGTTTTGCCCAGAATTTACGTACAGTTTGGGTGCAGACTCAGATAATCGAAGTAAAATATGGACTCGGCGTTTTCGTCGGGTCCATATTTGTTTCAGAGGGAGCTTTGATGATTTACACACTTACCACTAACCCCGCTATCGACATGAACGTTAACTCGGGAGTTCCTTCTTATACGCATGTCAACCGTACAACCGATGCCGTTTACACACCAAACGGCAAGGGTCTGAACGTTTCATTTACGCTTGCTCACTACGGCGTTGCGTCCACTATCCTGGGATTTTTTGGTGGCTTCTCGGGCAACTATATTGTTGAAGAGGCATCTAAGATTTGCCCGGTCAAGCCTGTGTGGATTGACGGTATCACCCGCGTAAACATTTTTGTTACCACGCCAGAAGGCGAGCTCAAGTTCCCTAACGCAGGCGCTCCCGTTATTCGTTCCAAGCAAAACGAGATGCTTGATCTGCTGCGTAATGCGCCCGACCTGGACGTGCTGGTGATCTCCGGCTCGCTTTCTCCTGAGATGGATCCAACCTTCTACGACGAGCTCTTTGATCTTTGTCATGAGCGCGGCGCTGAGCTGGTTTTGGACATCTCTCATAAACACCTCGCAGAACTTGTCGAGAAAAAACCACTGCTCATTAAGCCAAACGACGAAGAAGTGGCAGAGATCTTTGGTGTCGACGTCCATAACGAGGCCGACGTTCTTCTCGCCCTCCACAAGATTCACGAACGCGGAGCAAAGAACATCCTGCTCACGCTGGGCGGCGAGGGTGCGTACTTCTTCAACGGTGAACATGTCTGGCACGCAAATGCTGCGCAGGTAGAGGTGCTTTCGACGGCATGTGCGGGCGATTCAACGCTGGCAAGCTTCATGTCGGTTTGGCTTGAGGATCCGTCGGCTGTCGAGAAGGCCCTGACGCGCGCGATGGCTACCGGTGGAAACGTTGCGATGAGCGCTGGCTTGGGCGACTTTGCGCTGGTCGAGAAGATCGCGGAGTCCATCCACGTTGAGCTGGTGGAGTAGGAGCGGATGTGTTGCGCGTGGAGGTGTGCGATGGTGCGCGGACTTGCGTGGAGGTGCGCAGGCTTGCGAGCCCACGGGTTTCTCGACGTACGGCGTGCGCAAGTCTCCATATCTGCAAAATAAGTCTTTTCTCGCTTCTTGATTTCGTGTAACGTATAAGGGCTAATGTGATAATTAGGTTTTCGAACCTCTAAAGAAGGAGAGTGCAATGTCCGGACACTCTAAGTGGGCCACAACCAAGCACAAGAAAGCAGCTATCGACGCTAAGCGTTCTTCGCTGTTCTCTAAGCTTTCCCGCAACATTACTGTTGCCGCAAAGATGGGTGGCGACCCAAATCCGGACAACAACGCTAGCTTGTCTGCCGCTGTTGCCCGTGCTCGCATGGTTTCCATGCCTAACGCAAAGATTCAGGCCGCTATCGATAAGGCATTTGGCGCTGGTGCTGATGCTGCCATTTACGAGGAGATCGTTTACGAGGGATACGGTCCTGCAGGTGTCGCAGTTTACGTTGACTGCCTGACTGACAACAAGAACCGTACCGCAGCAGACGTTCGCTCCGCATTTACCCACTCTGGCGGCAATCTTGGTACCGCTGGTTCCGTTGCGTTCCAGTTTGAGCGCAAGGGCTCCATCGCAGTTGACAAGGTTATTGTCTCCGAGGAGAAGAAGGTTGCTGACCGCGAGAACGCTGTCGACGAGGACGAGTTCATGATGGCAGTTGCCGAGGCTGGCGGAAACGACTACGAGGATGCTGGCGATCAGTGGATTGTTTGGACTGCATACGACAAGATGCAGGATGTCCAGAAGGGCCTCGAGGCTCAGGGTATTGAGGTTAAGGGTTCCGAGCTAACTATGGTTCCAACCACCCCAACTGACGTCTCAGTTTCTGATGCAAAGAAGGTTCAGCGTCTTATCGATAAGCTCGACGAGCTCGATGACGTTCAGAACGTCTACAGCACCATGAACATCACCGACGAGATTGCTGCTGCTCTCGAGGAGGAGTAAGCTCTCTGGTCCGCGCCACGCGCGCCACGAGCGCGCCACGAGCGCGCCACGAGCGCGACGCCGGTGCGCGAAGAACGCGACAGGCGCGAAATTGCGAGCGGCGATAAAACTGCACTTCAAAGCCCCGCCAGTTGGCGGGGCTTTTTGTTTGGATAGCGTTGATGCGGTCAGAACACACCTATGTCGGATAATCTGCACGTTTTTAGAAGCCCGAACACACCTAAGTCAGATAATCTGTATATACAGAGCCAAAAACATAACTTACAGTCCTAAAAAACACAGCAAATGACGATATTCTGAGAAAAATAGGACTTTTGAGGGTCGATTTTGCAGAATATGTGACTTTGCTGTGTTTTCAAAACGCCAAAAATAGGCCTCTAAAAAATTTATGCATACAGATGAATTTATCCTCATGAATATTCATGAGGATGAATATTTTCGTATCATGGTAGTTAAAATTTTGATGTCTTCTTTGCCAGGCGAGAGAATCGATGGACTACAGCAGCGGAAACGTTCGATAGAAGCTGAATCTCGTCGTCCAACGCACGTAGCCGTAGCAGCTCTACAGGCCCACGCGAACAACCTTACGAACGCCAGCGGCTTCGAGGGCTGCTACCTGCGAAATCGATGCAGATTCGTCCGTCATAAGCACGTCGATATCAGCAGGCGATCCATACTGGAAGCTGGAGTTGACGCCCAGCTTGCTTGCATCGGCCAAGACAATGTGCTGCTCAGAGTGCTTAAGCATCAGCGAGTTCACGCGCATCTCGTTTGAAACCAGCGTGGTAAGGCCGCGCTCAGCTGAAATTCCCGAGCATCCCAAGATGCACTTTGCGGCGCGAATCTGGTTGATTGAAGCAAGGGCAAAATCCCCGGTCAGTGACTTCTTAGCTGGTCGAACTTCTCCACCCGTGACTAAAACGGTCATCGATGGGGGATAGTCGGCGGCCAGAACGCTACCGTTATTGGTAACAACCGTGATGTTTTCGGCGGTAATGAATTCCAGGACTTTTATAGCGGTTGAGCTGGTGTTAATGAAGACCGTGTCGCCATCTTTAATCAGCTTGGCGGCGGCCTGGGCAAGCTTGAACTTCGCGGTTACCTGGTTAGAACTGAGTCCTGTCGAGAGCGGGTCAAGCAGCGTGGCCATGCCATAGCTTCGAGAAATGAGGCCTTGAGCTTCGAGTTCGTCAAGATCGCGGCGGATGGTAAGCGAAGAAACTTCAAATCTATCGGCAAGATCGCTGACGGAAACCTGGCGATATTGTTCAAGAAGGCTCATGATCGAGCTTCTGCGTGATGCTACGAATGAACGACTTGTGGCCATGAATCCCCCAATAGAACTCAACTGCTGATAGACCTGTAGAATTACATTTAACTAATTCAGTTCTGTGAAAAACATCGTACAAATTGATAGCACCTTTTGAACGGTCTCTGAACAATTGTGTAGATGCATTTCAACGAATCTCAGTGTATCTTACCTTATCCTATGAACGTTTTGAATACTTAAACGGATATTTTTTAACGGTCAACGGTTTTTATGACGTAAATCTCTAAAGTGAGCATAGATAAGTATTGCTTAACTTCCAACTTTAGCTATACTAACATTATCGATTCGATTGGTAAAACGTTCTAAACGTTCAACAAATAGGAAAATTTGTTATACGGCAAGTCAAATGTCATATAAATTATTTATCTAATTGTTGAAGCGTTCAGAAGATTCAAGTTTTTGTCATTAAGCGATGTGTTCTTGTGTGGTCTTGCTATAGTCCAACACAAGGAAAGATTCACAGTAGCTACTGGAGAGGAGTGAATCGCATGTTACTTCGCGATATTTACGAGCAGAACCATTATGCATTCGTAAAGACCCCTATGACGTGGGAAGAGTCTATTAGAGAGTGCTGCAAACCACTGGAGGCTGATGGAACAGTCAATCCAGAGTATGCAGACGACATTATCGAGTGCGTAAAGAAGTATGGTCCTTACATTGTTATCGTTCCAAATGTTGCAATGCCACACTCTACTGCTCGTATTGGCTCTAATGGCAAGACTGCTATTGGATTTATGCACGCTGATGTTCCTGTTAACTTCGAGGATGGCGACGATGAGAAGCAGGTCAAGACCTTCTTTACTCTGAGCGCAACCGATCAGGAAGCACACCTTAAGAATATGCAGATGCTCGTTCAGGTCCTTATGAATGAAGAGGTCCTTGAGCGCCTGAAGAATATTCAGTCTCCAGAAGAGCTCTTGGAGATCGACAAGCTTATCTCCGAGTAAGCTCTTTTTTCGCGCGTCGTCCGCGCTCGTTCGCGACGTTCGCCCGTTCGCGTCGTTTGTGGCGCCCGTTTGCGTCTGTACGCGCTTTTGTGCCCATCTGGGCAGGTTATTGAGGATTTCCTTTTGTAGTGTGGGCTGCAGAAGGTACGTATGTAGGACCCTTTGAAAGGGGTATCAATGGATATTGTTCTTGGTATTTGGAAATGGTTTGCGAGCAACTTCTTGACTCAGCCAGCCTATTTCATCGGTTTGATTGTTGCTATCGGCTACATTCTTCTTAAGAAGAAGTGGTACGACGTACTCGCTGGCTTCCTTAAGGCAGTCATTGGTTATCAGATTCTCCTGGTTGGTTCCGGCGGCCTGGTAACTGCATTCCGTCCAGTCCTCGTTGGACTTCAGGCTCGCTTCAACCTTTCTGCAATGGTCATTGACCCATACTTTGGCCAGAACGCAGTACAGGCAGGCATGGAGGCAGCTGACGCTCCTGCATTTATCGCAGGTCGTTCCTTCTCCTCCGTTATGCTTCTTCTGCTCTTCGCTTTCATTCTGAACATTGTTCTGGTTGCTTTTAAGAAGCAGACTAAGCTTCGTGCAATCTTTACTACTGGTCACGTCCAGGTTCAGCAGGCAGCAACTGCATTTTGGCTTATCCTCTTCTGCTTCCCACAGCTTAACGACGTTACCATCCTTGCAGTTATGACCGTTCTCCTTGGCCTTTACTGGGCAGTTGGCTCCAACCTTTGTATTGGACCTACCCAGGACCTCACTGATGGCGCTGGTCTTACCATTGCTCACCAGCAGATGTTTGGTGTTTACTGCGCATCCAAGGCTTCCGAGTGGCTCTCCAAGCACTCCAAGAAGGAGTCCAAGCGCATTGAGGACATCGAGCTCCCAGGCTTCCTGAAGATCTTCAACGAGAACCTTGTTGCAACTGCAATTCTTATGACAGCATTCTTTGGTGTCATCCTTGCTGTTCTTGGTCAGGACTTCCTGCTTGAGAACAAGTTCATGAAGCAGGGTCAGGATTTCTTCTTCTACATCATGACCACTTCCTTCCAGTTTGCTGTTTACCTCTCCATCCTGCAGCTTGGTGTTCGTACCTTCGTTACTGAGCTCACCAACTCCTTCCAGGGTATTTCTAACAAGCTCCTTAAGGGTTCCGTCCCAGGCGTTGACTGCGCAGTTACCTACGGCTTTGGTTCTCCAAACGCAGTTACCCTCGGCTTCCTCATGGGTGCAGCTGGCCAGTTCCTGGCAATCGCAGCTCTGCTGCTTCTGAAGTCTCCAGTTGTTGTTATCGCAGGCTTTGTTCCACTGTTCTTCGATAACGCTACCATCGGCGTTTACGCAAACAACAAGGGCGGCCTCCGCGCAGTTCTTATCATGCCTTTCATCTCTGGTCTTCTCCAGGTCTTTGGTTCAGCTCTTATCGCTGGCTGGGTTGGCATGGCTGCATACGGTGGATACCTTGGCATGTGGGACTGGGCAGTTGTCTGGCCAATCATGACCGGCGTCATGAAGTTCCTGTCCTACGCAGGTCTCGCAATTGTTGTTATTGCTCTTATCGCAATCCCACAGCTCCAGTACCGTGCAAACAAAGACACGTACTTCATGGAGGTTGAGGATTACCAGAAGTGCAAGGAAATCCGTGCACAGAAGGCCGCCGCAGCTAGTGCGGAAAGCAAGTAGCCCTCTTTCTTCCTACCCTGAGCAGACCCCCATCTGCTCAGGGTTATTAGTAATACTCGGCACATTGATTGATGCACTATTTGCTCTAAAAGCGATGCGCATGGCGCCCAAATGGGTACAAACACAATGTGTCCGTAATCAGTTTGTTTGATCGAAGGAGTCAACATGAACGCAAAGATTTTGGTCGCATGTGCAAACGGCGCAGGTACCTCCCTGATGATGAAGATGACCGCTGAGCGCGTCACTCAGAAGCTCAACATGGGCGTCGATAAGATTCACCACTGCGCACTGTCTGAGGGCGTAAGCTCTGCTCGTCAGTACGACATTGTTTTTGCACCTCTTAACTTCCTGAACATGTACGACGATGCTGCTAAGGCTGGCGTTACCGTCATTGGTCTGCGCAACGTTCTTTCTGACGCAGAGATGGAAGAGAAGCTCAAGGAAACCGGCGCTGCAGAGAAGTTTTCCGCATAGTTTAGGTTTCTAAAGAATCGAGCACTTTAATGACTTTTGAAAAGAAAATTCTTGCCGAGATGCCTAAGTGCTATGCACTTGGCATGTTTGAGGGAGAAGACACACCAAGCTTTTTAGCTGCTGTCGAGAAGGACGGTCCAATCCGTCGCTTTACGCTTGATGGTGAGCCTCTGGAGACTGTTGCTCCAGGCCCTGGCGGCGTCATGACCATTACACAGGTCCCTGGCAGGAAAGATCAATTCCTCGCAACCCGCAAGTTCTTCTCGCCAAACTTTGGTGGAGACGACGCGGCAATTGCATCCTATACCAAGCAAGCAGACGGTTCTTGGTCTGAGCAGATTCTCTGCGACCTCCCGTATGTTCACCGTTTTGGCATTTTGAAGGCTGCTAACGGTCAGCTTTGGGTTCTTGCTTGTTCTATCAAGGGTGGAGCTGAGACCGGCGTCAAGGATGATTGGCGCACTCCAGGTGCTGTTTGGGCTGCTCCTCTGAGCGATAACCTTGAGCAGTACACGGCAGACAACCAGCTTAAGCTGACTTGTGTTGCTAATTATCAGGTTCAGAACCACGGTTTCTGGACTGCACCTGACAAATCGTATGCTTTGATCTCAACCGCCGCAGGCGTGTTTAGATATGTGCCACCAACCACTCCTCAAGGTGCTTGGGATGTCACCTGCCTTCTGGTCCAGCCAACAAGCGATATTGTTGCTACAGACTTTGACGGCGATGGCAAGCTGGAGATCCTTACCTTCTCTAAGTTCCACGGTGACACGCTGGCAATTTGGCATGAGGGCCAGACTCGCGATCGCTATGAGCAGGTTTGGTGCGACCCACAGAAGCGCAGCTTCCTTCACGCGCTTTGGGCAGCTGAGCTGAACGGCGAGAAGTGCGCAGTCATTGGCAACCGTAAAGATGGTCGCGATCTGTTGCTTGTTAGATACGTTGACGGTGAGTACACCGTAGACGTTATCGACCACGACCTCGGACCAGCAAACTGCATGGTGTATAGGCATGACGGCAGCGATTACATTGTTGCTGCATATCGTGAGACAGACCAGCTGGCTCTCTACAAAGTAGTGGAGTAGGGCTGCGTTTTGTAGTGAGCGCTCAGGATGAGCTTCTGAGCATGCAAGCAAAGTCCTGAGCGCCGCTCAATTATCTGCGCATACATCAAAGTACTAGTCCTCTGTTTTATAGAAAGGAGCGCGTAATGGCAGATTTGAAAGACGTCACACGCGACAGTTGGATTATGAGCACCTTCCCTGAGTGGGGAACTTGGCTCAACGAAGAGATTGACAATGCCGTAGTAGAGCCAGGCCAGGTTGAGATGTGGTGGCTCGGCTGCGTTGGTATTTGGTTTAAGACTCCTGGTGGAGCAAACGTTGCTGTTGACTTCTGGGCAGGTAACGGTAAGCGCACCCACGGTGACGGACTCATGAAGCCTGGTCACCAGATGGCAAACATGGCTGGCGTTCGTAAGATGCAACCAAACCTGCGCAACGTTCCTTTTGTTATTGATCCATTTGCTATCAAGAACCTTGACGCAGTTGTAGTAACTCACATTCACCAGGACCACATGTCCAAGGAGCTTGCAGCTCACGTTGTAAACAACAACATGACTACTACTGACGAGAATGGCAAAGAGATTCCAGTTCCATTTATTGGTCCTAAGGATGCAGTTGACATTTGGGTTGGCTGGGGCGTTCCACGCGAGCAGTGCATTGTTGTTAAGCCTGGCGACCGTGTCAAGGTTAAGGACATGGAGATCGTCGCATACGATTCCTTTGACCGTACCATCATCGTTACCACTACTGATACTTCTGAGAACCGCCCAGACCTCTGGGGTAAGTGCCCAATGGACATGGACGAGAAGGCAGTTAACTACCTCTTTGTCACCCCTGGTGGAAACATCTATCACTCCGGCGACTCTCACTACTCCATTTACTTTGCTAAGCACGGCAAAGACATTGCTCAGGAGTTTGGCGGCGTAGACGTCTGCTTTGGCGCTTTTGGCTGCAACCCAATTGGTATCCAGGACAAGATGGAAGCAACCGATATGCTCCGCATGGCTGAGGCTCTTCAGTCCAAGGTTGTTATCCCAATTCACCACGATGTTTGGACTAACTTCCAGGCAGACGTCCAGGAGATCAAGGTTCTTTGGGATATGCGTAAGGATCGCCTTGACTACAAGTTCCACCCATTCTTCTGGGAGGTCGGCGGCCACTACACCTATCCACAGGATAAGGATCGCTTTGCTTACCATCACGACCGTGGCTTCCATGATTGCTTCGATCACGAGCCAAACGTTCCATTCCGTAGCGTTCTCTAAGGAGCAGTCTCTATGATGCTTAAAGAGCTTCGCGATGAAGTGTATGAAGCAAATATGGACCTGCCAAAGCATGGCCTGGTAGTTTTCACCTGGGGTAATGCTTCTGGACTTGACCGTGAGCGTGGTCTGTTTGTCATCAAGCCATCGGGCGTCTCTTATGAGGAGCTCAGCCCTGAGAACTTGGTTGTCTGTGATCTTGACGGCAACGTTGTTGAGGGTGAGATGAACCCATCTTCCGATACTCCAACTCATGCATGCCTGTATCGTGCATGGGGCGATAAGATCGGCGGAATCGTTCACACTCACTCAACCCACGCTGTTTCTTGGGCACAGGCAGGACGCTCTATTCCTTGCTATGGCACCACACACGCAGACTATTTCTACGGAGATATTCCTTGCGTACGCAGCCTTACCAAGGACGAGGTAGAAAGCGCCTATGAGCTTGAGACCGGCAACGTTATTGTTGAGGGCTTTGCTAACCTGGACCCAATTGCGGTTCCAGGAACGCTCCTTCACAACCATGGTCCTTTCTCTTGGGGCAAAGACGCAATGGCTGCTGTATACCACGCAGTAGTTATCGAGGAGGTTGCTAAGATGGCAACACTCACCGAGCTTAACAACCCTAAGGTTCAGGAGGCACCACAGTACCTTCAGGACAAGCACTACCTGCGCAAGCATGGTCCAAATGCCTACTATGGACAGGGTAATCACTAAAGCCTGTTCAGTGAGTAGAATCTGTTTCAGTCAGGCGGTCTTTTTTAAGGCCGCCTGTTTTTAAAAGGAGAAGATATGTCCAAGTATCAGCTAGGACTTTACGAGAAGGCCACTCCAACTGATCTTTCTTGGGAAGAGCGCCTCAGCGTAGCAGGGGAGTCTGGCTTTGATTATGTTGAGATCTCCGTTGATGAGTCTGACGCTCGTCTTTCTCGCCTTGAGTGGACTGGTGAAGAGCGTGCGGCAGTCCGTCAGGCAATGGTAAACTCCGGTGTTCGTCTGGGTTCTATGTGCCTTTCTGGTCACCGTAAGTATCCTTTTGGCTCCCGCGATCAGGCAACTCGTGAGCGCAGCCTTGAGATTATGCAGAAGGCACTTGACCTTGCAGGCGACCTGGGACTTCATACCATCCAGCTTGCTGGTTATGACGTGTACTACGAGAACGGCGCAGAGGATACACGCAAGTACTTTGAGGAGAATCTGGCAAAGGCTGTAGAAATGGCTGCTCAGGCGGGCATTGTTATGGGCTTTGAGACCATGGAGACTCCGTTTATGGATACGGTCGAGAAGGCCATGCACTATGTAAGCCTTATCAACAGCCCATATCTTGGTGTGTATCCCGACGCTGGTAACCTTACTAATGCATCGTTTATTTACGGCAACACCGTTGCTGATGATGTTGCTCTTGGTGCAGGTCACATCTTTGCAGCTCACCTTAAAGAGACTGTTGCTGGTGCGTATCGCGAGATTCCATTCTCTACTGGCACCACTGACTACGAGGGAGCTCTGTCGCAGCTTGTTCCTCAGGGCGTCAGGCGCTTTGTTGCAGAGATGTGGTATACCGGCAACGAGAACTGGAAAGAAGATCTTGTTTTTGCTTCCACCTACGTTCGCAGCAAAATTGATAAGGCGTTTGAGGGGTAAACGGCCTTTTTGCACTTGTTTTGGGTTTCTCGCCACAGACGGTACATAAGAATCTGTACAATGTGGATGAGCTCTTTCTTAGTACGACGTACGTTTCCAAACTCGTTTAGGTTTGTACAGGAAAGGATTACACATGAAGTTCTTTATTGACACGGCAGATATCGATGAGATTTCTGAGGCTCTCAGCTGGGGCTGCTTAGCAGGTGTTACTACCAACCCATCACTGTATGCAAAGATTGGCGGCAAGCTAGCCGACTTTGAGTCTCATATGGTCAAGATTGCTCAGCTTTGCGAGGGACTTCCTGTTTCTGCTGAGTCAACGGCAACAACAACTGAGGGTATGATTGAGGAAGGTCGTCACCTGGCTTCTCTTGCTCCAAACATTGTTGTTAAGCTTCCTATCTGTGCAGAGAGCCTTGCTGCTACTCATCAGCTTGCTTCTGAGGGAATTCGTGTCAACATGACGTTGATTTTCTCGGCACCTCAGGCTCTTCTTGCGGCAAATGCTGGCGCTCGCTACATTTCGCCATTTGTTGGTCGCTTTGATGACATCGGCGAGGACGGCATTGAGCAGCTGGGAACCGTTGTTTCTTGCATTGAGAACTATGCATGGGATAAAAACGTTGATCACACCGTAGAGATTATTACGGCTTCTGTCCGTACGCCAAACCACGTAACACAGGCAGCTCTGCTTGGTGCTGACATTGCAACCGTTCCATTTGGAGCTTTGAAGAAGTGTCTGAAGCACCCTCTGACCGACGCTGGTCTTAAGTCTTTTGAGGCTGACTGGGAAAAGGTTAAGGCTCAGCAATAAATAGTGATTGTGGTACGCCCAGCTTAGGTTGGGCGTACTTGTTTTACGTGCCTGTTCGTGCACCGTTTAGGCGGCGTTTAAGCACCGTTTAGGCCAGGCACCGTTTAGACACCGTTTAGGCACCAATTTTTGAGAGGATGAGAATGGGAACAACTGCATTACCCGAGCGCAACCTCACTGATGATGAGCTCAAGCTTGCAGCTAATACGTTGAGGCGTGATGTTATTGACATGCTCGAGAAGAGCAAGTCAGGCCATCCCGGTGGCTCACTGAGTGCGGCAGATATTGTGGCCACACTGTTCTTCTCGGGAGTTATGAAGTATAACCACAACAACCCAGAGGACCATACCGAGGATAGGTTCTTCCTGTCCAAAGGTCACGTGGCTCCTGTGCTGTATGCTGCGTACCACCTGCTTGATTGGCTCCACGACGAGGATATGGTTACCCTCCGTCAGCTTGGCAGTCGCCTGCAGGGTCACCCAGATTGCCACGCATGTCCTGGCATTGAAGTTTGCTCCGGTTCTCTTGGCCAGGGTCTCTCGGTAGCCGCAGGATGCGCTCTGGGCCTTTCTATGGACGCTCTGGCAAGCGGCGAGCGCGCCAAGAAGGTATTTGTCCTTCTGGGTGACGGTGAGCTGCAGGAGGGCTCTAACTGGGAGGCATGCATGTTTGCTGCTCACCAGAAGCTGGATAACCTTATTGCCATTGTGGACCTTAATAACCTGCAGATTGACGGCCACGTCACCGACGTGTGCTCTCTTGGCGATATTGACGAGAAGTTCCGTTCCTTTGGCTGGAACGTACTGCGCGTTAACGGTCACGAGGTCACCGAGGTGCGCCAGGCTCTTCTCGCCGCACGAGATGGTCGCGAGGCAGGAAACACGGCTCCTACCGTGGTCATTTGCCAGACCGTCAAGGGCAAAGGCGTCTCGTTTATGGAGGACAAGGCTTCCTGGCACGGAAACGCTCCTTCGGCCGAGCAGGCTGACCTTGCGCGAGAAGAACTTGATGCAGCAAGAGAGCTTCTTTTGATTGATCTTCAAGGTGAAGGTAAGGAGGTTGCCAATGTCTAGAGCAACTCGTGAGGCATATGGTCAGACTCTTGTTGAGCTGGTAAACGAGGGCCACGACATCGTTGCTGTTGACGCAGACCTTGCTGGCTCCACCAAGCTTGCCGACCTCCAGAAGGCCTTCCCACAGCGTATGGTTGACGTGGGAATTGCCGAGCAGAACATGGTAGGCGTTGCATCAGGACTGGCGCTCACCGGACGTACCGTGTTTACCGGCTCGTTTGCCGTGTTTGCAACCGGCCGCGCTTACGACCAGATTAGAAACACCGTCTGCGACTCCGGTCTTAACGTGAAGATTTGCCCAACGCACGCAGGCATTACGGTAGGAGAGGACGGCGCCACTCACCAGTCCCTTGAGGATATTGGTATGATGCGCGCCCTGCCTCAGATGCGCGTGCTTGTTCCTGCAGATTACAACGCCACAAAGGCAGCGCTCAGACTTGCTGCCGAGGCCGACGGCCCCTTCTACGTGCGTATGGGTCGCCACAAGGTTGCCGACATCTACGACGAGTCCTTCAAGGGCGGTCTGCCTTTTGCAAACGTCCTGCGTGAGGGTACAGACGTTACGATCGCTGCTTGCGGTGTTGAGGTTGCTCAGGCACTTGCAGCCGCAGATTTGCTGGCAGAAGAGAAGATCTCTGCCGAGGTTATTGACGTGTTCTCCGTTAAGCCTCTGGACGAGGAAGTCATTTTGGCATCTGCCGAGAAGACCCGTCATGTAGTAACCGTTGAGGAGCACAACGTGGCAACAGGTCTTGGAGCTGCAGTTGCCGAGCTTCTGGCTGAGCAGCTGCCCACACCAATGCGCTTTGCTGGTATGCGCACCTTTGGCACGTCCGCTCCTGGTGACGTGCTGCTTTCGCACTTTGGCCTGGACGCCGAGGGCATTGCTGCTCGCGTCAGGGAGTTTCTGCTCTCGTAGCCTTTGTCATATTTTGATGGTGCAAGCGATTAAAGATGGGATGAAACTTGAAAGGGAACTCTTTAGGAGAGACTATTTATTCTCTTCGTCATAGTAAGGGATTGACGCAGGAGCAGCTTGCAGAGGGTATCTGCTCCCCGGTTTCTCTTTCAAGAATTGAAAATGGCCGCCAGATGCCCTCCAAGGTAATTCTCGACGCATTGTTGAGTAGACTTGGGGCGAGTACCTATCAGCTTTGTGACGTTTTTTATCAAAGTGATTGCCAACGTAGCTTTAATGAGATTACAAGACGAGCAAGTCTGCTTATAGAAGCAGGTAAAATCCAACAAGGCCTATCCTTGCTGGAGGGCTTGAGTGAAAATGATGCATCTCATGCATTGGAGCGGCAGTCAGTTTTACTTATACAGGCAGCCGCACAACTCAAGCAGAACAAGAATCCTGAAGATTCATACGTCAAGTTACGTGAGGCTTTGGAGCTTACAAAGCCTCATATTGACCTATCTGATTTTCGACATGAACTTTTATCTCCTATTGAAGCTGAAATAATCGGTTTGATGGTTGTGGCACTTCAGCAAAAGGAAGCTCGTATTGAGGCTATTCGAGTGGGAGAAGAACTTGCAAGAAACCTTTCCGATCAGCAATCAATCAGCAATGACTTTACGATTGTCCGCATCAACCTTGAAGTTAATATATCTTCCTGCTTGGATCTTGAGGGAAGGTTTGAAGAAGCTGCTCAGCATGCGTATCTGGCAAGAGATTTGAGTATTGAAAGTCATGAACAGATACTTTTACCGGTGATTTTTTATTTGATTGGTCGATCTGAATTTCGGAACGGAAATATTGAGAAGGCACGCTCAATAATGCAGACGATTATTCCGTATATGGAACTTATCGGCCAACATGATAATGCGGAAATGGTGCGCGCTTTTGTTGAAGAGAATCTAAGCACTCAAAATTAAACCTAGGGCTTAAAACCAAGTCTAAGCGCTCAGAGACAGTGAGCAAGGCAGCCTACATTTTTCATTACCAAAAGTTAAAATTTTTACATGCTATGCTTATTATTTTGATGCTTTGCATGGATACTTAACATTTGAGGTAATACAAGAATTGTCACGAGATGTTATGGATAGCCTCCTCTTCTTTCGAGATGATGTAATCATCAAAGAGAGGGGGAGGCGATACGTATGACCATCATTTTAAGCATTAAAAGTGCAGGTTAGATACCTCTTTTAGATTCATTAAAAGAGGTATCTATCATTTTGTGATGGCCATTTAGTTGGTTTTGCGCGATTGGAGTGGAATGAAAAATATAATATATCTTTTAAAGAATGCCGGTAAACGAAACGTGGCCATTTTTGTACTAGTGCAAATTGTGAGTTCTTGCGTTGTTGCTGGTGTGGCTCTTTTACTGAGCGCACTTCTCAACACGGTTTCCGAAGTCATTATTTCAGGAGATATTACCCGGTTACTTAAATTAATAGGCTTATGCTGTATATATGCTATAGTAACCGGCATTCTTCTTATACTACAGGGATATGTACGTGCCCGCTTGGTTCGCGATACTGTAATTAAGATGAGAAATTCTGCCGTAGAAGCTTATTTACGCAGAAAAGATACGTTTGATATACATGAGAATAGTGCTGAGTTCTTTTCTCTTTTAAGTCAGAATATGGATACCATTGAAAAAGATTGGCTTGGCGGACTGCTTGATGCATTTGCTTCGTGCTGCGAAATTACTATTGCAAGCCTCTTACTTTTGTATATAAATCCAATAGTGGCAGTTATTTCGATACTTGTTATGGCAATTCCAACAATCATTCCCGGAGTATTTACAAAACAACTTACTCATTGCCAAGAAGAGATCGTAAAAAATACGGTGTCGTATAACGGACAGATTCGTGATATATCGCTTGGATTTGATGTCATTAGGTCATTTCATAAAGAAAGCAACTTTACAAACCGTCACTTACTGGTTGCACAGCAGTTGGAAGGTAAGAAGGCACATTTATCTGAAGTTACATCTCTTATATCTGGGTTTGTTACAGCAATCTCAGTTTCATCTCAATTCATTATTATGGGTATAACGGGTATTTTCGCAGTGCAAGGATTTGTTTCTCTTGGTAGCGTTGTGGCTGTGACCCAGCTGTCCGGTCAGGTAATTGCGCCCGCTTCAACATTTGCTTCATTGCTTGGAAAAGTTAAAGCGGCCTATCCGGTTTTGAAGGCAGTTATATGCGACGATGAAGAAACTTCGTTTGACAATAAGGAACGGCACTATGATGTAGAGCATGAAATTGAGTTAAAAAATGTTACCTATAAGTATCCTGATTCAATTTCCGGAGTGTCTAAAATATCTGCGTGCTTTAAGGCTGGGAGGAAGTATGCGATTATCGGAAAAAGCGGTAGTGGAAAGAGCACGCTTTTAAAACTGATTTCAGGCCAGATAAAACCTCAGAGTGGAGATATTCTGATTGACAGTTCAAGAGACATTTCATGTGATCCGGCAATGATTCACCAAAATGTGTATTTGTTTGATGATACGCTAAAAAATAACATTACGCTGGGAAGTCCGTATTCGAGTGAGCAAATCGGTGAAGTTATTAAAAAGTCTGGTCTCTCAGAGGTAGTTGCGGCTCTTCCAAAAGGACTTGACACTCCAGTGGAAGAGAACGGAAAGCGCTTCTCCGGAGGTGAAAGACAGAGGATTGCTATTGCGCGAGCCTTACTGTATGGAAAGAAGTTACTGCTTGTTGATGAAGCTACGTCTGCATTGGATACACGCATGGCTACTGAGGTCGAGAATAACCTGCTTGGTCTAAGCGGAGTTACCATGATTGAGGTAACTCATCATCTCAATGTTGCACAACAATCAAAGTATGATGCCGTATTTGAAATGACTCCAAGCGGGCTTGTAGAGATAAAACAATAGTAGGAGCTCAATACGTTGAGGAGTACAACGTGGCAACAGGCCTTGGAGCTGCAGTTGCCGAGCTTCTGGCTGAGCAGCTGCCCACGCCCATGCGCTTTGCTGGCATGCGTACCTTTGGTACGTCCGCTCCTGGTGACGTGCTGCTTTCGCACTTTGGCCTGGATGCCGAAGGTATTGCCGCTCGTGTCAGGGAGTTTCTGCTCTCGTAGCCACGTGCGAGAGATACAACGGCAACGCCGCAGGTCAGTGGCGCGTGTGGGCGTAACGACGGCAACGCCGCAGGTCAGCGCCGTGTGCGGGCGCAGGTTGCAAGTGATTTCTACCCGGTATCCATTTCGTGTGGATGCCGGGTTTCTTGTGCGGAAACGCTGCTAGTGGACGGGGTTCTCGCTAGGTGGGCGGTGCGAGCTGCTGCGCGCCTGATTTTCTCGCCATGTCTGAACGATTTGCCGGAAAAGTACACCATATCTGAGCTATTTGCCGATTTTTCTCGCCATGTCTGAGTAAATTTACTCAGACATGATGCAGCTTTCAGGCTCAAAAATTTAGGGCCACGTAGTCCATCTTTTTCGCGCCTGATTTCTGCAAAGAATCTGTAAATTTTGCCTAAAAATGTAAAAGAATCGGTGGATTTGCCTGATTTTGTCAAAGAATCGGTGCTGTAATTACAGATTCTTTGCACTTTTCAGGCGCGCGACGGCGAGAAGAGCGTTTGGCGAGAAACCCGTGCACTCGCAGCGCACCTGGCGAGAAACTCGTGCGCTCGGGTGTTGGGTCGCGGCATTTCTCGGCATGAAAAAGACCTGGCACCGTATGGTACCAGGTCTTTTGTGATTGCATGTTAGCTTGCTGTGTCAGCTGTAACTGAACTGCGAGCCAAAACTGGACTTCCAGCCGAAACCGGCGGACTAGCCAAGGTGCTTGGTGATGGAAGCAGCTGCTACCTTACCAGCGCCCATTGCCAGAATGACGGTTGCAGCACCAGTTACGATGTCGCCACCAGCCCAGATGCGAGGATCGGAAGTACGGCCCTCTTCGTCGGCCTCAATGTAGCCCCACTTGTTGAGCTTGATGTCGCCGATCATCTTTGCGAATGGGTTAGCGTTAGTGCCGATTGCAGAAATTGCAACGTCGCAAGGAATGTCCTCGATAGCACCCTCGATAGGTACTGGACGGCGACGTCCGTCAGCGTCAGGCTCGCCGAGCTCCATCTTCTGGACGCGAACTGCGCAAACAGCGCCGTCCTCGCCAGCGACAAACTCGAGAGGGGAGACGAGAGGAAGAACCTCAACGCCCTCAGCCTTTGCGTGGTGCAGCTCTGCACGACGAGCAGGCATCTCTTCCTCGGTACGACGGTAAGCAATGATTGCACGCTCAGCGCCAAGACGCTTAGCAGTACGGACAGCGTCCATAGCAACGTTGCCGCCACCAAAGACAACGACGTTCTTGCCGTGCTTGGTTGGGGTGTCGTACTCAGGGAACTTGTTAGCCTTCATGAGGTTAACGCGGGTGAGGTACTCGTTTGCAAAGAAGACGTTAGGCAGGTTCTCGCCAGGGATGTTGAGAAGCTTTGGAAGGCCTGCACCTGTTGCAATGTAGATTGCGTCAAAGCCCTGCTCAAAGAGCTCGTCTGCATCGGTGATACGACCGACAACAGAGTTGTACTCAAACTTAACGCCCAGCTCCTGAAGGCCGTCAATCTCACGCTTAACAACAGCCTTTGGAAGACGGAACTCAGGAATACCGTAGACCAGAACGCCGCCGCCGGTGAAGAATGCCTCAAAGACGGTAACGTCAAAGCCGTTACGAGCAAGCTCGCCAGCGCAAGCAATTCCGGAAGGACCGGAGCCTACAACTGCAACCTTCTTGCCGTTCTTTGGAGCGATTGCTGGCTTGGAAGCAAGCTCAGGCTGATCGCCAAGGAAGCGCTCGAGCTGACCAATAGCAACTGGTTCGCTGCGCTTACCCATGATGCAGACGCCCTCGCACTGGTTCTCCTGTGGGCAAACACGGCCACAAACAGCAGGAAGCATGGAGGACTCACGGATGATGTCAAGACCGCGACCAAACTCCTCTGCACGGATAGCCTCGATGAAGCGAGGAATGTTGATGTTTACAGGGCAGCCCTGAACGCACAGTGGATTCTTACAATCCAGGCAGCGGTTTGCCTCTGCAATTGCCATCTCTTTAGTGAAACCCTTGTCGACAGGGCGGAAGTCTTGTGCGCGCTCTGCAGCTGGCTCTTCGTTGTCAGCTGTACGAGGTGCCTTAACGTTTGGAATGTAGCGACCGTTTACTTGTGGCATGCGCACCTCGTCTCCTCGTAAGCCTTGATGGACTGACCTTCCTCGGTGAGGTAGGCTGCCTGACGTGCGCGAAGGTCATTCCAGTCAACCTTGGTTGCGTCAAAGTCAGGACCGTCAACACAAGCAAACTTGGTCTCGCCGCCAACCTCAACACGGCAGCAACCGCACATACCAGTGCCGTCGACCATGATTGGGTTCAGGGAAGCGATGATAGGTGTGTCGTACTTCTCGGCAGTGAGAGTGGAGAACTTCATCATTGGAACTGGGCCAACGCAGAATACGCGGTCGACCTGCTTGTCCTGCAGAAGACGCTCGAGAGGTGCAGTTACAACGCCCTTCTCGCCAAGAGAACCGTCATCTGTGGTGATGTGGATGTGATCGTCGTCCAGAATGGAACGGAACTGATCCTCAAGCAGCAGCAGCTCTTTGGTACGAGCGCCCATGATTGCGTGGACCTCGCGGCCAGCTGCTACGAGCTGACGAGCAACAGGGAAAGCGATAGCCAGGCCAACGCCGCCACCGATAACTGCCCATTTGCCCTCGCCCATCTCGGTAGGCTCACCCAGAGGACCAGTGACGTCCTGCAGGAAATCACCAACCTCGTAGGTAGAAAGCATCCTGGTGGTCTTGCCGATTACCATGAAGATAAACTCGACCCAACCCTCCTCAGGATTCCAATCCGCAAAGGTAAATGGAACGCGCTCGCCACACTCATTTGCGCGGACCATCAGGAACTGACCAGCATGTGCATGCTTGGCCATCTGTGGTGCCTCGATGCGGAACTTGAAGACCTTCTCGGAGAACTGAGTCTTTTCGAGGATCTTATACATTCAGCGGTACTCCTCTCCTAACACAACAAAACTGCGAGTGAGTTGACGCGCCGCACTACAGCGTGCCTTCTGGCGAGAAGACAGTGGCAGGTGACGCATGTATCTCACGCATACAAGGTCTGGGTAACCCCGTATTCGCAAACAACATATCTATTGTACTATTTGCGCATGATTTAAGGCATGAGTAATTCATGAATGAGCATAAATATTTCGAAGAATGTTTTGCCTGCTAGCTGCGGAGGGTGGGCGAGAAGCTCGGTGGGCTCGCGACGTGACGGCACGCGGCGAGGGCACGGGGCGGAGTGCGGCGGAGCGCGGTGACCGCTAGCTGCGTAGGAGTTGCTCCACCTGATCGGCGGCCGTTTGGGCGGTGACTAGAAAGTCTTCCAGGTTGTTTCCCTTGAGCTCGCGTAGAACGTAGTCTGCCACCGGCATCTTTCCGGGAGGGCGACCGATGCCAAACTGCAGACGCATAAAATCCCTGGTCTGGAGTTTGTCGGCGATGGAACGCAGACCGTTATGCGAGTTGAGTCCGCCGCCTTCTTTGAAGTTGAGCTGCCCCTCTGCAAGGTCAACCTCGTCGTGAATGACTAGGATTTGCGCAGGTTGAAGGTGGTGTGCACGAGCAAGTTTGGAGAGGGGACCGCCGCTGGTGTTCATGAAGTCCTGAGGTTTGGCCAGGAGCACACGGCGTTTCTCGCCAGATGCGGCGCCGGGAGCTGCAGGAAGAGTGATCTCTGCGACCTGGCAGCCCGCCTCACTTTTCCAGTACGAGACATTGTGGCGTTCAGCAAGGGCATCGACGACGGCAAAACCGGCATTGTGCCTGGTACAAGCGTATTTCTCGCCAGGATTTCCCAGGCCCGCCACGAGCACAATTTTGTTACCGTGCATCGAATCTCCTTCTGTTTGAGATGTGTACGTTTATGATGGTAAGGGAAAATGACAGGTTCGACCAGCGTGAACTGCGCGTGCGACGCACCGCGGCGGACCGCGGCGCGCAACGGCCAAATGAGGTGCGGAGGCAAGATGAAAAAGATTCTGGTTACCGGATTTGAGCCTTTTGGTGGCGAGAAAATCAATCCAGCTTGGGAGGCCGTGAAGGCGCTGCCCGAGACTATTGGCGGTGCACAGGTGATAAAACTGCACGTACCTGTTGAGTTTGGCGCTGGTGCTCAGAAGGTTATCGACGTGCTTGAAGCGGAGCGTCCCGAGATTGTGCTTTGCGTGGGCCAAGCGGGTGGAAGAAGCAAGATTACGCC
>CAUUHE010000009.1:0-43435 GCA_963544885.1 uncultured Atopobium sp. | reverse complement strand
CATATGAACTGCCTCCCATTTCTTATGTCCAAGAAATGGGAGGCAGTTCAGAATAAATCTCACAGGCTCTTTTACGTTTAACTTACGTTGTTGTAGCGTGCGTTACTGAACGCGCTTCTTACCAAGAACACCAGCTGCAATAAGAACGGAAGATGCAGCTGCTGCAGATGCTACAGCAAAGGAAGCATCACCAGTTGAAGGAAGCTTAGGCTCCTTCTTCTTTGGCTGCTTTGGCTTCTTTGGAGTCTCTGAAGGTGGAGTAGTTGGAGTTGGAGGAATGTGGGTGTTAGTAATGGTAAAGCCACTGGTAGCATCGCCTGTTACCTCAGCGTTGTAGCCCTCAACCTCATCCTCAACAACGGTGTACGTAATAGCTGTTGTAGTACCAGCCTGGTTTTTATCGAGGTTGCTAAATGTTGCAGTCCAGCCATTTGCGTCAGAGAGAACCTCACTCTTACCAGTATCTACGCCGTCTGCATAAAGGTGTACGGTAACTGAAGTAGGACGAGTACCGTCAGCATTATTTTGATCTTCCCAAACCTTGGATACAGAAACGCTTACCTGCTGCTCGCCAGTTGCAGTACCGGCACCGCGAGGATTAATCCACCAACCTTCACGAGTGAAGTTATCAGTGTTGCCATCAAAATCAAGAGTTGCTCTATTGTCTACCTGGGTAACGTTGGCTGGAACAATGGTCTTGTACTCAAGCCAGCAATCCTGGATGAGTGGTTGGAAACCAGCAAAGTTAACCTGATTATTGAGTCGAGCAAAATCAAGAGTGTAACCATTAGGAGTAAAGGTAATTGCAGGAAGAATCTGATCTGCAGAAAGAGTCTGAACAGCACCGTTAACAAGGTGAAGAACAAAAGAGTGCTTAAGATATGGACCAGCAAGCTCATCTGAAGGATTAACGCCAGTACCAGTAAGCTTTGATGCATCAACGGTATAAGGATTGACAATCTGATCCTTAACAGTGGCATTAAGCAGACCAACCTGGGTAATATCAGATGGAGTTAGGTTAACTACCCAGCTGGTGACGTAATAATCATTTCCAGTTGTAATAGTTGCACCAGAAGGAAGCGTATAGGTTGTCTCTGCAGTTGCACCAGTTCTGTTGTACTTAGTAATTGCAGTATCCATTGCAGCAATAGAACCGCCATACGTCATGTTAAGGCTGGTGTTACCAATATTGAGCGTAGTGCTGCCATTGCCTCTCTGTGAAATTGCGCTTGACCAATTGAGCGAGAAAGACATCTGGCCATGAACGTTAAGAAGACCCGCAATATTGTTATTGAAGGTAACAGTCATGGTATTAGGGTTACTGGTAGGAGTTGCCGTACCAACAGAAATACTATTTCCGTTTGCATCTACACCCATAACCTCAAAAGGAGCTGGAGTATTATTCTCTAGCTCTGGAGGAAGCATAATAGTAAAGGTATCACCTGGTTGTGCAGGGGCACCATTGTTGAGCGCATAATCAAAATTTACACGCACATTACTACCAACTAATGTTGTATAGCTAGCATTTGAAATAGTTGGTGTGTACTCAACAGCTTGTGCCTTTGTGTTGAATACCGTAAGCGCAGCAAATACAGTGAGCACAAACATAACTGCAAAGCTCAAAGACCTGCTAACTAAACCCTTAGACTGCATGATGCTCCTCACAGCTAGTTCAAAGATTTATTTATCTGCACACAAATAGCTGTACAAAACAATAAGATTTCTTTGAAACTCTAACTTATTACTTAAAAATATAAAGTTCGAAAGTACTCATGTCAAAGAACTATCTATATCTCCATAAAAAAACTCCCGCACAGAGTGCGGGAGTTAATAATTTTTTTTGATTGTAAGAAAAGCTTACTTACCCAGAAGCTCCTGAACGTCAAGAGCAATCATGTACTCCTCGTTGGTAGGTACAACCAGGACGCGTACCTTTGAATCTGGAGCAGAGATGTCACGGATTTCACCGGAGCGAACCTTGTTCTTCTCCTCATCAATCTTGACACCCATCCACTCAAGCTCTTTGACGACGCCAAGACGCATCTCGTCGGAGTTCTCACCAATACCAGCAGAGAATGCCATGGTATCAAAGCCGTGCATAGCCTGAGCCATCTCCATGATGAGCTGAGACGTACGATAATAGAACATATCAAGTGCAAGCAGGCAGTCCTTATCGCCAGCGTGAGCGCCATCCTCAATATCACGAGAATCGGAATGACCAGACAGAGCGAGAAGGCCAGACTGCTTGTTCATCATAGTGTCAATCTCATCGATGGAGTAACCACCAACGCGAGAGAGATAGAAGACAGTAGCTGGGTCAATAGTGCCGCAACGAGTGCCCATGATAAGGCCATCAAGTGGAGTAAGGCCCATGGTGGTCTCAAGATCGCGACCATCCTCAATAGCGGAAAGAGAAGCACCAGAACCAAGGTGGCAGCTAACCAGCTTGTGAGTCTGACCGTTGGTAAACTCATTGGTTGCACGCCAAATGTAGCGGTGAGAAGTACCATGAGCGCCGTATTTGCGGACGTGGTACTTATCAACAACATCGCGAGGAAGAGCATAGCGATGTGCCTTCTCTGGCATATTGAAGTGGAAAGAAGTATCGCAAACGATTACATTGCCAACCTCTGGGAAGAGCTCACGGCAAATCTCAATAACATCAGCCTCAGCATAGTTATGAAGAGGAGCAAGTGGAGCAACCTCACGAACCTGAGCCAAGACCTTATCGTCTACAACAGCAGACTCTGGGAAGTACCAACCACCCTGAACAACACGGTGACCAATGCCATCGATTGGCTTATCAAGAGTCTTAAGGATGTCAAAGACATGCTTAATAGCAGTCTTGTGGTCAGGAAGAGCAACCTCAAACTTCTGCTTCTCTCCACCAAGCTCCTCGTGACCAACAAAAGAACCTTCGATACCGATACGCTCGCAGTTTCCTTTTGCGTAAACCTCGCGGGTGTCAACGTCAAGAAGCTGATACTTAAGAGATGAGCTACCTGCGTTGATAACCAGTACGTTCATGTGACTCCTCTTTCCGTGAAGCAGTGCAGACTATTAAGTCTTTCTCTCCTACTTCAAATAAACATAACCGCATGACATCATAAACCCCAAGATACCCTGGAGTTAAATAGACAAGCAAAAAACTTGAATATTTTTATTTACAGCCCATTGAATCATCCAACTGCTTGCCACCTAAAACGTGGAAGTGGACGTGGTTGATTGACTGTCCGCCGTGTTCTCCGGTGTTGGTAATAACACGGAATCCAGTCTCTTTAATCCCAGTCTTTTCTGTTACCGCAGCTATAGCTTTAGTAACACTCTCAAGGGTTACAGCAGGAATGCCATCAATGATGTTGTCATAGTGGTTCTTTGGCACAACAAGAACATGCACAGGCGTAAGAGGATTTAGGTCATTAAAAGCTACAACGTTTTCATCCTCATAGAGAAACTCTGTAGGAATTTCTTTGTTAGCTAACTTACAGAAAATGCAGTCAGACATAACCTCTCCTTTACTCATCTAAATATGCAGTAGAAGGTGCTGCGGTAGTATCTGTAATTGCAGCTCCTGCCTGAGACTCATCAAGTAGAACCTTAACTTTTTGCTCTGCCGTATCAAGTCTGCCACGAAGGTCTTTAACTAGTTCAACACCACGAGCATACAGAGCCAAAGACTCCTCGAGCTCCAAATCTGTGCCCTCGAGCTTACGTACAATCTGCTCAAGTTCAATAGAAGCGTCTTTAAAAGTCAGCTCTTCGGTCTTCTTAGTATCCATGTTGTTCCCCTAATCTATGAGAGCTCAATATCAGAAACAGTTGCCTTAATTGTTCCATCCGTCATTTTGACCAGCAAAGAATCCCCAACCGAAGCATCTTTGGCCGTTTTAATGACAGACCCCTTTTCATCTTGGACATATGCATATCCCCTTGTAAGAACCTTTAAAGGAGAAAGTGCATCTAGTTTTCCTGCAAGCGAAGAAAGAGAAGCCTCATATGGATGAAGCATGGCAGCACTAGCTCTGGTAAGTCTTTGCGACTCAACAGAAAGCATCTCTTTCTTTCTTAAAAGAAGCGCTGGTAGAGCATCCATTAGTCTTTGCTCTGTCTGATTAAGATCTTCTGTTCTTGTAGAAATAATATACGCAGGATCTTTTAGACATGGACGATCGGACAGCTTCTCTAGCTGGAATTTTTTACTTGATAGGGCATTTCTCATTGCCAAGTTGGAACGCTGCTCAACAGTAGTTAGATCCGTCTTGTAGAACTGCAAAATCTTTCTTGTTGCGTTTCCAAGGCGAGAAATTCTATTGTTAAACGTAGTTTGTAGCTCACTAATAGCGGGAGCCACAGACTCTGCAGCAGCTGTTGGCGTTGAAGTTCTTCTATCAGAAACCATATCTGCAATAGTGGTATCTGGCTCATGGCCAATACCTGTAATAACAGGTACAGGACACGCTGCGATAGCACGCGCCACTCCCTCGTCATTGAAGCACATAAGGTCTTCAAATGAGCCTCCACCACGCACCAGCAAGATTGCATCTGGACGTGTAGTTGCGGCCACCTGAAGCGCCCTAATGATAGTTGCAGGTGCATGAGTACCCTGAACAACACAACCAGACACCTCAAGCTCTACCAGAGGGTTTCTACGCGCAAGTGTGCGCTTAACGTCATCAATGACGCTGCCAGAAAGTGACGTAACTACGCCAATACGTGTACAGAACTCTGGAATGTAGCGCTTTCTGGAAATATCAGTAAGGCCCTCTTTTTCTAGCATTTTAGCAAGCTGAGCAACCTTTTGGCGAAGGTCACCTTCTCCGGCAATCTGAATGGTGCGGGCATGAAAAGAAAGCTTGCCACTTGAAGCGTAAATATCAAACTTTCCTGTCATCTGAATCTTCATGCCGTCTTGCAGCGTAATGCCGCTCGCAGCATAAATCTTTGACCAGACAATAACCGCCATAGAGCTAACCGGGTCTTTTACGTCAAAGTAGCAATGACCAGACTTGTAGTTTGGTCCTCTAAATCCAGAAACCTCTCCCACTACCGTCATAGATGGCATTGAAGCAACTTCATTTTTTGCAAAGAGCACCGCATCAGATACTGAAAGAACAGAATCTTCTTTCTCTTGAATCTGATCCATTACTAGTTCCTGTTTCTAGAAGAACCAAGTAGATATAAAAGCTGAAGTGCAGAAACCATTGCAGCAGCTACGTACGTAAGAGCAGCAGCAATTAGTACCTTTTTTGCGCCATTGTAGTCAAAGCCTGCGGGAGCGTTTGCCTTCAAAAAGGCTAATCCACGCCTTGAGGCATCAATCTCTACAGGAAGCGTAACTATATGGAACAAGAAGGTAAATGCATAGAGCCAAATTGCAAGCACAGTCAAACCTGAAACATTGAGAAAGACACCAGCAAGAAAGACATAAATCCATGCAGCGGAAGCCAAATTAACAACAGGGACTAGAGCGGAACGAACGCGAGATGGCATATACATTTTGGCTGTCTGAACCGCATGACCTGCCTCGTGACAAGAGACAGCAACAGAAGCTACGCTACCCTCTGAGAAGTTTGCATCAGAAAGGTGCAGGCAATTGTCACGTGGATCATAGTTATCGGTAAGCTCACCAGAAATCCTCTTGATACCAACATTAGCTGCTCCATTTGTGTCCATCATGGCACGAGCAACAGAAGCGCCAGTGGCATTAAACCCTGAAGGAACTAAGGAATACTTTTTAAATTCATGCTTGATGTACCACTGAGTGCCCAATCCGAGCACCAACGAGGCAACTACTAAAACAACGTATGGGATAAACGCACCAGAGTAATACATATTTTTCTCCTATCTATGTATAAAGATGAGTATACCCAACTCACCGGACAAAAAGTCAGGTTTGAATGAGTAATCACACTTGCCCTAAGTTAAAGAGCCTCTATTACAGCAGCTCTACTCGACCGTTTTTGACGGTAAGTCCTACCTCGCCATTGAGTAGTCCAACAAGCTGCTTGCCCACTAATTGATAGCGCCATCCAGTTTTAAGCCTTGCATCAACCTTGTCCAAAAGCAGGTCAGTAAGATCATCCTTATTGGCAATTAAAGGAGATGCAATTCCTTCTTTTTCTGAAACAATCCTGATAAGAGCATACATAAGCTCAACAACACCTTCAGAACCGGCAGAAGGATGAGCATGATGCTCAATTTTTGGACACTGATCAGCGGGGGTCTTTTGGCCACGTTTGATTGCATCCAAAAGATGCACTACCCCACCTTGAGAAATCTGCTCAGTACCACGAATTTTGCGTAGTCTATCAGGTGATGTAGGGACGCGACGACAAATCTCAATAATGAGTTCATCAGAAAGCACCCATTTACGTGGAACATCTCTTTTAGCCGCAGTTTCTTCTCGCCAGGCGCACACCTCTCGAGCAATAGCAAGCTGTCTGCGCGTAAGCGAACCAGAGCGCTTCAAACGAAGATATGCTTGATAAGGATCTCGACGATACTGCTCAATATTAGTGTGTTGATCCATCTCTGGCTTTACCCAGCTCAAACGGTCAAGCTTGATGAGTTTCTCGATCATTTGATGATAAATTGCAGGAAGATATCTCACGTCATCCTCGGCGTATACCAGCTGTTCTTTATCAAGCGGTCGCTTTGACCAGTCTGTTAAAGACTCAGCTTTAGCAAGCTTAACGTTAGCAAAATTTTCTACCAATCCGGCGTAGCTTACCTGCTGGCGCATACCCAAAAATGCGGCTGCTACCTGCGTATCAAAAACAGGCGCGCATGCGCAGTCCATTTTTTCTAGCAAGACCTCAAGGTCCTGTGAGCACGCATGGAAAATCTTGACAATCTGCGGGTTTTCCAGGAGCTCTTTAAGAGGAGTAAGGTCATCAATAAGCAGCGGATCAATTGCGACAATCTCGGAACCTGTAGAAACCTGCACCAGGCAAAGCTTGGGAAAGTAGGTTTTCTCGCGAAGAAACTCCGTATCAACTGCAAGGATATGCGAGGCCTTTGCTCGCTCGCAAAATGCGGAAAGTTCTTCTGAGGTTGCTATATACAATGCGTCCATCCAATTGCCGATTAAGTACCTGACGTAAAGCGATACACTCATACGTATCAAAATGATATACCAGCTTGTTGCAAATCTTCGGAGGATATATGAGAACCCTCATCATTCACAATCCTTGCTCGGGTTTTAGCTCTGATGCAATCTTTGAATTTGAGCGTGCTCTTCTGAAGTGTGGCGATGAATGCCTGGTAAAACTTGTCGAGAGCCATTGGCACACAGATGAGGTTCTAAGCTCTGTTCAGCCTGAAGATTTTGACGTAGTAGTGCTTTCAGGCGGCGATGGCACGGTATCTAGCCTGCTCTACGGCCTAAGAGGTTGTCAGACGCCTATTTTGGTCTTCCCTTCTGGAACAGCCAATCTTCTGGCCGCAAGTATCGGAAACGCACCTGAACCTAACGCACTGGCACTGGCCTGCAGAAACCTTCAGACCGCACGTCTTGACCTGGGTGAAATTACCTGGACCACCGTATCGGGAGAAACTCATGTAGCTGGCGTGCCTTTAATGGCTGGTACGGGACTTGATGCCGAGATTATGCGCTCGGCTATCCCCCACAAACAAACCTTTGGAGAAGCCGCATACTTTACTGCGGCCCTAGCCAACCTTATGCCGCCAGTTCACGACTTCAAAATTACCGTTGACGGCAAAGTACATGAGCTTCAGGGCATTGGCTGCCTTATTGCAAACAGCTCCATGATGCAAGCAGGAATTGAATTAGCCCCTGGTAATCGTATGAATGACGGTTTGCTTGAGGTTATTGTCATTGAGACTCACATGACTGCAAAACTGGTACGCCCGCTGCTCTCCGGCTTCTTTGATCGCACGGGAGACTCGCTTGGTAGGCCCTACCTCAATAGCTTTAGCGGAAAAGAAATTACCGTTGAATCAACAGCGCCTATGCCACTGGAAGTAAATGGCGAGGTCACCTGCCACGACATATACGCCTATTCTGCTAGGTGTCTTCCTGGCGCGGTAAACGTTGTAGTGGACCACATGAGCCCTTACAGTAAGAAAGCATAAGAGCAGTTAAACAGCACAATAGGCACCGCCAAAGCTTGCGTTTTCTATTCTTTCGTTTTCGTAACATTCAGCCAAAAAGATTGCACGTAGCCGTCAGATTAACTAATCTTTTATAGATACATTACTAGGGTACGCGCAGAGACTTCTGTAGCGTACACGCAGTTGATGGGATATTTTTTGGTTGACGTTTCTAAAATTCGCGAGAGGTTCGATGAGCTTTCAACTCCTATTCTGAAGTCTGGAAGACTCTATCAGCTTGCAACTTTTACACAACATGGAACTACCAGCACACTCGACCACGTTATTGCGGTTGCTTATAGCAGCCTTGCCTTTGCTATGAACGCTGGTATCAAAGTTGACGAGCATGCCCTTGTACGTGGCGCACTTCTTCATGACTACTACCTCTATGATTGGCACGATCACGAGGCCGCGCCAGACAACTGGCACGGATTTACGCACCCTCGCCATGCACTTAATAATGCCCGCGAGGATTTTCCTGATTTAACCCCTGTTGAGGAAGACATCATCTTGCACCACATGTTTCCTCTGGTTCCTATTCCCCCTCATACCAAAGAGGCTTGGATTGTAACAACTTGCGATAAAGCTTGTTCAACTGCAGAAACGCTGACAGGCAATCCATACAAAAAAGAGGGTTTCCACCCAACGGGTTTCTCGACACCTGAAAGCGATTTTCAGGGCACAACAAACAGTGAGTCAGATGAGTTTAACGACTACATGGATTACGGAAACCTCTCGTGAGCACCATGACTGAGACGCTACGTACACTCTTTGCACTCGATAAGAATATTGAGCTTTTTGTACAGCATCTGCCTCAGATGGTCATAATTTTTGCGCTGATTTCTTTTGGTGGTTGGGTGTACGAGACCATTTATTGCTCCGTTGTTGAGGGAGAATTTACCAAGCGCGGTTTTCTTTTTGGTCCTACCTGCCCCATTTATGGCATTGGTGCGCTTGCGGTTTGGCTGGTACTTGGCCAGATTTCCAATCCGCTTATTGTCTTTATTATTGGCGGATTATTAGCCACCGTTATTGAGTACTCGACCGGCCTCTTTTTGGAGCGTCGCTTTAAAAAGAAGTGGTGGGACTACTCCATGTTTAAGTTCAACTTGCATGGTCGAATTTGTCCCCAGGCCAGCGCGGTGTTTGGCGCGTTTTCTGTTACCTCAGTTTTTGTGCTCGTTCCAACAATGCTTGATGTTTTGATGATTTTCTCCAAGCACACTGTCTCGGTTGTGGCGTTTATTGTGGTTACGCTTTATTTTTTGGACACGGTTGCCAGCCTTCTGTGGAATGGACCAACTACTCATCACAAGGTTGAAGCTGCCGCCCAGGATGCATCTTTGAGGATTGAAGAGGCCGCACATAACGCATCACAACAGGTTGATGCGATGGCTCAAAGCGCTTCGCAAAAAGTGAGCGCTGCAGCACAAAATGCTTCAGAGAAAGCAAATGCAGCTGCTCAAAAGGCAAACGCGGCAGCCCAAAAAGCAAATGCAGCCGCTCAAACTGCAACCCTTCTTGCCACTCAAAAGGCTAAAGAGGTTTCCCAGAAAGTCCAGGTAACCAAACAAAAGTTTGACGACACTACCCAGAAAGTCAAAGATCACCTGCCAAGTTCGTTCCCCTGGGACAACTAAACGGGTTTCTCGACATACCGTAATACTTCAGCAAACGCTGATTTAGAGTTTGGATTTGTATGTACACCATTGAAAGTAGAGTTAGATACAGCGAATGCGATGAAACAGGCAAACTTTCCCTGGTAGGCGTCATGAACTACCTGCAGGATTGCTCGACGTTCCATTCTGAAGATATTGGCCGCGGCTTTAAGCAGCTGACCAGCGAGGGATATGCTTGGGTTCTGGCAACTTGGCAGATTCAGGTTGACCGACTCCCCCAATTTGGCGAGAAGATCTGCGTGGGCACCTGGTCATATCAGATGAAAGGTCTTCAAGCATCAAGGTCGTTTGTCATTAATGATGCAGACGGCACAAACATCGTAAAAGCGGATTCTACCTGGTATTTAATGGACATTAAAGAAGGCAAGGCTGCTCGTGTTCCAGAAAGCGAGAGCATCTACATTACCGGCGAGCCTCGCGTAGATTTGCCACCAACTCCTCGAAAAATTGCACTTGAGGGAAACGCCGTTGATGGTCCAGCTATTCTTGTTTCTCAGCAGCATCTGGATACAAACAAGCACGTCAACAATGCTCAGTACGTGCTCATGGCTGTCGATACGCTTGTGGCCCTTGGCTATTCTCACAAGCTGCGCCGCATTGTGGTTCAGTACAGAAGTCAGGCGCGCTTGGGCGACACCATTACTCCCCAGGTATACACCGATGAGACGGGTTTCTCGGTAGTGCTCAAAGATGCAGAGAGTTCCACCGTCTTTGCAACAGTCAGGCTGGAGGGATAACATGGCCGAGGCCAAAACAGTCAATGTAGCTGCAGCTATCTTCTATAAAGACAACAAAATTCTTGCCGCTTGTAGAGCTGATGCGGATAATGCTGGTTTCTGGGAGTTTCCTGGCGGAAAAGTTGAGGCTGGAGAAACCTCAGAGCAGGCACTGCGTCGAGAAATTCAGGAAGAGCTGCACTGTAGCGTGCAGGCAGCGTTTTTCTATGACACGGTAGCTTACTCCTACCCCACCTTTGACCTGCATATGGATTGTTATATCTGCACGCTGAGCGAGTCTGAGGAGCCTGTCGCGGATCCAGAGATTCACTCGGAGCTTCGTTGGCTTGCCCAAAACGAGCTGTTCGACGTGCAGTGGCTTCCCGCGGACATTGAGCTCATTAAGCAGCTTGGCACGTTCTGGAACGACATCTTTGCGTCGCAGCACCTGTAGGAGCTGCGGGTGCGTGAGCCGCGAGCGCGAGCGCTACGGGCGCGGATGCTGCAGGTGTAAGCGAGTTGCAGGCGCGAACAAGTCGTCGTGTTCAAAATACTTTGCAGAGAATGTGGAGTGACAAAAAGAGGGGTTTCTCGCCATGAAATCCTTGGGCGACGACGGGTATCATCAAAGTGTAAGCGTTTGATTGAGGATTGATGGCAAAGAAAGACGACAACCAAGATACCAGGGACAACAGGCATAAATTTGGCGGCGAGGGCCCTGACTTTGACCCAAACGATCCGTCGCAGATGCCTGACGGCTCTCCTTTCCCTGCAGGCTTGCTATTTTTTATAGTTATTATGCTGCTCTCGGGACTGGGACGTTCTTGTGTTTCGAGCAATCAGACTTCCTCAAGCCCGCTTTTTGGGGATCCCTACAGCGCTTATACTGACAGCAACTGGTAATGTACTTGGAAAAGACTTGCTATACGTACAACTAGCAGGTGTTTATTCCATTTTGAACGGTATTTTGAAGGATTGAATATGAGCAAAGCAGATCGCATTTTTATTGATATGTGCTCCGACATTATTGAAAACGGCACCACCACCGAGGGCGAGAAGGTCCGTCCTACCTGGGAAGATGGTACCTCCGCATACACAATCAAGAAGTTTGGCGTCTGTAATCGCTATGATTTGCGCGAGGAGTTTCCAGCGCTGACGCTTCGTCGCACTGCGCTCAAGAGCGCTATGGACGAGATTCTGTGGATTTACCAGAAGAAGTCCAACAACGTTAACGATCTTAACTCACACATCTGGGATTCATGGGCTGACGAGTCTGGCTCCATTGGCAAAGCCTACGGTTATCAGGTTGGACAGGTTTCTCACTACTCCGATGGCGATTATGACCAGATGGATCGTGTACTCAAGGACCTCAAAGAGAATCCGTTCAGCCGTCGTATTATGACTAACCTGTATACCTTTGCCGATCTTTCTGAGATGAACCTCTACCCTTGCGCATTCAACGCAATTTACAACGTTACTCAGGAGCCAGGTAAGGATAAACCTACGCTCAACCTGCTGCTTGTTCAGCGTAGCCAGGACATTCTTGCAGCTAACAACTGGAATGTTTGCCAGTACGCTATCTTGCTCATGATGGTTGCGCAGGTCAGCGGCATGGAGGCTGGTGAGCTGGTTCACATGATTGCCGACGCTCACATTTATGATCGCCACGTTGACATTGTTAAAGAATTGATTTCTCGCCCCACCTTTGATGCGCCAAAGGTGAGCCTGAACCCTAACATCACCAACTTCTACGACTTCACTACTGACGACCTCATTGTCGAGGATTATCAGCACGGTCCGCAGATCAAGAACATTCCGATTGCGGTTTAGGCGCAGTTGCTGCAGACGCGGCTGGCGCTGCAGGCGCCCGGACGGATGCTCAAGCTAAGATCATCATTTCATGTAAGACGATACTTGCCAGGAGAACCACATGAACGCAATTGTTTCTGTAACACGCGATTGGGGCATCGGATGCGACGGAGATCTTCTCATCCCCAACAAGGCTGACATGAAGCATTTTGTTGAGCACACGCGCGGTTGCACGGTTGTCATGGGCAGAAAGACGCTGGAGAGCTTCCCTGGTGGACCGCTTAAAGGTCGCCGCAACATTGTCATTTCTAGAAATGCCGATTACCAGGTTGAAGGCGTTGAGGTGGTGTCGTCGACAGAGGAAGCGCTTCGTTTAGTTGCGGATGAAGCTCCCGAGAAGGTCTGGCTTATTGGTGGAGCTTCAATTTACCGTGCTCTTCTCGACAAGTGCTCTTACGCGTACGTGACAAAGCACGACACCGTGGTCAATGCGGACACGTACTTCCCCAACCTAGACGAAGATCCTTCATGGGAAGTTTGTAACGAGGAAGACGGCGGAGTGACTCCGGAAGGCGTTGCTTTCAAGTTTGTTACCTACAAGCACGTTTAGCTGTTTTGCACGCGATTTATCAGTGTGCTTAATCGTATGATTTTCATGTTGATTGGTCGAAACGTTTCATAGACTCTTTGATTTAGTTTTTATCTAAGTCCTCTTTTACCTGCTGGTATGAGAGGACTTGTCTTGTTTTGGCAGAACAGAAACGGGAATCTGTCAAACTGATGTCAAACTACTGAAAAATCCTGCTGTTATATTCGTTTCTCATTTTAAGGAGGAACGAATGGATATTATTTTCTCGCATGAAACTGCACTACAAATCTGTGCGCAACTTAAGATACGCGGAAACAATGATGTTTTGTTGCAACGGACAACAAGGGATTTGCGCGCGACGTATTCGGCGTGTTCAACCAAGATATACGATGAAAAGCTTTGTTTTCTGAGGAAAGCATATGGCATTGTCTTAGGAAAAACTACTCATGAACTATTAAGAAACAATTCGAGAACAAGATTTTGCGATGAGCGAGTATTTCACCAGTTCAAATGCCTTTTGCCAGCAGGTTCCCTTATTGAGCTTGGACAAAATGTGTATTGTGTTGCACCTCCCCTAGCTATCTGCTTGCTCTCTAGAAATAAAAGCTCTCTACATCAAATTGTTCTTGCGAATTTAATGATGGCTGGTTATGGTCATCTCCCAAACGGTGACCTCTGCGAATTTAATACGCCATTATTGACTACGGACGAGCTCATATCTCTATTGAATATGCTTGAGCCTTATTCTCCTGGTTTGCGAACCACACAAAGAAACATGAGGTATTTCTTCTCTGATGCTGCCTCTCCCATGGAAGTAAAGATGGCAATTAGATCTGCTCTCCCATATTGTGAAGGTGGTTTCAATCAAATGCCGATTGCGTTGAATAAATCGTATGTAATAAAAGACCAGATAAACCCGGAGTTACAAGCTAAGGAAAGAAGATTAGATTTACTTTTCGGCAAGATGTCTAAGTCAAATTTGTCTGGATTAAATTTAGTGGCTATCGAATATAACGGTGCGTATCATGATGACTTCTACCAGCAAAGAAAAGATAATCAAAGAACTAATGAACTGAACTCGGTGAGTATTAAAGAGTACTTTGTAAATGCGGATATCTACAGGAATCAGCTGGCAATGCAAAATATGTTCCTGAGCATTAAAAAAGACTTGGGAGACAACAATCTGTACCGGATCAAGCGGACGCTGCGCCAGTATTCTCATGAGCAATTCATTCTGATGAATAAACTTGATTCAATATACAGATTTATGAATGAACTAATATATAAAGTTTAACTATCCCTAAATTGCCCTATGTGACAACACAGCAAAGTCAGATAATCTGCAAAATTCGATGTTAATAGCACATCAAATGAAGATATTCTGCACTAAACACGCATTTTTGGAGCAATGTATAGCCTTTTTTGACAGATTATGTGACATAGGTGTGTTTTGTGATTCTAGGGTCACAATTTCAATCAAAACAACTCTTTGACTGACCAGGCAATGAATTAAGTAGGCTAACAAAAGAGCCGGTTATCTGGGTTTTAGGTAACCGGCTCTTGCTTTGTGTTTTACGCGCTCCGCGGTGGACGCGGTTCGCGGTGGGCGCTCCGAGGCGAACGCGCTCCGGGACGGGCGCTCCGAAGCGAACGCGCTCCGAGGCGGACGTGCTAGCGACGCGGCGCGCGGGTGCGAGGATTAGTCCTCGTAGAAGCCTGGCTCGCGACCGTAGTAAGCATCCAAGTAAAGCTCGCGAATCTCGGAGACAAGTGGGTAGCGTGGGTTTGCGCCAGTGCACTGGTCATCGAATGCCTGCTCAGACATCTCGTCAAGGGTATCGAGGAAGTACTTCTCATCTACGCCGTAATCCTTGATGGTCTCCTTGACACCGATGTATGCCTTGAGCTCCTCAATCTTCTTGACAAAGTTCTCAAAGACCTCACGGTCATCCTTGCCGGTAACACCGCAGAAACGACCCGCCTCAGCATAACGTGCAAGAGTGTGTGGGTGATCGTACTGTGGGAAGGTGCCCATCTTTGTTGGGCGCTCAGCTGCGTTGTAGCGCATAACGCGAGTAAGGATAACTGCGTTTGCCCAACCGTGTGGAATGTGGTGGAAAGCGCCCAGCTTGTGAGCCATGGAGTGGTTGACACCCAGGAATGCATTAGCAAATGCAAGGCCGCCCAGGCAGGAAGCGTTTGCCATGTGGTCGCGCGCCTCGACGTCGTTTGGATTATCGTAAGCACGTGGCAGATACTCAAAGACCAGCTTCATGCCGCGAAGAGCCATGCCATCTGTGTAGTCAGATGCCATCATGGAAACAAATGCCTCGAGGCAGTGAGTAAGAACATCGATACCAGAAGCAGAGGTCAGGCCCTTAGGTTGGCTCATCATGTTGTCGGTATCAACGATTGCCATGTTAGGCAGCAACTCATAGTCTGCAAGTGGGTACTTAACGCCATTGTCAGCATCAGTGATGATGGCAAATGGAGTTACCTCGGAACCGGTACCAGAAGAGGTTGGGATTGCAACGAAGAATGCCTTGTTGCCCATCTTAGGATAGTTGTAAACACGCTTGCGGATATCCAAGAAGTCCGCTGCCATGTCCTCAAACTTCTCCTCTGGGTTCTCGTACATAGACCACATAATCTTACCTGCGTCCATAGCAGAACCGCCACCGATTGCGATGATGCAGTCTGGCTCGAAGGAGCGAATGCGAGCTACACCCTCAAGAGCGCACTGAAGGGTTGGATCTGGAGCAACATCCCAGAATGAAGAGTGAACAATGCCCAGGGAATCCAGGGTCTCCTCGATAGTCTTGGTGAAGCCACTCTTGTATAGGAACTGGTCTGTGACAATGAAGACGCGCTTCTTGTTATAGACCTCTTTGAGCTCACGGAGAGCAAGAGGCATGCAGCCCCTCTTGAAGTAGACCTTCTCAGGTACACGAAGCCAAAGCATATTCTCTTGCCTCTCTGCAACAGACTTGTAGTTAAGCAGGTGCTGTGGGCCAACGTTGCCGGAGACGGAGTTGCCGCCCCAGGTGCCGCAGCCAAGGGTTAGGGATGGAGCCATCTTGAAGTTGTAGAGGTCTCCAATACCACCCTGAGAGGAAGGAGTATTGATCAGGATACGGCAGGTCTTCATTGCCTCCTGATGCTTAGCAATCTTCTCTTTCTCGTTAATGTTGACGTAAAGAGAGCTGGTGTGACCGTAACCACCATCAGCAACAAGACGCTCAGCCTTAGCAATAGCCTCGTCAAAGGTCTTTGCACGATACATACCAAGAACTGGAGAAAGCTTCTCGTGAGCCATCTCTTCTGAAGGCTCAACAGAGGTTACCTCACCAATAAGAACCTTGGTCTTCTCTGGAACATCAACACCAGCGGTCTTTGCAATAAAGTGAGCAGACTTACCAACAATACCTGCGTTAACAGCACCGTTAACAATGACAGTCTTACGGACAGCGTCAAGCTCTTTGCCCTGGAGGAAGTAGCAGCCACGATCAGCAAACTCCTTCTTAACCTGGTCATATACGCCGTCAAGAACGGTAACGGACTGCTCAGAAGCGCAAATCATACCGTTGTCGAAGGTCTTGGAGTGAATGATAGAGCTAACTGCAAGCTTGATGTCTGCAGTATCGTCGATGATAACAGGAGTGTTACCAGGTCCAACGCCCAGAGCTGGCTTACCAGAAGAGTAAGCTGCGTTAACCATACCTGGACCACCGGTTGCCAGGATAATGTCAGCATTGCTCATGACTGCTGCAGTCATATCAATGGTAGGAGCTGGTACCCAGTCGATAATACCCTTGGGGCAGCCGGCCTTCTCGGCAGCATCGCGAACAATACGAGCAGCAGCAATAGTGCACTCTTTTGCGCGTGGGTGTGGGGAAATAATAATGGCGTTTCTTGTCTTTAGGGCAAGAAGTGTCTTGAAAATTGCGGTAGAAGTTGGGTTAGTAGTTGGAATAACTGCAGCTACGATACCCATTGGCTCGGCTACAACTCGATAACCTGCAGCTGGATCATCCTCTACAACACCACAGGTCTTCATGTCCTTGTACTTGTTGTAAATGTACTCTGCTGCGTAATGGTTCTTGATAACCTTGTCTTCCATTACACCCATGCCAGTTTCTTCAACTGCCATGCGAGCAAGAGGGATACGATTTTTCTCGGCCGCAAGAGCAGCTTCATAGAAAATCTTATCGACCTGCTCCTGAGTAAATGTTGCAAACTCTGCCTGTGCCTCACGCATCTCTTCGAGGCGCTTGAGCAAAGTATCAACATCCTCAATTTGAGTAGCCTTCTTTGCCATAAAATCCCCTTCTGTTTAGGAACATTAATTCAAATTATACCAAGGTCTGCTAAACAAGTGCTTACCGTTAACCGAGTCTCTCAAAATTTATAATCTGCGTTCTGACGTCTTCATCTGTTGCTGTAAATCTATGCCATTCACCTGGCGATTCTTTCCACGTGTAATCCACGTACGGGCCAAATCCGCCCACCAGCTGCGACGTTGCGCGCACAAAGCTCGGATCCGCTTTGAGGCCCGGATAGCGCACCGCCTCGACGCGCGGATGGCACGCCAGGTACGCGGCAACCACCTGCGCCGCGTCGCTCGCCGCGTGGCGAGAAACCCGTGTACTCGCCTGCTCTTCCGCTCCCGCGGCAGCTACCGTCACGTCCTCTGTAGGGCACGCCTTGGCTTCAACCGCCTCTGCTACCCACGGTATGCAGCACTTCCGCATGCACACGACAACATATCCCGGCACCCGAGCGTCCGCGACCACCGCAAGTTCTGCTCCCAAGCGACACGCGGGGCTAAACTCGGCGCCAATCGCACGCACATCCGCCACCAGCAGCTCCCCTGCCGCGGCCATGCCCTTGATGTCGCATACCTCAACGGGCACGCCGGAAAGCGGCTCCACGACGCTTGCTCCACCCGCAATCAGTGTGGCGAGAAGTTCGTCTACATATGAAACAGGGACAAGCCGCGCACGGCCTGCCCCTGTCATTTTTACGTATTCAGCTACAACATCGCTTGCGGTTTGCGTTGTCTCAACTACAACGTTGGTTACGGTCTGTGTAACATCATCAACCGCAGTTTGTGGGTTATGTTGAGCCTCTTTAACCAACGCGCTCAGCATTCTCTTTGACAACCTGAGCAATAAACTCGTCAAGCTCTGCGGTGTGAGTCTCGTTGGAGCGGTCGCGGACAGAGATGTTTCCTGCCTCAACCTCCTGCTCACCAAGGATGAGCATGTAAGGAACACGGTCAAGTGAGCGAGCCTCACGGATCTTATAGCCGATCTTCTCGTCACGGTCGTCAACCTTAACGCGAATACCAGCAGCTGCGAGCTTCTCGGCAACCTCATGAGCATAAGGACGAGACTTCTCGGAAACAGGAAGCACCTTGACCTGGCATGGGCTCAGCCAGACAGGGAACTTGCCTTCGTAGTTCTCGGTCAGAATACCAATAAAGCGCTCGAAGGAACCAAAGCCAGCGCGGTGAATCATGATTGGCTGCTTCTTGGTACCGTCGGAGTCAATGTACTCAAGCTGGAAGTTGTGAGGCAGCTGGAAGTCAAGCTGGATGGTGCCGCATTGCCAAGAGCGACCAAGGCAGTCGGTCAGATGGAAGTCAATCTTAGGACCGTAGAAAGCGCCATCGCCCTCGTTAACAACGTACTCAATGCCCATAGACTCAAGTGCATCACGCAGGCCCTGCTCGGCGCGCTCCCAATCCTCATCAGAACCCATAGAATCCTCTGGGCGCGTAGAAAGCTCAACGCGGTATGGGAAGCCAAACTGGGCATAGTAAGCGGTAATGAGGTGAGATGCATCCGTGACCTGCTCAGTAATCTGATCAGGGCGGATGAAGAGGTGTGCATCGTCCTGAGTAAACTCACGGACACGGAACAGACCGTGCAGAGCGCCCTTCATCTCATAACGGTGATCAAGACCAGCCTCAGCCAGCTTCATAGGAAGATCCCTATAAGAACGTGGCTTGGACTTGTAAATCAAGCATGCACCAGGGCAGTTCATAGGCTTAATTGCAAAGTCCTCTTCATCTACCGTGGTAGTGTACATATTCTCTTTGTAGTGGTCCCAGTGACCAGAGGTCTCCCAAAGGGAACGCGAGAGGATCAGTGGGGTCTGAACCTCCTGGTAGCCAAAGCGAGCCTGCATCTCATGCCAGTAATCGGTCAGAGCGTTGCGCAGAGCCATGCCGTTTGGAAGCCAGAATGGAGAACCTGGGCCAAAGTCGGACATCATGAAGAGCTCCATCTCGCGGCCAATCTTCCTGTGGTCGCGCTTCTCGGCCTCTTCAATCATCTTGAGGTACTGAGCAAGCTCCTCTTTAGAACCAAAAGCCACACCATAAATTCTGGTGAGCATCTTGTTGTTCTTATCGGCCTTCCAATAGGCACCAGAGATGCTGGTCAGCTTGAAGGCCTTGACGCCCTTGGTGTAGAGCATGTGAGGACCAACGCACATGTCAACGTATTCACCCTGCTTGTAGAAGGTGATGTGTGCATCAGGAGCAAGATCGCCAATGTGCTCAACCTTGTAAGACTCGCCGCGCTCCTTCATGTAGGCAACAGCCTCATCACGAGGAAGCTCAAACGTCTCAATCTTGAGGTTCTCTTTGACAATCTTCTTCATCTCAGCTTCGATAGCTGGGAAATCGTCCTCGTTAACCTTGGTGTCTCCAAGATCAACGTCATAGTAGAAACCATTTTCGGTTGCTGGACCATAGGCAAACTGTGCGTGAGGATACAGACGCTTCAAAGCCTGAGCAAGCAGATGAGCTGCATCGTGACGAATAACCTCAAGCTCTTCAGCTGGATTGTTAATCTCGCCAACATGGCCGTCGTTATATAAAACCTTCATGTAAAACCCCTCAGAGGTAGATACTCATAGAAACAGGCACGGCGCCTACTCTGCTCACACGGGAGCTTAGGAGCAGACGCCTACATAGTCTCTGTTGTAAAACACCAGATTGCCATCATAAAGAACAAAACCAAACGTTATTGAATGCGAGTACGGCAGTAAGGGCAAACCTTCCAGTCTGCGTTCAGTGGACGATGGCATGTTGGGCAAACGTTTCTAACCTGCGTATTGCAGATTGGGCACACGATAAAATCGCGGTCAATTGGAGCGGAGCACTTAGGGCAAATGCCGTAGTGAGACAGCTGGTGCTCACGAAGGGCAATGTCAAGGTCCTGCTCCTCACGGTCAATGAGGTAGCTGCTTGGACGCAGAATAACGTAAGCAAGCAGGCCAACAACAGGAACAACAGAAATGACTGCCCACATCCACCAAGGCTCTGCGCCACGACGCTGAGCATCGCGAATAACGTAGATGATAGAAAGGATATAAAGCATTACGACGCAAATAACCATGAGGTAAATAACCATACGTACCTCAGGTGTAATAATCTGATCAAGAATCTCCTGCATCTGACAGCCCCTTCTGCTGGCTTTTTGTTCTCTCCTAAATCGTACGACAAACTGCCTCAAAAATGGGCGAAATGTCGCAGATAAATTTATTTTACCAAAGCATCACTAAATTGTGCAGCAACCTCGCCAGCAAGTGAAATTGTTCCACATGCTACAAAGCCCTTCTCGCGCAAGGCGTCCACTGCCTCAGGAACGCTTCTGTACACAGCTACCACGTTAGCGCCGCAGGCTTTGTACAGCTCAGCAAGCTCGTCTGCATCCATGGCTCGATCGTTATCTGTCTGGGTTACCGCTACCTCAGGGAACTCTTTGGCGAGAAGTTCTGCGATGCCCTTAACGTCTTTATCTGCAAAAACAGCAGTCAAAAGCATAGGGCGGTTGGTAACTTCTGGCTCAATTGAGCGGATAGCAGTTAAGAATGTCTCAATTGACTGGGGGTTATGAGCTGCGTCAATGAGCACCAAAGGCTTAGGTTGAAGTAGCTGGAACCTACCAGGTGTAGGGCACCTGGTTGTGGAGAAAAACGCTTTCTCAGCATCAAGAGGGCGACCCAGAAAATCCTCAGCCAAGCAGGTTGCCAGGGCAATATTTGCAGCCTGGTAGCTTGGCTTAAGTGCGGCAAGATCTTCGTAGGTTGCGCGCGGTGTTACAACCGTAAGTTCAAGAGGAAAACCGATGCTCTTAGGCTTTTTGGTGATGAAGAAATGTGCGTGAGGTAGCTCTGGATGGTCAGTAGCCTGACCAGCAGAAACCTCTCCCTCAACGTCTTCTGGCTTGTCAGCTACAAGAAGAGTTGGAACAACGCCCACAGAAGCTGCCTGGGACAGAAATACGTCCTGGACACTCTGAGGAGTTGTCGTTCCCACGCCAAGCACGCAGGTGCGACCAGGCTTGATAATGGCGGCCTTCTCGCCAGCAATGGCCTCAAGGGTATCGCCTAAGATGCGTGTGTGGTCCAGACCAACGCCCGTGATGGCAACGGAGGTGATGTTTTGCGCAGCGCTTGTTGCATCCCATCTGCCACCCATGCCACACTCAAGCACACAGACGTCAATCTCTGCCTCGGCAAAGATTACTAGAGCTGCGACCGTAAGCAGGTCAAACTCGGTGATGTCATAAGGACGCTCGCCCAAGGCGGCTCGCTGAGCGTTGACGCGCTCCCCTGCTACCTGAGCAGCTGAAACGCCGTGAGCAAAGGCCGCCTCAGAAACAGGTGAGCCGTTAATCTCCATGCGCTCGGTATAGCTGATGAGCTCGGGAGACGTGTACAGGGCGGTCTTGAGACCCTCTCCTTTGAGCAGGGCTGCAGTGTATCTGGAGGTAGATGTTTTGCCGTTGGTACCTGCAATCTGGATGCTCTTAAAGCAGAGATCAGGGTTGCCCAGCTCTTTGAGCATGTCTTCCACGCTCTCCAGCAAGGGCTGGATACCAAACTTCTTTGTATCGTGAAGCACCTTTAAAGACTGCTCATAACTCAGCTCAGGCACAGAAAAAGGAACGGAATAACTCATTGCACATACCTCTTATAGGCCGAGCAGACGCATAGCTTCTGCTCGGGTTTTCTCGTTAGTCTTAAAAACGCCGCGAACCGCAGATGTGGTGGTAAGAGCGCCCGATGCCCTAATGCCACGCATACTCATGCAGGTGTGCTCAGCTTCCATAACCACCAAAACGCCCAAGGGGTCAAGCTCTTCTACCATAGCGTCTGCAATCTGACCTGTAAGGCGCTCCTGCACCTGCAGGCGGCGAGAATATCCGCTGACGCAGCGAGCAATCTTAGAAAGGCCGGTAATACGACCATTTTGTGGAATGTAGCAAACGTGTGCCTTGCCGACAAAAGGCAAAATGTGATGCTCACAGGTAGACGAGAAAGGAATGTCGCGGACAATAACCATCTCTTTATTGCCTTCTTCATGGAACTGTTTACGCAGATGAGCTGCAGGATCTTCCTGCATGCCACCAAAGAGCTCCACGCAAGCACGAGCAACACGGTCTGGTGTATCAAGCAGACCTTCTCGCTCTGGATCCTCGCCAATAGCAAGCAAAAACTCCTTGACCGCGGCTTTTACGCGCTCTTGATCAAGCTCTTTATAGTTATTTTCCGCTGCCATGAGGCAACCTACCTTTCACTCTTATGCAAGCGTTCTTTGAGCTGCGGCAACAACATGGCGAGCAAGAATTGCTGTAGTTACGCTGCCTACACCGCCAGGAACGGGAGTATAAGCACTTACCAGAGGAGCTACCTGCTCTGTATTAACATCGCCAACAAGCTTTTGAGCTGCTTCATCCCAGTTAATGCCCACGTCAATGATGGTCTGACCATCTCTTACGTAGTCAGCCCCAATAAGGTGCGCACGACCTGCGGCCACAACCACAACCTCTGCCTGCTTAAGCGTAGCAGCAAGGTCTTTGGTCTTGCTGTGACACACCGTCACTGTAGCGTTTCTTGCACTTAAAAGCGCAGCTACCGGACGACCAATGACGTTTGAGCGACCAACAACTGCAACAGGCGCTCCCTTAAGGGGCACCTGGTAAAAATCGAGGAGAGCCAGAACCGCTTCTGCGGTACAAGGTCCCAGTGCACCAGGAGTTCCACAAAGCGTTGCGAGCAGCATTGAATCAGTTGCACAATCAACATCTTTTTCTGGTGCTAGATGCTGAAGCGCTTCATGCTCATCAATTCCAGTAGGAAAAGGACGCATAGGCAGACAACCATGCACCAATGCGTCGGCAGAAACCTGGTCAAACGTAGCATTTACCTGCTCTTGTGTGGCGTCTTCTGGAAGCTCAATAGTCTCAACTTCAAAGCCTACCTTCTCTGCACGCGTATAAGCCGCACGCTCATAGGTAAGGTCATCGCTTTTCTGTCCAATGCGAACAATAACCAGCCTAGGAGTTACGCCTTGTGCGCGAAGTTCCTTGACCTCAGCGGCAAGTTTTTCAGTTATTGCTTTAGCTACAGGAGCGCCACGAAGCTCCTGCGATAGAGTCTCTGAGCTCATGTTATGCCTCCTGTCTCAGCTGTGCGCTCACCGCATCACTTACGGCGTCAGCTCGTGATACATAGGTGTCCAAAAGTTTATCTGCCTCATCAAGCAATGTTTGAGCATAGGCTGTATCATGCATGGAGCGCGTGTTTACAAACAACGTGTGAGAAGCTGCAATCAAAGCACCGCGCGCAAGAGCAGCACCGCAACCTACGTCGGATAAAAGCATACGAGATCCCTTGATGAGCATCTCTTCGAGAAGTTCAATGGACTCGCACACTTTTCTCATAACCTTCAGCGGAGGTTGAGCTGCTTCTTTAAGAGCATCCTCAACAATCTCTGGGCGCTTTGGGTCATCTTTAGACACACTAAACGCGCTGGAAACCAACAAAAACTGGCGAGAGTCCTCATCCATAAGTTCCATGAAGTCTTGGCGAAGAGCTCCAGCTCGAGCGATGTATGTTGCAAGATCATCTTCATGCTGAGCATAGGCAGGTTTTCCTTGTGCATACACACCAGCCATTGAAGCCAAAGAAACTGCAAGTGCGCCTACATAAGCAGCCGCACTACCACCACCAGGAATAGGCTCTTTAGCAGCAAGGTGTTGAGCATAAGAGTCAGCGCTATACGTTGTAAATGCAACTTCTTCAGGTGAAGAGGGATAAGACATTAGAAAAGACCCACAATTCTTCCATCATCAAGAACATCAATGTGCTCTGCAGCAGGAACCTTTGGAAGTCCTGGCATGGTCATAATGGAGCCCGTAAGACAGACTACAAAGCCAGCACCTGCAGAAACACGAACTTCTCGCACGGTAATCTTAAAGTTTTCTGGAGCACCCAATTTGGTCTGGTCATCAGTAAATGAGTACTGGGTTTTTGCCATACAAATAGGAAGCTCGCCAAAGCCGAGCTCTTCAAGCTGCTGAAGTTGCTTGGCGGCACTTGGAGCAAATTCAACACCATCGGCGTGGTAAATCTTGGTAGCAATATCAGTAATTTTCTGCTTCAAAGACTCTTTGACATCGTAAGCAAAGGTGAGCTTAGACTCAGTCTGGCAAAGGCGCATGACCTCTTCTGCCAGAGCCTGGCCGCCCTTACCGCCTTTTGCCCAAACCTCAGATAGCACTACGTTAACGCCACGCTTCTTGCACTCCTCCTCTACCAGAGCAAGCTCTTCAGCGGTATCGGTTGGGAATGCATTGATGGCAACAACTACAGGAAGACCGTAGACCGTCTGGATGTTGTCAACGTGGCGAAGCAGGTTAGGAATGCCCTCTTTAAGCGCCTCAACGTTTTGCTGGTTAAGGTCTGCTTTGGCAACGCCTCCGTTGTACTTAAGTGCACGAACGGTTGCCACCAGAACAACAGCCGATGGAGCAAGGCCAGTAGCTCTGCACTTAATGTCCAAGAACTTCTCGGCACCAAGGTCTGCACCAAAGCCAGCCTCGGTAACAACGTAATCTGCAAGACGCAGAGCAGTCTTTGTTGCTTCAACCGTATTGCAACCGTGAGCAATGTTGGCAAAAGGTCCACCGTGAACAAGAGCAGGTGTGTGCTCAAGCGTCTGGACCAAGTTAGGCTGAATAGCGTCTTTGAGCAGCGCTGTCATAGCGCCCTCGGCATGGATATCGCTGACGGTAACAGGCTTGCGGTCATAGGTGTAGGCAATAACCATTCTGCCCAGGCGCTCTTTAAGGTCTTTGATGCCGGAAGCAAGGCAGAATACAGCCATAACCTCGGAAGCAACGGTAATATCAAAGCCGTCTTGTCTTGGCATACCATCTGCAATGCCACCAAGTCCGTCAACAACGTTTCTGAGCTGGCGATCATTCATGTCTACGCAGCGCTTCCACACAACACGACGTGGATCAATGTTGAGACTGTTGCTCTGCTTGATATGGTTATCCAGCATGGCTGCGCAGAGGTTGTTTGCAGCGCCAATAGCGTGGAAGTCTCCGGTAAAGTGAAGGTTAATGTCTTCCATAGGAACTACCTGGGCATATCCGCCGCCCGCAGCGCCACCCTTGACACCAAAGACAGGTCCCAAAGAAGGCTCTCTAAGGGCCAACATAGCAGACTGTCCCAAGCTGGTCAAAGCATCTGCCAGACCAACTGAGGTAGTGGTCTTTCCCTCACCTGCTGGCGTTGGATTAATAGCAGTAACTAGCACAAGCTTTCCGCGAAGAGGCTTATCTGCCAGAGCACGTGCATCAAGCTTTGCCTTATAGCGACCATAAGGCTCCAGAAGATTCTCTGGAATACCCGCACGCTTTGCCACCTCAAAGATGGGAAGCATCTCGGATGATTGAGCAATCTCGATATCGGATGTAACCTCAGACATGTTGTTCCTAACCTAAAGTGGACTGCATGCACGTACTAAACACAAGATGCGACTGTTACACCGCATCAAACTTTACCTATGAGAAGTCAGCAATCTGCTGCTCTAGCTGATCAACAAGCGTAGTAAGTTCTTCTGCACGTGCACGTTTTTTCTCGATAACTTCAGGCGCTGCCTTAGCAACAAATCCCTGGTTAGCAAGGGTGCGCTCCACGCCAGAGAGTTCCTTCTTTGCAGACTCAAGGTCTTTCTGAAGACGCTTAGCCTCAGCGGCCAGGTCAACAAGCTCACCAAGAACAACGTACATCTCAAGGCCAGCATCGGTGACAGAAACAGAACCAGCAGGCTTCTGAGGAGCCTTAGCAACCTCAAACGAGCTTACGCGGCCAACATTCTGGATGAAGGCTGCTTGCTCCTTCAGCGCTGCAACATCCTGTGCTGGAGCTTTAACCACAACAGCAAGGTCTGTCTTTGGCGACAGCCTGTAACGAGCGCGAGAAGAACGAACAGCAGAAACAACAGTCTTAGCAAGCGAGAAGTTATGCTCAGCTGCCTCGTCAACAAAGTTAGCAAGCTTTTCTGGATCTGGCCACTCAGAGATCATCAAGAACTCTGAGTCATGACTCAAAAGACCAGATGCAGGAAGAGCATCCCAAACGCTCTCGGTAACAAATGGCATGGCAGGATGCAAAAGCCTCATGCTGACATCCAGGACAAAGACAAGGTTGCGCTGAACCTGCAGGCGCTGATCAGGAGTTCCATCAAGAAGACGGCCCTTGCAAAGCTCAATGTACCAGTCGCAGACATCATTCCAGAAGAAGGACTGAATGTTGCGGGCGTACTCACCAAAGCCATAGGTCTCAAGCTGCTCAGTTGTCTCTGCAACAACCTTAGCAAGGCGCGAGAACATCCATGCATCTTCTGGTGTCTCTGCCTTTGGCATGCCGGCAGTGTAGCCGTCAAGGTTCATCTGAACAAAGCGGCTTGCATTCCAAATCTTAGTAACAAAAGAACGTGCCTGATCAGTTCTTGGAGACTCAATAAGCTCACGGGTCTTCTTATCAAGAACTGCATCAAACTTGACGTCCTGGTTGTTAGTGATAAGCGTAAGCAGGTTATAACGCATTGCGTCAGCACCATACTTAGCAATCAGATCCATGGGATCTACGCCGTTACCCTTTGACTTGGACATGCGGCTGCCGTCCTTAGCCAAAATGGTTGCGTAGATGTAGACATCGTGGAATGGAATCTCTTTGGTGAAGTAGAGCGAGCTCATAATCATGCGAGCAACCCAAAGAGCAATGATATCTCGAGCGGTTACCAGGACCTGTGTTGGGTGGTGACCCTCAAGCTGCTCAGGATGGTCTGGCCAGCCCTGTGTAGCAAAGGTCCACAGCTGAGAAGAGAACCAGGTGTCCAGAACGTCCTCATCCTGGTGAACATGATGACCGCCGCACTTTGGACAGACATCAGTGTCCTCCATAAGCGCATCCTGCCAGCCACAATCATCGCAGTAGAACACAGGAATACGGTGTCCCCACCAAAGCTGCCTGGAGATGTTCCAGTCGCGGAGATTTTCCATCCACGTGAGGTAGGTCTGAGTCCAACGCTCTGGGTGGAAGGTAACCTGACCGTCTTTGACTACCTGTGCTGCGGGCTCTTTGAGCTTATCGACGGCAACAAACCACTGCTCAGAGAGCCACGGCTCAAGAGTTGTGCCGCAGCGGTAGCAATGCATAACGGAGTGATCAAGATCTTCAACGTGATCAAGCAGGCCATGCTCTTCAAACCAAGCAACAATAGCCTCGCGAGCCTGATCTCTATCAAGACCAGAGAACTCACCATAGCCGTCAACAACAACAGCATGCTCATCAAAGATGTTGATCTGCTCAAGATTGTGAGTCTGACCCATAGCAAAGTCATTTGGGTCATGAGCTGGAGTTACCTTAACAAAACCGGTACCAAAGCCTGCGTCAACATGCCAGTCAGAGAAAATTGGAATCTCTCGATTAACAATGGGCAGAATAACGGTCTTTCCAACAAGATCTGCCTTTTCTGGATCTTGAGGAGAGACAGCCACGCCGGTATCGCCCAGCATAGTTTCTGGACGAGTAGTTGCTACGGTAATGTACTCAACGCCATTAACAGGCTCTTTAAGCGGGTAACGCAGGTACCAAAGATGGCCCTTCTCGTCAGCGTACTCTGCCTCATCGTCAGAGATAGAAGTCTCGCAATGAGGGCACCAGTTTACAATACGCTTACCGCGATAAATAAGCTGGTCATGATACCAGTCAACAAAGACCTTACGTACTGCCTGAGTGTACTCAGGAGACATGGTGAACTTCTCGTCATTAAAATCAATGGAGCAGCCCATGCGCTTAATCTGAGAAACAATGGTTCCGCCGTACTCGCGCGTCCAATCCCAGCAAGCCTCCAGGAACTTCTCGCGACCAATCTCCAGGCGAGAAATACCCTCTGACTTGAGCTTCTTATCAACCTTAGTCTGGGTTGCAATGCCTGCGTGATCTGTTCCAAGAATCCAACGAGTTGAATAACCGCGCATGCGAGAATAACGAATGTAGGTGTCCTGGATGGTGTCATCCATGGCATGACCCATGTGAAGGATGCCGGTAACGTTTGGTGGAGGGATAACTACGGTACGGTCTTCTGTTCCCTTGCTACGACCATAACAATCTGCCTTTATCCACTTTTCAATGAGCTCAGGCTCAGCTGCCTGAGGATCATAATTCTTGGGCATTTCTTCCACAGTAATCTTGCCTTTCATATGCTTTTAGCAGTATTCCTATTAACCATTTGTACAGTATAATGCATTAAAACAGATGTGGTTTAGGGGAATATAGTAATGTTCTTTTAATATTTCATATAAAAAATTACACTTTCTATAAAAAAGTAGTAGTATTGATTTGTCGCGACATTCAATTCAAAGTTTTAGCTGAAGGGAACTACAATGAATGTACCAGTAGCTGAGATTTCTTGGGAAATTGTCGATGTTACAGATCTAGATAGTGATTTGGCTGCGAGCATTTCTACAGTCGATGCCAACGGGTGGTGTGGAATTTTCTGCTCCGGCGCAGATATCAAAAATTAAAACACTTTTACATCTAAATTAGAATAATCTAATGGCATTAGCATTGTTCTCAATGCTAATGCCTAGGATTGACCTTTGGTGGCATACAATGCTTAAAGAAAATGCTTTTATACATATCTCAAATAGTACTCAAAGTGCAATTTTATTTGATACTTTTAACTGTAAGATTTACAAAATTCCGTATGAACTCGCTTTGAAAATTCAATCTGGTGACTATTCTGTAAATGAAGAATCATTAATTAATCATTATCTATCTGATTTAAATTATTCTGATTATCCACTCTCAACACCAAAAACATTAGACTCTCTTCGGTTGATTATTACAAATAAATGTAATTTTACCTGTAAGTATTGTTTTGCTCATGCAGGAAGCTATGATTTGCCAATTCATGAAATGACAAATAGTGTTATAGAACAGACTATTGATTATTTTTTTCATAAATACCAAAAAGTCTTACAAGTTAGTTTCTTCGGAGGGGAGCCTCTTTTAGCACTTAATAAAATAGAACACGCCTGTTCTTATATTCAAAAAAATTATCCATCAAAAATTCCAAACTACTCTCTTGTTACAAATGCGTCACTACTATTAAAACCAGCAATAAAACTTATCGATAGATACGATATTTCAGTAATAGCAAGTATTGATGGTCCAAAGGAAATAAACGACTCATACCGAATTCTTAGAAACGGTTCAGGTACGTATAGTATTGTTGATAAGAATATAAAAAAATTTTCTGAAAATCATACTATTGCTATTGAATCAACTTATTCTTCCCTCCATTTAGCTAAAGGAATCAGTAAATCTAATTTATTTAGCTATCTATCATCTCGTTATAATACGTCAAAAGTTATTGTTGCCGATCTTATTAATAATGATCCTTCAAAGCAATCTAATTTTGATGTTCCCTTAAGTGAAAATTTAAACTATTTCAAAAGTTTTTTTAATCTAGAAGAAAGACAATATAACGATGAAATAGTTTTTTTAATTCGTACCCTTATATCAGGTAAGAGTTACAGGTTATTTTGTGGTGCAGGATACAATAAATTTGCAGTAGATATGTTTGGAAATGTTTATCCATGTCATTTATTCCTTGATGAGCCAAAAAACATTCTTTTCAATGTAAGCAATTGTTCTAAACAGAATGACATTAGTTTATTTGATAAAAATAATGAGCGCTGTTCTCAGTGTTCTTTTAGAGCGTTCTGCTCAATTTGTACGCATGAGATAGAAAAGCAACCTAAATTATGTACTTATCAACAAAACAAGATTGAATTTTTTCTTCATTCAATGCTTGAGCTGTTTTTATCTAATCACAAAAAATACCGAGAAATTATTCAGGGAGCCTTACTTTACGGTGTAAAAAGCTCAAAATAAATTCTAAGAAGATAAATAAAATCTTAAGAGAGGTTTGACATGAAAAGCAATGTTAAAGAAATTCAAAATGACCTTAAACGGAGTCTGTTTTGGAGTAACAAAAAGTTATTATTTGGCTCTTTTTTCTTTACGACTTCTCTAGAACTAGTTACGGTATGTTCTCCCTATATAACTTCTATTCTTATGAATTCCGCTGTGTCAGGATCATTTAATGATTTTCTACAAGGTTGTCTATTTGCCGCCATATTAACAATCTCAGCAATTACAAATAAATTAGTGGTTCGTTATTTTGTTCCTAATTATCTCTATCATGCTGCTAACTCTTATCGCAATACCGCATTTAAATACATGCTGAAAAAAGGTATAAACTCGTTTGAAGCAAGTGGTAGTTCCGTTTATGTATCTGCACTTACTAATGATTTAAATACTATAGAGACTACATATCTTGAACAGATGTTTTCTTTGGTAAGCGATAGCATATCTTTCATTGTGGCCCTCATAATGCTCATGGTTCAAAGCATTCCATTAACTTTTGTAGCTATTGCTGCTTCAATTCTTCCTCTGATTATCGGTGTAAAACTTGGCGGCACGCTCGGTAAAATTCAAAAAGAATCTTCTGCGAAAACTAGTCAATTCATTGCCCAAATCACTGATCTGGTAAAAGGCTTTCCTTTGATAAAAGCTTACGGAGCAACAGGGGCAGCCGTAAGACTATTTGAAAAAGATAATGATGCTCTTGAAAAATCAAAAAAAGAGAGTAGAAAGACTACTCGGTTCATTAATACTCTGAGTTGGAGTGCTTTCGGATTATCTCAATGGGCTGTCTTAATTGCTGGTACATATCTTTGTATCTCAAATCAAGGAGTTACCCCTGGTGTAATTCTTATGGCTACGTTACTAATGAATTACATCAGCCTCCCTTTACAAACAATTCCACCGCTACTCGCAGCACGTAAGGCTTCAAATGATTTGATTTTAAAATTTTCTGAGACTCTTGCTGACAATGAAGAAGAAGAGGGGCAACAGGCATTAGATAAAGTTACAAAAGGAATAGTCATCAACAATCTTTCATTTGGCTATGAACAAAATAAAGCTGTACTGAAAAATTTATCAATCAAACTTCTACCTAATAAAAGTTATGCAATTGTCGGAATATCAGGTTCTGGAAAATCTACTTTATTTAATCTACTCATGGGTAGCAATTTAAATTATCAAGGAGATATATTTTATGATGACTTAGAGTTAAGAACTATTAATAAAAAGAGTCTCTATCAAAACGTTTCACTTGTACAACAAGAGAATTTCTTATTCAATGCATCAATTGAAGACAACATTACTATGTTCGAAAGTCACTCAAAAGATGCTATTTTCCAAGCATGTGAAAAAGCTGGTCTTACAGAGTTCATTAAACAAAATAAGCTGAGTTATCAATGTGGTGAAGCAGGTTCAAACCTTTCTGGTGGCGAACGTCAAAGAATTTGTATTGCAAGAAGCTTGTTAAAAGGTTCTAAAGTTCTATTTTTCGATGAAGCTACATCAGCACTTGACCATTCAACTACTGACCAAATTATAAATTCAATAACAAATCTCACGGGCACACTACGTCTAGTTATTACACACAACTTAGAGGAAGCTCAACTGAAAAAATTTGACGAAATTATTGTAATGAAAGAAGGTAGTATTATCGAAATGGGTTCGTTTGAGGAACTTATTCAACAAAATCATTACTTTAAAGCCCTCTATACTCTTGAACAATAAATACTATCTGCAGATACATTTTATGAGGAGCTCTATGTCTGCCACAATTCCTGAAGCCACTGCTCGACTTGAACTTGTCCTAGGAAAAGATCGCCTTGGGCAGATTCAAAATTCCTGCGTTATGGTCTTAGGACTTGGCGGCGTTGGCTCAAACTGCGTCCAGGCGCTGGCCAGAGGCGGCGTGGGCTCCTTTGTTTTAGTGGATGCTGATGCAGTGGAGGCATCCAACCTTAACAGGCAGGCTATTGCCTACGTGAGCACCATTGGAAAAAGAAAAGTTGATGTCACCAAAGAGATGATTCTGGACATTAATCCAGACGCTCACGTGGTCACCCTTGACGCTTTTTTGCTTAAAGACAATGTTGACGAGCAACTCTCCGCTCTTCCAAAACCAGATGTTGTGGTTGATGCCATCGATACCATTTCTGCCAAATTGGCTGTTGTGGCATGGTGCCAGAAAAACGATATCTACCTCATCTCCAGCATGGGTGGTGGCAATAAAATCCACCCAGAACTCCTGGAGATCACTACGCTTTCAAAAACGCATACCGATGCTCTTGCAAGGGTCATGAGAAAAGAGTCCAAAAAGCGCGGCCTTGCCGACTTTCGCGTGCTCTACTCCCCCGAGCCAGCGCGACCAGTTTTTGCACCAGAGGGCGCAACGGGTAAATCTGCCAAGCTAGGCACTATGTCCTACTACCCTCCTATTATGGGTCAGATGATTGCCTCAGACGTCATTCTGCATCTGTCGGGGCTTGGTCATGAGTAACCTCACGTATTTTGATGCACACGTCCATGCCAACCTTATGGACTCTCCACTCAATGCAGCGAGAAGTTCCCATGACGCCGGATTAGGTTTCTTTACCTGCGGTGTTACTCCTCATGACTACCTAGAACTTGCTCCTCAGCTTACGCAAGACAACATCCGTGTTGGACTTGGAGCACATCCCTGGTACATCTCTGATGGGCGCGTTACTGAAAAAGATATAGAGCTCCTGCTAGAACTAATGGAGCAGACGCCTTACCTTGGCGAGATTGGACTAGATTTTTCTTCTCGCTATTGTGTTGATGGGTTGCAAGATTTGCAGGTTAGAGCTTTTACGCAGATTTGCAAGCGCGCAGCAGAGCTTTCACGCAACGACCAGCCACGAGTGCTCTCGATGCACACCGTGAGAAGCGTTGATGCGGTGCTAGACACTCTTGAGCAGACAGGGGCCGCTCAGTCGTGTGTTCCTATCATCCATTGGTTTAGCGGTAGCTCAGATGAGCTGCAGAGGGCCATTAAGCTTGGCTGTTGGTTCTCTGTTGGCGAGATGAGCCTTAAGACCAAGCGTGGCCGTGAATACGCCAAGGTTTACCCAAAAGATAAACTCCTTACCGAGACTGACCTTCCCTCCAGTGATCATACAGATATTGACGCACTTGACATTGTGGATAGCCTGAAGCGCGCGCTTAGCGGGCTCAGTGAGGCCCGTGGATACTCTGTGCAAACTGAAGTAATGGCAAACGCAGCAGGCGTTTTTGGCGTCTAAGTGTTAAAGTCTTACGTATGAGAAGATTACGTAAAATACCCACACAACGCCTTGTTGGAACAGGCAGGGCACAACTTTCTGGAGCAATGCTTGCAAGCTCATCCGATGAGCTGGGACTTGCTCTTAATGACGTTGTGCTTGTATTTGCCTGCAGCGATAACTTTGTGCCGTATTTGTCTGTAGCAATTCAATCTATCATTGAGAATGTCAATCCAGAGCGTCGCTACGACATCATTGTTTTGACTCGTGACCTCACTCCTACCAGCATGATTACGCTTACTCGTCAGGCTCAGCTTGTTGATAACGTCCATGTTGGTTTCTTAGATGTGGACGCTGCTCTTGGTGATATTGAGCTTCCTCATCATGGTCACTTTAGACCAGAAACTTACTACAGGCTGCTTGCTCCCTCGCTGCTTCCTAACGTCAATAAAGCCATTTATCTTGACTCTGACCTGGTGGTTAATACCGATATTGCAGAACTCTACGATATCGATGTCACAGGATACCTGGTAGGCGCTACACGCGACGCTGATACTATTGGTCAGATTGATGGCTATGACGCCACAGTTGGTCCCTACCTCAAAAATGAGCTGGGCATGGATGATCCTCACGATTACTTCCAGGCAGGCGTCATTTTGATGAACCTGGAAGAGATTAGAGAACAGATTTCTCCTGAAGAGTTTCTGAAGGTCTCGACCATGCGTGCGTGGCGCTGGCTTGATCAAGATGTTCTTAACAGGTTTGTGAATGGTCACTATCTTCGTATTAATATGAAGTGGAATTACCTGGTAGACTGGCAATTCCTTCGCCGCGATCACATTGTTGCTCAGGCGCCAAAAGACGTGCGAGAAGAATACGAAGAAGCTCGTAAGAATATCTGCATTGCGCATTTTGCAGGACCTGACAACAGGCCTTGGCTTTATCCAAATTCAGATCTTGCAGGTCTTTTCTGGTTCTACGCTCGCCGCTCCCCCTACCTTGAGGAGCTTCGTTCTCAGCTTGAAGAGTCAAGACGTACGGTAAGAGGTCTTTCTCACCGTGTGCAAAGTGGCGTGCTTTTCCGTGGCTTGATGCCTTTGTTTGACACCGTCTTTCCACCAGGCACCAAAACCCGCACCCAGCTTATTACGTCATACAACAAACTTGGTGGCGGCAATTTATAACGCAAAAGGAGGTCTTTCGACCTCCTTTTTTTATTGCTATGCAAGTTATTTCTTTTTGCCTTTGATGATTTCTGGAGCGTTTTCTCCGCCAACGCTTTCTGGAGTAACCACAACCTTTGTGATATCCAAATCTGATGGCAGATCAAACATGGTCTCTTGCAGCGTAGACTCACAAATTGCACGAAGACCACGAGCACCGGTACCACGAGCCAATGCCTTCTTAGCAATCTCTCTGAGTGAATCCTCAGTAAACTCCAGATCTACTCCCTCAAGCTCAAACATGCGCTTGTACTGCTTAGTAAGAGCATTCTTTGGATCTGTGAGGATACTCATCAGATCGTCCTCACCAAGCTCACGAGTAGATGTAATAACAGGAATACGACCCAAAAGCTCTGGAATCATGCCAAACCTGTGCAGGTCCTGAGGCATTACCTTGGCGATAAGGTCAGACTCACCTTCTTTGACATTCTGAGCAACATCAGAGTTAAAGCCAATTCCCTTTTTACCAATACGGTCAGCAACAATCTTATCCAGGCCAACAAAAGCGCCACCGCAGATGAACAAGATGTTGGTGGTGTCAATGTGAATAAGCTCCTGCTGAGGGTGCTTGCGGCCACCTGTTGGTGGAACACTAGCAACCGTACCTTCAAGAATCTTCAGAAGTGCCTGCTGAACGCCCTCACCAGAAACGTCACGAGTAATAGAGAGGTTCTCGGCCTTGCGAGCAATCTTGTCAATCTCATCGATGTAGACAATGCCTACCTGAGCGCGCTCAACATCGCCGTCAGCTGCAGTAATGAGCTTAAGCAGGATATTCTCGACATCTTCACCAACGTAGCCAGCCTCGGTAAGAGTTGTTGCGTCAGCAATAGCAAACGGAACCTCAAGAAAACGAGCAAGCGTCTGAGCAAGCAGTGTTTTACCAGTACCGGTTGGACCAAGCAGTAAGATGTTGGACTTTGCAATCTCAACATCCTCCTGGCCCTCCTGAGGCTCATCGTTGCCCGAAAGAATACGACGATAGTGGTTGTACACTGCAACCGACATAGCGCGCTTAGCGTCTTCCTGGCCCATTACGTACTGAGACAGCTCATCGTAAATCTCGTGTGGAGTTGGCAGGTCTTTGATAACAGGCTCATCAGAGTGAGTCTCAATCTCTGACTCTTCATCAAAGCCAAGAGACTCATCAATCATATCCGAGCAGGTAGAGACGCATTCATCACAAATGCAGACTCCACCAGGGCCCTGAATAAGCTTATTTACCTGCGACCTACTCTTTCCGCAGAAAGAACAGTGCATCTCATCTAATCCGCCAAAAGGCGAGAAGTTCTGGTCATTAGCCATAACTTAAACCCTCAATACGAGAACAATTATTGGTCGTTACGAGAAGAGATAACGCGATCAACCAGACCGTAGTCACAAGCCTCCTGCGCACGAAGATAATTATCGCGCTCGGTGTCTGCATTGACCTTCTCGATAGGCTGTCCAGTATAATCCGAAAGCAGCTCGTTAATGCGCTGACGAATCCACTTTGTCTCATCTGCAACAATCTGGATATCAGTCTGCTGACCCTGAACACCGCTGGATGGCTGGTGAATCATAACCATAGAGTTAGGAAGCGCAAGACGCTTACCCTTTGCACCAGCTGCAAGAAGAACTGCGCCCATTGATGCTGCCATGCCAACGCAGATTGTTGAGACATCAGGCTTGATGAAGTTCATGGTATCAAGGATGCCCAGACCTGCATAAACATCTCCACCAGGAGAGTCAATGTAGAGAGAAATATCCTTGTCTGGGTCCTGGCTCTCAAGGTGCAAAAGCTGAGCAATGACCAAGTTTGCAGAATCGCGCGTTACCGGCTCACCCAAGAAAACAATACGATCATTGAGCAGTCTGGAGTAGATGTCATAGCTACGCTCACCACGAGGAGTCTGCTCAATAACATATGGAATGGTTGGAATGTTTGTTGGATAATGCATAATCCTCCTTCAAAGGTCTTTCCTTAGAAACATACCCCGGGAAGCATGTCTCTAACCCGGGGTATGAAAAATTCAAAGTAACTGCAACTTTAACGCAGTCTTTCTGGCGAGAAACCCAACCAGTTGTGGACTACTCAGCGTCCTTCTCTGCGTCCTCGTCCTTCTTAGCTGCCTTCTTCTTAGCAGGAGCCTTCTTAGCAGGCTTCTTCTCTGCCTTCTGCTCTTCCTTAGCAGCCTCAGCAATCTCGTCGACAACGGTGACGGTTGCGTTGTCACGCAGCCAATCAAGAGCCTTAGAACGACGGATGGACTCGCGGATTGCAGGAAGACGGCCAGCCTTGCGCCACTCCTCAATTGCAGACTCAACGTTAGGAACACCAGCGCGCTCAAACTCTGCGCGGATGTCATCCTCAGTGGCCTCAAGCTTGAGCTCTGCAGCCACTGCGTCAAGAGCCAGGGACTGACGTGCGCGCTCCTCAGCCTGAACACGAAGATCAGAGATGAAGTCATCAGTCTTGATACCGCGTGCAGCCAGGAACATATCAAGGCTCATGCCCTGCTGCTGAAGACCATTCAGGAACTCCTGAGCAATCTCGTTGAAGACCTCGTTCTTGTACTCCTCTGGAACCTCCTCAAGCTGAAGACGCTTGCCTACAGCCTCTACAACACGGTCCTCTTTAAGAGTTGGAAGAGAGTTCTTCTTGTCGGACTCAATCTCAGACTTAACAGCCTCACGGAGTTTCTCGACCGTGTCATAACCAAAGGTGGTCTTTGCAAGCTCGTCAGTCAGCTCTGGAGTGACGGACTTCTTGTGAGCAACAACCTTAACGTTGATGTCGTAGTCGTGGGAGTGAACCTCATCGCCGTGAGTGTGGCTGTGAGTCCACTTGACCTCTTTCTCCTCACCTGGCTTCATGCCGATGAGTGCCTCCTCAAGCTCTTTTGGAGCCTGGGTGCCATTAAGGGTAAGAACACGGTCCTCGCCCTCCATGTGAGCAGCGCCCTCAATGTTCTTGATGTCTACACCAATGGTGTCGCCCTCTTTGACAGCGCGCTTCTCCTTGGTGTTCTCAAACTTAGCCTGGTAAGACAGGAGCTGCTTAATCTGGTGATCAACCTCAGCCTCAGTTGCCTCATTTGGAGGCATGTTGATTGCAGGAGCATCGTAAGAATCAAGCTTAGCCTCAGGACGAACGTTGAAGACTACCTCGTAGGAGTAATCCTGGCCCTCAACAGGAAGGTCTGCATCCTGGTTGTAATCACCACGGCCAACAGGAACAAGGTCAAGCTCCTCAAGAAGCTGTGGCTCTGCTGCGCCGAGAAGATCGTTGGTTGCCTGAGCAAGGACTGCCTCGCGGCCAACAATGCCGTCAATGACAGGACGAGGTGCGCGGCCCTTGCGGAAACCCTGGAAGGAATACTTGTTTGCAATGTCCTTGTAAGCCTGCTTAATTGCAGCGTCTACCTCTGCAGCAGGAACTGTAACCTTGACGGTGAGTTTCTCGTCAACTGGCTTATCTGCGGTAACGGTGATGTTCAACGTTCCTCCAGTGTCTCGTAAAAAATGCTGGCGTACCAGCTCTTAACCAAATTTCTGCATGGTGCGGGCGGAGGGAATCGAACCCCCACGGACTTAGTCCACTAGAACCTAAATCTAGCGCGTCTGCCAGTTCCGCCACGCCCGCATATTTATGCAGCCTTGCAATAATAACAAACTTTTGCGCTCTTCACTAGGAGAACTTCGTATTCTAAACACTTCCCTCACGAAAAAAGACCGGCCTTTTTCAAGACCGGTCTTGTTCAATTGAAAAGCTCATTCTCCAAGCACGTTTTAAAGATCTTGTAGTGCAAAGGTCTCTGTCTCGCTCTTTCTTGCCGCGGCTAGTGCCTGGATAAGAGCGGTAGCTGCAGACATTGCGGTGACGCAGGTAATGCCCTGGCTGACAGCTTCTGCGCGCATCTTGGTGCCGTCGCTGTGAGCCTCGTGACCATGAGGCGTATTGATGATGAAGCTGACGGTCTTATCGCGCATAAGGTCAACAACATTTGGATGACCATCGGAAATGCGGTTGACGGTGGTGCAGTCAATTCCAGCCGCACGCAGCGTCTTTGCGGTACCACCCGTGGTGTAGATGCCGTAGCCAAGGTTCTCCAGAGCCATAGCAACAGGAGCAATGGCGCGCTTATCGCGGTCACACACACTGATGAAGACGGAGCCCTGCTCAGGAAGCTTGTTCTCAACTGCCTCACGAGTCTTTGCGTACGCTGCTGGGAAGGTGCGGGCAATCCCCATGACCTCGCCGGTAGACTTCATCTCTGGGCCAAGGATTGAGTCAGCACCAGGGAATCTAGACCAAGGCATAACCGCTTCTTTGACCGCGTAGTAGTCGACGGTGCGATTTTCGTCTGGAAGCAGGCCTTGTGCTCTGAGCTCACTGATCTTCTCGCCAGCCATGATACGAGATGCGTATTTGGCCAGGGAAACGCCAGTTGCCTTGGACGAGAATGGCACGGTTCTAGAAGCGCGAGGGTTGAGCTCGATGACAAAGACGTGCTCATCGCGAACGGCGTACTGAATGTTCAAGAGACCTCGAATGCCGCAGGCAAGCGCCAGCTTTTTGGTGATGGCCCTAATCTGGTCAACAATCTTTTCAGAGAGCGAGAAGGGCGGCCAACAGCAAGCGGAGTCGCCAGAGTGAATACCGCACTCCTCAATGTGCTCCAGGACGGAGCCTACGTAGCACTCCTCGGTGTCGCAGAGAGCGTCGACGTCCAGCTCAATAGCGTCCTCGAGGAAGGCGTCCAGGTAGACAGGACGGTCTGGTGTGACGTGCGTCGCAGACTCCATGTAGGTGACCAGGTCGGAATCGTCGTAGACAATGGCCATGCCACGACCACCAAGAACGTAGCTTGGGCGGACAATCAGTGGGTAGCCAATGCGGCGTGCAGCGTCGCGAGCCTCGTCCATAGTAGAAGCAACTGCCGATGGTGGGCAGGCAATGTTCAGGCGATCCAGAAGGGCTGCGAAGCGGTCGCGGTCCTCTGCCAGGTCAATTGCCTCTGGCTGCGTACCCATGATAGGAACACCAGCGTCCTTAAGGGCGCGTGCCAGCTTGATTGGCGTCTGGCCGCCAAGGGTGACAATGACGCCTTCTGGCTTCTCAACCTCAATAACGTCCATGACATCTTCAAAGGTCAGAGGCTGGAAATACAGGCGATCAGAAGTGTCGTAGTCTGTAGAGACCGTCTCAGGGTTGCAGTTAACCATAACTGTCTCATAGCCCTGCTCGCGAAGAGCGTAGGCAGCATGAACGCAGCAGTAGTCAAACTCAATGCCCTGACCGATACGATTAGGACCAGCGGAGAGAATCATAACGCGTGGCTTTTCTGCTTCCACGTACTCCGTGGCATTACCCTTCTCGTACGTGACGTAGTGGTACTGCGTGGTTGCACCAAACTCACCTGCGCAGGTATCAACTGTTTTGACCTGCGGGCGAACACCCAGCACTTCCCTCACAGCGCGGACAACGTCTGTCTTGGTACCAGTAAGGTGTGCAAGCTGCTCATCCGAGAAGCCCAGCTGTTTGGCAGCAAGCATATTATCGGTAGTGAGACCAGAAAGACCCAGCTCCTTGATGCGTTTCTCGGCGTTGATGATGCCTGCCATACGGTGCAGGTACCAAGGATCAATACCGGTCATATCGTGGATGCGCTCAACGCTCCAATTTCTGCGCAGTGCCTCAGCAACGTAGAAAATACGCTCTGGTGTTGGCTTGCTGACGAGCTCATCGAAGTTCTTCTCGTCAAAGACATCGTGGCCGTCTGCGCCTAGACCAGCGCGATCTTGCTCCAGGGAACGAAGCGCCTTCTGCAGGGCCTCCTCAAAGGTTCTGCCCATGGCCATAGCCTCGCCAACCGACTTCATACGGGTGGTCAGAACGCGGCTGGTGCCCTTAAACTTGACAAAGGCAAAGCGAGGAACCTTGACCACGCAGTAGTCGATGGAAGGCTCAAAGGCAGCGGGAGTTGCCTTGGTGATGTCATTGGTAATCTCATCCAGTGTATAGCCAACAGAGAGCAATGCCGCCATCTTTGCAATGGGGAAGCCAGTTGCCTTGGAAGCCAACGCTGAAGAGCGGCTGACGCGAGGGTTCATCTCAATGACAATGACGCGGCCGTTAGTTGGGTTGACCGCAAACTGAACGTTAGAACCACCGCAAGCAACGCCTACACGCTCGAGAATAGCAATGGAGTAGTCGCGGAGGTTCTGGAGCTCTTCATCAGTGAGCGTCTGAGCTGGAGCAACGGTAATGGAGTCTCCCGTGTGAACACCCATTGGATCGAGGTTCTCGATGGAGCAGACAACAATACCGTTACCTGCGGTATCGCGCATGACCTCCATCTCAATTTCTTTCCAGCCCTCGATGGACTCCTCTACCAGTACCTCGTGCTCTGGGGAAAGCAAGAGGCCCTGTTCAACAATCTCTACGAGCTCTTCTGGGGTATGTGCAATGCCGCCGCCCGCTCCACCAAGGGTGAAGCTTGGGCGAATGACCACAGGGTATCCCAAATCAGCAACAATGCGCTGAGCGTCTTCCATAGAGTGAGCAATGTCTGCGCGAGCAACCTCCAGGCCAATGTCCTGGACTGCCTCACTGAAAAGCTCACGGTCCTCACCGGTACGAATGGATTCCAGGTTGCAGCCGATGACCTCAATGTTGTACTTGTCAAGAACGCCCGCCTCGCCAAGGCTGATAGTACAGTTCAGAGCGGTTTGTCCGCCCATGTTTGGCAGAAGCGCATCAGGACGCTCGCGCTCAATGACGCGGGTCACAGACTCAACGGTGATTGGCTCAACGTAAGTTCTATCTGCAGTTTCTGGGTCAGTCATGATGGTTGCTGGGTTTGAGTTAACCAGAACAACCTCAAAGCCCTCTTTACGAAGGGCGCGGCATGCTTGGGTGCCGGAATAGTCAAACTCGCAAGCCTGACCAATAACAATTGGGCCAGAGCCGATGACCAGGATCTTCTTAATATCAGTACGCTTTGGCATTAGAAGCGCCTCCCCTCACGAACGTCGATGGCAAGGTAGTCAGACTGTCCCTCCATCAAACGTGCAAACGCCTTGAACAAGTAGGATGAATCGTGAGGTCCTGGGCTTGCCTCAGGGTGATACTGAACGGAAAACGCTGGAATATCCAGGAACTGAATGCCCTCAGGAGTGCCGTCGTTAAGGTTGACGTGGGTGAGTCGGACGCGGCCAAACTCCTTTGTCTGGACAACAGGAGCAATGCGCCTTGCGGACCACTCACAGAGATTGTCAAAGTGCTCGGAGATTCCACCAGACTCCTCTGCAATGAGCTTGCCCAAGCTTGGGAAAACCAGGCCATAGTTGTGATTCTGAGCAGTAATCTCTACCTTACCGGTTAGAAGATTCATGACTGGTTCGTTGCCGCCGTGGTGTCCAAATTTGAGTTTCTCGATATCTGCACCTGCGACAATGGAGAGCATCTGGTTGCCCAGGCAGATACCAAAGACGGGAACCTTGCCCAAAACGCCGCGAGCAGCCTCCTGCGTAGCGTCAACCTGCTCTGGGTCACCAGGGCCGTTGGAGAAGAAGATGCCGTCTGGGTTGTAGGCCAAGGCGTCCTCTGCAGGTGTGTTCCACGGTACAACCGTGACCTCGCAGCCGTTTGCCGCAAGACCCTGGAGAATGCCGTTCTTCTCGCCACAGTCGTACGCGACAACGTTGAAGCGCTTCTTGGACGTAGCGGAGACCACGTGAGGTGCGTCGACGGACACGTCGGGGACAAAGTTGTGCTCGGAGATGTTGGGCGACGCCTGGACGCGCGCGAGCAGGTGGGCGGGATCCAGGTCCTCGGTGGAGATGGCCGCCTTCTGTGCGCCAAAGTCGCGCAGGTGCATGGTCAGCGCGCGGGTATCGATGCCCTCGATGGCAACGACGCTGTTTTCCTGCAGAAACTCTGGCAGGCTCTGCTTGGACGTCCAGTTGCTTGGCTCGTAGCACATGTCGTGGACGACAAAACCACGCAGGTGCAAGACGTCTCGCTGCATGACCGCAGGATCGATGCCGTAGTTGCCCACCTGTGGATAGGTCAGTGTGACAATCTGGCCGGCATAACTTGGATCGGAGATAATCTCCTGGTAGCCGGTCATAGACGTGTTAAAAACAATCTCACCGAAGGTCTCTCCGCTAGCACCACAGCACCTCCCCTCGAAGGTTGTTCCGTCTTCGAGAACAAGCAGCGCGCGAGGCTGCGAGGTGACACTTGCCAGTGGATTCATATATTCTCCGATCTGCGTAGGAGCATGCCGAGCCATAAAAAAAGAGCACTCCTTGTGGAGGCTCAACAGCGAACATGCGCACTCAACGCTATGGGCCTTGCCGGTGTCTCGCACCGTCCTTAAAGGTTGGTAGTATTGTAGCGCATAACCAATAAAGGAGATGGCATGTTTCCAGATTTTCTAGAGAATCCCTCAGATGTGGCCGCGCCGCTGCTGCTGGGATGCACTCTGACAAGGACAATTACGCTTAATGGCGAGAAACACAAACTTGTTGCAAGAATTGTGGAGACCGAGGCGTACGACCAAGACGACCCTGCAAGCCATGCGTTTGGCGGGCCTAGCGATCGCAACGCAGCCATGTTTGGACCAGCAGGTCATCTGTACGTGTACGTTTCGTACGGTATGCATCACTGCTGCAATGTGGTGTGCGGACCTGAGGGTTTTGGCAGCGGATGTTTAGTGCGCGCCGTTGAGCCTCTTGAGGGCGTAGAGGTGATGCGCGAGCTCCGCGAGGC
>CAUUHE010000008.1:0-45874 GCA_963544885.1 uncultured Atopobium sp. | reverse complement strand
TGGCATCATTGTGATATCACATTGATTGCAAGTCAATAGAAATTTTTATTTAAATGTTGTTTAAAAATTGCAGGTGAGGCGTGGGTTTTTGGCGAGCGGCATGGCGAGAAGAACGCTGCACGTGGCGCGTGGCGAGAGGATCGCTGCACGTGGCGAGAAGATCGTCTCTTCGGGAAAAGCAACCGACCTGTAAGGCTTGGGCTAAGCGCGCCTGATTTCTACAAAGAATCTGTAACTTTTGCCTAAAAGCATCAAAGAATCTGTGGATTTGCCTGGTTTTGTTAAAGAATCGGTGGCTCAAATACAGATTCTTTGCACTTTTCAGGCGGGCCTTTCGTGACGTGACTTTTGGTTCCAGGATTGACTTTCATGGTCGTTCCCATAAAGCCTGATTTTCTCGCCAAGTCTGAATGATTTGCCGGAAAAGTGCACCAAGTCTGAGTGTTTTGCCGGTTTTTCTCGCCATATCTGAGTAAATTTACTCAGATATGATGCGCTTTTCAGGCTAGCAATCAGAAGGCAGTCAGAAGATGGTAGAAAGGCGCTCGATCGTATAAAAACACACCTCGGGAGAAACCCCAAGGTGTGTTCGATGTGCAATATTACCTGGTCGCAGCCGGCGCGGCGCCCGTCGCAGCCGGTGCGGAACCCGCAGCTGGTACGGGCCGCAGCTCGCGGTCGCAGCCCATGTGGCTCGCGCCCGTCGCGCCCGTCGCAGCTGGTACGGAACCCGCGGCGCACGGCGTGCTAGTCAATACGAGCGTCTACCTCAAGCCAACCGAGCTGCTCAATGTTGCCCTTGACATGCTCGCAAGACTTACGCCATGCCTCAATCTCGGAGTCGGAGAGCTCGGGCACAAAGACCTTCTCGACACCATTGGCGCCGATAACCGCAGGAAGTGAAGAGTAGAAGCCAGAAACGCCATACACGTCGTTGAGCAGCGTGGAGACTGGCGTGATCAGCTTGGTGTCGTGGACAATAGCCTTGATGACCTCGACAGCGCCGTTTGCAATGGAATACTCGGTGCACTGCTTACCGCTGTAGGTAACGTATCCGCCCATGCGACCAGCCTGCTCAAGCTCTGGGAGGTCAAAGGTCTTGCCCGCCTGAGCTGCGACTTCGTCGAGGGTGAGGCAGCCAATGGAGACATGTGACCAGCAAGCAAACATGCCGTTACCGTGCTCGCCGAGCATCCAAGCGTTGATGCAAGATGCTGGATAGCCGGTTGCGCCGGAAAGCGCGTGGCGGAGTCGAGCGGAGTCCAGCGTGGTGCCGGAGCCGATAACCTTGTAAGGATCAGCGCCGGTCAGATACTGGAGCTCGGTGGTAACAACGTCGCATGGGTTTGCGATGTTGACCCAAACGCCATCGAAGCCAGCGTCTGCAATGCGCTTTGCAAACTTCTTGGCCTCGTCAGTGGTAACAAAGAGTTCGCCATCGCGATTGCCCGCAGCAGCAGCTACGTGACCTGCAGCGTTAACGATAATGTCGCAGCCAGCAAGCTCCTCGTAACGGTCATCAAGCTCAAAGACGCGAGCAGGGTGTGGATAGAATGGCATTGCATCTAGCAGGTCGTTTACCTGAGCCTTGCAGAGGACCTCATTTGTGTCGCTAATGTAGAGCTCGGTAGCAAGTCCCTGGTAAAGCAGGGCGTTTGCAACGTGTGCGCCTACGTGATTAGCGCCGATAATACCAATTTTGCTGATGAGAGCCATAGTCCACCTCTTTTGTCTCGCCAAAATACTGTGCCTGTTAGCTTAACGGTTTTCTAGGTAAACGGGAAACGATACAAAAAATGAAACATATTAGACACAACAATCCCCTCAACGTGCCATTTAAGCCCGCAAACGGTATAGTAGTAACCCAAGATTTGGAGAGGAACTATGGGATACAAGACACCAACATGCTCTATTGCGCGTAGCTGCGGAGGCTGTGAATGGCTTTCGGTCCCCTATCCTATCCAACTTAAGCGCAAGCAAGCGCAGGTAGAGGAACTTCTCGCCCCGCTGGCAAACATCAATAACGTAACTATCGAGTCCATCCGCGGAATGGACGAGCCTCTGGCGTATCGTCACAAGGCAGCGACGCCGTTTGCACCGGGCAAGGGCCGCACGGTTCGCTCCGGTTTTTACGCGAGCGGAACGCACAAGATTATTGCGTCAAAAGAATGCCTGGTAGAGGACGGTCGAGCTCGTGCCATCCTCAACGACGTGGCGTATCTTGCTGGCCAGTTCAACATCCACGCCTACCAGGAAGATCGCGGTAAAGGCGCGCTTCGCCACGGCGTGGTGCGCTGCGGATATGCCACCGACGACGTCATGCTGGTGCTGGTGGTCAACGGTCAGCATCTGCCTCACGAGCAGGAATTTGTTGCCGCGCTTCGCAAGGCTCACCCTGATCTGACCAGCATTTTCTTGAACGTCAACCAGAAGCGCACCAACGCAATCTTAGGGCGAGAAACCCGTCTGCTTTGGGGCTCAACGTCTATGAGCGACAAGCTTCTGGACTGCACGTTTGAGATTGGTCCAACCAGTTTCTACCAGACAAATCCTCAGCAAACCGAGGTGCTCTATCAGCTGGCTATCGACGGAGCGCTTGCTGGATCCGAGTCCGCCGACGCCGCGTTGCCCAGCATCTCCACTCAGGCAGCCATTTCCGCTCCGGCCAGCAACCTGCGAGTCCTCGACGCGTACTGCGGCACAGGAACCATTGGACTTTGTTTAGCACACGCCGCCGAAGCTCAAGGCATCAACCTCTCACTCACTGGCGTTGACCAGGTTGAAAACAACATTCAAATGGCTCGCAGAAACGCTCGAAACAACAAACTTGAAGCCGAATTTATCTGCGACGATGCTACTCGCTACATGCAAGCTCTGGCAAAAGACGGTCAGAACTTTGACGTCATTATTCTTGACCCACCTCGTGCAGGTTCAACGCCTACCTTCCTCAAGGCAACAGCTCAGCTAGCCCAGAAGAAAATCGTGTACGTGAGCTGCAACGTTGTGACGCAGGCCAGAGACCTCAAAGTTCTTCTCGACAGCGGATTTGCCATCGAGCGCGTGACACCTGTGGACATGTTCCCCCACACCAAGCATGTGGAGAGCGTTGTAGTGCTTTCTCGGGTCTAGATTAAAGGCACAAATTGAATTGAGCGGCTATGAAAACGGTAGAATTTGGAAAACAACATAACGACGTAATCATGCTGCTTCACGGCGGCGGTTTGTCTTGGTGGAACTATAAAGCCGAGGCTGAACTACTGAAGGATCAATATCACGTTGTGCTGCCGATTCTTGACGGACATGCAGGTAGTGACAATGATTTTATAAGCATCGAGAAAAACGCAAGTCGGCTCATTTCTTTTATCGATAAAGAATTTGGTGGCTCGGTTCTCCTTATTGGAGGGCTATCCCTTGGCGCACAGATTTTAGTAGAAATGCTGACGCAACGAAACTCAATTTGTCAAAACGCCATCATTGAAAGTGCGTCTGTCATTCCATCTAGGCTGACAAATGCCTTAATCAAACCAACGTTCTCTCTAAGTTATGGCTTAGTGAAAAAGAAGTGCTTTGCTCAAATGCAATTTGACTATCTTCATATTCGTAACGATTTATTTGAAGACTATTATCGGGATACGTCACAGATCTCAAAAGAGAACATGATTGCATTCTTGGAAGCAAATACATCCTATGAGCTGAAGCCCAACTTTCAGGATAACCGAGCCAAAGTCCACATAGTTGTCGGAGAAAAAGAACAGAAAAAGATGATCTGTTCAGCAGAGCAATTGCATAAGGCGCTGCCTGATAGCATTCTTGAAATAAAGAAAGGTCTATATCATGGCGAGTATTCCATCAATTACCCAGAGGAGTATACAAAAGAGCTTCTAAGCATGATTTGTTACATATTAAATAAATCAGCATGACTTCCCGTACGAGAAGCAACAAGTATAAGCTCGTCTTTGTGAATAGCATAAATCAAAAGCCAGTCTGGTTGAATATGGCATTCTCTAAACCCTTGGTAGGATCCAGTAAGAGCGTGGTCTTTGTGTTTGAGGTCTAAAGCTTCCCCAGCGCAGAGCTTGTCAAGCACCTCTTTGAGTGGAGATATATCAAGACCTCGCTTTTTAATGCGCTTGTAATCCTTCCGAAACTTAGAAGTTGCTTGAAGTTTAAGCATATAACTTAAACCCCTGCATTAAGGTCTTCGAACAGCTCATCTGCGGTGTTGTAGGATGTTGCTTGAATTTTACCTGACATGATATCGCGTGCTTCTTCCATAGCAGCCAGTGTTTCAGCATTAAACTTTGGGATTTCCACTTTAAAAGGAAGGCCGCCGTGCAAAATGCACTGGCGCAAGAAGATGTTTACGGCACTTGACATATCGATGCCAAGGTTTTTAAACAGTTCATTTGCTTCTGTTTTGACATTACTATCGATGCGAATTTGAGTAGGACTTGTTGCCATAGTATCAGCTCCTTTTAAGGTGATTTTGATACAAATGGTATACGTTGTCAATCAAATAACAGATGATTATTCGATTTGTTTTGTTTGTCCGACGTTATTTTTTCCTTGAATTCTCAAAGCAAGTGTAACGTTTAATGATGGTAGACTTCTCAAAGGCACTTACAACTCAGGAGCTCCCGTGATTATAAAAAACGAAATACCTCTTTTAGAATATGACGATACCTCCTCAGAGGTTATTTCAGCAGATCACGAATGGACCGCAGGCCAGCTGCCAGAAAAGTGCCTCTTTGCATTTCTCGGAGACGTTGTCCATGATTACGCCAACCAGCACGGAGCAGAAGTCGTAGAAACAATCGTGACCGTTTCTCGAGATATTAAAGTCTACGTTTTAGATTCATATAGCGAGAAAATCTGTTTAGTTCAATCCCCTACTGGATCTGCTTCATCCACACAGGTAATGGACATACTGGTTACCTGTGGATGTAAGAAAATAATTGCAGTTGGTTCATGCGGCGTTCTAAAAGAGATACAAGAAAATGCCTTTCTCGTCCCAACCAAAGCTCTTAGGGCGGAAGGGACGTCCTATCACTATCTTCCAGCATCAAGATATATAGAGCTCGACGAAGATCCAATTTCTGTCATAGAAGAGACCTTCAAAAAAGACGGCCTCTCTTTTGAAACGTGCACCACCTGGTCTACTGACGGTTTCTTCCGTGAGACAAAGGAAATGGTTGAGTATCGCCTGCAAGAAGGATGCTCAGTTGTAGAAATGGAATGCTCGGCACTAGCCGCCTGCTGCAGAAAACGAGGAGCTCAGTTTGGACAGTTCCTTTTTACGGCAGACTCTTTGGCAAACGTTCATGAATATGACGAGAGGGACTTTGGTAAAGATTCGCATGAAAAGGCGCTGCTTCTTGGCCTGGAAATACTAAAAAACTTTACCTAAACCATTACTGGATACCTGCGCTTACTGCGTTTCGTAAAATTTAAGCGTACAATTGTTGATGTGCACTACTTAGCTTTTCATCAGAGCATTTTACAAACAGTGAGGCTCGTATGAAAGTTCAGCAGCTCATTAAAGAAACGTGCGCGATAGTCTCCGAGGACCTCGGCACAGCAAAAGCAGATCAGATTGCACAGGCAGCTCAAACGCGATTCGAGGCGCTCTGTGCAGAAAACTCATCAGATTCCAAAGAGCTTCGCGCTCATTCTTACAAGCGCATTTACCCTGGTATTGCGGTATATGAGGCCCTGCGCGCAGAGGGCATCCCTCAAGAAAAGGCCGTCTGGTATATTCGCGAGTATTTCCAGCGATTTGCAGCCAAGCGAGTCCCGCTCTTCCAATGGACAATCAAGACGTTTGGCCTTGCGCGCAAGTTTCCTCGCCTCTTTAAATCAGGTATCGAGAAAAGCTGCACATCAAGCGCAGGATTTGCCTTTGAATATCCAGAGAGTCATGGTAACGAAGCTCGCCTCAATATTGTGAGCTGCCCCTACTATGAGATAACCAAAAAATACGGCTGCCCCGAAATAACCGCTGCATACTGTGACAGTGACGATGCGGGATATGGCAATCTGCATCCGCAGCTTATCTGGGGCCGCACAAAAACCATAGGCCATGGTGGCGATTGTTGCGATTTTCTCTTAGAGTATAAAGAGAACTAATCGCAGGTAAACGCCTTCTGCCTGCGCCGTCGCTAGAATCTTGTCATCTACATGACGTGCGCTGAATACGTCTACTAGGAGTTTTTTATGCAAGAAAATCGCATGTTTTCCGACGTTAAGCTGGCAAAGAGACTAACTCCAGCTTGGCTTAGTCCCTTTTTAGCCGTTTTCTTGTTGGTCGTTGGACAAATTATTGGTGCTATTGTAATGACCATTTCAGCAGCTCTTATTATTGCCCCTTACTACATGGCGCACCCAGATCTTCCAGATCGTCTTTCTGATTCCCTCAATCTGAGAGAGATTTTTGGAGACTACTATCTTCTGATAACGCTTCTTTCCTTTGTCTTTATCGCAGGCCTCTTTTTCCTGTGGGTAAAACTCTTTGAAAAACGTCCGATTGTCACTCTGGGATTTTACAAAGATAACTGGAAGAAAGAGCTACTCAAGGGCTTTGGTCTAGGAATTCTTCTCTTCTCTATTGTGATGTTGATTCTCATTTTGACCGGATCTTATCAATTGGTTGGCACTACTTTTACGCCTTATGCCTTCGGTTTTGTTCTTCTCACCTTTCCGTTTTGGCTGATTCAGGGAGGAACAGAAGAGCTTGTTACCAGAGGCTGGCTTCTTCCTGTCATGGCAGAAAAATCCAACAAAATTATTGCAATCGTGGTTTCAAGCAGCCTATTTGGTCTTCTGCACATGTTTAACAGCGGCTTTACTATGCAATCCCTGATCGACCTGATTCTTTTTGGCATCTTAGAGACGTTCTATATCATCAAAACAGACAATCTCTGGGGAGCTGCTGGCATTCACGGAGCCTGGAACTTTGCTCAGGGCAATCTCTTTGGCGTTCTGGTAAGCGGTAGCACTACAGGCAGTTCTTTGCTGCAGTTTGCTCCCGGCAATGGGCCAGATTGGCTTACCGGCGGTAGCTTTGGCGCAGAAGGCTCCATCGTCTGCACGCTTGTTATGGTGGTAACTGTCTTGATTCTTGCCTATCAGCTCAAGAAATCTGGCAAACTTTTTACAAAGAAGCCTACCGAGAAACCCGCTGAGGCCGCAAACGCTTCTTCATAACTAACCCAATTTTATTAAATTCTAATTTCACGGATAGGGTAACTCTTTCGTCACCTCCTCCTTCTAATTAAAATAACAAAGGAGGAGGTGTTTTATGTCAAAGAAACAAATCAATCTATTTGTAGGCTCTATCGGAGCTTTTATCGGAGTATTTGTTTTTATCGCTTATATTCCACAAATTATTGCAAATCTACAGGGCGTAAAGGCTCAACCTTTTCAGCCGCTATTTGCAGCAGTTTCTTGTCTCATTTGGGTCATCTATGGTTGGACTAAAGAGCCCAAAAAGGACTGGATTCTTATTATCCCAAATACTGCTGGTGTAATTTTGGGCGGTTTGACGTTCCTTACTGCTTTATAACAGCTAAACAGCAACTTTACATTAGAAATCCGGTGACATGAAAAATGCCACCGGATTTCTATTTTTCTCCTGGCAGTGGCCAGGATTGGCTTACCGACGGTAGCTTTGGCGCAGAAGGTTCCATCATTTGCACGCTTGTTATGCTGGCAAGCATCCTGATTCTTGCCTATCAGCTCAAGAAATCCGGCAAGCTCTTTGTAAAGAAATCTGCCGAGAAACCAGCTGAAGCCGCAGGTGTAGATTTATAAATTTCATACTACGCTGAATTTCACGAGCGCATTGCATTCTGTTCACTTAGATCGATTGATTTTTCTCGTCCGCTTCTCCTTCACCTTAAGGAGAAGCGGTTTGTGTATATACGGTCAATTTGCAGCTTGAGCAGCAAATCCTTCTCGCCATTTATTATGATTTACCTATCTTGTTGCTGTTTGAGGAGAAATAATGCGCGCTAAGAAAGTTTTGAGCATTTTATTTGCTCTTGCTCTTGTGTTGAGCAGCCTACCTGCATCTGCAATTGCTGAATCTATTGAAGACGCAGGTAAATACTCTGTTGTAGTCTCGTACGTTAATGTATTAAACGACGAAGAGATTCACGCTCCTTCTAAACAAGTTGTAAATGAAGGAGAATCTTGGTCTGTTACAGCTCCAACAATTACTGGCTATGACTTGGTAGATCCTGCTCAGGCAACCGTTACTGGCGTTGTTTCTGGCTCAGATCACTACATCAAGCAGACTGTCTATTACATGCCTGGTTATGTTACCTACACCGTTAAGCGCATGAAGGAGATGACTACCGGCAATTATGTTGAGGCGTCCTCCGAAGAAAATTACGGTGTGCCCGATTCGATTGTTACTGCTTCCGATGTTACCTATCCAGGTTTTGTGCGCACAACTACAGACCTTTCGCTCAAGGTTACCGCAGATGGCAAGGCTGTTAAGTACATCTATTACGACCGCAATCCTCGCAGCGCAATCTACTTCTCAACTTCTGGTAGCGAGCTTTCTCCTGTAATTGGAAATCCAGGAGATCCTGTTCCTGCCGTCCCTAATCCAACACGAACTGGCTATACCTTTGCTGGTTGGGACCTTGATGACGATGGTATTGCAGATTCTTTGCCTACCACCATGCCTCAAGAACCTGTTACTGCAAAGGCACTTTGGACTCCAGCAACAGCAACGTATCACTACGCCTATTTTATTCAGGATCCAAACAATCCCTCTAACTACAACTACGTCACAACCACCGCAGCTTCCGGAACCGTTGGAACAATGACTGCAACTGCTCCTGTTCAGCCAAATACAGGTGTTTTCCGCTTTGAAACATACAGTCACGAGAGCGATCCAACTCCTATTGCAGCAGATGGTTCCACCACTATTAACGTTTACTACAACCTTGCAACTATCACCGTCAACGTGCGTCCAAAAAGAAATGGCTCCATTCTTGCAACGCTTACGCTTCGTTATGGCGAGGCGTTTAATCCTTACGCCATTAATCCCAATACCGGCAACAAGTACAGCGACGACATGCTTGCCGCCATGCGTGCCGATGATCCTTCTGGAACCTACTATTGGTATGGCATAATCCCTGGTGTTGGCGGTACTGCAACCACCTTCCAAGCAAAAACAACTGACCCGGGTTCTAAGATCACTGCAGATAATGTGCTAGAAATTTACGGCCGCTATACCAATTCCACTGCTCTTGGTCCGCGTTACCGCTTCTACTACTATCAAAACCTTGATGGCACCTACGATATGGGCGGAGATCACACGCTTTCTCGACCTGGCATGATTACAGAAATTGCAAGAAACAATGGTGACGGCTATCTTGAGAGCGAGAATAGACATCCTGGTTTCTCGTATGATGGCTACCGCATGAGCGTTGGTCATTTTGATGGAACCAATTACGATGCACTTGGTTGGACCAGCTGGCAGCCATATAACTACGACTACCTCATCACTGATTACAATTCCAACTTGATTGAGCACCGCTATAAGCGCAATACCTATACCGTTACCTACGTAAGCTCTGGTACAACTGTTGCTACGCACTCTCATCTCTTCGGAGAGCCGTTTAACGCAAGCACCGATGTTCCTGGCGTCTCTTTAACTTCTCCACGACCTGGTTATGTTTTCAAGGGCTGGTACGACAATTCAGAGACTGTAGGCACCCCTGTTACCGACACCACTATGCCCGCAACCAACACCGTGTTGTATGCCAAATGGGCACCTCTGACTGCAACTGTTACCTTTGACTCTGAGGGTGGTTCACCAGTCAACTCGCAGGAGCTCACCTACGGAGACGCAGCTACCAAACCCGCTGATCCCGTACGAGAGGGCTACACCTTTGCTGGCTGGATTCTCTATACCAGCGGTAACCCCTCTGTATACAGCTTCTCCGCAGCAGTTACAGGCGACATCACACTGCACGCACTGTGGAAGAAGAACGACTCCTCCGTCTCTTACACAGTTATTCACCAGACCGACGATGGGCAGATTCTCTCCACCACAACTGAGACTGCGCCAATCGGTTCTCTTGTCAGCAAATGGGCTCTTGATACAGCTGATCGCGGAGACTATGCCTATGTAGATGTTTCTTCTCGCTCTATGGTTCTTGATGAGAATGCCGAGAATAACGTCTTGACCTTCACATATAGCAAGGAAGCTCGCTATAGCTATACCGTCCATTACGTTGATGCGCAGACTGGTGAGCAAATCCATTCCGACGATGTTATTGGCAGCCAGACGCTCAACCTGCAGAATGTTTCTGCTCGTGAGATTGATGGTTACACACTTCAGGGCGATAGCACTGGATATGTTTCTGCAGACCAGCTTGAGTACACGTTCTACTACATAAAGAACCCTGAGACTCCTGCAGCTCCTCAGGCCCCAGCAAAGCGTAAAAGCGCTCTGCCCGAGACTGGCGATGCTTCAAGCGTGATTCTTGTTAGCACAGCCCTGACCTCTGTAGCTTCCTTGGGAACTTCCTTTGTTTTGCGTCGTAGGAAAAGAACCGAAGCATAACAGAAAGTTCTAATGCAACTACAAAACCCGAGCGCTTTGGCACTCGGGTTTTTGTTTGCGTATTCTTGAGGAAGTCGGAGACAGACACCGCTCTAGCCAGAAAACTACTCCCCAGCGTTCATTCCCGGGAAGCCAATCTGTCGCAGCGCCTCATACAGCACAATGGCGGCAGCGTTTGAAACGTTAAGCGCACTGACCGAGAACTCGTTAGGGTCAATGAAGTTTCCGCAGATATCCTGCCGCAAAAGCGCTGGATGAGCGTATTGGTCATCACCGTCAAGTGCATCGTGCTTTTGACTCCAGTCCTCACGATTAACCAGGCTTGCGGAGTCTTGCAACATTGGGATTCTCTCGCACTCGTCAGCATGCTGGGCCAGGAGTTCCTCGGATAATCCCAAGCTTTCTTTGCCAAAGATAAGGTAATCCCCATCGCGATACGTTGCCTGAGTATAGGTCTTCTTAGCTTTCTTAGTCAGAAAATGTAGTGGAGATCTACTGGCCGTAAAAACACCGTTGGAAGCGGTGCCTGCAGCGGCAACAGCGTCGTGTGCAGCGTCCCCAGCAGGTGCACCAGATGCTTGGGCAAGACCGTTCTTCTCCAGAAATTGATCCCAGTTATCGTAGACAGAAACGTTAAGACTTTGCCAATAGGCCATACCAGCTCGTTTGAGGCTTTTGTCATCAAGCGAGAAGCCCAATGGGCCCACTAAGTGCAAGTGAGTTCCGCTCACTACGCAGGTGCGGCCAATGTTTCCCGTGTTTGCGGGAATCTCGGGCTCTACCAGTACAACGTTGAGCATAGGTTATGCCAGAACAAAACTGGTCAAGAAGGCAATAAGTCCGCCAAGTGCCATGGTGGCCGGCAGTGTTACAAACCAGGCAGCAATGATCTTGCGCGCAACGCCCCAGCGTACGGAGCTGCGACGGCGAGCAGATCCTGCACCCATGATGGACGTGGTGATGACCTGCGTAGTAGAGACCGGAGCGCCAAGAGCGGTCATGATCTCAATTGCAACGGTAGAACTTGTTTCGGCGACAAAGCCAATAACTGGCGTGAGCTTAGTAACACCATCGCCAACGGTGCGCATGATGCGGCCGCCGCCAATGGAGGTGCCCAAAGCCATAGTTGTAGCGCAGAGAAGTTTGACCCACAGAGGAATGCCCATGGAAGGGTCGTGCAGACCTGCGGTTACCAGCGCTAACGTGATGATTCCCATGGTCTTCTGAGCGTCATTATTGCCGTGGCTGTATGCCATAAACGCAGCTGAAAGCACCTGAAGACGATGGAAGAGACCGTTTGCCTTTTTAGGTGGCCAATCAGCAAAGATCTCAAATACCAGCTTCATAATGAGGTAGCCCAGAGCCATGCCAATAAGTGGCGAGGTAAATAGAGGGATAACAACCTTCTCGATGACGCCCGCCCACAAAATATGACCTGTGCTGCCGGTAAATACGATGGTTGCGCCAATAAGGCTGCCGATAAGCGCATGCGAAGACGAACTTGGAATTGAGAACCACCAGGTAAAGAGGTCCCAAATGATAGCGCCCATCAATGCAGCAAAAATAACGTAGAGCTGGAGCTGAATATCAACTAGGCCAGACGCGATGGTCATAGCGACCTTCTCGCTCATAAGTGCGCCGATAAAGTTCATGATTGCAGACATGGCAATTGCCGTGCGCAAAGGCAGTGCCTTGGTATACACCGTGGTTGCAATAGCGTTTGCGGTGTCGTGGAAGCCGTTGATGAACTCAAATATCAGAGCGGAAACAAGTACCGCAATAAGCAAGATGCTAGCCATTTTTCACGATGACATTCTGAACAGCGTTTGCAACATGCTTGCAAGCGTCAAGGGTTGACTCAAGTCTATCCAGAAGGCTCTTCCACTTAAGAACCTCAATTGGATCATCGACGTTTCTAAAGATAGAGCTCAGAGCGTTACGATACACAACATCGCCCTGGTCCTCGTACTCATTTGCAGAGCGCGTGTGGCGAATGACCGAATCGTCCTTGTGATAATCAGGGAGACGATCAAAAGCCTTCTGCAGCTCCTCTGAAGCAAATAGGATTAGGTGAGCTACCTGAACAGCCTCTGGACGCATCTCTTTGATGTCATACATGCTGAGGTGAGCAGAAACGCTCTCAATACCGTCTGCAATCTCGTCCATAAGCAGGGCTAGGCGTGAGATGTCCTCACGATCAAATGGCGTGATAAAAGACGTGTTAAGGGTGGAAATAATCTTTCCTACCTGGTCGTCACAAAGCGTCTCATAGTTCTTAATCTGAACTTCATAATCTTCTGAACTTGGGAATGACTCCATGTAAGAGACAAACAGTTTTGCTGTAGAAACAATCAGTGCAGAAAACTCAGAGAACATGCTGTAGAACTCATCTTCTCTACGAGAAACACGACTCATATGGCGCCCTTCACTTGGACTTTTTATTACATATACAGACACATTTAGTATAACTGTTTAGGGCGTATATACTGAGGATAATAGCAATTTCTGACTCACAATAAAGGGCATCTTGTACGTAATAAAATATGGGATAGGGAGGCAAGATTATGCGAGAAAAGCTGTTTGATTACATTGCAAATCAGTACGGTATAAACCCCGACTATCCCTTCTCGACAGCTCCAACGTATGCTGTTTTACGCCACCCGCACAATAATAAGTGGTTTGCGCTTGTTGCTGATGTACCTGGTAAAAAGCTAGGCTTAAAAGAATTCAAACACTACGATCTGGTTAATGTAAAAATAGACGATCCATTTCTTCTGGAAATGCTTCTACATCAAGATGGTTATTTGCCTGCGTACCACATGAATAAAGAGCATTGGATTTCCATACTTTTGGATGGCTCCATTGACTTTGATGAGCTCTGCCAATGGATTGATGCGAGTTATTCGGCAACGAACTAACGAATATCTTCTTGAGTGATTGGGTAAGAACCAGCAATCAGTTAACCAACCATTGGAGGTTACTTTACATGACAGAGAAGCGCGCTATTACGTTTGACGAGAACTTCTTCAACAGGATGGGACAGATCGGCAGCGTACTATCAGTCATGATGTATGTTTCTTATATCCCTCAGATTACCAATAACCTTGCTGGAAATAAGGGTAGTTTTATCCAGCCGCTGGTTGCTATGATCAACTGCATCGTGTGGTTTGTTTACGGCGCCTTCAAGAAAGAACGCGATGTTCCTATTATGATTGCTAACGCCCCAGGTATTATCTTTGGACTTGTGACTGCAATAACTGCGCTACTATAAGCGAAGAAACACGCAACAAGCTAACTCAGTAAATAAGGCGGTCATATGGCGCTTATGGATGTCTATAAGGTTATCTGTATTCCTATGACTGCCTTTTACTTTTTTACGGTATATCTGCTTCTTGGAAAGAAGAACTTGAGCAAAGTTTTTAAGCACACAAACTTTGACCTACTCCGTTTTGGAATGCTCATGCTCTTCTATATCTTTGTGGGCATCGCCTTTTTTATCGCCCTAATGTTTCTTACCACCGAAGTCTCGCTGAAGCAGCAATTCCTTGTCCCAGCCTTTATGGGCATTGGCGTCCTTATTATTGTCTGTGGCATCTTCACGCAAATAGCTAAACACTCTACTCACGAGACTCTGCAGACTATTAGGGACATAACTGTGCCTCTTATCTGGGGCATTGCATCGTTTGCGTATATGCAAACTGCATTCTATTTAGTGGGCCTGGCAAAATAGTTTTTTCTTCTCGGCGCTTGCCTTTAAGCGACGACTACTCTTCGGAAGGCTGCTGTACTTCGGAAGTCTTCTGCTCTTCAAGAACCTTCTGACGATGCTTTTTGAGGTATCTTCCAAGCGGTGCAGTAACAACAAAATGATTCACAAACGCTCCGCAAGTTGCTAGCAAAGCTGCGAACAGTGCATTTGCATAAGGATGCCATGTCGGAAAATACTGTGCCAACGCTTGCTGAATAGGAAAAGCCCACAGGTAAATACCATAGGACAGCTCAAATTTGGTACCAAACGTACTAAAGTGGTTACCCATTCCATACGCAAGGCAGAAGCAAGCAATAGGAAAAACTGTCAGCATTGCCAGATTGTCGATGCCACTAAAGACCATAACAAACCACAGAACAATCGACGCAAGGCCTAAAACAGGTGAGATAGTAATACGGTCTCTAAGTACCCAGATCAAAACGCCCAGGAAAAATAGAAGAACCGCACGCACAACGCTCAGCTGAAGCGGAGAAAACTTCACGTAATACACCGCCGCCAGCACAAAAACAGGTACCGAGAGCAGCAAAAACTTCTTTTTGTCAAACTTGGTTAGTTTGTAGCTGATAAAACACAGCACGTAGCAGATAAACTCAACGGGAAGCGTCCACAACGCAGCGTTTACCACGTCGCCCGAAGGATTGTTGGTAAATACTCCCGGCAACTGATGCACCATAATCAAGGCGCCGTTGAGCAGGTACTTATACGTCTGTGGATTAGTGAAATACTCTGCAGGTGAAAGCGCTGAGAGTATTGGACCAAGCACAAAAGCGGTCAAAATCACAACAAACAGAAGCTCAGGAAAAAGCCTCAGAACGCGTACCGAGAAGAACTTCTTTGGTTCAGGATAATGCTCGCAACTACGAGCAATTAAAAACCCGCCAAACAAGAAGAAGACGCCAACGGAAACACCGCCGGGACTCAAGCGATCACCGGTAAACTTCAAGAGATAGCTACCGGCATCGCCACCCAAAACAACTGCATAACAGTGGGACACAATGACCATCAATGCGGCAACAAACCTTATAAAGTTCAGGTTATTGACTCGCGATGTAGCAACGTCGCTCAGTTTAATCCGGGCACTTCTCGCCATTTAGTTGCCTACCTCTATGCGAACCTTTTGGCCCTCAACATGGACCCTGTCCTGTGCAAAAAGCTGCAACACCTCAGGATACAGCTGATGCTCTACCTGGTGAATTGCCTCTTCAAGCTGGTCAACGGTCCAGTCCTCCTCAACCACAACAGGTCGCTGGGCAATAATGGGGCCGCGGTCGTAATCAGCGTTTGCCAGATGAACGGTAACGCCCGTTACCTTGACACCATACTCATACGCATCCTGAATGGCGTGCGCGCCGCGGAAGCTTGGCAACAGCGCCGGGTGCAGGTTGAGCACGCGATTAGGGAAGGTGTTCAGAATAGGAACGCCCACTTTACGCATGTAACCAGCCATAACAACGTAATCAACGTTATAGCGCTTGAGCTCGGTAGCAATCACCATATCCGCAACAAACGAATCCTCGTATGTCTCTTTTGAGAGCGTCAGGGTTTGCAGGCCAGCTGCCTCCGCCCTCTTCAGACCATATGCATCAGGGCGAGAAGAAACAACCAGTTCAATGGTTGCATCCAACGTACCAGCCTGGATAGCATCGATAATAGCCTGGAGGTTGGTACCCGAACCAGAAAGAAGAACGCCAAGCTTAATTGGCATCGTTGTAGACCACCTTTCCGGTGCCTGGGATAATCTGACCCATGACAAATGGCTCAAAGCCCTGCTCAGAGAGAGCCTCTGCTACGTCGTCAACATCATCCATGTCCACAATCAGAGCCATGCCCACGCCCATGTTGAAGGTGCGATATTGCTCATCAAGAGACAGGTTTGCGGCGTTAGAAACGTAAGAAATAACAGGTGGGATAGACCATGCAGGACCAGCCTCTCCACCACGATCAACCTCTGCATCAAGGTGAGATGGAAGTGCACGGTTAAGGTTCTCGGTGATGCCACCACCGGTAATGTGTGCCATAGCCTTGATAGGTGTGCCTGCGCGAAGGGCAGCAAGCAATCCACCTGCATAAATGGTGGTTGGACGCAAAACGGCATCTGCAAGAGACTCGCCATCAAGCTCCTCCAGAGGCTGGTTGAGCTCCTCGACCGTCTTGCCCTCAATGGCCACCTTGCGAACAAGCGAATATCCGTTGGAGTGAATGCCAGAGGAAGGAAGTCCCAGGATGATATCACCCTCACTGACCTTCTCGGGACCTAAGATCTTTGGTTTGTCCACAACGCCCACAACAAAGCCAGCCAGATCGTAGTCGTCTGGGTTCATAACGCCTGGATGCTCGGCCATCTCGCCACCAACCAGCGCACAACCACTCTTGCGGCAACCCTCTGCAATACCACCGACAACCTCGGCAACGGCCTCAGCTTTAAGCTTGCCCACGGCTACGTAATCCAGGAAGAACAGAGGCTCAGCGCCCATGGGGACAATGTCATCAACGCACATTGCAACCAAGTCCTCGCCCACCGTGTTGTGGCGGTTGAGCAGCTGAGCAATGGCAAGCTTGGTGCCAACGCCGTCGGTGCCGCTGACCAGCACGGGCTCTTCCATGTCCTTCAGAGCTGCAGCCGAGAAGCAAGAGCCAAAGCCGCCCAGCCCACCTATGACCTCAGGGCGAGTAGTTGTAGCAACAGCAGCTTTGATGGCGTCGACAGCGCGAGCGCCCTCATCAACGTCAACGCCTGCGTCGGCGTAGGTAATCTGCTTGGCTGGATCAGCGGAAGTGGTCATTGTTTCTCCCCTTACTGCTCTGAGGGCATGAGGCCCTGATCAATTAACTGCTGTTCTACCTGGTCAAACTTTAGTGCATAAGACGGGTGCAAGTTATCGGGTTTGTTCTCTGGTAAAAACCTCTGGTGGAAGTCCTCGGGAATTGCCACGGGATACTTGCCGCTAAAACAGGACTCGCAATAACCGCGAGAAGGAACGCATGCTAGCAGGCCTTCCAGGCTTAAGAAGCCCAAAGAATCTGCGCCGATGTACTCGCAAATTTCTTCTGTACTCATTTTTGCAGCCACAAGCTGGTGCTGGTCAGCGGTATCAATGCCGTAGAAGCAGGGCCACGCTACCTTAGGAGAAGCACTTCTGACGTGCACTTCTGTAGCTCCCGCGTCTCTGAGCAGCTGAACGATCTGCTTTGAAGTGGTGCCGCGAACAACAGAATCGTCCACCATCACAATGCGTTTATCTGCGACAACGTCCGAAAGTGCGTTGAGCTTAAGTCGAACGCCCAGCTCACGAAGCTGTTGCGTAGGCTGAATGAACGTTCTGGCAACGTAGCGATTCTTGATGAGGCCGGTACCAAAAGGTACGTCCAGTTCTTGCGCAAAACCCTCAGCTGCAGGAACGCCAGAATCAGGCACGCCAATTACCAGGTCAACGTCTGCTGGCGTCTCTTTTGCCAGCTGACGGCCCATCTGATGACGAACGGAATATACCGAGCGACCACTGATAATAGAGTCAGGACGCGAGAAATACACCTGCTCAAAAATACAGTCTGCCTGCTGACGAGGAGAAAGTCCCATCTCAGAAGACAGTCCGTTGTCTGAGATACGGATGATCTCGCCAGGAGCAACTTCACGCACATACGTGGCACCCACAATATCCAGCGCGCACGTCTCGGATGCAACCACCCAGTTATTCTCGCCTTCCTCGCCAATATGGCCAAGTACCAGCGGACGAATACCGTTTGGATCTCTAAACGCATACAGCGCGTTCTCGCGGATGAGCACCATGGCGTAGCCGCCCTCGATGAGGTTCATAGTTGCGGCGATGCCGGTGCGCAGTCGGTGAGTTTGACGCGTGAAGTAGCCAATGAGCTGGGCTGCTACCTCGGAATCCGTGTTGGATCTAAAGGAAATCTGGCGAGAAGACAGTTCTTCTCGCAAGGAGTCAAAGTTAACGAGGGTGCCGTTGTGAGCCAGAGCAATGAGGGTCTCGTCGATGGACGACATGTGTGGCTGGGCCGACTCCCAGCCCTTGGCGCCCGCAGTGCCGTAGCGGCAGTGACCGATAGCCACTTTGCCTGGCATTGCGTTGAGATCGTCGTTGTTAAAAACTTCAGTTACGAGGCCCGTGTCTTTTCTGATAAGCACGGTCTGGCCGTCGCCGACGGCTATACCTGCGGAATCTTGCCCGCGATGCTGCAGCGCGTGCAGCGCAAAATAAGTGAGTCGAGCAACGTCACGGTCAGGCGCCCATACTCCAAAGACGCCACATTCCTCGTGAAGTTCCATTGGATCCCCTCCGGGCTCCTCGGCTTGAGTCACCCTTGATCAAACGTCTCTCACGTTTGGCAACAGTACATACAGTGTACCTGGAAATTTGCAAGAAAAAGCGCTCCGAACAAATATGTTCGGAGCGTGTAACAATTTTTTAAGAAAGTAGCATTTACAACCTCTGTAAACCGCCCTTTTTCAGCTACTGGGCCTTTGGCTGAGCTTCAGTCTTTGGTACACAGATGAGCATGGTCCTGCCGTACTGGTCGGTATAATTGCAGGTAAAGAGTGTAAGAACATGATCTGCGCGAGAAATAACATCTGCTGCATCGGAACGAGAACTTACTGCTCTAGAAAGCCTGTCTTTTAAGTAAGACCTGAACTCATCAACAGAGCCAAAGTTAAACTGACGAACTTCCTCGTCATCTTCGTCGGTGTGATAGGTAAACACTGGCTCAAGCTCGTACGTCTGAGTAGGCGTGACGTACCAGATTGTCTCGACCTTATCAAAGGTAGACTGGTCATTCATTGCTCCGATGTACTGGAACATTGAGCCGTTTCTCATATGGTGACCATAGAGAATAGTCTGCTGGTCAGTGAGGCCATTTGGATTGTTCTGGTAATCCATGAAAATCTGACCGCCGATTGACCACTCGCCTTTTGCGTTTGTGTGCAGGTAGTGGTCATTATCTGTGGTTTGATACACAGGGTAGTTGACCTGTGTGTCTGGAATCTGAATCCAGCCGACTACCTGGTTATTTACTGCCTGAAGACCAGCCCAATCAATAACTGGAGCCTCATCTTTTTTCTCGGAAACTGTTGCGTATGTTGCAAGCTCTTCGTTGATGACATCTTGCTCGTGATACTCCAGCTGCGTCTTGCCAAACATAACGCCAGCAACAACCAAGAGACCAATGCCAACTACCAGCAAGAGTGTCGAAAGAATATAAGCAAAACCCTTCTTCTTAGTGGGTTTCTCGCCAGACTTTTTGGGAGAGGTTTTTTTGTCGCCCTCTTTTTTTGAGGACGCGGAATTTTTCATAGAAACCATCTCGACGGAGGTTTTTGAGGTGTGAGTATTTCCAGCCGTCTGGTCGTCAGCGGCGAATGAAGCAAAATGCTTGCCGTTTTTTGATTCCATGCACTTCCCTTCTGAAGGTACTCTTTGTCATACCTTTGTCATACCCCTTAAAAGTTTAGCTATGCACGAAACAAAAATCTCTGTGTATCTTATGAAGTCATCGCATAATCACATTTTGCGGTATGCAAAACCCGCGCCTCAGGTCTCCTAAAGCGCGGGTCTCGTGTGCGGTCGCAGACGTGCAGACGCGTGTGGATACGCGTGCGGACTAGGCTGCGTGCGTGCGGGTACGAGCTAGCTTATGCGTCAGCCATCTCGGCTTTGAGCTGGATGATCTTCTCGCGATACTCTGGAAGGGATGCGCCAAGAATCTGAGTAGCGTAAATAGCTGCGTTTTTAGCGCCGTTGATGGCAACGCAAGCAACTGGCACGCCGGATGGCATCTGAACCATGGAAAGCAGGGAGTCCATGCCGCCGAGGTCAGAGGTCTTCATTGGAACGCCAACGACAGGCAGTGGAGTAAATGCAGCAACAACTCCGCCCAGGTGAGCGGCCTTTCCTGCAGCTGCAATGATTACCTTGAGGCCACGGTCAGCGGCGGTCTCGGCCCACTGGTGAACCTTATCTGGAGTGCGGTGCGCAGATGCAATGACCAGCTCGTATGGAACGCCAAGGCGCTCGAGCTCAGCGGTGCATCCCTCCATAGTTGCAAGGTCGCTCTTAGATCCCATGATGATACCGACAACAGGCTGATCTGCCATCTCTGCTCCTTTGTTACGTCTCTTAAAATAGGTGGATACGTCAAATATCCACCTCACAGTATAGAGTATGATTTTCTTGAACGTTGGTCCATCAGTCCACGTGAAAGGAAACTGTAATGAATGAAACCAACTCTGTTCTGTACCAGCGAGAAGGCTCGTACATCCCTCGCATCGCCGCAGTGCACGACCTCTGCGGATACGGAAAATGCTCGCTGGGCGTAGCTATTCCGGTGCTTTCTGCAGCGGGATGTGACGTTTGCCCCGTTCCTACGTCGCTTTTCTCGGCACACACCAAGTTCCCTACGTTCTACATGCACGACACCACCAACATGCTCGAGGACTACCTTGATGCATGGCAGGAAGAGGGCATTGACCTGGACGCCATTTATTCTGGCTTCCTTGGTGCTGCAGAACAGGTTGCGAGCATTCAGCGTTTGTACAAGGAGCATCCAAAGGCGCTTCGTGTTGTCGATCCAGTTATGGGCGACGGCGGCAAGATGTATCCAACTTATACGCAAGAGCTTTGTGATGCAATGAAATCCCTGGTAAACGGTGCCGATATTCTGACGCCAAACCTTACTGAAGCTTCGATTCTGACTGGCATTCCTTATGCTGGCCAGGATTTGACGGATGAGCTGGTAGATGAGCTACTTGATGCGCTGCTTGCAATGGGTGCAAAGTGCGTCGTTCTTAAGGGTATCGTTCGTGGCGACGGCCTCATCCGCAACTTTGTTGCTACCGAATCCGAGCGCGGCGAGATTGTTTCTGAGCTTCTGCCATACATGCTGCACGGAACCGGCGACCTGTTTGCATCTGCGCTTCTAGCTGCAGTTATGTGTGGTCAGGAAATTGCTGACGCCGTTGAATTTGCTGGTGAGTTTGTTTGTGAGTCCATGGAAATTACTCGTGAGCAGCCAAACTTTGAGCTTCGTGGCGTTTCGTTTGAGACAAAACTGGGCCTGATTACTCAGCTTCTGCAGGAGTAAAAGCTCGTGCAAGCTGTGCAGCTTGTGTAAAACCTCACGCTTCAGCGAAATCAATCATGATTCTTTGCCGTAGGTGCCTGCTCACATAGAGTGGGCACCTATTTTTGTCCCAACGGCTATGCAAAGATTTGTCGCTATGCATGAAAATGTATTTTACAGGCACTTTATTCGTTTCATTTTTTATCAAACAAACATTGAGCTCCAAAATAGGGCGAAAAAGGTAAAAAACCCGTTTAGTTGGGGATCGAGCGAATTGATTAAAGATTTGATATTACTAAAAGGCCAGTTGGCGCTAATCGGATGGCACATTGCAGGCTCAAAATAGCTCAAAATCGTCATGCATAAAGTCTAAAATCCCCAACTAAACGGGTTTTTTACCTTTTTGGGACCAAAATCGTCTTGAAAACACCGATCCTGCAATTTTTAGCCAAATTAACGTGCAAACTCATCATTGGGGTCACCATTTTGAGGCGTGCCGACCTCCCGATGAGTCACTTCATGTAGCGCAAGCAAAAGAGCCGCTGGTGCCAGCGGCTCTTTTGCACTTTTTCTCAGGTAAGACAGACTACTTGGTGCTTGAAGAATTGTCGGATGTACCTGTGGTGTTAGTAGTACCTGTGGTACCTGTAGTTCCTGTGGTGCCAGTAGTAGTGTTCTTCTTAGTTGAAGAGTCACCGCCAACGATGCCACCAAGCACGCGAACTGGTGTAAATGACGTTGCAATCTGGTCACGCAATTCTTTTTGAATGGTATCGTTTGCACCAGTAATGACCATGGTGATGTTTACGCCATCAGAGGACTGCGTCTTTGAGAACGTAAAGGTAAAGATAGGTGTTGCGTCTCCACCAGGCTTAAGGAATCCAAAGAGCTGAGATTTCTGCAACTCACCCTGGTCGTTTCTATGAACGCTAACGTGATAGACAACGGTATTGATTCGTGGGTTGAGCAGCGCGTTAATGGCAAACGCCTGAGCCTGAACACTGGATCCTGCATAGCATTCAAGCACGTCTTTTGAGGTAGTGTCGGTAACCGTTACCTCAACGCGTCCAGTGTTCTCGTCAGCTTCCTGAACCGAGAAATCCTCGGGGAACTGCGTAAATCCATTGCCCCACTCAACGCCTCCACGCAGTGCGGATGCAACAGATCGTACCGTAACAGATTCAGTTAGATTTGCTGTGTTGGCTCGACGAATAACACCGCAAGAAACCTGCATGAGAACAACAATTACCAGGAAAACCAGGACAAAAAGAACTGCTGTCTTTGTAATGACCTTCTCAATATTTGAGCCCGAAGGATCAGATCCCGAAAGCGGGTCAACGTCTACCGCTGCAGCTCCGCCCTGCCTGCGAGCACGCTCTAGAGCTGCGCGCTCCTCGTTAGGATGACCTGTCTCGTCTACCTTGGTAAACAACTCTTCAGCTGCGTCAGCGTCAAGCGCGCCCTTCTGGCGACGCGCGAAGCGTGAACGTTCTGCATCATCTTTAGCCATGTAGCTCTCTCATTCAACCTGCATAAACACGCTTTCAAGGCGTGCGATGCGTTGACTTTTGATCTTTGGTTACGAGCCGTCGGTTTGCAAACTGCAAGCTGCAAACCGCGTTTCGCAAAGCACCTAATGCTCTATTTTACCGCCTTGCGAGATTTGGCGCACCACCAAACTGCATTTGATAGTAATGAGCGTAGATTCCGCCCTTTTCTAGCAGCTCATCATGGGTACCGCGCTCAACTGCACGGCCGTGGTCAATGGTAATAATCTCATCAGCGCCCATAATTGTCGAAAGTCGATGAGCAATAACCAGCGTGGTCCTATTCTTTGCCAGCTCAGAAAGGGATTCCTGAACCGCACGCTCGGACTCGTTATCCAAGGCAGAAGTAGCCTCGTCCAGGATGAGCAGCGGAGGGTTCTTGAGGAACACGCGCGCAATGGAGATGCGCTGCTTTTGTCCACCAGAAAGCCTTGTTCCACGCTGTCCTACCTGCGTGTCATATCCGTCAGGCAACGACTCGATAAACTCGGCGATGTTCGCACGCTTTACTGCCAGCGCAATGTCTTCTGCAGAAGCTTCAGGGCAGCCGTATGCAATGTTCTCCGCGATAGTACCGTCAAAGAGATAAACGTCCTGCTGAACCATGCCAATTGCCGAGCGCAAACTATGCTGCGTAACGGAACGAATATCCTGCCCATCAATGGTGATGCTTCCGCTTGTGACGTCATAGAAGCGTGGCAATAAAGCGCAGGTAGTGGACTTGCCTCCACCTGAAGGTCCAACCAGCGCAACGGTTTTTCCGCTCTCAATATGAAGGTTCAAGCCGTTGATAACGTCTTCGGTATCGTTGTAAGAAAAATGAACGTCCTGGTAGATGATATCGCCAGCAGTAATCTGAATGTCATGAGCATCAGGCGCATCTTGAATATCAGGCTGAGTCTCAAGAATTTCCGAGAAACGCTTAAAGCCCGCAAGGCCCTTCTGGAACGTCTCGGTAAAATTTAGAATATTCATGATTGGCGTGGTAAACAGCGAGATGTAGAGCGCATACGTAGCCAGGTCAATGGCTTGCATCTGACCCTGAGCAATCATCCAACCGCCCAAAACCAACACAACAGTGTTCAAAACGCCCATCATGCCAGAAATGGCAGCCTGATACCTACCCATAGCCTGGTACATATTGGCCTTGGAGTCTAGGTATGCCGAGTTGCTTGCTCTGAATTTCTTGCGCTCGTGATCTTCTGCCGCAAAACCCTTAACTACGCGAATACCAGAAAGCGAGTCTTCTAGCTGGGTATTTACGTCGGAAATGCGCATGCGATTCTTTTTAAAAATACCGCGCATGTGCATGTTGGCAAAGAAATTGAACACCACTAACGCAGCGGCAATTCCAGCAAGCACCAGCGTAAGAGGCACGTTAATAAAAGCCAGAATGACAAAAGAGCCAGCAATCTCAAGCAGGCCAATAATCAGGTACTCGGGGCCGTGGTGCGCCGTCTCAGAAATATCAAACAAGTCGGATACCAGGCGACTCATCAGATCACCTGTCTTGTGACGGTCGTAATACGAGAAGCTCATGCGCTCGTAGGCGTCAAACAGATCTTCTCGCATCTTACTTTCCATACGCGCGCCCATGATGTGTCCCCAGCTAATGACAAAGTAGCGACACAGAAAGTGGACAAAGTACATAACCACAAGGCCAACAGCAATGAACACCAAACTGCCGAGAATGACATCTTTGCCCTGTGTGAACAGTCCTTTTGTGAGCGAACGCAAAATCTGAGGGAACGCCAGCTCAATGCAAGCCAAAATGATGGCGCAGATAGTGTCCAGAATAAACAGATGCTTTTGCGGAGCGTAATAAGAAAGAAAACTGGCAAACAGCGATTTGCGGTGTTTGCCAGAGGCGTTGTTTCCAGAGTTTCTAAAGCCGTTTCTGCTAGAGGCTGAAGTCAAAGAACTACCAGGTACAGGGCGAGAAGAACGATCAAGCATGCGTAATTACTCCATAGGCAATCGGTGTGAAATTGAATCGCAGATAAGAGCTCCAATGATAGTCTTTGCATCCTCGATTTTGCCATCGAGAACAGCGTCTACCAGCTCAGATAGCGGAACAAGGTCCACGTTAATAAATTCGTCGGCATCTGGGTCTGATCCCTCAAAGGTCAACTCAGTTGCCATATAAAGGTGAATGAGCTCGTCAGTAAATCCATCAGAAGTGGCGGTAGTGGTGAGAAAAGCCATCTTTCCCGCCTTCATTCCGGTCTCTTCCAGCAACTCACGGTGAGCGCAATCAAGAGGGTCCTCGCCTGGATCAAGCTTTCCTGCAGGTAGTTCAACTGTTACGCGACCAAGCGCAGTTCGGTACTGACGAACCAGACAAATTCTGCCCTCATCAGTCAATGCAACAATAGCCACAGCACCGGGATGACGCACAACATCACGAAGAGCAGTGCGTCCATCAGGAAGAGAGACACGCAGACGATTCACGTCAAAAATGCGACCAACCCAAACGGTATCTTCAGAGAGTGGCTTCTCTTCTAGAGAGGCATCACGCGCATCCTCTGTACCTGCAACAAAACTGCGCTTTTGTGGCTCCCCAGAATGATGGTAGGCAGCATCGCCCACAGCAACACGCTCTCCATCATAGGTAAGCGAATCAACTGCCGAGTGCAAATCATTGCGAGCGGAATCAAACACCTCTGGAGTTACCTGCATGTCAGCATCAAGAATCTCTGGCTCAGCAGACTGCATGTCATCAAACACGTCGTTGAACTGAGAGCTGCTTTGATCGCTGGTCCAAGCACCGTCCTGTACGTTGATCTTCTCGTCATTTTGATTTGCCATAAGCGCTAACCTAACTATTTTTCTGGACGACCCTGAAGAGCCTTAAGTCCAATATCCTGCCTGAGCTGCTTGCCTTCAAAGTTGATAAGGTCGCAAGCCTCATATGCACGAGCGCGAGCTTCCTCAAAGGTTGGTGCAAGCGCAGTGACGTTGAGCACGCGGCCGCCTGCTGTGACAATCTTTCCATCCTCGGTCTGAGCAGTTCCGGCGTGATACACAGAAACGCCCTCAAGCTGCTGAGCAGCCTCAATACCGGTAATCTCCTTGCCCTTCTCGTAAGAACCAGGATATCCGGCACTTGCCAGAACAACAGAAACAGCCACTGTATCAGACCAGGAAACCTGCTGATGACGGAGGGTGCCGTTGTCGCAAGCCATCAAAATTGAAACCAAATCGCCCTGGAGGCGAGGCAGTACAACCTGAGTTTCTGGATCGCCAAAGCGAGCGTTAAATTCAAGAACCTTAGGGCCATCTTTGGTCAGCATAAATCCGCCGTAAAGGCAGCCAGAATAGTTGATACCCTCTTTTTTGAGCTGGTCAACAACGCGCTGCTCAATGGCAATCATCTGGGAAAGTTCTTCATTGGTCACAAACGGAACAGGAGAATAAACGCCCATGCCGCCGGTGTTGGGACCCTTATCGTCATCATATGCGCGCTTGTGATCCTGGGCCGTTGCCAATGGAACAACGTACGTTCCGTCAGTTAGCGCAAGCAGCGAGCACTCTGGCCCCTCAAGGAACTCCTCGACAACAACGGTTGCTCCTGCATCGCCAAAATGGCCGGAGAAGCACTCGCGAACACCTTCAAGAGCCTGTTCAAGCTCAGTTGCAACAATAACGCCCTTACCTGCGGCAAGGCCGTCTGCCTTAACAACTACAGGAGCGCCGATGTGGCGAACATACGCCTCGCAAGACGCCTGGTCTGTGAAAGACTTCCATGCAGCAGTTGGAACGTTTGCTCGCTCCATAACGCCCTTGGCAAACGCCTTTGAGCCCTCCATCTGCGCTGCATTCTGATTAGGGCCAAAGCATGCAATACCGGCCTGGCGAACAGCGTCTGCAACACCAACAACAAGAGGTGCTTCAGGGCCAATAACTACCAGGTTAATGCCTTTTTCCTTGGCAAAAGTAACAACCTCGTCAGGGTTATTTTGATCAATGGGAGCAACCTCTGCCTGAGCAGCCATGCCACCATTACCTGGAGCGACATAAATTTTCCCAGCGCGCGGTGACTCCTGCAGCTTTGTCAGAAGCGCATGCTCGCGACCGCCCGCACCAAGCAACAAAATATCAACGGTGTCATTCATAAGTACTCCAGCCTTCTGATACAACGCCTTTGGGATACAAGCAACGCCAACAGCGCCTTCTCCAAGATGTTTTTTAAACTCAGGGGAAGCAAGTCTTTCTGCAATACATTCTGCATCATATTCGTTGGTTTTAAGCGGCTTTTTGAGATGCTTTTCTATGCGTTTCTCGCCACTTGAAATCACTACATATTTGAGCTCGCCGCGCTTTACAAAACAAGCGCTCATAAGGCGAGAAATTCTTGCTGCTAGATCGGTAAAATCTGATGAGCGAGCCACCTCTGTACATTTTCCGCCAACCAAACGATACAAATACATATCGTTTGAGATGCGCCTATGCAAACGCTCAAGTCGAAGTCGCAACGAAAGCCTGGGGTGTTTGTCCTTGCTTTTATGAAGGACAACCTTGTTCATTGCAATGTACATTGTGGCAACTACCTCAGCAAGCTCTTGTGCATACGCGCAAGCAGCTTCAAATGAAGCTCCAGACTTTCTTGCCACACTTAAGCGCTCAAGCATGATTCCCATAGCGGTGGGCATATTTCCACTATCTACCAGGCAAATTGAGCTTGAAATATCAGGATTGTTCTGACAAGCCTTTTTTGCCGTAAGAAACGAATCAGAAAAATCTGCCCACACATGGAGCGAGAGGATCTTTTGTGCTCCGGACTCAAAAATACTTCGATAGAACTCGCCCACCTGGTCAGCATCTGAGCTCAGAGCTCCAGGTATTACAGAAACCCCCAGGGCTTCAAGCTGGGAAGCTTCAAGCCCACAGGGGTTATCGCAAACTATTGCAAAAGTCGAGCAGTCCGAAGACGCCACGGGTTACCTCCAGTAGCGGTCGATTGTCTGCTCGCGATCTGGACCAACGGTGATGATAGAAACGCGTACACCAGCAAGCTGCTCCAGGAAGTCAATATAGTCCTTAGCCTCACGAGGCAGCTGGTAGAAGTTGCGAACGTTAGAAATATCGCACTTCCAGCCAGGAAGAGTCTCGTACACAGGCTTTGCGTGATAGAAGACGCTCTGGTGCTCTGGAACGGTCTTATAAATCTTGCCGTCGCACTCATAAGCAACGCAGACCTTAATCTCGTCCAGGCAACCAAGGACGTCAAGCTTAGTGATTGCAAGGTCGGTAAGACCATTGATGCGAGCTGCGTAGTTAACAACTACTGCGTCATACCAACCACAGCGACGCTTACGACCGGTGGTTACGCCGTACTCATGGCCAACTTCGCCGAGAAGATCGCCCGTCTCGTCAAAGAGCTCTGTTGGGAATGGACCAGAACCAACGCGTGTGAGGTAAGCCTTTGCAATGCCCAAAACGCGGTCAATGTTGGTTGGACCAACGCCGGAACCAGTAACCGCGCCACCAGCGGTGCAGTTAGAAGAGGTAACAAATGGATAGGTGCCGTGGTCAATATCAAGCATGGTAGCCTGGGCGCCCTCAAAGAGGATGTTCTTTCCAGCCTCAAGTTCTTCGTTGAGGAAGAGAGAAGACTCAACAATGTAAGGACGAATGCGATCTGCATAAGGCAGGTAGGTCTCGCAAATCTGATCAACGGTATAGGTTGGAAGACCATACACAAGGCTCAAGATTGGATTTGTGTACTCAAGTGCAGCCTCAAGCTTCTTGCGGAAGATTTTCTCGTCAAGCATGTCCTGAATACGAAGACCAGTGCGGTTCATCTTGTCCATATAAGTTGGGCCGACACCGCGCTTGGTGGTGCCGATGAGGTTCTTGCCCAGCTTTTTCTCGTGGACGCCATCGAGGTCTTTGTGATAAGGCATAACAATATGAGCGTTGCCGGAAATCTTAAGAAGCTCGCAGGAAATACCCTTGCTCTCCAGCATGTCAATCTCGCCGAGAAGAACCTCTGGATCAACAATGCAGCCATTGCCAATAACTGGATAGGTATTCTCATACATAACGCCAGATGGAACCTGGTGAAGTGCAAGCTTTGTGTCTCCAGCAATTACCGTGTGGCCTGCATTTGCACCACCTGCGTAACGGCAAACAACGTCAAAATCTCCGGAAATGAGGTCGGTAACTTTACCCTTACCCTCGTCTCCCCACTGAGCACCAACAAGTACGGAAGCTGGCATAAGTTCTCCCCTATCGCAGCTATCTACAAACACGACCATTACATGACGGTTGCAACCTCTTTAGGGGTTGCTTCATAAGTATATCTAATACCGCTGGCAAAAGCACAGAAGCGCGAAGGTTTTGTCACACATAAGAAACGATTAGTGTGCAGGGTTTGCCATTGCGGCGTACTGAGCGGCTTCGCTTTCTGAGTAATTATTTCCCTGGTAAAGCTCAACAAACTTAGTAGACGTTGGCATAAACATGACAGGAACATCCCTCAAAGCACCTGCACGGTTCTTTGCAACAATGATGTTAGTAACGTCTTTATCAGGACGATCTTCACGTGCGGCTTCTTCATCGCTCAGTGAGCGGTCAAGCAGCAAAACAATATCTGCATCCTGCTCGATAGCGCCGGACTCACGCAGGTCAGAGAGCTGTGGGCGCTTACCGTTTCTGTTCTCAAGCGTACGGTTGAGCTGAGAAAGTGCAATAACAGGCGCTTTAAGGTCTTTGGCCATGATCTTAATGCCACGAGACATCTCGGAAACCTCAGTTGCACGACTGTCTGCACGGCCCTTCTCGGCTGGTGGAGAAAGCAGCTGAAGGTAGTCAATGATAATGACGCCCTTCTCGGCCTTATTAAGCATTCTGCGGGCTTTTGCGCGGATTTCTGTGACTGTTGTGCCTGGAGTATCGTCAACGATGATTTTAAGGCGAGAAATGCGCTCTGCTGCCTCCAGAAGGGTAGGCCACTGCTCATTTCTGATGTTGGAAGAACGGATGGTCTGCAAATCAACCTTTGACTCAGAAGCCAAAAGCCTTTGAGCAATCTCAATCTTGCTCATCTCAAGCGAGAAGAGCGCAACAGTTGCACCAGATACTGCAGCGTTATAAGCCATGCTAAGCGCAAAAGAAGTCTTACCTACACCAGGACGAGCACCAATAACAACCATCTGACCAGGACGAAGACCTTGGAAAAGGTTATCAAGGGTTGCAAATCCAGTTTGGACACCCAGCTCTGCCGCATCTTTTCCAGCGTTTTGCTGAAGCTCATCAAAGAGATCAGTCATGATATCTTCAATGCCCTGCTCAGACTGCTGAACATCCCTGTTAGTTACATCAAAAATAAGCTTTTCTGCCTGGTCAACAACTTGCTTTGTGTCTTCTGGAGCATTGTAAGCAAGCGCAGAAATCTTTGCAGAAGCGCTGATCATTTTTCTGAGCGTAGTGTCTCGATGCAGCATGTTGGCATGGTTTTCCCAACCAACCATAGCAAGTGGGTTATTTCCAAGCTCTGCTAAACGAACCGCTCCGCCAGCACGCTCAAACTTGCCGTTGCTCTTAAGGTGGTCAGCAAGCGAAATGACGTCTACTGGCTTGTTGTTGTCAAACAGCGACTTAATAGCTTCGAAAATGATTTGATTAGAAGGAATATAAAAATCCTCAGAAGAAAGCCTAATGAGGCATTCTCCTCTGATCTCTTCCGAGAGAATCATTGCGGAAAGAATGGAAAACTCGGCATCAGAATCTTGTGGCATAGAGGCATTCTCTATGGCCGTTAATTGCGTAGGATTCATCTCAAACGAGTCTTGTGCCATCGTCTTTTCCAATCATATTTTTTGGGAATGAATCTGAATAGTAGTGTACTTTTCAAAAAAATAAAGAGTCATTTTGGCTTGCAAAACTCGAAAATATAAGTCTTCAACACGATTTTCCAAAACTCGTATACCCTGAGCGGGATTTCCTTGAGTTTTCAACGTTTTCAACAATTTTCAGACTTTTTTCGACACGTGGTATTTTCTACACAATTGCTTATCTGCGGTTATACAAATCAAATTACAATTCCGCAGGTTAAGTGAATATGTTTTACATAACATTTTGAATAACCGCAGGTAGAGTGTAAGAAATTATACCGTTCCGTCTACACATAAAAAGACCACCCCTTTGTTATGTTTCACAAAGGGGTGGTTCGAACAAACATTCCATTCTTTTCAGATGGCTGCGCTTTTTATAAAAGCTTACAAATCTGTAGAAAACTGCAGAAATTGTATAAACCACCAAAAAATGCAGGAGAACTGTGTTTTATGCATGCATAAAACTACTCTGCGGACTCAACCTCAACCTCGACGGTTGCCTCAGCGACAACCTCCTCGGTCTCCTCCTCTGCAGGAGCAGCATCGTCCTCGCCAACAAGAACAACGACGGTAGCGGTAATGTCACGATAAAGCTCAATGGTGACATTGTGGCGACCAGCGGTCTTGATAGCAGCGCTACGAGCAATGCGCTTACGATCAACGGTGACGTTGAGCTGTGCCTCGATTGCGTCAGCAATCTGAGCGGTGGTGACGGAGCCAAAGAGCTGGCCCTCCTCGCCGATGCGAGCGTCAACAGTTACGAGCTTGCCATCAAGAGCTGCCTTGGTAGCATTTGCATCAGCAATACGCTGCTCTTCACGCTTAGCGATATTGTGACGACGCTCCTCAAGCTGCTTGATGTTACCCGGTGTAGCAGGCTGGGCAATCTTGTTGGGGAACAGGAAGTTCTCCGCATAACCCTGTGCGACCTCTACGATGTCGCCTTCGCCGCCCTTACCGCGAAGCTCGCCCAAGAGAATAACTTTCATGGGAAACTCCTTTGATGAGTCGATGGTATCGACTAGTTGTTGTTTATCGTAGGCTCTGAATCCTGGCTTCCTGAGCGATTAAGCTTTCGGAAGTTTGCCCAGGCGTCAATAAGTCCTACGAGAGCCATAACGCCTAACTGAACTTCTAACATGCCTGCCAATACAAACAGTGACAGAGAAAGTGCTGGCGAGAAGTGCTTCTCGCGCACAAACCATGTGAGCACTGCAAGACCCTGAAGAGCAAAAACAACTCTAAGAGCCATAAATACATTCAGCGTAATCAGCTGAAGTATGTCTTGTGCAGGCAAAACGGTGCTTGAAAGTGCATACACAAACAAGTTGGCCACGGTGAGAGCGCACATCCAAAATGGAACCTCCATCAGTTGGAACTGTGGCAATTTCTGTGGGTCTCTTGTCAGTGCTTTATACACTGTTCGAGCTCCAAAACGCGCAATTACAAAATATAAAAGCGCCATGCCGGTATAGCTGGTTGGCCAAAAGAGCATAAAGAGTGCCTTTGCAGTTGAAAGACCCTCTTGGATCTCTGGAGAAGCACCTGAGACCTGCGAAGCGTATTGATTAAACACACTCTGAGCAAGCTCGGGAAGACTTGTTCCTGCCATCGCGGCAAAGAACGCATCATATCCCAGAAGTGCTAAAGCCGTTGCTCCTACAAGAAGAGATCCAACACCAACGGTGAGTTTCTCGGTTGCAAAAGCGTAGCCAACTCCAAGAGCAAGTGCGCAAGCGGTAACTGAAGTTGCCGCCTCCGTTGGTCCCGAGAGCAAATAAGCTGCTACACCTGTAACAAGTACAGAAGTAATAGCGGGACCAAACCATCCGTGCCCTTTTTTGCAATAGACAGCAATTACCATGCCATACGCAACCAAAGCGGCTCCAATAAAAGAAAGAAGCCCGGTAATTACTCCACCAACAACGCAAAGCACAAATCCTTGCTTGTATGTTGGGGCCTCAAACGGACGCGGTTTGCCTCCGTTTTGGTTGCTTGGACCGGCAACATTCTGCGAGCTACTCTCTGGGCGAGAATACCCTTCAGGTGCCTGAGGAATATTTGAATCCGGTCTATCCATTGCTAACCAACTCTACCTAAAGAACAGATAGGTTATCCGCGACTACGGCCACCGCGGCTGGAAACCACAGGGACAGTGTAGGGCAGAAGTGCCATCTCGCGTGCGCGCTTGATAGCAAGTGCAATGTCGTGCTGGTGCTGCGTGCAGGTGCCAGTGACGCGACGAGGCTTAATCTTGCCACGGTCGGTCATGTACTTACGAAGAAGCTGAGTGTCTTTGTAATCGATGAACTCAGTCTCCTCCTTGCAGAACTGGCAATACTTGCGACGCGGCTGGCGCTGGAAATCTTGTTTCTGCTGAGCCATGTCTTTTACCTTTCAGATGACAGTAACGTCTGTGTTGCTGTCTGACGTTTAAAACGGAATATCAGCATCGTAGAACTCCTCGTCTGGCGGAGCCGGAACGGGAGCGGGTGCCTGTGGAGTTGGAGCTGCATAAGATGGTGCGCCCTGTGACATAGGGGCTCCACCCTGCTGATTCCTAGAAAGGAACTCGACCTCATCGACAACAACCTCAAGCTTGCTGCGACGCTGTCCTTCCTTCGTCTCCCAGGAGCTGAAACGAAGCTTGCCTTCAATAGCAACCTTCGAACCCTTGGAGAGGAAGCGGGAAAGTGCTTCAGCACGCTGACCAAATACTACGCAGTCTACGAAGTTAGGAACATCTTCCCACTCACCAGTCTGCTGGTTCCTGCGACGATCGTTAACCGCAACGCCGAAGGATAGAATCTGGGTACCGCCTGCTGTGGAGCGAAGCTCCGGGTCACGGGTCAGGTTGCCCGAAATGTTAACCCTGTTAATACTCATAAATCTCACTACCTCTCATCGTGGAATAATTCCACTTTTCCATTACAAGGACTTAGTCCTTATCGACTCGACGCACGATCATGTGACGCTTAACAGCATCATTGATTCGCAGGACTCGATCGAGCTCTGCAATCTGCGTTGGATCTGCATGGAAATTGATGAGGGTATAGTCACCCTCGGTAAGATCGTCGATCTCAAAAGCAAGCTTACGCTTACCCCAGTCCTCGACGCTGTCGACTACTCCGCCGTCAGTGGTGATAGCAACGTCAATACGCTTCATTACACCAGCGCGGACTTCCTCGGTGGAAGCTGGGTCAACAAAAAACAGCAGTTCATAGGCCTTCATATTGTCACCTCCTCTGGGCTAATGGCTTCGGGAAGTGAAGGTGCACCCGAAGCAGGAAAGTTCGACCAAGCATCATACCACATAAATGCTTAAATACGAAACTGGCCTACAAACTTTCTCACATGCAGTCCACATATAAAGCTTAAATTGGCAATTTGTTTCTTATTTACCTCTAATCTTGCAAATATCTGACGCGAATCTTTCTAAGGCGTGGTCACTCGCGCAATTTTAAAAACATGGGATTGAAAAAGAAAAACGACCATCACACAATCTGCATGATGGCCGTCTCTTTTATATGTGCTCTACTTTACTGAGCTGCAGGTCCCTCAGGATTCTGAGTTGGTGCGTCTGCTGGAGCAGCTGGTGCCTCAGGAGCCTCTGGAGTTGTTGGGATAATTGGCTCAACAACAACAGTCGAAGCAGGTGCAGGCTCTGGAGCTGCGGGAGCGACAGGAACCTCTGGAGCTACAGGTGCTGCTGGCGCAACAGGTGCGACTGGTGCCGCAGGAGCCGCAGGAGCAACAGGTGCTGCAGGTGCTGCTGGTGCTGCTGGTGCAGCAGGTGCAGCTGGAGCGACAGGAGCCACTGGAGCAGCAGGTGCTGCTGGTGCTGCTGGAGCAGCAGGAGCCACTGGTGCAGCAGGTACTACTGGAGCCGCAATAGGCTCAGCTGGAGCAGCAACAGGCGCTGCAGGTGCAACTGGAGCTGGAGCAGCAACTGGGGCAGCAGGTGCTGCAGGAGCTGCTGGAGCTGGGGTTGCTACTGGTGCTGGTGCTGGTGCCGGTGCTGCAACAGGAACAGCAACAGGTGCTACTGCAGGAGCAGCGGTTGCTGCTGGTGCAGTTGGAGCGACTGGTGCTGGAGCTGAATATACAGCGGCTGCGCCATCACGTGGATCGTTAATGAATGGTGGCAGTGGATCATTGCTCTGTCCCCATGCAGGAACGTTGAACTGACGCATCCAAAGAGCGATTGCGTTCTGCATAAGAAGCATAACGATAAGACCAACAACGTGACCAATATAGCCAATAACCAGGAAGATTGGTCCCATCTGAATGAAGCCGCGTGCAAGAAGAGCAAGCACGACAAGACCAAGCTGCTGCTGGCTGGAAATATTCTGAGTTCTTGCAATGGCCATAGCCTGAGCACCAATGTTAACGAACATACTAATTGCAGCGCTACCACCAATGATTCCCATAATGATAGAGGTAACAATGCCAAGTACAATGCCCATACCAAAGATACGGAACAGACCGCCCATGTCGTGCTTGATCATCTCAAAGATGTTCTTAAAAGCAAAACCTGCAGAGATGCGACCATAAACTGATGCGCGGACCTGAACAACATTGATGCACAGTGGATACACAAATGCTGCAACAATGAAGACTGGAATAAGAATCAGATTGATAACTGGAATGAAGGAAAGAATTCCAGTAGCAATGCTGTATGCCAGACCAAATGCAAGTGCAATTACAGCTGCCTTGAAGCCGGTAACAATGTAGGTACCAAACTTAAGGTCTTTCTGCTTTGGACCAGCATTGATGCCCCATGCAGTTACGCGTGCAGTCTCAAGTGCATAGCCAACAAGTGCAAGAATTCCGACAACTGGAATAAGACCAAACAGAGCCATAATAAGGACAGGCTTCCACCAACCCTTTTCCAGAGTCAGAAGTGCCCAGGAGCGTGCAAAGTAGCGATCGCGCCTGTAGCCATTCAACTCATCTGCTGAAACAGCCATTTAACTCTCCCCTCGTGTCAAAAAAGATGACATCGAATTACAAAGCCTAAACATTCTATATAAAATCGAAAAATAAATATATCTTTATTGGTAACAATTAATCAAATAAAAATGTTAAATGGCGGAGGAGGAGGGATTCGAACCCTCGTACCCCTAGAAGGGGTAAACGGTTTTCGAGACCGCCGCATTCAACCACTCTGCCACCCCTCCGAAGGGTGAAACGGCGCCCGTAGGCGCCGTGAAAATTCTGGCGGAGAGTCAGGGATTTGAACCCTGGAGACGCTTTAGACGCCTACACGATTTCCAATCGTGCTCCTTCGGCCACTCGGACAACTCTCCATATAAAACCGCACGGGACAGTATAGCGGATTTCTCACCAATATAGAACGAGAAGTTCTGTGTATTTTTAATACTTGTGTAGTATTGTCATACTCATAAAACAAAAACACCAGTAGGAGGTATGGATGCCACCGTTTTTCTCGCCTTATGGCACAGATGCAATTTCTGTGGGCATCCCCTACTGGCTGGACCTTCTAACAGTAATTATTGGTGCAATCTCGGGAATCTTGGTTGCAAGAGATCGTCACTTGGACCTTGTGGGCTTTGTGGGTCTTGGCCTTTTGGGCGGTCTGGGCGGCGGGCTTATCAGGGACGTCATGATGCAAGAAGGCGGCGTCTACATGCTCAACTCGCCCTACGCCATTCCGGCGGCGGTGCTAACTGCCATGCTCCTCTTTATGTTCCCCGAGCCGCTTGGTAGATTTCCTCGCATGCTTGAGTGGACCGACATTATTTCTGTTGGGCTCTTTGCTGTTGTTGGTACCGATAAAGCCCTGGTATATCACCTGCTCCCCTTCTCGGTCATTTTGATGGGAAGTATTACAGGCGTTGGTGGCGGTATGCTTCGTGATGTCTTTCTTGGCGACATCCCTCGTATTTTCCAGCGAAGCAATCTCTACGCATTTTGCGCGGTTGCTGGCGCAACCTCCTATTGGGCGCTTGTCTCTTATGTAGGCGTCACAAAAATTTGGGCGGCAGTTGTCTGCGTTGTAGTTACCGTTGGCCTCAGACGCTGGTCGCTTAAATACAACGTACTTTCTCCGGCCGACGTTGACCTTACGCCGCACGTAATGCGCAGTGTTAACAAGCTTCGTCACAAAGCTCAGAAGCCGGGTAAGCAACCTGAGCAGAACACCCCATCAAAGTAACATCCAGCCACAATCGGGCGGTTTTGGGCGGTTCTGGGCGGTTTTGCATCGCCTTCACATACCGTTCACCAGCACTTTATTTAAAATTCACCTAAAACAAAACTGGCGAGAAACCCTTGCGGCTGCAAGTTTTTCTCGCCAGATTGAGTGTCTATAAACGACGCTGTTACTTCTTGACCATGCCGTTACGAACTGCCCACTTACGGCGCTCGGTCTCGGAAAGGATACGCTTACGCATACGGATGTTGAGTGGTGTGATCTCAACAAGCTCGTCGTCCATGATGTACTCCAGAGCCTCTTCCAGCGTAAACAGGCGTGGAGGAGTCAGCTGAACTGAAATATCTGCAGTTGAAGACCTCTGGTTGCCCAAAGACTTGGTGCGTGCAATGTTAACAACCATGTCGCCTGGCCTTGAACGCTCACCAACCAGCATGCCTTCGTAGCACTCAACACCTGGAGCAACAAAGAGCTGGCCGCGCTCCTGGAGCGTACCAAGTGCGTACGCAACAGCCTTCTCGGTAGACATAGAGATCATGGCGCCGTTCTGGCGGCTACCAATATCGCCTGCAAAAGGACCATACTCAAGGAAGGTGTGATAGAAGACTGCGTCACCGTGGGTAACGTTCATGACGCGCGTCTTAAGACCCATGATGCCGCGGGTTGGAATCTTGAACTCAAGGTGCGTCTGAGTCTCGCCGGTGTCCATGATGGACATGGTGCCACCAACGTTGCCAAAGACCTCAATAACCTTGCCGGCATACTCTGGATTGCACTCAACAACGGCCTGTTCAATAGGCTCAAGCGTGTGACCCTGGGCGTCTTTCTTGAACAGAACGCGAGGACGACCAACCTGGAATTCAAATCCCTCACGACGCATGCTCTCCATAAGAACGGAGAGGTGCAGAATACCACGGCCAGAAACCTCAATACCGGTCTTATCAGGAAGCTCCTCGATGCGCATGGTGACGTTATTCTCGCGCTCTGTCATCAGACGCTCTTTGAGCTGACGGCCGCCAACAATGTCTCCCTCACGGCCAACAAGTGGCGAGGTAGAGGGCTCAAAAATAATAGAAAGGGTTGGTGGGTCAATCTCAATTGGATCAAGCTCAACAGGATTTTCTGGATCGGTGTAAACATCACCAATGTCAGTTTTATCAACGCCAACGATTGCCGCAATATCACCTGCGTCAACCTCGCTGCATTCCTTACGGCCCAGGTAGTCAAAGGTGAACAGCTGCTTGACCTGGCTCATGGCACGGGAGCCATCGTTTTTAACAACAAGAATCTTGTCGCCAGTATGAACGGTTCCGGAATACACACGGCCAATACCAATGCGGCCCAGGTAATCAGAGTGGTCAATGGTGACGCACTGCATAGCAAGAGGACCATCGATGTCAACATCTGGGGCTGGAAGGCCGTCGATAATCATGTCAAGAAGAGGGAACATGTTGTCATTGTCATCATTTGGATCAAGGCGAGCGTAGCCGTTAACGCCAGAAGCAAAGACAACGTGCTCCATGGTGAATTCAAGCTGCTCATCAGTTGCACCAAGGTCCATCATAAGATCAAGAGAATCGTTAACAACAGCCTCTGGGCGAGCGCCGTCGCGGTCAATCTTGTTGACAACCATCATGATAGAAAGACCTGCGTCAATGGCGTGGCGCAGAACAAAACGCGTCTGTGGCATAGGGCCCTCAGCTGCGTCAACCAGCAGAAGCGCACCGTCAGCCATCTTCAAAACACGCTCTACCTCGCCACCGAAGTCAGCGTGGCCAGGGGTGTCGATAACGTTAATCTTGACACCCTTGTACTCAATAGAGATGTTCTTTGCCAGAATAGTAATTCCGCGCTCACGCTCCTGATCGTTGGAGTCCAGAATTCTCTCTTGAACCTGCTGGTTCTCACGGAATGCATCGGTTGCCTTGAGCATCTGGTCAACCATGGTGGTTTTACCGTGGTCAACGTGGGCGATGATAGCAATATTTCTGATGTTGTCTTGACGCATAAGTCTCTATCTCTCGAAGGTATGTACTTAGACTTGAATAGTTCAGGTCCAATTTTTATCAGCTTTAGAACTTTAGTGCAATTACATGCCTAGAGCGTCCAGAAATTTCAATGAACGCAGCTTTTTCATTACAGAAGTGGCTCAAGCTCTCCCGCTGGCGCTGGATCAGACCACACAAACTGGTCGCCTTGGCCTTTTCCGTGAACTAAAGAATATGCCGAGAAACTCTTATAGCCCTTCTCGCCAAACTCAAGAAGCACGGCATCTTCGTAACCGCCCTCTTTGAGCAGCTGGATGGCTCCCTCATATACAAGCGCATAGCGGACAGGCTCTTCAAGTCCCGCTTCTTTATCACCCTTCTGTTTGACCAGGTCAAGCACGCGCTTATGAGCACCCTCAAGCAGCTCTTCTGGACCGTCGTCAGAGAACTCATAACTTGCAACGGTGCCTGACGCATCTTCAACCACAAGCAAAACGTTGAGTGATTGGCCATCTGCAAGCAGGTCAAACGCATCCCCAAGCAGCTCAGTTGAGAGCATATCAAGCTGGGGAGAAACTCCATCTTTGCGCTCGTCGTTTTCAGCCATGCCGCTCCTTAGCATCGTTTTTATAACTATTGTTCTCTATGATACATCGCACAAGAAAAGAGGTCGAAAGCAAAAAGCCTTCGACCTCTTAGGTTTGTCAGTTATCTGTCCAAAATCTGACAGCAAAGGTGTTACAACGGCAAAACACCGTCTCTGAAAGCACGAGCGCTTACTCTGCCAGTGCCTCACGGATGCGCGTAGTAACTCCCTCAAGCCTATAGCACTCAACATACTGACGCAGAGGACGTTTGATGTGATCAACCACAAAGCGCTGACCATCAATGTTGAACTGAGCAAGATTGTTGTACAGGTGCTCAGTTGCAGCCTTGACCTCGTCATCATTGAATGCATAATGACCAGAAATATCAAGAATATCCAGCGACAGTTTATGATCAGCAAGAATCTGCTCAACAGTCAGATTGACCTGGTCACCCACCATCCACTTGCGCCAACGTTCAGTCTCAATTGCCTTGACCAACAGGGTGTTTCTCAAGCCAGAGACCTCGTCTGCCTTCAGGAGACCTTCTTTAACCAGAAGATCCTCTACATCGCAAAGCTTCAAATATGCGCGAGTCTCCTCTGTTCCGTACTGTGGAGCTACGTTTGAAGCGGTGACATTTGCAGGAGTATGCTCAAGCAGCGTCACGTCATCAAGGTAGTCTGCGTTGTGCTCCTTAAGACCAACACCGTAGCTCTTGGCCATCTCAGCAAGGCTAATGGCAGCCTCAAAATCATAATGGCCAACCTGCTCCGTAAGACGGGTAAGCGTTCCCGTCTGTCCAACAATAAAGGTTGGCATAGGCAGACCCTTAGCAGTCAACTCACTCTTAAGCTGCTCAATAAAGGTATGGTACTTATCGGTAGAGGTTAAGCCGCCGTTTGTTTCTTCGGTACCAACCTCATAGCCAATCTCAGGAAGACCGCGAGAAACACGTTCTTTCTCGCACCACTCAATCAAATCAACCGTACGGCGAAGAACCACATCAAGCGGAATAACCTTGCCAATCTCAAAAGGATCCTTTGTTGGGTCAATCATCAGCAGGTCAAAGCCGTTAAGCATGTCGGCAAGATAGGACTTCTTGGCAAGCTCCATGGCCTCATCTTCTGGAAGGTGAGCATTGCGCTCCTCGTCGCGCTGCCAAGGACCGCCGTGGTCGCGGCAGAGATAATACAGGCCGTCAAAACCAACCTTCTGAGCTGCTTCAGCAATGTCTTCCGAGAAACGCTTCTGATCCCAAGAATTTACGTATCCTCCACCAAGTTCATCAAGATCTACCTGGTTTCGTGATGCAATAAACATCAGAGGAAAATCGCAGTCTCTACCAAGTTCAAAAGCTGCCTGCAACAGGTTGGGCGACATTGGTCCAATTCCTAAAAGCGTAGCGGACTTTCCTGTGTCCTGAAGCTTAAGCAACCCTTCAACAGCTTTTTTGATTGGTAGCTTTTCCATAATTACCCCTTCCCAAGAGTGTTTCTTGGTAATAAGAAGGGCGTGGGGGTTGAATCCCTACGCCCCTCTCCTTTTAACTTCAATTGTTATGGTCTAAGACCAACAGGTACATGCGTTTCTCGCCGTGTGTTACTTGTTGTCCTCAAGCTTTGGCTTAGTAAGAACAAGAATTGCAACACCTACTGCAACACCAATTGCCATATCAAGGGTGTAGAGGGCAATGTTATTTGTAGCTGCAGCAACAATCATGCCACCGTGAGGAACAAAGCACTCAATACCATGCCAAGCAGCAAGGCCAGCACCAACTGCAGAACCAATCATGATTGCAGGCAGGGTGTGTGCAAGATCCTTAACAGCAAATGGAATTGCGCCCTCAGTAATACCAATGAGTCCCATGAAGACTGCAGAGATACCCATCTGCCTATCAGTGTCGTCAAACTTGCTGCGAGCAATAAGAGATGCAACACCGCAGACCAGTGGAGGAATAGCAACTGCAACACGGAATGCGCCGTTAGGACCATAAACACCTGCGGTCATAAGAGCCATGGTGAAGGTAGAAGCAGTCTTGTTAACTGGGCCGCCCATATCAAATGCGGTCATGAGGCCAATTACGATGCCGAGTACAACTGCAGAACCACCCTGAAGGCTTGAAAGCAGGTTTGTCAGCCAATCCATGAAAGCGCCAAGTGGAGCTGCCAAAACGTAGATGTAGAGCATGCCAAGAGCCAGTGAAGACAAACTTGGGATAATCAGAATTGGCATGATGGTACGGATGGTGCTATTGACCTTCCAGGACTTCATCCACTGGACAAGATAGCCGGCAGCAACGCCGAGGACCATTGCGCCCAAGAAGCCAGTAGAAACCTGGACCTCACCTACAGGAACAGGATTGCTTGCCAGGTAACCAAGGACAAAGCCAGGTGCCAGAGCAGGCTTTCCGCCCAAAGAATAGGCAATGTAAGCAGCAAGGACTGGAATCATCATCTTGATGCCAGCCATACCAATAAGGTTGAGGCTCTGCATCAAAGGATTGGTGACTTCAATACCGTCTTTTCCTGCAGTTCCTGTAGCTAGCGAGAAGGCCAAGAAGACTCCGCCAACTACGACAATAGGAATAAAGTACGAAACACCAGTGTTAAACGCCTTTAGAAGGTCTTTGCCGACCTTGCCCAAAACTGAGGGACTCTTTTCCTCTGCCATGGGTTTCTCCTCTCTTCTTCCTTGCGTTATCACGTACACGCTTGCTACTCAGCCAGCGCAACTACCTGATCAATAACCTTTGCTGGATCTGCGATAGCCAGCGAAGGGTCCAACGTAAGAACACGACCCTCATCGCGTTTCTCGTCAAAACGCTCATCGCCTTCGATGCCAATTGCAATGGCGAGAAGAACAACGTCGGCAGCGTCAACTTCGTCCTGCTCGAGCTCGTTCTCAATACCGTAACCGCCTTGAGCCTCTACCTTGAATTCATAGCCGCGACGCTCACATTCTTTCTCAATGGCCTCTTTTGCCATCCAGGTGTGAGCAATTCCAACCGTGCAAGCGCATACAGCAACGACGTTCATGGTTATGTCCTCTCGCAAAGTAAGTTGTGAGCCCCTATGCGGGGCGCACGAGCACGTCTTTTGACGACGTACGTTTCCAACTCATACTTTGCATTGTTTCAATCTTTTTTAAAAGAGGATTTCGGTAAACGTCTAATCTACCTTGTGTTATGATGAATTTTGTTAAACGTTTAACCAACGTAGAATCCAGCACACTCACTAACGTTGGTATTTTGCAAGTACATTGTAAAAATTTCGGTGAAATGAGTGCCAATGTCTAAGACCACTATCATTGACCTTGCAAAATTAGCAAATGTTTCTATTGCTACCGTTTCGAATTACCTTAACGGACACTTTGAAAAGATGTCCGAAGCAACTAAGCAACGTATCAAAAAAGCAATCGAAAATACGGGATATATTCCAAGCGCCCAAGCTCAAGCCATGGTCAAAAAGAGCTCTGGAATCATTGCTGTTCTCATCTTGGACAACACTAATGCTTGGGCAGCTCAAATGACTAACGGTATTGAAGACGCAGCTCTAGAGGCTGGCTATCAGACAATTATTTGCAATTCTCGTTTTGACCCCACGCTTGAAGCTGACTGGGTTGAGAAAATGCTTTCAATTGGAGCAGATGGCATGCTTATCCAGCCCACCAATCAGTTCAGAGCGGTAGATAGACGAATTGCTAAAGTTGGTAAACCCGTTGTCTACTTTGACTGCGACCTTCTTGCCCTTAATACTTCCTGGATAAAAAGTAACCTCTACGACGGCGTTTATTCAGCAGCGACGCATTGTGTTGAACGCGGATACGAAAACTTTTTAATCATTGGTGGAGAGCCAAAAGGTCGTACCAGAATTGAACGAGAATCTGGCTTCACTGATGCTTTAGAAGCCTTAAATAAACCTCATGAGCGTCTCACCATGGAGCAAAGCACGCTGTCTATCTCTGACATCACGCAATGGCTCAATAATCACATTCTTCCGTCAAAGAAAACGCTGGTATTTGTGCCAAATCAATGGGCTCTTAAAAGTGTCTATAATGCCTTGCAATCCTACGAGACAGTAATTCCAAAGCAAGTTGGCCTGTTGGGATTCAATAACACCGATTGGACTGACCTGCCCGTTAAAAGTATCTCAACCATTGTTGAACCTGTCTATGAAGAGGGCTACGCCGCTTGCAAGATGCTCCTTAAAAGAATCAAGAATCCCTCTCTTGAGCCCGATCACAAGCTGCTCACCTGCAAACTAAATTGGCTCAAATCAACCATCTAACAAAAAAATGGCGAGAAGACCAACGGATCTTCTCGCCATGCGTTACTGCTTTAACCAAAATACTTACAGAACGTGGACCTCATCTTTGGTGAAGTCAACAAAGGCGTGGTCACCAACGTTGTAAATCTTGTGGGTACGAGGATTGAAGTCCGTAATCTTGATGAGAGTGTCTCCTACCATAACGTGATAGTTCTGGTAGTGACCCATGAATCGAGATAGAACTACCTCACAGGCAAGTGTTCCCTCGTCAGCAAGGCGTGCAGACTCTGGACGAAGAACAATGCAGCATTCCTTACCCTTGTCCAGGTGAGAACATCCGCTGACCTCAAACTCATGGCCCTCAAAGCGGCAAAGTGCAGTCTCAGAATCAAGCTTGTCTGCAATGGTTGCGTGCAGGAAGTTTGACTCACCAATAAAATCTGCAACAAACTCGTCTGCTGGGTGATAGTAAACCGTCTGAGGATCGCCAACCTGGTCCACAACACCCTTTTTCATAATGATGATGTTGTCTGAAAGCGCCATTGCCTCTGACTGGTCATGTGTGACGTAGATGGCGGTAATGCCGGCCTCCTGCTGAATACGACGGATCTCGTTACGCATGTCAACGCGGAGCTTAGCGTCAAGGTTTGAAAGAGGCTCGTCAAAGAGGAGCACACTTGGCTCAATAACCAGAGCACGAGCTAAAGCAACACGCTGCTGCTGACCGCCAGAAAGCTGGTTGGTCATGCGCTCTTCCATGCCCTCAAGTCCAACAAGACCCAGGATATGAAGGACCTTCTCGCGAATTACTGCCTTGTCCATTTTGCGGAGCTTGAGACCATAGGCAACGTTATCAAAGATGTTGTAGTGAGGAAGCAATGCATAGCTCTGGAACACCATCGCAGTATCGCGTTTGTTTGGAGTAAGCTCATCAATCTGCTCGTCGCCAAGGAAGATCTTTCCCTCATCAGGGCTCTCAAAACCAGCAATCATGCGCAGGATGGTAGTCTTTCCGCAGCCAGAAGGACCAAGCAGCGTTACAAACTCGCCAGGAGCAATAGTGATGTTAGCGTCTTGAACTGCGTAGAAGTCTTTTCCAGTCTTCTGATCCTGATAAATTTTGGAAATGTGCTCAAGGCGAACGCCTTTTTTCTCTGTAGCCATGTGTTACTCCTCCTTGAGTGCTCGGCTGGTGCCAAAGTGTTTGATGGCCCAATTCATAAGCAATACCGAGCCATAGGTAATAACAATCAGAATTGTTGCAAAGGCGCAGGCCATACCATATGAACCCTTACCAGCAAACTCATTAATCTGAACGGTGATGAGCAGGAACTCTGGTGTGACCAAGAGGATAACTGCAGAAATTGCGGTGATGGAGCGGACAAACGCCGTTACCAAGCCAGACAAGAACGAATCTTTAATCAGCGGCAACGTGACGGTCATAAACACCGTAAAGCTGTCGGCGCCCATGTCGTATGCGGACTCCTCAATTGATTTATCAATCTGTCGAAGTGCCGAGATGCCCGATCGTGTTCCTGTAGGAAGCGAACGCACGACAAAGACAATGATCAGGATAAGTCCTGTGCCATACAGGCCTTGCAAAAATCCTGTGTGCATGACACCACTTGAGAAACCACGAATATAACCAACGCCCAAAACCGTACCAGGGACTGCCATAGCAAGCATGGATACAGCCTCGATAAAACCACGGCCACGGAAGCGACGTTTTACTACCAGATAAGAAATAATCATCGAAAGAAGAGCAGTGATTGGTGCTGCAATAAGCGAAAGCATAAACGAGTCGCTAAACGCCTGCAAGCCGTGGTACTTGGAAAATACCTGTTCAAACCACTTTGTTGTTAACTCGTAATTAGAGCCCCAGGAACGAACAAACGAACCATAAGGAACGCAGAGGTACATGCCAATAACAAAGAGAGCAACCAGCGCGCAAAGAATGGTAAGTGGGATGCGAACTGAGTTGTCTGTAATAAGCATCCTGGCTCGCGTTGCTTTGCCCGAAAGTGTAGACGTGCTCTTTGCTTCCAA
>CAUUHE010000007.1:0-49161 GCA_963544885.1 uncultured Atopobium sp. | reverse complement strand
TACCCTCAGCGTCAGCGTCAACTGCGCCGTTAGCGTCATCAGGGTTGCCGATGTTAGCAACAAGCAGAACCTTGATACCGTCAGCAGTTACGGTCTCCTTGCCGCGATAAGCCTCAAGAGCAGCCTTCTCTGCAGCATAAGCCTCAGCCTGAGCCTTGTACTCAGCAAGCTCAGTCTCGGAAGGATTGACAACAACCTTACCGTTAGTGCCGTCGACAACAATAGCATTGCCAGTTGCAACCTCAGAAGTGATGTTGGGAACAGAAAGAACTGCAGGAATCTCAAGAGCACGAGCAATGATTGCGGAGTGAGAAGTACGACCACCAGTCTCGGTAACAATACCTGCAACGTGGTCCTTATCGATGTCTGCAGTCATTGAAGGAGTCAGCTCATGGCAGACAATGACGGAGTTCTCTGGAAGTGTGGAGAGGTCAACAACCTCTTTGCCAAGCAGGTCAGCGAGAAGACCAGTCTTGACGTCAGCAACATCTGCTGCGCGCTCACGGAAGAGCTCATCCTCCATGCCAAGGAACATGTTGTAGTACATGTCGTAGGCGTCGCTTACAGCCTGCTCAACGCAGGTGCCGCCATCAATAGCACCGTTAACAGCCTCTTTGATGCCCTCATCCTCAGCAAACTCAATGTGAGCACCCATAATAGCAGCGGCTTCCTCGCCCACCGTCTTGGTCATACGCTCAATCTGTGCGTTAGTCTGTGCAATAAACTTAGTTACTGCCTCTGCGTAACGAACCTTCTCTGCAGCAGTGTCCTCAACAGTGTGCGGAGTAAAAGTGAGGTCTGGATCTACGGCAACCTGAGCAGTACCGATGCCGATTCCGTTGGATGCATTGACTCCCTCAAACATACATGCTCCTATCATTGTCCGTTTAGCGGTGTATAACGTTCTGCAAGCCTATCAACACAGGACAATAGTCGCAGAAACTAACCTGTCTTTTTACAGGGTAACATTTTTTTGACCTGTTACGTTGTGAGTATCTTTAAATAAATTTCAATAAAAAACACTTGGCAAGAGAATCTTTCTTGCCAAGTGTTTGTACGTTCACAATAGTAAAAGCGTTCAGTATTTCTTGCGCGGCGAAAGTGCACCATCTGAGGGTTTCTCGCCAAAAGAACTACGTGTTCTAGCTGCGATTACTACTCAGAATCTGCAAGCCAAGAAGACTTAGCCTCGCGGCTCTCCTCTTTCTGGCGAGCAAGCTGAATCTCTTCTGCGATAGAAGCAGGCATTTCTCGGCCCATCTTCTTGTAAAGAGCGGTGACAACGCGATCAATGGTTGCGCGCTTTGCGATTCCTCGACTTGCTGCAGTTGCAGTACCACAAGCTGAAGCGTAAATAAGCGCGGTGTCGTAATCGTAGCCAGCGGTGGTCTTTGCAAGGAAGCCCGCGACCATGGAGTCACCAGCGCCAGTTGCGTTAACCAGGCGAATCTTAGCGGTTGGAACAATGTGCTCGGTTCCGTACTCGTCCAGAAGCAGAGAGCCTGCGCCACCACAAGAAACGATAACGTTGCGAGCACCGCCATCCTGGAGTTTCTTTGCAAATGGAATGCACTCTTCTGGGGTCTCTGGATTGGCATCAAAGATACGGCCAACCTCGTGGTTGTTAGGCTTGATCAGGAATGGCTGAGCCTTAATGGCCTCCATAAGCAGCTGACCAGGAGCGTCGACAACAAACTGGATACCGCGACCTGCAAGCTGAGCCATAAGACGAGTATAGATATCCTCTGGAAGTGAGCTTGGAATAGATCCCGTAAGAACCAGGGTGTCACCTGCGCCAACAACATCCATGCGCTCCAGCAGCTCATCAACCTTTTTCTCTGGAATGCGTGGACCATTGCCGTTGACCATGGTCATAACAATGCCGTTGAGCTTGACATTGATGCGAGTAAAGCCAGAATCCAGCTTGACAAAGTTACTTGGAATTCCCTGACGCTGCAGGTCACTGAGCAGGTATTCACCAGTAAAGCCACCAACAATACCCATGGCAACGGTGACTTTATCAAGCTCATTTAAGAGAGTGGAGACGTTAATACCATTACCACCGCAGTGCAACTCTTCTGAGGAGGAACGGTTAGTAAAGCCCATGTCCAATGTGTTTGGATGCATGACATAGTCAAGCGCGGGATTAAGCGTCATTGTGTAAATCACGGCGAGTCCTCCGAACTACAATAAAATCATGGAGACTTCAGTATGACGCAATCGCTCTCAACAAACAATTAGAAACTAGCGACTCACAAAAAAATAAAACCCCGACGCAAGCCGGGGTTTGAAATTCAAATGGTGGATCGTCAGGGGTTCGAACCCTGGACCTTGGGATTAAGAGTCCCCTGCTCTACCAGCTGAGCTAACGATCCAATTAACGTTTCGAATGGGGTGGGAAAAGGGGCTCGAACCCTCGACCTACGGAGCCACAGTCCGTCGCTCTGCCAACTGAGCTACTCCCACCATTTGGCCACCTCATGAAACGCAGCTAAATCATTATTACAGAATCAGAAAAAGATGCAAGCGAGAAACGCAGATTTTTCAAACTCTTTTTTGATTTTCTTTGAAATCAGCCGGCACGACGGGTTTCTCGCCAAACACAATGCGGAGAAGAACGAGCTTCTCCGCATCTAACTGAATGCGCTATACGAGCAGGTATATGGTGGTGCAGGACCTATACGCTACAGACAGCCTGCATAGAAACAGCAGTGAGCGCGCGCAGAAATCGCAGTCAGTACGCGCAGAAATCGCAGCCTGCGCTTAGAAACCGTGGGCCGTAAGAGCTGTGTCCAGGCGATCCAGTGCCTCTTCGATCTCCACACGAGGAGCTGCCAAATTCCAACGCTTGAAGCCCTGGGCAGCCTCGCCGAAGAAGACGCCATCGGTGAAGAAGACCTGGGCTTCAAACTGCAACAGGTGGTCAAGCTCTTCTGGCGTAAGGCCAAAATCTCTGAAGTCAAGCCACTGAAGGTAAGTTCCTGTGATTGGCGCGAGCTTCACGCGAGGGTGCTTGGTGGCAAAGAAGTCCAGGACCAACTTCTGGTTGTCGTCGATGGCCTTGATGCATGCGTCTAGCCATGCTCCGCCCTTGCTGTAAGCCAGCTCACAGGCCTTGAAGCTGATTGGATTGCACGAGGTGGTCTCTCGGGCCTGCAGGCGCTTCTCGAGACGTGTGCGCAGTTCTGGATTGCTCACGATGATATTGCTGAACTGCGTACCGGCCAAGTTGAAGCTCTTTGAAGCAGAGGTGCAGGTAATGGTACGCGCTGCGACCTCATCGGAAATTGTTTCAAAGACGGTATGCGTAGAGCCTGGCATGATGAGGTCGTGGTGGATCTCGTCAGCGACCACGATGAGGTTGTGCTGAACCGCAATCTCTGCGATGCGCGTGAGCTCCTCTTTGGTCCACACGCGACCACTTGGATTGTGAGGCGAACACAAAATAAGCAGGGTATTCTTTGGATCAGCAGCAAGCTTTTCTAGCAGATCAAAGTCAATGTCGTAGTGAGGACCCTCTGACAAGACAAGCGGACACTCTACGAGTGCACGGTTATTCTCCTCAACTGCCATGTAGAACGGATGGTAGACAGGCGTAAACAGGATGACGCCCTCGTCTGGCTGGGTAAACTCGGCAACAGATGCAAAGAGCGCGGGTACCACGCCTGAAGAGTTGAGCAGCCACTCGGGCTTTACGTCCCAATTGTGGCGAGTCTTCATCCACTTACACACAGCCTGCTTCATCTGATTAGTTGGCATGGAATAACCAAGGATTGCGTCGTTGATATACTCCTTGAGACCTTCGACAATCTCTGGAGCTGTGTGATATTCCATGTCAGCAACAGAAAACGGTGGAATACCAGGAGCTACATCAGGATTAACGTCGTACATGACGTTCCATTTTCTAGAACCAGTACCAGCGCGATCAACGCGGGATTCAAAATCGTAAGACATACCGTCTCCATTCACATAAGCCTATCACCAGTGTAGCTGCTTTTAGTGTAGCCACTTTTCTTTTCCTTTGTCATTCTTCTGATAAGAAAATCTTTGATGGCACGACGTATTTGCAATCCTTATTGCTATAATGAACGACGCTATATGTCTCCTTAGCTCAGCTGGATAGAGCGTCGGTCTTCTAAACCGCAGGTCGCGCGTTCGAATCGCGCAGGAGGCACCAGAAACTCCAGGTAGACGGCTTGCCGTCTACCTTTTTTGTTAGGCCAACACTGCAAGTGCACCCTTTTTGCCCCCAAACTGTATGGCTACTGTAAAAGTAGAATACCTGTTCGAATAAAAGTTTTAACTATCTAGATAGGCGATTTTTGCATAAACACTTGCCAATATGCAGGAAAACTAATCAAGAAATTGATGTATCAAATGAGAGGTGCTGTTTTGGGTAAAAAATCCGTTTAGTTGGAGTTTATTTTTGGTCTTCGAAGTTTTGGCACTTACGTTTACCCAGCTCAGAAATTTTGTACTAATTTCCACAATTTTGTCCACGCAAAATTGCTGGTAGATGGATTGCATAGAAACTAAGCATTTTTGGATACTCCAACTAAACGCATTTTTTACCACTTTGCCGCCGAATGGTACTCTATCGCTGAAAAATTTCACTCGGACGCACAAAAATACCCGTTCGATTCCACGAAATAGAATCGAACGGGTACTTGGTCAACGAAAATGATGCGTGCACGACTGCACGCCAGATATTACAGCAGGTACTCTGCAATCTGGACAGCGTTTGTTGCGGCACCCTTCCTAATCTGGTCTCCGCAGCAGAAGAACGTAAGCGCGTTAGTGTCTTTATCAGCGGAAAGATCCTCGCGAATACGACCAACATAGATAAGGTCCTGGTCGGAAGTATCAAGAGGCATTGGGTACTGGAGCTCTGCAGGGTTGTCAACGACCTTAATGCCTGGTGCGTCCTCAAGAATAGCGCGAGCCTCATCTGGGCTCAAAGGACACTCAAACTCAACCGTGATGGACTCGGAGTGAGAACGCATCGTTGGAACACGGACGCAGGTGCAGTTAACGCGCAGCTCAGGAAGGTGCATGATCTTGCGACCCTCATTTTGCATCTTCATTTCCTCAGAGGTGTAGCCAACCTCGTCAAAGCCGCCAATCTGTGGAATCAGGTTGACTGCCAGCTGGTATGCAAAAGGAGCGGTCTCGGTTACTTCCCTACCTGCAACAACGTCAGCCATTTGGTTCTTCAAACTGGTAAGACCAGGAAGTCCAGCGCCGGATGCAGCCTGATAGGTAGAAGCAATAATGCGCTTTGCACCCGCTGCCTTATGCAGAGGATACAGAGGTACTAGACCAATAATGGTTGCGCAGTTTGGGTTAGAGATGATGCCGTTGTGGTTCTTAATGTCCTCAGCGTTAATCTCTGGAATTACCAGCGGAACATTTGGGTCCATTCTGAATGCATGAGAGTTGTCAACGCAGACGCAACCGCGCTTAACTGCCTCAGGAAGCAGCTCTTTTGCCTGCTCGTCACCGGCTGCGCCAAGAACAATGTCCACGCCTTCAAAAGCCTCAGGAGTTGCTTCGCGGATAGCAATCTGCTGTCCTGCAAACTCAATAGTCTTGCCTGCACTTCGAGCAGATGCCAGAAGTACTAGCTCCTTAATAGGAAAATTACGCTCTTCAAGGCACTGCATCATCTGGGCACCAACAACGCCGGTAGCACCAAGAATTGCAACAACCTTACCGTTTGGATCAAAAGCCATAGTTACCTCGAAACCATTTCGTCACGAACAAATCCGTTATAAATGACGCCAATTGTGCGATCAAAGTCCGCATTATCAACGCCCACGATAATACTAATCTCTTCCGAGCTCTGCGTAATCATACGAATGTTGACGCCCGCATTACCCAGCGCACCAAAGATTTTGCCGGAAGTGCCGGAACGCCTGGACATATTGCGGCCAACAACAGAAACAAGAGCTAGGCGGTCTACCATCGTAATGTCATCAGGCTCAATCTCACGACGAATATCGCTGATGATGGAATAGACCGTATCCTTTACGTCGGAGGCATTTACCACAATACCAAACGAATCAACGCCTGTTGGGATGTGTTCAACAGAGACGCCGTAGCGCTCAACAATATTGAGTGCGCGGCTGATGACGCCAACCTCGTTGGACATGTGAGCCTTCTTGACATGAATAGCTAAGAAGTCTTTCTTGCCTGCAATACCTGTAATTAAGTGCTCGTTTGTATCGCCATCCGCGGTCTCACGGATAACCGTACCCGTGTCTTCTGGACGGTTGGTATTCTTAATCTGAATTGGAATGTTTGCCTCGCGAACAGGGAAAATTGCCTCTTCCTGAAGAACGGAAGCGCCCATATAAGAAAGCTCGCGCATCTCGTCAAAGGTAATACGGCCAATGGCGCGTGGATTCTGAACAATGCGAGGATCCGCAGAAAGGAAGCCAGAAACGTCAGTCCAGTTCTCATACAAGTCAGCGTCTAGGCAGCGAGCGACAATTGCGCCGGTAATATCGCCGCCACCGCGCTGGAACAACTTAATCGCACCGTCAACGGTAGCACCGTAGAAGCCAGGCAGCACAAACGAGCCGCTGCGAGCAACAACTTCTTTAAGCCTAGAAGCAGTGCGCTCCATATCAATGGTGCCATCATGATGGAACAGCATAACGTCCGCTGCGTCAACAAAAGGCAGACCAAGATACTCAGCAAGAATCTGGCAGGTAAACCATTCACCCCTACTTACTACATATTCTGGCGAGAAGGACTTGATGTTTGTAGCAAACTTCTCAAACTCCTCGGCGACAGGCCATGCAACTCCCAGTTCATCAGCAATCTCCACAAAGCGAGTCTCGATGTCTGCAAGTAAAGAGGTGCAGTCAACGTGATACTCAATGTGGGCATTTACCAGCAGCAAAAGATCCGTAATCTTGTTATCGGTTGAGTGGCGCTTTCCTGCTGCAGACGAAACAATAAAGCGTCTATCAGGGTCAGCCTCAACAATAGCTTTAACTTTTTTGAACTGCTCTGCAGAAGCAACACTTGAGCCGCCAAATTTTGCAATTTTGATCATTTCTAATTCCTCTTTTCAAGTGCAGCCATAAAGGTTGTAGGATCTTGCGAAAGTGCGCTGGTAAGAAGCTCACGGGCCTTCTCGGCACTTAGATTTTTAACCAACTGAGCGCCTGGCTCCCAGAACGTACCGCCCGGGACATCCGCCTGCGTCCTAAACACGTAATCGGAAACAAGCAGCTCTGGATTATACGAAAGACCTGCCGAGAAGGTCTGCTGACCCCCAGCAGGAGCCGCGGCACAGTCAATAATATCCTGCACGACGGCGTTTGCCGTTGGGTCGCCACCGGCACCTTGACCATAAAACTTGAGCTCGCCAATGGTATTTCCCACGGCAGTTGCAACGTTAAAGTTAGTTGGAACGTTGGCCTCTATGGTTGAGAGCGAAACCGCAACTGGCTCAACAGCTACCGCATACGATGAACCGTCAGAAACACCACGACCAAAGAGCTTGATTGTCATATCGTGACTGCCAAACATGGCAAGATCGCGCTTAGTTAAGTTTCTGATACCAGACATAGGAATCTGGTCTGTGCAGATTACGTCGAAGGCGATAGATGCAGAAATCATAGTCTTAGAGCGAACATCAATGCCGTCGATATCGCTTGACGGGTCTTGCTCGGCGTAACCCAGCTCCTGAGCCTTGCTCAGAACCTCAGCAAAGTCCGTTCCGTCTTTGAGCATGGAATAAACAATGTAGTTGGTGGTTCCATTCATGATTCCCCAGAACGCAGAAATCTCGTCAATACGGCGAACTTTCTGAATTCCCGCAATCCAAGGAATGCCACCGCACACGCATGCTTCAATCTTAAAGTTGACGCTTGCTTCAGCAGCAAGGGTCATAAACTCCTCAAAATGGGCTGATACTACCGCCTTATTTGAGGTGACAACATTTTTCTTAGCAGTCAACGCTGCTTTAATGTACTCATAGGCTGGCGTGAGGCCACCCATGCACTCAACAACGGTATCAAGCGCAGGGTCAGACAAGAGCGCGTCAAAATCGGACATTGCACGAGGGTCAATGTGCTCTTTACCAGCTCTAACCAAGATGGACGTCAGGTTAACGTCAGAAACACGCTCATCAAGAATGCGCGCAACTGAAGCACCAACCGTTCCAAATCCAAGTAGGGCAACGTTTTGCATATAACTCCAAATCTAGCAGTCATTTTGCGAGAAAACCAATTGCCTGCAAGGCTAATTGCAGAGCAAGGACAACCGCACGCAAAGGTGACTGCACTGATAACAATCTCATAGACAAAAACTACCAAAAACCTAGACAGAATCTAATCGACAGTTTTTCTCGTCTTCATAATGCTATGAACAATTCTATGTTACAAGCGACATTTACTTCTCACTGTTAAAATAATAGAAACGCAACACGCGAGACGCGCAATTTGCACGCGCACAACACGCGGCACATTCAACAGATTGGTGGTTTCATGGCCGTCGCATATCACAGCACAAGAAGCTCTGACCATAACGTCTTGGCTAAGCAGGCCATTTTGCAGGGAATTGCTCCCGATGGCGGCCTTTACATTCAAGATTCTATTGGCGAGAAGCCCCTTGATCTTGCAAAGGTTTGTGCTCAAGGCTTTAAGGCCACCGCTTATGACGTGCTTTCTACTCTGCTGGATGATTACTCTGATGAAGAGCTGAATCGCTGCATTGAGGGTGCATACGGATCTCAGTGGGATACTGAAGCTATCACTCCTGTTTCCGCTATCGGAGATGATTGGCTGCTTGAGCTCTTCCACGGTCCAACGTCGGCTTTTAAAGACGTTGCACTTCAGATGCTCCCCCGCCTGATGAGCGTTGCTCGCGAGGACGCAAAGGCAGCTGGTGCTGCGGGAGCCGCGGGCGTAGCGGGAGCCGCGGGCAAGAATATCATGATCGTGACCGCTACCTCCGGAGACACCGGTAAAGCTGCACTTGAGGGCTTCAAAGATGTTCCTGGTATGGGCATTACCGTCTTTTATCCTGAGGGAAAAGTCTCGGACATTCAGCGTCTTCAGATGGTGACCCAGAAGGGCTCAAACGTTGCAGTTTGCGCAGTTAAGGGCAACTTTGACGACGCTCAAAACGCTGCAAAGGCAATCTTTGCTAACAAGGATTTGGCTCAGGAGCTTGCCGGCAAAGGTACCGTTCTTTCCAGCGCGAACTCCATCAATATTGGTCGCTTGGCACCACAGGTAACCTACTACTTTGACGCATATGCCCAGATCGTTGCCAAGGGTGCCATTTCACAGGGCCAAAAGGTCACATTCTGCGTACCAACTGGCAACTTTGGCGATGTCCTTGCAGGTTACTTTGCAAAAGAAATGGGACTTCCTGTTAATCGCCTCATTGTGGCTTCTAACAGTAATAAGGTGCTGACTGATTTCTTGGAAACAGGCATTTACGACCGTAGACGCACATTTGAAAAGACTATCTCGCCATCGATGGACATTCTGGTTTCATCAAATCTTGAACGACTCCTCTATCTTGCATCCGGCAAAGACACCGAACTTGTCAGCTATCTGATGAACCAGCTGGTAACCAAGGGTATTTATACGGTACCTGCTCAAGTTATGGATGCCATCCGTGAAACCTTTGACGCTGGATTTGCCACCGACGACCAGACACGTGAGACTATCCGTTCTACCTGGGAGAATTGTCGTGTGCTGATTGACCCTCACACAGCCGTCGCAAAGCACGTGCTCGACAGGGTTTCTCGCCAGGCAAACGACGTGCGCGTATGTCTGTCCACTGCAAGCCCATATAAGTTCTCGTCCGACGTGCTTGCCGCGCTGGGCCACTCGACCGCCGGCCTGGACGACTTCGCGTGCATGCATACGCTCGCCGAAATCACGGGCACTAATCCGCCAATCCAGCTTTCATCGCTGAATGATAACGTTATCATTCATACTGACGTTCGCGAGAAGGAACAGCTTGCTTCGTACGTTTCCGAAGCATGCGGGCGTATTTTTGCTTGTTAGACTCTGAGAAAGCAGGTTCTACATGCTCGACAACACTATTTTGACCGTTTCTGTACCTGCTACCTCTGCAAACATTGGCGTCGGCTACGATACGCTGGGTCTTGCGTTTAACCTGCGCGCAAAAATTACGTTTAGGGAATCCCCTACGCTCATCATTGATGGCTGCCCCGAGCAGTTCAGAAACGATGACAACCTTGTGTGGACGTCGTATATTCGCGCCTGCGAAAAGCTGGGTGAAGAGCCCACTCCTAAGCACATTACTATCGACTCGCCTATTCCGCTTTCTGGTGGACTTGGCTCAAGCTCTACCTGCGTTATTGCAGGTATTGCGGCCGCGATGACCGAGTCTCACAGCGGTTGGGATCCTGAGCGCGCGCTTGATTTTGCCTGCCATTTTGAGGGCCATCCCGACAACGTTGCTCCTGCTATTTATGGTGGCTTGACCTCGTCTTTTGTCGAAGGTGGTCATACCATTTGTACCAGAAGGCTTGTGGCGCGCGGACTATCTTTTGTCGCAATTGCGCCGCCCTACACGGTTAACACTGAGGATGCCCGTAAGGTGGTTCCCCAGGAAATCTCACTTGAAACGGCCGTTTACCAGATGGGACGCACTGTTGCTGTCACCCATGCGCTTGAAACAGGAAACGGCGGACTGTTGGCAGCAGCTTGCAACGACAAGCTTCACGAGCCGTATCGCAAGGAGCTCATCCCCGATTATGAGGAGCTCAAGCAGGTGGCCAAACTTGCTCGCGCATGTACGTTTGTCATTTCCGGATCTGGCGCCACCATGGTTGCTATCTGCGACTCCCCTGTCACCGCACGTGCCGTTGCCGAGAATGCCAAGCAGGTCAGAGGCGACCTTTGGATTCAGATTCTTGAGCCAGCGCTTCTGGGCACCGTCCTTACCTTGGACGACGGTCAGCAACACCACAACACTTTCGACGAAATTTAACGCCGGCGGTTGGGCGTCACGCGACAGCGCAGGTTTCTCGCCAATTACGACTTTCCGATATCGCGCGCCTAGCAGCGCAGGTGCGAGTACGCTCGCGAGCGCGCGTGTTTCTCGCCAAGAACGTGCTGCAACAGCGCGGGTTTCTCGCCAAGTACGACTTTGCAACATTGCGCGCCTAAAAAGTGCAAAGAATCTGTATTTGAGGCACAGATTCTTTGCAGAAATCAGGCAAATTCACAGTTTCTTTTACATTTTTAGGCAAAAGTTACAGATTCTTTGAGGAAATCAGGCGCGTGAAGATAGGCTGCGCTGCTCCAAATTTTGCGAGCCTGAAAACTGTACCATGTCTGAGTAAAACAGTTCAGACTTGGCGAGAAAAACCGGCAAGTAGCTCAGACTTGGTGCGCTTTTCCGGCAAATAGCTCAGACACGACAACAAAACCCGGCTCCTACGTTATGTGGGAGTCGGGTTGTCGTTGAAGTCGCGTTTACCGCAGCGTTGCGTTTTCCGCAAAGCACGCTTACCGCGAGTCGCGTTATGCGCCGAGGTAGGCCTTGCGAACGTCATCGTCGTGCAGAAGTTCCTGGCCAGTTCCGTGCTTAGCAACCTTACCAAGCTCAAGAACGTACGCGCGGTCAGCAACCTTAAGTGCCATGTTAGCGTTCTGCTCGACCAGCAAAATGGTGGTTCCTGCATCGCCTAGCTGGCGAATGATCTGGAAGATCTCCTCGATCAGGATAGGAGCCAAACCCATGGAAGGCTCGTCAAGCATCAGCAGCTTAGGCCTGCTCATCAGAGCGCGACCCATGGCAAGCATCTGCTGCTCGCCACCAGACAGCGTTCCTGCCAGCTGATTCTTGCGCTCACGAAGACGTGGAAAATGCTCGTAGACCATCTTGACGGTCTTTGCATTCTGGGAATCAGGCTGAGTATAGCCGCCCATCTCGAGGTTTTCGGCAACACTCATGCGAGAAAACACACGGCGGCCCTCAGGGCACAATGCCAGGCCAGCCTCAACAATCTTGTGAGCGCGCTGGCCTACAAGGTTTTTCTCGTCAAGGGTAATGGTGCCAGAGTCTGGCTTTACTAGACCAGCGATGGTGTTCAGTGTAGTTGATTTACCTGCGCCGTTTGCGCCAATAAGGGTAACGATCTCGCCCTCGTGGATGTCAAAAGAGATACCCTGAACTGCATGGATAGCACCGTAAGAAACGTTAAGGTCCTTGACGGATAGCAGGGTTTTCCCAGCGCCAACTGCCTGGATGTTTGTAGTTTCAGCGGCCATTAGCGCACCTCCTGCTTTCCAAGATATGCCTCGATAACGCGAGGGTTATTCTGAACCTCTTCTGGCGTTCCCTTTGCAATGATGTTGCCGTGGTCAAGAACGGCCAAACCCTCGCAGATACCCATAACAAACTTCATGTCGTGCTCGATGAGAAGAACAGCAATCTTGAAATCATCACGAATCTTAAGGACATTCTCCATAAGCTCGTCGGTCTCTGCTGGATTCATACCTGCAGCTGGCTCGTCAAGCAACAAAATCTTAGGCTGCGTTGCCAGAGCGCGAAGAATCTCAAGCTTGCGCTGAGCGCCATAAGGCAGGTTACCTGCAAGGGTATTTGCAAGATTCTCCATACCAAAAATGCGCAGGAGCTCGCGAGCGTTATCAGCGCTCTCTTTTTCCTGCTTCCAATGAGCTGGAAGGCGGAAGACGTCCTCCAAGAAGTGAGACGTCATGTGGCTTCCCTGACCAACCTGAATGTTCTCCATAACGGTCATGTTGTTGAACAGGCGAATATTCTGGAAGGTTCGAGCAATGCCCATATGATTTGCCTCAACAACGCTCTTACCAGCAAGATCATAGCCGTCAATCATGACAGAACCGCGCGTTGGCTTATAGACACAGGTAAGCAAGTTAAAGACAGTTGTTTTACCTGCACCGTTAGGACCAATGATGCCAGAAATCTCGGTAGGACCAAGAGCAATGTTGAAGTCATTAACAGCAGTCAAGCCACCAAAGTCAATGCCCAGGTGCTCAGCCTGAAGAACTGGAATTGCACCAAGGTCTCGCTCAGGAATGAGGTTAGGAGACTCTTGCCTGATAAGTTTTGTGGTGTTTTTAGTTGCCATCGCTCTTACGCCTCCTTCGAATCAGTTGAGGCTTCTACCTGCGTATCCGCCTGCTCGTCTGCCTGCGCGTTGACCTGCACGTCTGCATGCTCGTCCGAGTCATCCTTGTTCCAAGGGAAATCCCTGTTCATGACTCGCTCAATGATGCGAGACAGCGAGAAGTCATATGAGCCAAACAGACCCTCTGGCCTAAAGATCATGACCAGAATCAAAACGATTGCGTAAGCAACCATACGGTAGTCGGCAAAGGCACGTAGAGCCTCTGGAAGCACGGTCAGGACAGTTGCGGACACAACAGAGCCAAACATAGAACCCATGCCGCCCAGAACAACCATAACCAGAATCTCAACAGACTTCATGAAGCCAAACTTAGCTGGTGCCATAACACCAATGCAGCCCGCGTAAAGACCGCCAGCAATGCCAGCAAGGAATGCGGAGAAAACAAAGGCCAAAGTCTTGTAGTACGTGGTGTTAACGCCTGATGCCTCTGCTGCAATCTCGTTATCGCGGATGGCGAGAATAGCGCGTCCATGCCTAGACTTCATAAGAGTATGAATGGCAAAGATGGCAAGAGAAACGACAATTGCCGTGTTCAGATAACCCGTATAAGCAGGAATACCCGTGAGACCAGATGCGCCACCAGTAAGCTTGAAGCCAAGAGCAGAGTCAATGTTTACCAGGACAACGCGGATAATCTCTGCAAAGCCCAGAGTAATGATGGCCAGGTAATCACCACGAAGACGAAGTGCTGGAATACCAATAACCACACCCATCAGAGCGGCGCAAATGCCGCCAAACAAAAGGCCCACAACAAAAAGAATAACTGCAGGTGTAGAGCCTGAGGCCATGGACTGAGCATCCAGCCCAAAGAGTGGCATCATGCGAATGATAAAGATTGCGCAGGCATAACCACCAATGGACATAAAGCCAGCGTGACCCAAAGGAAGCTGTCCCAGATAACCAGTAACAATGTTCAGAGAAACGGTCATCAGAACATACACGCCAATTTGCTCAAAAACAACGGTCTGATAGCGAGAAATAAGGCCCTCTCCTACCAGGAAGTTTCCACCAAAGACAAAAAGTGCAACAAGAATTGCATTGATGGCATAGCGAGCAGGCATAGTAAGCTCACGGCACTGACCATCTTTTCCACCAAAACCAGTGACAATTACTGGGTTGTGGTTGTTATCGCGTGGATACATTTTAGTCATGTGAGCCTCCTTACACTTTCTCGGTAACTGGTCGACCAAGCAGGCCAGTTGGTTTGACAACAAGAACAAGAATCAAGAGTAAGAAGACTACCGCGTCCTGCCAGACGGACAGGCCAAAGGCAGCAACAAAGACCTCGGAGAAGCCAACAATAAGGCCGCCAATAACAGCGCCTGGGATGGAGCCGATGCCGCCAAGAACTGCTGCGACAAACGCCTTAGTGCCCAGCATAACGCCCATGGTTGGAGAGACCTGCTGATATGCCATGGAGTACAGAATAGCTGCAATACCTGCAAGCGCAGAACCAACTGCAAAGGTAAAGCTAATAGTGCTGTTGACGTTGACGCCCATCAGACGAGCTGCGCCCATGTCCTCGGAAACGGCGCGCATTGCCTTACCAAGACGAGTCTTCTGAACCAAAAGGGTCAGAACAACGGTTGCCACAATGGTGACGGCAACGGTCAGAAGAGCGGTGCCAGAAAGCGTTGATCCAAATACCTGGACAGTTCCCAGGTCAATGATGCTTGGAACAACCTTAGCGTCCGCACCAAGGAGCAGCTGAACACCGTTCTCAAGCAGATAAGAAACGCCAATTGCCGTAATCAGAATAGAAAGTCTTGGAGCCTCTCTGAGTGGCGCGTAAGCAACCTTATCAATAAGAACGCCCAGTACAACACAGCCAAAAACGGCGAGAAGAACAGCGATTGCAGGATTGAGTCCAAGCTGAACAAGGGCAATCCATGCAACGTAGGAACCAAACATGATGATGTCACCATGCGCAAAGTTAAGAAGCAAGATGATGCCGTACACCATTGTGTAACCAAGCGCCACCAGTGCGTAAATACTGCCCAATTGAAGTCCATTGAGCACCTGAGTTAAAAACATCTGAGGCTCTCTTTTCTATGAAGGATTAATCGTGTCATAGATGGACTCTTTGCCATCTTTAAAGGTAATAATCAAGGTGGACTTCACTGGGTCACCTGTTCCCTGATATGAAAGGGTTCCAGTAACACCTTCGACCACACCAGATGCAATAGCGTCAATAATTGCTTGCCTATACTCATTAGAGTTGTAGGTATAACCACGTTTCTCGACAGTCTTAAGAGCAGAGCAAAGAATCATTGCTGCGTCATAGCCCAAAGAACAGAAGTTAGTTGGAGCCTCACCGTATTCCTCGGTATAAGCCTTAACAAAATGCTGAACTTTTTCATCTGGATTTGAAGCAACAAAGGCAGAGCAATAGAAGCATCCTTCAAGGTCAGCCGCAGAAGCATAGTCCTGCTCGCCGCCAATGATGCCTGCCCAACCATCTGCGCCCATAAAAGGCTTCTTGCAGCCAAGCTGACGAGCCTGCGTCACAATCTTACCGTTATCCTGGTAATAATTTGGAGCCAAGATAGCATCAGGATCAAGTCCAATAATGCTGGTAAGCTGGGCATTAAAGTCAACAGCTCCTGTTGGGTAACCTTGCTGAGATACAACCTCAACACCCAACTCACGAGCCCTCTGAACAAATGCGTTATTAACGCCAATCTCGTAATCGCCGCCGGAGTTAAAGATGGTTCCTACGCGCTGATAACCCTGCTTTTTAGCAAACTCTGCAAGAACAACGCCCTGGAACGGGTCAGTTACGGTAGCGCGGAACATGTTGTGGCCATGCGCTACAACATCTTCGGCGGTAGCGGATGCGGTTACACAGGGGATGTTGTCCAGTACCGATTTCTGTGCCAGTGCAATGGTGGGCGTTGAAGTAACGTCTCCAAGAATTGCACAGACATTCTCGTCAAGAAGCTTGTTATAGACAAGAATGGCCTCAGTTGAATCGCCCTTCTCGTCCTCAACAATAGGGACAATCTGGCGGCCACCAGCTCCACCATTCTTGTTGAATTCCTTGAGGTACAGCAAAATGCCGCTACGCACCGCAAGGCCATACTGGGCAACGTCGCCGGTATACGGTCCCATCACGCCAACGTAAATGGAGTTAGGGTCTTGGTTCTTTGGCGAACAACCCGCTAGAGCAAACGACCCCGCAATGGTCCCGGCCACCTCCAAAAAGCGTCGTCGCGTTAGCTTATGTGCCATATTCATCTCCTTTTCTCCATAGCGTTGAATATGTGACACAACACAATATGGCTGCGGCTCTAAAAAAAGAACTACAGCCAAAAAATGTTATCTAACTTGAAATAATTTTAGAGAAACCGGATGTTTCTACTGACCCCAGACTTGTGTGGTGATTGCCACCGTAGCCTTTGAACCGCTCCGCACGCGCCTGCCTATGCCTCGCGTACCAGAGGAAGCTCACCCGCAAAGTGACGAGGCTTGTAAGACGGCTTGTCAGCAGCGGTCTTCTCGCCCAGGTCAAGTGAAGAGATCTTCTTCATCTTGCTGGTACCGCCCTCAATGAGGCGGAGCAGCTCGCGCGTTGGCCTCTCGTCAGCTGCCTGGAGCTCGGCTGCCATCTCGCGCTCAACCGCGTCGAAGATGTCCTGAACATGCGAGGAGGTATCGTTTGTGGCCTTGACCAGCGGCATTGCGGTTGATTGCGCAACCACGCCAGCGTAGTTTGGCTCGCGAGAAGGACGTACCTGAGCTGCAGCAACCTTGCGAGGCGCAGCAGGTTTTGCACCCGACAACTCCACCGAGCTTGTAGCTTCTGCCTCAGCAGCGGACTGACCAATGAGCGGCAGCTGTACTGGATGATACTTGCGCATCTGCTGCCTATCATGGCGAGCTAGGTGCTCATCCATTGCAGCCAGTGCAAGCGTCCAGTCATCGGCGTGCTCAAGCTCATCAATCGTGCGCTTCTCAGGGAAGACTCCCTGGTCAACGTAAGAAATGCGACTAGAAATATCAGCAGCATGGTTGGTGAAGTCTTCAGGAATAGCCTCGGCACCAATCTCGGCAATGCCAAAATCACGCGTAATGGACTCTTCGCCCACAGCCTTAGTCCACCAAGCAGTGCCAACGTCACCAACTGTTCCGTCAGCACGCTCGATAATAGGCAGGCCGTCCATAGGATCTTGTCCCAGGCGCTCAAGAAGTACGGCAGCAGCACCCTTTGCTCGCGCAACAGTGCGCTCACGCCAGCTCAACAGCTTGGTGTAGTTCTCTGCGATCTGAGCGTAGTCGTTTGTGGAGTGCGCAGGAGCCTTCTTTGCACGAACGGGAAGTACGCCCTCTGCGGACGCGGTTACAACCTGCGCCTTCTTTGTAGGTGGAACGGCAGCCTGGACAGGCGGCTCAGTAGACTGAACACGAATAGAGCCGGTCATATCCCACTGAGAAGCCTTCATGTGCTTTGGCTTGTATGCAGCAATCGAGCGCCTTGGAGAGTCCAGCGGAATCACAAGGCTCTCTTCTGGCGAGAAGTTCGATGCAGCTGCAACTCGCTTTGGAGACGCAGCCTCATCCTCAACCTGAGATGTAGTGCTTGGCTGAATCTTTGCTTCTGCCCCACCGGTTTTCTCGCCACGATTTGCTACGCGAGAAACCACTACCGCAGCGCCAGAAATGACAGCAACTGCAGCAAGTCCCACTCCGATGCCGGTAAAGATTGCACCAAGTGGGGTTTGGCGAATTTCATTGGCTGTAAGGGCATACGCAGATGCTGGCTCTGCTACCAGAACCAGTCCACTGAGCAGGCCGGCGACTACTGCCGGATTCCTACCTTCTGTCATACAAACTCCCCCTACAAACGCTAAGAAGATGTATGAAGACACACGCTAAATTTGCATATGCTACTAAACCCAATACGGGCGACGTGAGCAACGGGTGGGCTTCATTTCATCTTTGTATAATCCGCTGCAACACATAATTGTGCTGTTAGAAATGACTATAGCGTAATTCGTTATTTTTTACAGCGTCTTTAAAACTTTTTCATAATTCTTTGGCAGTTATTCAACAAAATGACGAGAAAAAAGAAGTGCCTTCCAACAATAGCTGGAAAGCACTTCTTGAGCCATATCTTACATTGGCTAATTCTGTGGATAGTCAGACTGTGCAGCCTTCTTTGCAGATCTAATCAGGAAGTCCTGGTTATTGTCGGTCTGCTTAAGGCCACTGATAAGCGCAGTAGTTGCACGCTCAGTGTTATTGAAGCCTGCAAGAATACGGCGAACGCCCCATACCATAGGCTGAAGCTCTGGCTTAATAAGCAGATCCTCATTACGAGTACCAGAAGAAACAGGATCGATAGCTGGGAAGATACGGCGATCCGCCAGGTCTCGATCAAGCTTGAGCTCCATGTTGCCGGTGCCCTTGAACTCCTCGAAGATAACTTCGTCCATCTTGGAACCCGTGTCTACCAGGGCAGACGCAATGATAGTGAGCGAGCCGCCGTTCTCGATATTTCGAGCTGCGCCCAAGAACTTCTTTGGTGGATACAGAGCTGCGGAGTCAACACCACCAGAAAGAATACGGCCAGATGCAGGAATGGCCAGGTTATATGCACGAGCAAGACGTGTAATGGAGTCCAGGATAACCACAACGTCCTGGCCCATCTCAACCAGACGCTTTGCTCGCTCAATGACGAGCTCCGAGACAACGGTGTGATTCTCTGCTGGCATATCAAAAGTTGAAGCAACAACAGTGCCCTTGATGGAGCGCTCCATGTCCGTAACTTCCTCAGGACGCTCGTCTACCAAGAGGCAGAAAAGATGAACCTCAGGATTGTTGGTAGTAATAGACTGACAAATGCGCTTCAAAATGGTGGTCTTACCTGCCTTTGGAGGCGAGACAATCAAACCACGCTGACCCTTACCAATAGGAGCCACCAGATCAATTGCACGGCCCGTAATGGAGTCTTTACCGTGCTCCATAGTAAGAGGCTGATCTGGGAAAATTGGAGTTAGGTCCTTGAAGCGAGGACGGTCCTTAAGACCCTCAACTTCCCCACCGTTGACCTGGGTAACCTTAAGCAGTGGTGGATATTTGCTATTTACGCGAGCAGGTCCCACCATGCCCAAGACGCTATCACCCGGACGCAGACCAAGATTTCTAATGATCTGCTGGTGGACAAAGGCGTCGTCATCGCCTTCCATGTAATTACCTGTACGAATCCAACCGTAGCCTTCGTTGCTAATCTGAAGAATACCCTCAACAGTCTTAAAGCCCTCAGCAGCTGCAGATGCGGCGTATACAAGCTCAATCAAATCAGACTTATGAACGCCTGCGTACTCAATGCCCAGCTCAGTTGCTTTAGCACGAAGCTCAGAAAGCTTCATCTCTTGCAGAGCCTCTTTTGAAAGCGATGGCTCGCTTGCCTGGCCCTGCTTGCGATTCTTGTTGCGCTGGTTGTTCTGTCTACGATCGCGAGAAGGACGCTCCTGGTTGTTGGCGTGTGCGTTTTCCTGTGTCTTCTCGCCCTCCTGAGCCGCTTCTTTTGGCTCAGCATTACGATGTCGACGACGTGCTGCACCCGTACGAGAACGCCCTGGACGCTCTGCTGGAGCTGCATCGGAATCTGCTACTGCACCAGAAGCCTGCTCCTGAGCTGCACCATCCTGCTGCTCAACACTACCCTGCTCTTCAGCAAAGTTCTTCTGAGGCGCATTGTCATTCTGGCCAGCTGCACCCTCTGCCTCTGCTTTAGTAAAGGCAGGAGCCGGGGTTACCTCCGCAGAAGGTTGAGTTGCATCCTGAACAATCTTGGTAAGGCGATCAGTGTCTACAACGTCAGAAGAAACCTTGCCACCTGCCTGGACCTGAGCCAGGACCTCTGCCTGTGCAACTTCAAGGGCACGCTCATGAAGAGCACGCTCTTCCATCTCTTCTTTACTAGGACGGCCACGACGGCGCTTTGGTGGCTCTGTAATGCCTGCTGCGTTCATAGCCTCTGCCACAACAGCCTCTACCGCACGACGGGCCTCGGTCTCTTTTTTAGTTGGACGACCGCGACGACGCTTAGCAGAGGAGGAATGAGATTTATTTTCTTCAGTTGTTTCGGAATTAGAATTTTCAGAAATACTCTTTTCTGAATTACTATTTTCACTCTTACGAGGTCTACCACGTCTACGTGGTGCTGGAGTATTTTCTACATCATTTAAAGAATCATTTTGGACCGAAGATGTTTCGTCCGACATGTACAAACCTCTCTGTTTGCTCATCAAAATAATCTGTAATAATACGTGAGAAATATGATGAAGGGATAACAAACAAAATCAAATAGGTGCAAATCCAAAAGGAATATACCACGAAAATGCCCGCCTTATGATGAAAAAATAAATAAAATTCACCATAAAACGGGCAAATGGGGATTTATAACCACTAACCCTTAAACCTCGAGAAACCCATCTTCTAGATTTCTTTAATCTGCATAAATCATTTAAACAGCTGTACGGCTCTTTCTTTTAACAATAATGTCTTCAATTTGCTGAACGATTTCTTTGATATATGTCTTGCCTTGAGGCGTGAGCTCAACCATAGTTACTCTTCTTGAAAGAGCATCGTCATGTTTGCGCTGTACCAGGCCACTTTCTGCCAAAGCAGTAAGAGACATAGAAACCGTTGGCTGCAAAAGACCAAGCGCGTCAACAATCTCTGTAATTGAAAGAGCGTCTTTAGGGGAATCTAGAATTGCAAGAAGGACCATATCTGCTGCTCTGCAATACAGAGCTCCCATAGCGTCAACATACATGACAATACGCTCAAATGAAGTACGGGAAAGTGCCTGACCAGGTGCAATACGAGCACAGGTGAGCTTAGACAGCTCCTCTACTGCTTCTACACCCTTTTCTGTGATGATACACACTACGTTGCGTCGATCAATGGCGCCTTCATCTCTCTTGATGAAACCAAGCCTTGCCAGGTGCGAGGTACGATGAGTAATCGTAGGACGAAGAGCACTCTGATACTCGGCAATTTCTGAAGTCTTAACAGGGGCGCCCTTCACATTGAGGCGACACAAAATAGCAAACTCTTCAAACGTGAGTCGTCTGTTAGCAGGCACCACTCTTCTAACCAAGTTGTAAGACCTGCGAATGGACATGTACTCGCGAAGTTCCATAGAGACCTCCACTCTTATGCCCGAACCATTTACTATTTGCTCGCATAATGAGTATACCCCTAAAAAACACGTGTTAACGTGGGGACAAAACAATAGTTAGTCAAAAATATGTTAGAAAATGGTGCTTATATGACATCAAAATAGGCTTTTATATGCTGAAATATTAAATTTAAGTAATAAATATTAATTTTATTATCTCTTTTATACATTAAAAAATTTTTTACATAACGCAGAAATGTGGAAATTATCTGGAGGAATTCACTAAAGATACCGTGCAGGTATTCAATACTTGCACGGTATCATGACAAAACAACATAGTTAGCTATCGTTTACATTGACTCAGGAGCAGAAACACCAATCAGATCAAGAGCAATTGCAAGTACGCGACGAGTTGCATCACACGCAGCAAGACGAGCCTTAGAAAGCTCTGCGTCCAGTGGACGTCCCTCAGAAGGAAGTACCTGGCAAACGGTATAGAATGCGTGGAACTGACCGGCAAGCTCTTCAATATAGTGCGTAATGCGGAATGGCGCCCTATCGCGAGCACAGCCCTCAACAAGACCTGGGAACTCAAAGAGCTTACGAGCAAGAGCCTGCTCAGCTGCATCAGAGAGCAGTCCAAGATCAACCGCAGAGCCAATAGCCTTATCTGCAACAGCGTCCATGCCAAGCGCCTGAGCCTCTTCCAGGTCAACGCCAGCAGCACGACGCAAAATGGAACAAATACGAGCGTGGGCATACTGAACGTAATACACAGGATTCGAGCTGTCCTGACGCTTTACCTGCTCAATGTCAAAGTCAATCATCTGGTTGGAAGACTTTGAAACAAGGGTGTAGCGGGTTGCGTCAACACCAACCTCGGCGAGAAGTTCGTCAAAGTGGATGCCAGTTCCCTTACGCTTGGACATTCTAACAGCAACACCGTTTCTAAGCAGGTTAACCAGCTGACCAAGCAGAACCTCAAACTGAGTTGGGTAGCCAAGGGCTGTTGCAGCAGAGCGAACACGCTGAATATATCCGTGGTGATCTGCTCCCCAGATATCAATAACGTGGTCGACGCGCTGAAACTTATTCCAGTGGTAGGCTACGTCGGAAGCAAAATAGGTATACTCGCCATTTGTTTTGATGAGTACGCGGTCCTTATCGTCACCAAAATCAGTAGAACGGAAGAAAAGTGCGCCCTCGTCAGAACGATAGAGGTAGCCAAGCTTATCAAGAGCATCAAGCGCGCGATCGACAGCATCTTTGCCCTGGTCATCCTTAACGTAGAGAGAGCGCTCAGAGAACCACACATCAAAGTCGGCACGAGCGTTGTGGCAGGTGTTTTTGATGGACTCAAGCATCATCTTGTAACCGCGCTCACGGAACTCAACCATGCGCTCATCTTCGGACTTGTCTGCCCAGACCTCTCCGTCATTTTTGAGGAAGAAAAGACCCAGGTCAACAATGTAGTCTCCAGCGTATGCATTGCCGCCAAGAGAATTGATGAACTCGTCAGTGAATGGATGCTCTTCTGGATGTGCATCCTCTTCATCTGCAACGTAAGCATTGCGATCTTCAGCCAACACCTGAGCAGCTGCATCAGCGTCAATGCCGCGCTCCTGCATGATGTCAATAAGCTGCAGGTAACGCTTGGAGATGGAGTGACCAAAGACATCCATCTGAGAACCGTGATCGTTTACGTAGTACTCGCGCTCAACCTCATAACCTGCGAATGCAAGAATACGGCTCAGAGAGTCTCCCAGCGCTGCCCAGCGACCGTGGCCAATATGCAGAGGACCAACAGGGTTTGCAGAAACGTACTCTACCTGGACCTTCTGGCCAGCACCAAAGGTAGAACGACCAAAATCGGCGCCCTGCTCGCGAACGGTGTTAAAAATCTCATTGCCCGCAGCGGTAGACAGGTAAAAGTTTACAAAGCCAGGACCTGCAACCTCAACGCGCTCAATTTGAGCGTCTGCTGCAATATGAGCCACAAGAGCTGCGGCAATATCGCGAGGAGCCTTATGTGCCAGCTTTGCAGAACGCATTGCAACCGTAGAAGACCAGTCACCATTTGATGAGTCCTGTGGGCGCTCAAGTCCCACGTCATCAATCTGGAATTCAGGCAACTCACCCGCAGCCTGGGCATCTGCCAAGGCTTGACGTACAAGTTCCTCGATCTTCTCGCGCATGGTTCTCCTTTAAATTTAGTACACGTGTGCAGCGTAAGTACGTAGTAGATTGCGTAGTTCCTAAAGGACTACTCGGTTTCCTCGGAAGATTTTACCTGATGTTGAGCAGCAAGTTCGTGACGCAAATTGGCCAGACCGCGCTCAAGGCCTACAGGATAAATCTGAGGGTTCAGGAAGCGCGTGTATGCCGCATCCAGGTGCATAAGCGCAGCATGGCAGCGGTCGCGAGCAACCTCAATGGACTCGCTCTCCCCTACGCGCTTGCCTCCTTCTACCAGCCTTACCATCAGTTCGCGAGAAGTTCCTTCAAGCTTGTGAGTGGAGTATGGATCAATGATGTCTACCACGGTTGCCTTAGACTCTGGATTCTTGGTGACCAGGTAATCTGGGTCAAAAATCATGTCGCCGGCAGGGCAGCCGTTTGCATCGTAGAAGCGGCGGATATGCTGAATACCAGGAACGGTGCGCTTGTAGGCCATCTCGGACAGCTTGATAACAGGAGTCCAAGGCTCAGAAGCAGACTGACGACGAGCGGTCAGCTTATAGACGCCGCCAAGCGAAGGCTGAGGATCGCAGGTAGCAAGCTTGGTGCCAACACCAAAGGCATCAATAGGTGCTCCCTGAGCAAAGAGCGACTGGATGGTGTACTCGTCAAGATCGTTTGAAACGGAAATCTTAATGTAAGGAAGACCAGCCTCATCAAACGCCTTGCGAGCTTCCTTGGAAAGGCGTGCAAGGTCTCCGGAGTCGATACGGACTGCACTCAGGCGCTCGCCGCGCTCCTCCATCTCTTTTGCCACGATGATGGCGTTCTTAATGCCCTCGTGAACATCATAGGTATCAAGTAGCAGCGAGCAGTTGGTTGGGCTAGACTTTGCAAACGCCCTAAAGGCATCAAGCTCGGTGTCAAACGACATTACCCAAGAGTGTGCGTGGGTACCAAAAACAGGAATGCCGTAAATTTTGCCAGCAAGGACATTTGAAGTGCTGGAAGCACCAGCAATATAGGAGGCGCGAGCAACTGCCAGACCACCGTCTGGACCCTGTGCACGGCGCAGGCCAAAGTCAGAGACAGGATTGCCTTGAGCTGCCTTGATAACACGCGCGCACTTAGTTGCTGCCAAAGTCTGGAAGTTGACCAGGTTGAGCAAAGCGGTCTCAATGAGCTGACAATCAACAATAGATCCCTCAACGCGAACCATAGGCTCACGTGGGAAAACAAGCTCTCCCTCTGGAATTGCGTCAATGGTTACATTGAGCTTGTGGTTGCGCAAAAACTCGAGAAACGCTGGCTTAAAGAGACGGCCGCCACCAGGAGAGTTAATGCTTGCCAGGTAGTCGATGTCGTCATCTTCAAAGATAAAGTTCTCAATTAAGTCAGCAATTTGACCAGTACCACAAGAAATTGCAAATCCACCATTAAAGGGGTTCTCGCGGAAAAATGCGGTAAAGCATGCCTCCGCATCAACAAGACCGGCTTCCCAATAACCCTGAGCCATTGTGAGCTCATACAAGTCTGTATTAAGGCTTACGTCTGAAGGCTTGGTACGATCAGTGAGTGACATAGTTGCTCTTTTCGATTGGTCAAAAACTGACGGTGAGACGATATATCTAGAGTAGCAGTCTTACAAAATAAATTGGCTTACAACAAAAATAACTGCGAGAATTACCACAGTTCCAATAACAATTTTTTGTCCCAGAGGCATCTTAATGTCTTCGTCGTCCTCATCGGGCTCCATAAGAGCGCGACCCTTGGCGCGCTGCTCCTGAATGCGACGAATCTGCTCGGCTTCCTGCTGAGCTGCCTTGCGTGCGGCGCGCTGTTGAGCTGCAACAAGTTGAGCGTCTTCGGCGGCGGCTGCCTCTGCCTCTGCTTGCGCTGCTGCTTGTGCCTCTGCTTGGGCTGCACGGGTCTTTTCGGCACGAAGCGCCTCGAGCTCCCTGCGCTCCTTCTCTGCGCGAAGGGCTTCCAGCTCGGCGCGTTCCTTCTCTGCGCGAAGAGCCTCGAGCTCAGCACGCTCCGCGTCCGTGAGCGCAGCCGCCTGTGGCGCTGGGTTGGTTTGGAGCTCTTCGGGTTTCTCGACAGACATGGTTACTCCTCGGTTTGCGTATCGGGGAAAGTTGTGGTGGTAGGTGCATTGGCGTTGCCAGCAACGCCGGAGTCGTCGGCGTTGCCGCGAGCCGTACGAAGCTTGAGCGCGGGACCTTCAACGCCCGTTGCATCAAAGGCCGGAACAAAACTCTCGGAGACCGTTCCGCCCTCCTGCCACCACAGGTTCTCAAAGCCCAGGTCATCCGCGTGACAGAGCACCAACTCGTACTCCTCGTCAGAAAGCGTCCCAGAAAGTGGACCGCCAGCCGCACGCATGCGCTCGTTGGGCGTGTACTGATTCATGATTGATACGTCTACATCATTATGACAAAGATTCCAGACGCGGTTGAGCACCTCGCAGGAATCGTCCGCGTGCGTAGGCATGACCAGATGGCGCACAATAATGCCCTGCAGCATGCGCCCGTCATCGTCAAGCTTGCAGCCGCCACGACTCATCACCGAGTTGTGCATGACTTCAAGCGCGGCCATGGACATCTCAGGATAATCTGCCGCGTATGACAGCTCTTTTGCCAGCTGAGAATCTGCATACTTGACGTCCGTCAGCCAAATATCAATGACGTCCGAGACTTTCTGCACCACCTCTGGCAGCTCATATCCCGAGGTATTACACACAATCGGAAGCGTGAGCCCCGCCTCTTTTGCCAGCGTTACCGCCTCAATAATGTGTGGCGAGAAGTGCAAGGGAGTTACAAGGTTAATGTTGAGCGCACCCTGAGCTTGCAGTTCAAGCATCATCTGGGCAAGGCGCTCGGTTGTGACAGGCTTGCCAAAACCCTCCTGCGAGATCTGGTGATTCTGACAGAACACACATCTGAGCGGGCAACCTGTGAAGAAAATTGCACCCGATCCAGCCTCGCCCGAGATAGGAGGCTCCTCCCAGAAGTGCAGCGCTGAACGAGCCGCACGAATGGTGCTTGAAGCTCCACAAAGGCCCGCTTTACCAGCGTTTCTTTGAGCATGGCAACGCCTTGGGCAGAGTTCACAGACGTCGTAGGCAGAAAACGTAAGGGTATTAGGTGATGGTGCACTACCCAAGGGTTTCTCGCCTCCCGTCGTATCTGCCCAGGCAGATGGTGGTATAAAAAACGCGCAGGGTCTCTGCGCGCGTCAAAGTCATGGTGGAGATAAAGGGATTCGAACCCTCGGCCTCTGCCTTGCGAAGGCAGCGCTCTCCCAACTGAGCTATATCCCCGTTGCGGTACTTATTGTGGCAATCAAGGGCAGGTATGTCAATGATTATGCGGGCAGAATGAAGTAGCGCGCGAGACGGCAAGACGCTGCCGCGAGCCGGCAAGACGCTCTCGCGGGCCGGCGAGGCGCTGCCGCAAGCCGGCGAGGCAGAAAAATATCCTTCCCCGCAGTCATCTATGAACCCACCTTCATAAGGTGGGCGCCGCGCTCGGGCGTTCCAGCTTCCTTAACAACGAAGGATGCCTGTACTTAACACGAGATTAGGCTCCCTGAAAAAACTTGTCGGTTCACCCAGTTTTGACCGCGGGAAAAGGACAATTCTTACTATAAAGAGATTATAAAAAGATTAAAGTCTTGACTTGTTTTTTAATGAGCAGCACAATTAAATGGTATGGATTTTAGCAGTTAAATACTGTTTTTTATTGGAGGGTATACGGCTTGAACCTCTGGGTAACCATGTTTTGTGTTTTCCTCTCAGCTGGTCTTGGTTCAGCTCTGATTACCCCTGCCGTTCGTCAACTGGCTTGGAAGCTTGGAGTTGTCGATAAACCCTCTGCACGTCGAGTCAATAAAAAACCTATTCCTCGCATGGGCGGCGTTGCAATTTTCTTTGGGTTAGCCGTTGCTATGCTGGTGCGTTATGGCGTTGAAGCAATCCTTGGACATGCAGAAATCACCCTTTCTTCTCGCTATTATCTCAACGTCAACTTCTGGATTGTTGGCGCTGCATTTGCGGTAATTTTCTTGACCGGCTTGCTCGACGACATTTTTTCTCTCAAGCCTATTCAGAAACTCGCTGGTCAGATAATTGCAGCAAGCATCGCGGCTGCGGGCGGCCTGATTATCGGTAACGTTGTTGATCCGTTTTCCGCGTACGGCTTTGTGGATCTTGGATGGCTCGCCTACCCAGCAACCGTCATTTACCTGGTTGCTTACGCCAACATCATCAACCTTATCGACGGCCTTGACGGACTTTCTTCAGGTATTACGTGCATTGCCTCTACCACTATGTTTGTGCTTTCCATTTGGGCGGGTCGCTTCGATGCAGCGCTTTTAAGTGCAGCAATCGCAGGCACCACACTTGGATTTTTAGTTCACAACTCGTATCCCGCAACTATTTTCATGGGCGATTCTGGTTCGCTAACCTTGGGATTTGCTCTGGGAACAATTTCGCTTTTGTCTGTCACTCGTTGGGCAGGACTCACAACCATCATTGTTCCTCTCGTCGTTGCAGGTATTCCAATTATTGATACGTTCTCGGCAATTGTCCGCCGCACACGCGCGCATGTTAGTTTTGCTACTGCCGACCGCGGACACATCCATCACCGCTTAATGGCTCATGGGTATAACCAGCGACAGGCAGTTCTTTTGATGTACGGCTGGACTTCTCTCTTGTGCGTTGGCTCGCTCATTATGACGCAGGTCAATACGCTGCCTCGTATTGCAATTTTTGTCATGCTACTTACTATGTCTGCTTTCTTTGCAAAGTACCTGCATCTTTTTGAGCCTGTTCTGCTTCACCATACTGATCCAAAGACTGGTGAAGATGAACTCATTACCCCTAAAGATCCAGACTTCGACGAAGAGATTAAGCAGCTACACGAAGAAGAGCACGAGCATCTCGAAGAGCTTATCCACAGAGATCACAAGAGCGAATAAGCTGGGGGAACAGCTGCTCACGCATCGGTTTTTCGTGCGTCTGCGATTACGTCTACGGCTGCGGCTGCGACTGCACGGGTTTCTTGGCCTCTGAGCTGCGCGTTCTTCTCGCCAAGTGCGCAAATGACACACTCTTCTCACTAAGGTCGACTTTGCAACATTACGCGCCTGAAAAGTGCAAAGAATCTGTATTTGAGGCACAGATTCTTTGCAGAAATCAGGCAAATTCACAGTTTCTTTTACATTTTTAGGCAAAAGTTACAGATTCTTTGAGGAAATCAGGCGCGTGAAAGATAGGACAGTGGTCCAGTATTTTGAGCCTGAAAAGTGCATCATGTCTGAGTAAATTTACTCAGACATGGCGAGAAAAACCGGCAAAACCGCTCAGACTTGGTGTACTTTTCCGGCAAATCGCTCAGACATGGCGAGAAAATCAGGCTCGCCGGGATCTCAACGGAGCGCTGGGCCTCAACCGGGTTTCTCGCCAAAAGAAAACCCCGCACATCCGGGATGTACGGGGTGTAGCTATCTAGCTGCGAAGAAATCGCTTGGCTGAAGTCGCTAGCTGAGGTTACTCAGCGAGAGCCTTCTTAGCAATCTCTGCAAGATCTGCGAAGCCCTGCTCGTCAGAGTAAGCAATCTCTGCGAGAACCTTGCGGTCAAGCTCAACACCAGCAAGCTTGAGGCCGTGCATGAACTTGCTGTAAGAAAGATCGTTGATGCGTGCTGCAGCGTTGATACGCTGAATCCACAGTGCGCGGAAATCACGCTTCTTGTTACGACGGTCACGGTAAGCATACTGACCAGAATGCTGTGCCTGCTCCTTCATACCACGGAAGGTACGAGAGGAAGTTCCGTAATAACCCTTTGTGCGCTCGACGAGCGTCTGACGCTTCTTGCGGCCAGCAACTGCGCGCTTAACTCTTGCCATATCTAATCACTCCTTGTTATTTGATCTGGTGGGTGGCGCGCTTAGTTCTTAGCGCCCATACGCTGAGAAACTACTGCTGCATCGCCAGCGGAAAGAACAGCTTCTTTACGGAAGCCACGGATACGCTTCTGGGACTTCTTGGTAAGAATGTGGCTCTTAAAAGCCTTAGCACGCATAATCTTGCCAGTACCGGTGCGGCGGAAACGCTTAGCCGAACCCTTGTGCGTCTTCATCTTAGGCATACTACTTCTCCTCCTGTGTGGTGCCATCCTCAGCACCCTCGGGCTTCTCGTCAAACGCTCCCTTGATTGGAGCAACGAGCATGTGCATGTTACGGCCTTCAATGAGCGGTTTCTGCTCAATTGTGGCAAAAGGCTTCAAATCTTCAGCAAGGCGATCAAGTACAATACGGCCCTGCTCTGGGTGAGCCATCTCGCGTCCACGGAACATGATGGTGATCTTGACGCGTGCTCCCTTCTTGAGGAAGCGCAGTACGTGACCCTTCTTGGTCTCGTAATCGCCCACATCAATCTTTGGGCGGAACTTCATCTCTTTGACTTCGATCTTGACCTGGTTCTTGCGAGCTGCCTTGGCCTTGCGAGCCTGCTCATACTTGAACTTACTGTAATCAAGAATCTTGCATACAGGAGGCTCGGCATTTGGAGCAATCTCTACGAGATCAAGACCGTGCTCACGAGCTCTCTTCATTGCATCATTGACGCCAAAAAGACCAAGCTGACTACCATCAGCGTCAATAAGACGGCACGTGCGAGCAGTGATTTCCTCATTAATGCGAGGACCATCGTTCTTGGCTATCTTGTACACCTTCCCTCTTGGACAATTGCTTGTCCGCCAATAAAAAACCCAGTGCACAAGCAACTGGGAGACAATACGCACAGGTGACGTGCGAAGGTTAAATTGTCTGACCAGACAGCTGCTTTTGCGCTGTGTAGGTGGGGACTCATGTTCAATCCCGCTTCAAAAGTACTTTGTAAGGTTACCTCTAACGAGAAAACATTACAAGTACCAAGTTAGATATGACGAGAAATTCACATCTAGCTTAAACTTTTAGCTGGTGCCCGAGGTGGGACTTGAACCCACACGAGTTTCCTCAAAGGTTTTTGAGACCTCCGCGTCTGCCATTCCGCCACTCGGGCTAAAAAGTTTGCATAGGTACTATACCGCACCTATGCAAATCTGTCTTGCTAAATCATCAAAGTTATAGCTGATTTAATCCTGTAAGAAAGGGTTAGTTGCTATCTCTGCCTCAAGAGACGTTTGATTTCCATGTCCTGACAAAATAATGGAGGTTGGATCAAGCTCTGTCTTGATGCGGTTCAAAGAAGCCTTAAGTGTTTCAAAGTTGCCGCCTGGAAGGTCTGTTCTTCCTGCAGAACCCTGGAAAAGCGTATCGCCTACAAAAACGGCGCCAGTAGCAGTTCCCTCACCCACCAAAACAATACCACCAGGAGTGTGACCAGGAGTTTCCATAATCTTGAACTGTGCAGTTCCAACAGAGAGAATATCTCCCTCATGGAGAAAACCGTCTGGCTCTGGAGCATCATCATAAATCTCGTTTGAGTTATGAGCCCTCTGCGCAAGCTTATTATCTGCTTCGTTGATGAGGTACTGAGCGCCAGGCACAGCAAGCTTCAAAGCCTTAACGCCACCAACGTGATCAGCATGGCCGTGAGTAGCAACAATGTACTTAAGCTCAAGGTTCAAGAGCTGTGCAGCAATCTCTGCACCCGATGCACCGGCATCAATAATCATGCACTCATTACCAGAAACGTAAATGTAGCAGTTAGTCTCGAGAGGACCTACTTTAAAGACGCCAATCTGGTCTTTTGCGTGATGGCAACCACCGTGACCGTGATGGCCGCAGCAACCGCCATGACCATGCTCACCGTGGCCATGCTCGCCATGATGACCGCAGCAGCCACCGTGTCCGTGCTCTTCCTCATGATTATGGCCGCAAGAGCAGCCCTCATTTTGATTAGCCATAAAGTCTCCTTCTCATCTGATTAGCGCCTTCACCTGGCATAATACGACGAGCGTCGTAGACAGAAGGCACGCGAGTTACAAATGCAAATAAAGTGTCAAGCAAGCTGGTATCAGAGATAGAAACCAAGAAACGCATACGTACTACACCCTGCTCGCCCACTTGTGTAGCTGCAGAAAGAATGTTTGCACCAGCGTCAGACAGCGCAACCGTGACGTCTTTGAGAAGGCCCATACGGTCCGTTGCCTCAACGACAATCTCTACCCTAAACTCAGTAGCGCCGCTGGCGTCCCAAGAAACAGGAATGATACGCTTTGGATCGTTAAGCAGGTCTTTAACGTTAGGGCAATTGGCGCGGTGAACAGAAACGCCGCGACCGCGCGTAATGAAGCCCACGATATCGTCACCGGCAACAGGATTGCAGCAATGCGCAAGATGAACAAGCAAATCTGGATCGCCATTTACCACAACGCCGCAGTTAGATTTCTTGGGACGACTTCCCTTAGCGGTACGAGAAATAACATACGAACGAACCAATGGCTGATCGTTTGCAATTGCCTTGTTCTTCTCCTGAAGTCGCGCGGCATTGCGCTCTTGCTCAGTAACAACCTCGGGGTTTTTCTCCTCCAAGATTTCGCTCACACGATTAACAACCTGCTTAGCAGACTGATTACCTGCACCAATTCCTGCAAACAGGTCATCTACGCTGCGATAATCAAACTGCTCGGTAAGCTGGTCAAGCGCCTTAACGGTACGTGTGGCACTGATGCCATAACCGCGCTTACGCAGCTCTTTTGCAAGCTCAGAACGGCCACGCTCAGCATCGTCAGACTTGTTCTCTTGCGAGAAATACTTGCGGATCTTTGCGCGCGCAGACGGCGTCTTTACCAGCGTCATCCAGTCGCGAGAAGGACGAGCGTTCTTGTTAGTCAAAATCTCAATGCGGTCGCCCATCTGAAGTGTATGCGTCAGCGGAACAACAGAGCCGTTAACGCGCGCGCCAACACAGTGATTGCCCACCTCGGTGTGAACAGCGTAAGCAAAGTCCAGAGGTGTTGAATTGACACGTAAGCTCATGACCTCGCCCTTTGGCGTGAAGACAAAAATCTCATGCTCAAAGAGGTCTACGCGTAGGTTGTCCAAGAACTCATGAGGATCATCAATATCGTCTTCAACGGCCCAGTCAAGACTGCGTCGAATCCAGTTGATAGTTGAGTCGATAAGCTTATCTTCAGAGGACATCTTGCCCTTTGAATTGCCCTGTTCTTTATACAGCCAGTGAGCTGCAATACCGTACTCAGATGCCTCGTGCATCTCGGCAGTTCTAATCTGAATCTCAATAGGACGACCATCAGGACCAATAACCGTTGTATGCAAGGACTGATAAAGGTTAGCCTTTGGCGTTGCAATGTAGTCCTTAAAACGACCAGGCATTGGATGCCACAATGCGTGGATGGCGCCAAGTGCAGAGTAGCAATCGCCTACGTTCTTGGTGATAACGCGTAGGGCGATAAGATCGTAGATGTTGGAAAACTCTCTGCCCTTGCGGACCATCTTTTGATAAATGGACCACAGGTGCTTAGGACGGCCTGTAATCTGGAAGTCAGTAAGGCCTGCGGCGTTGAGCTCATCAGTCAGAGTTTTCTTAGCGTTGTTAAGGTCATTCTCTCTTTGTGCACGAGAGTCAGAGACCATGCGAGCAACACGCTGGTACTCCTCTGGTTCAAGCCAGAAGAAGGACAAATCCTCAAGCTCCCACTTAACCGAAGAGATACCCAAGCGGTCAGCAAGCGGTGCATACACGTCCATGGTTTCTCGCGCCTTAAACAGACGACGGTCCGGTGGAAGTGCCGCCAGCGTACGCATGTTATGAAGGCGATCGGCAAGCTTGATGATAACAACGCGGATGTCCTTTGACATGGCAAGGAACATTTTGCGCAGGTTAAGCGCTTGTTTCTCATCCATTGAACTGACTTCGATGGACGTAAGTTTTGTGACGCCGTCAACAAGCTCAGCCACTGACTTACCAAAGCGAGAAGAAATTTCATCGAGTGAAGCAGACGTATCTTCTACGGTATCGTGCATAAGGGCAGCGCAGATGGTGTCTTCATCCATATGAAGATCGTGCGCAAGAATAAGGGCCACTTCAACTGGGTGGTTAATATAAGGCTCGCCAGAACGACGACGCTGATCTTTGTGATAGTTAGCAGCAAAGGCATATGCAGCAGCAATCTTTGCCTGAGCTTCCTCAGGCAAATATGTGCGCACGGCTCCCTCAAGCAGACGGTAATTATCCGCGCCTGGCGCCTTGGCCTCTTTTGTGGTCCTCTCGTCACTCATCAGAGGACTCCCTTCCCCCATCAAACGTTGAACCAATTTCTGGAACGATGGGTTTTGTTATAGCATCTGCCAGCTCATCTGGTGAAGCAGAAAGTACCCACTGAGCAAATGATTCAAACTCAGCGTGCGCTTTAAGCCCCTCAGCGTAGCGTGCAGACTCCAGCAAGTCCATGTGCGAAGCTTGGCTATTGACGGAGATTGTTCGCGATTGATCAAATCCTTCAATGCTAATAAACCCTAGCTCAGCAAAAACGTCAAGTGCAACACGAACGGTTTGCTCGTCAGCCTTAGATCGCGGGTCAATTTCTAGCGCCATCTGCGCAATATCTTCATCAGTGAGTGCTGAATCGGCTGTCTGAGCACCAAGCTTTGGCTGCAGTGCCGTAAGCGCGCGGTAAACAGCTACCAGGGCTTCTCGCTGTGGTGCATGAGAAGAAAGGATGCGCTCGTTAACGCGCATATCATGCGCATCAAACAGCATCTGAATTACAGAAGGCTTACCGTCTCTACCTGCGCGTCCGCTCATCTGATTGAAGGCAACGCGACCAAACGGTAGGTGATACAGAATAACCTGGCGAATATCAGAGATATTGACGCCTTCGCCAAATGCACTGGTAGCAATGATGCAGCAAACGTCGCCACGCCTAAAAGCGCGTTCAACGTTCTTGCGTATCTGAGGTGTTAGACCCGCATGATAAAACGCAATCTTGTGACCAAGTTCTGGAATACGATGGCGTAGCATACGCGTCAGTGCCTGCGCTTGCTCCCTTGAATTGACGTAGACAACCGTTTTTGTGCCATCTGACACAAGAGAAAGCAGCGCACATTCCCTATCCTTAGCACCACGAAGGTCCCTGAGTTCAAGGTTAGTACGAGCCGTTTTGTCTTTGTATACATGCTCTGCTTCAATGGAGAGAAGCTCGCAGATATTCTGGGCTGCCTGCGTGGTAGCCGTAGCTGTTGTGGCAAGTATCTGCGGACTCCCAAGCATCTTTAGTACCTGCGGCATGTGTGCATACGCAAGTCTGCCCTCAGAAGCATTCATGCCCACATGATGTGCCTCGTCAAACACTACAAATGAGATGTTTTGCGCCTTGGCAAATTGATCAGCGTGGAGCGAGAAGAACTCTGGAGTAGTCAGTACAATATCAAGCTCATTGTTTGTCATGCGAGCAAACAGGTCTTCTCGGCTGGAAAGGTCTGTTTCTCCGTTGAGTACCTCGACAGAAATTCCTAGAGGCTCAAAGGTGTTTTTTATGCTTTGAACCTGGTCGTTAATGAGGGCGCGCAGCGGATAGACAAACACGCTCATTTTATGTTGCAGCAGCGCAACACGAGCAGCATGAACCTGGAAGATAAGCGATTTACCTCTACCTGTTGCCATAACAGAGAGACAAGACGTTCCTTGAGAGAGAACCTCTAGCGTTTTCTTTTGCAGAGGCAAGAGCTCTCTTGAACCAATCATGGACGTGACCAGGGTCTGGGTAAGCTCCTCAGAAGAAAGACTCTCCAGCTCACGGCGCTTTTGCTGCGCTTGTTCTTGGGAGGCCTCATCAGCCTCTGTAGTCTCCTTGGTAACCACAAGGGGCAAGTCAGCAGCACTGCCAAGAAGATCTGCTTCAATGGGGCCGTCATCTTCATCGGTAAAGTCTCTGTAGAGAATATCTCTGACCATGAGTTTTGGCTTAGTTCTGCCCTGCCAGGTCTCGTTAACTGCTTCAAAAATCAAATCAACAGCACCGTCATACTCAGCTGCCGCCTCAACATGAGGTGTTCTAAACATGATGGATGAAATTGAAGAAATGCCATTTGAAGCCATAAAACAAAGATGAGCTCCGCCTGCTCCAACACGCGAGCGATTCTTCATCACTACACCCTTGACACCAAAGAGTGGCTTTTTGTTACCCTGACCAAAAGGTTGCAGAGCTTCAAGGGCATCAATGGAGTTGATGGTAATTTCATCAAGGTTTACTAGTGCTGTAACTTCTCCTGAAGCCTCAAACTCTTCTTCTGGAAGCTCTGCCATAACCTTTGATAAACGCTTTCTAAATGCGTCAATCTTTGCTGTTTCTACCGTTACGCCAACGGCTCCTTGGTGGCCACCAAAACGGACGGTAAGGTCTGCACACTGTTCAACGGCGTGGAATAAATCAACGGAGCCAACAGAGCGGCCAGAACCGCGAGCAACTCCATCTTGGATGGTAAACAGAATACAAGGTACGTGATAGCGATTAACAATTCTAGAAGCAACAATGCCCTTTACGCCCTCATGCCAACCCTCTTTGGCAAGCACAATTGCGTGGCCGCCATCGTAAATTTCTTTTGCCTGCTCAAGTGCCTCATCGGTAAGCTTTGCCTCAATAGCACGACGCTCGGCATTAATCTCTTCTAGTTTTCCAGCAAGAATGGTTGCCTCTTCAGCGTCTTCTGTAAGAAGAAGGTCAAGCGCAATATCAGTAGTACCCATGCGCCCCGCTGCATTAAGGCGAGGAATAATAGAAAACGGCAGATTATCTGCAGAAATCTGGGCAATATCTTGACCAGCAACAGCAGCTAGAGCCACAAGACCTGGACGAAGACCTTTCTGGAGACGCTTAACACCTTCAGAAACCAGCGCACGATTCTCTTTGTTGAGCATCATCATGTCAGACAGTGTGCCCAACATAGCAACATCAATGTAATCAAGCCAAAGCTGAGGCTGATCTTGAAGCCGTCCTAAAACCTGCACCAGCTTAAGGGCAACGCCAGCACCAGCAAGTTCTCTTGAAGGACAATCTTCAACAAGCTTTGGATCAGTGACTGGAACACCCTGGGGCACCAAATCTGCGGGCTCATGATGATCGGTAACAACAACATCAATCCCCTGCTGCAAAAGCCAAGCAACCTCTTGAGCAGCAGCAATGCCATTGTCTACCGTAATGATTAAATCTGGCTTTCTATCTTGCAAAACTCTTGCAAGAGCCTCTTTAGAAAGTCCGTATCCCTCACCAAAACGATGCGGAATATACGGCAAAACATCTGCTCCCAATCGACGTAAAGCCAGGGTAAGCAAACACGTTGAGCTCATTCCATCAACATCAAAATCACCAAAAACGGCAATCTTCTTATGCTCAACAATTGCCTTATGAACGTGGGCGGCAACCTCAGCCATTCCAGGAATACACTGTGGATCAAGCCAATCCCTTTGCAAGGATGGCGAGAGAAACTCTTGAGCTGCGGCTACATCATTAAATCCACGTGCTACTAATACACGAGCAACAAGTGGCGTAACGTGCAATTCTTTTTTAAACAGCGACTCTAGATATACGTCTTGTGTAAGAACACTCCAACGAGTGCTTTTCTCGATGCCGGGCATCATGTCCTCTTTTCTGTGGCGGCAGAGCCAGCCAGGGGCACCTCGGGCGCCCGCGAATGTTTATCTCTTTCATTCTACCCATGTCACCGGACAAAAAATGACTAGCCCACAAATTAGTAAGCTAGTCATAAAAAATTTAAATCAAAGTTGCTTGCGCGGGGCTATCAAGATTGCTTGCACAGCACTATCAAGAAGACGGGTTTCTCGCCAGGCGAACTTAGAAATCAACCACGCCGTCAGAGTTTTCCCACTCCTCAACAAAATCGCTGTAGGTACCTGCGAGAATTGCTTCTCGTGCCTGACGCATCAGCTCAAGCAAGAAGTAAATATTGTGCATAGAAAGCAGCTGACCGCCTAGCATCTCATGTTGCTTGACCAGGTGATTGATGTACGCGCGAGAATAACCACCCGTACAGACAGGACAGGTGCACTTGGCATCAAGAGGGCCTGCGTCTGCGAAGTACTTAGCGTTCTTGAGGTTCATGCGGCCCTCATGGGAAAACGCGGTGCCCATACGAGCGGTGCGCGTTGGAAGCACGCAGTCAAACATATCAATGCCACAAGCAACACCGCGGATAAGCGTGGACGGATTACCAACGCCCATCAGGTAGCGAGGCTTATTGCGAGGCATGTAATCGGCGCAAAGTGGCGCCAGCGTCTCAAACATAACCTCGTGAGGCTCTCCAACGGAATAGCCGCCAATGCCATAACCAGGGAAATCGCCAATCGACTCAAGGTGCTCAATGGATCGCCTACGCAAATCAAGATGCATGCCACCCTGAACAATGCCAAAGAGCGCCTGATCAGGACGGGTATGAGCCTTAAAGCACCTCTCGGCCCATGCGCTTGAAAGCTCAACTCCGCGCTCAACTTTTCTGCGCTCGGCAGGATAGCCTACGCACTGATCAAGCTGCATAACAATATCTGCACCAAGGTTCTGCGCAATCTGCATGTTTGTTTCTGGCGTCCAGTACGACCATGCGCCGTCGTAATCTACTGCACGGAATTTAACGCCCTCGTCAGAGAGCTTCATGAACTCCTCGTGACTAAAGACCTGGAATCCGCCGGAATCCGTCAGAATTGGTCCATGCCACTGCATAAAGTCATGCAAGCCACCCATCTGTGCAACCAGCTCATCTCCTGGGCGCTGAGACAGATGGTACGTATTTGCCAGAATAATTTTGGCGCCAAGGTCACGAACGGTATCGGTCATCAAACCTTTAACGGTTGCCTTAGTACCAACTGGCATAAAAATAGGCGTTGGAATATCACCATGAGGCGTATGGAAGATGCCAGCGCGTGCATGCGTCTTAGGATCTTCGGCGAGAAGTTCGTAGGTAAACCAAGAATCTTCTTTTTTCTCTGCCCAATTTTCTGTATGTACGCAGGAAATTTTGGTGGTAAAACCCTGTGCTTTTTTGGAGCCGTCTGGCATGTAACCTCGATTACAACGTGCGGAGAGCATCAACCAAAGCTGTCTTGCCCTCTGTTTTCTGGTCCTTCATTTTTATCACACGTGCAGGGCATCCCGCTACCACAGCATTTGCTGGAACGTCCTCAACTACCACAGCACCTGCTGCAACAACAGCGCCTTCTCCAACACGAATGCCCTCGATAACCACGGCGTTTGCGCCAATAAGAACGTTATCTTCAACAATAACTGGCGTAGCAGATGCAGGCTCAACAACGCCAGCAAGAACGGTACCGGCGCCAATGTGGCAATTCTTACCAACGGTTGCACGACCACCCAGAACAGCACCCATATCAATCATGGTGCCCTCACCAATAACAGCGCCAATATTAATAACAGCACCCATCATAATGACGGCGTTGTTGCCAATCTCAACGCGCTCACGAATCAGCGCGCCTGGCTCAATACGTGCGTTTACGTCCTTCATGTTAAGCAGAGGCACGCCAGAGTTTCGACGGTCATTCTCGATATCAAAATACTCAAATGCGTCTGCATTCTGCTCAACAACACTCTTGAGCTCAGACCAATCGCCAAAGACAACCTTTGAAGTGCCCTCGCCGTAAACGCGAGAAGAACCATAAGACACAGAAGCACCCTCACGCTCTTTGACATAGAGCTTAACAGGGGTCTTCTTCTCTGACGTAGCAATGTAATTAATAATTTCCTGGGCGTCCATGTGCGTCCTTTCTTAAACAAACAGGCACTGACCCGCAAAGATCAGCACGTGCATTTATCCAAAATCAAATCTTCAAAGGTATAAAAACCTGGAGCTTTTGTAAGTAATTTCTCAGCGCACGCAACGGCACCGTTGACAAAAATCTGACGAGACGTAGCGCGATGGGTCAGACACACTTCCTCATCCTGTCCAAAGAAGTGCACCTCATGAGTGCCGGCCACTGTGCCGCCTCTGAGGGCAAACACGCCAATCTCGTCTTTGGTACGAGCTCCACAGAAGCCCTCGCGACCAGAAACAACAGGACGAGTTCCCTCTGGGTCAATTGCAGCTAGCAGCAGCTTTGCTGTGCCGGACGGAGCATCAACCTTCTGGTTGTGGTGCGTCTCCACAATCTCGGTATCCCAGCCATCAAGCGCCTCAGCAGCCATAGCAACCGCGCGCCTCAACACAGCAACACCCACCGAATAGTTTGCCGCATGAATCACCGGCACGCTCTCCCCCAGCTGCTTGAGCTCAGAAAGTTGCTCTGGCGAGAAACCCGTGGTGCCAGAAACAAGTGCGCACCCGCGCTCACGTACAAAACCGACAACAGCATCAAAAGCAGCAACACCAGAGAAATCCACAACCACATCAGGCGTCTGCTCAACGGTATTCAGCTGATTGATATTCTCGTGACCAAACGCACCAAGTACCTCAAAGCCGTGAGCAATCAGGGTTTGCTCAATGAGCTTTCCCATCTTGCCGGTACCAATTACTACTGCACTAGGCATCAAGAAGACCAGCCTTTCTCATAGCGTTCTCAAGCACCTCTGCGTGCTCATCAGTCATCTTCCACAAAGGTAGACGATAATTTTCTTCCATAAGTCCCATACGAGCCAGAGCGGCCTTAACAGGAATTGGATTAACCTCGCAGAAGAGGGCGTGTACCAGATCAAGATACTGAAGCTGAAGCTCGCGAGCAAGAGAGACCTCTCCGCGGTGCCATGCAACAACCAGGTCATGAACCATCTTTGGATCAAGGTTAGACCAAACAGAAATAACACCAGAAGCACCAAGAGAAAGCAGCGGCACAATCATGTCGTCATTTCCAGACCACATAGTAAAGTCATCGCTCAAATAACGAGCAACCTTTGTTGCGTATGTAATATCGCCAGAAGCCTCTTTAATGCCCCATGCATTTGGATGTGCCGCAAGCCTCTGAACATTGCGCTCAGAAATTGAGCAGCCCGTTCTACCAGGAATGTTATACAAAATACAAGGAACATCAACGCGGTCGAGTACATACGAGAAGTGCTGGTAGATGCCCTCTTCGTTACTCTTGTTGTAGTAAGGGGTAATCAGCAACAGACCGTCAACACCTGCCTTCTCTAGAGCTTCCGCTTTACGCAAAGACTCAGCGGAAGAGTTGGAGCCAGCACCGCCGATAACAGGAACTCTGCCCTGGGCTCGTGCAAGAATGGCCTTAACTACCTCGATGTCCTCCTCGTCTGTCATGGTTGAGGACTCGCCAGTAGTACCAAGGGCCAAAATACCGTCAATTCCCTGCTCAATCTGGAAATCAACAAAGTGTTCAAGTGCCTCAAAGTCAACATTTCCCTGTGCATCAAATGGGGTTACTAAAGCGGTAATTGCGCCAGTTACGTTCTTCATGTCCATAGTTTTTCTCGCCCTCTAACGTGTGGTGTTTATAGTTGTTTGTTGTGCAAGATCTGAAAAGTCTGAGCCGTCAAATGCAAGCGTTGCAAAGTAATCTGCTTCTGTCTCGGCACGGCGAATAAGTTGCACGGATCCGTCTTCTAGAAGCAGCAGCTCAGCGGAGCGCAGACGGCCATTGTAGTTATAGCCCATCGAGAAACCATGAGCGCCCGTATCGTGGATGAACAGAAGGTCACCCACGGACACCTCCGGGAGCTGGCGATTCTTTGCAAACTGATCGTTATTCTCGCAAAGTCCGCCCACAACGTTGTACGTATGAGTTGCGGGAACATCCTCTTTACCCATAACGGTGATGTGGTGGTAAGCGTCGTAGATTGCGGGACGCATAAGATTTGCCGCACAAGCGTCCACGCCAAGGTAGTGACGGTACGTCTCTTTTTGGTGCAGAACACGGGTAACAAGTGCTCCAGCAGGACCCAAAAGCCAGCGTCCAAGCTCGGTATAAATAGAAACGTCTCCCATACCTGCAGGAACTAAGACCTCTTCAAAGGCGCGCTTTACACCCTGGCCAATAGCCAAGACGTCTGGCTCAACCTGGTCTGGCTTATACGCCACACCAATACCACCAGAAAGATCAATAAATCCAATGTGGATATCAAGTTCTTTATGCAGCTTAACAGCCAGCTTAAAAAGAACACGCGCAAGATTTGGATAGTAGTCCTCTTCCTGAGCGTTACTGGCCAGGAAGGCATGAAGACCAAACTCAATCACACCTTTGGTTTTAAGATACGCAAACGTCTGGAAAAGCTGCTCTTCTGTCATGCCAAACTTAGCATCATCGGGATTTCCAATAATGCCGTTTTGCGACTCAAACACACCACCAGGATTAAGGCGTGCGCACATGACCTGAGGCATGTTGCTTCCCACCGCCTCTTCAAGCGTTGTAAGCATGTCTCCGCCAGCGTCTAAGTTAATGATGGCTCCCAGCTCATGAGCACGAGCAAAGTCAAGCACCGTAGTGTCGTTTGACGAAAGCATAATGTTTTGGCCGGTGACTCCACAGGCTTTTGCAAGCGTGAGCTCGGTAGCATTTGCACAGTCACAGCCACAGCCAAGTTCTGCAAGCAACTTCACAATGTATGGATTTGGCGTAGCCTTCACCGCAAAGTACTCTTTAAAGCCAGCGTTCCAGCTAAAAGCCTCTTGTAACAGCTTTGCGCGACGAACAATCTCTGCCTTGTTATACAGGTGAAATGGCGTTGGATACGTCGTAGTGATTGCCTCTAGGGCATCTACAGAAACAAACGGTTTCTTACTCAAAGCTCCCCCTCAAATTGGGGGCGCAATACACCGTCAAAGTAGCACCCCCGAAATCTCGGACAGTCTTGCATGTATTTCATACAAGCCCACCTGACAACCACGCCTGATTGCCAAGTTCGGCGAACCTCGCCTCCTTCTGGGGTCACTGCCTGCCGACTAACCCAGAACCCATCGTGCTCGCTCCTCTATTGACAGTAAAACCCTACCACAGAAAGCTCTGTATTTGGGCTAGTTTTGTTCTTCTCGCAAAGTATTAACAAAAGTCTTAAGGCGAGAAAGGCCTTCTGTCAGATTCTTGTCTGAGGCAGCGTAACTAATACGCACATAGCCCTCAGCGCCGAAGAAAACGCCAGGTACCAGTGCTACACCAAACTCTTTGATTGCTCGCTCACAGAACACTTCGGAATCAAGGGCAAATTCCTTGATTGATGGGAATGCATAGAAGGCACCTTCTGGCTCTTCAACAGGAAGTTTCATATCTTGAAGTGCAGAAAGCACAATCTGCCTGCGCTTTTGATAGTTTGTGCGCATAGGAGTGACATCGTAGGAAAGCGCATAGAGAGCAGCTGGCTGCAAAAATGAAGGAACAGAAGACACTAGCTGGGCGTGAACCTTTCCAATATCTGTCGCAAGCTCATCAGAGGTAGCAACCCAGCCAAGTCTCCAGCCCGTCATTGCCCATGGTTTGGAGAAACTATTTGTCACAATGCAGCGATCAGACAAATCTGGGTAGAGCTCAACAAAACGTGGAACGTCCTCAACATAGGCAAGCTCTCTATAAACGTCATCACACAAAACATAAAAGCCGTGTTTGCGGGCAAGTTCCGCTACCGCATCAAGCGACTCTTTTGTATAAACACATCCCGTAGGATTGTTAGGAGAAGTCAGCACAATAAGCTTTGTCTTCTCTGAAATCTTTGATTTAAGCTGCTCAGCATCAATCTGGAAATGATTGGCGCTGGTATCAAGCGGCACAACTACACCACGATTAAGTTGGCAGAGTGTTCTGTATACCAGATACGCTGGTTCAGGAATAATAACCTCGTCGCCTGGATTCATCAGCGTCAACATAGTTGCAGAAATGGCTTCCGCAGCTCCCACGGTAACTACAATACCGTCTGGGCCTACCTTCATACCACGTGCAGACTCCCAGGCAGCAATAGCACTTCTAAGTTCAGGGGTACCGATGTTAGGCGGATAGTGAGTGTTTCCAGCTACAAGTTCTTTGTCTACTAAGTTGCAAATAGGAGCTGGAGTATCTTCTCCCGGCTCTCCAATAGTTAAAGAAATACATCCTGGTGTTGCAGCAGCAAGTGCCGAGAAACGCCTGATACCAGAGGGTTTGAAAAGCTCTAGTGTTGTATTTCTTGTTAGTGGCATACAAACTCCTCAACATACTTTCAATCCATAATAGTTATTATTTAAATCATACGACACTTGATTGATACGAGGTTCGCATGAAAAGAGTTTTGTCTCTTGGCCTTAAGTTTATTATTGGCCTTCTAAAAAGGGTTCTTGCACCACTTTTCAAATTTGTAGGCGGGCTTTTTGTTCTAGCTTTACTGGTTCTTGGTGGATATGCCCTCTACCTGCAGCTTAATTACTATCGCATTCCTGACAATACTCCCGTATCCAATCAAGGTGCCTCTCCTGAAACTACAACCGTACAGGTAGGCCAAACCTACACAGCTTCAACCTACAACATTGGCTTTGGTGCTTACACCCCTGATTACACCTTCTTTATGGATGAAGGCATCATGCAGGATGGCACGCGCACCGTAGGAACTCACGGCCGTGCTGTCAGCAGAAACTCCGTGCTTTACACCACAAACGGTGCCCTGAACACCGTTTCTTCTCTGAATGGTGGTACAGCTCCTGACTTTATTCTTTTCCAAGAGATTGATACTTCATCTGACAGAAGTTGGCATGTGAATCAAGTTTCTGAAGCAGAGAGCCGCTTTGGATCCTACGCATCATATTTTGCTCAGAACTTCCACACCGCGTTTCTCGCCTATCCACTCACAGAGTTCCACGGAACCTCTAACTCTGGAATTCTGACGCTTTCAAACGTACTTGCTTCAAGCGCAACTCGTCGTACCTACCCCATTGACGAGTCGTTCCCCACAAAATTCTTTGACCTAGACCGTTGCTTTATGATTACACGCTACCCTACCAGCGATGGTCATGAGCTGGTACTTATTAACAGCCACATGTCTGCTTATGACAAAGGTGGCACCAGTCGCGCGCAGCAGCTTGCACTTCTGACCAAAATAATGTCTGAGGAGCGCGCTAAGGGCAATTACGTTATTGCGGGTGGCGACTGGAACCATGCCATTTTGGGCTCGCTTACACTCTATCCTTCTGTTCAGCAGATACCAGATTGGGTAGCAGAACTCAAAGATTCTGATTTGCCAGAAGGTTTTAGCGTTGTAGCTCCAGACAACCTTACCGACGTTCCTACCTGCCGCGGAGATGACATTCCATACGAGAAGGACAAGACATACACCACCACAGTTGATGGCTGGATTGTCTCGGATAACGTTGTTGCAACCGCCAGAAACATTGACACGCAATTTGCTTACTCGGACCACAACCCAGTTCTGCTGTCTTTCACCCTAAAGAGCGCAGAATAGAACAGAAGATAGTAATTTATATACACAATATGTGCGTGTTGTACCTATGATGCGCACATATTTATTGACTTTACCGTGATTATCTTGTATAACAAAACTACAAGAAAGGCGGGTAATCATGGCAAAAGTAAGCACAAATATAAATTTGGATCCAACCCTTAAAAAGAATGCTCAGGAGCTTCTCAGAGATTTAGGCATGGATCTTACTACTGCTATTACCATTTTTCTTCGTCAGACTGTTCGTGAGCAGGGAATCCCTTTTGAAATCAAGCGAGAAATTCCTAATGCTCAAACTATAGAGGCTCTTAATGAATACACCAACATGAAAGAGCATCCAGAAAATTACAAGCACTATGCCTCATTCTCCGACGCAATGTCGGAGGTCCTAGATGCTTGAAATTATTCTCTCTAATCAATTTAAAAAAGACATTAAATCAGCGCAAAAAAGAGGTCTCAAGCTTGAGCTGCTTACTGAAGTTGTGGATACCCTCGCCTCTCAACAATCACTTCCAGAAAAATATCGTGACCATTCTCTGACTGGCTCTTACGCAGACTTTAGAGAATGTCATATCAAGCCAGACTGGCTTCTTATTTACAGAATTGATAACGAAGATTTACTCCTTTTCCTTTTTAGAACCGGTTCTCATTCTGATCTCTTTTAAAACTAAAGAATAATTTCTGTTTTGTTGTAACCACAACAAAAGCCATATGGAACTCCTGTCACACTTTGGGTATAAAGTAAGCCATAGTAGACTTTCTAAATCCATCCGAGAGGAGCCCGTATGGCACAGGTTCTTGATTTAAGCAAATCCGTTTATGAGATTTGCACTAAGTATCCCGTTATTAAAGGCCTCATGGCAGAAAACGGCTTTGCCGAGATCACCGAGCCAGGCCGTCTTCAGACCATGGGTCGTTTTATGACCATCCCTAAAGGCTGCGACCACAAAGGCGTAGACCTTGAGGAGCTCAAAGCAATCTTCCGCGCTCACGGCTTTGCCATTCTTGGCGATGAGGAGCCTGCGGCAGCAGATACCCCAGCTGACGAGAAACCCGCAGAGCCAGCAACAGAGAACGCACCTATTGCACAGACCCCTGAGGAGCGCAAAGCTCTTATCGCCCAGTACCTTGAGCGCCTCAATGACGGTGAGGACATCGAGGCTGTTCGCGAGGATTTTGCTCGTAACTTCAAAGATGTCTCTGGATCTGAGATCTCTACCGCTGAGCAGGAGCTTATTGCTGGTGGCGTTCCTATGGAGAAGGTCCTGAAGCTCTGCGACGTTCACGCCGCTCTCTTTGAAGGCAAGGTCGCTTGCGCACCAACAGGTGCTGTTGAAGAAACTCCTGGTCATCCTGTTTGGACCATGCGCCAGGAGAACGACCGCATTCTTGCCTTTATCCACGACCGCGTTGCTCCAGATGTTAAGCGCGCTCGCGCCCTTAACGAGTCTTCCAGCAACGAAGAATGCGCTGGCGTTGCAGCAATTCTAAAGGCTGATATGGACGCCTTTGATGAGGTCTTTGTTCACTATAAGCGCAAGGAAGAGCTGCTCTTCCCTCACCTGGAGCGTCACGATATCACCGGTCCTTCAAAGGTTATGTGGGGCAAGGACGATGAGGTAAGAAACGCTGTCAACGGTGCAGAAGCATTGCTTGAGACCGCATTTGGTCAGTACGATGCAGGCCTTATGGCAGGCGTTGCTGACTATCTGGATGAGGCTATTGAGGGCGCTGAGTCTATGGCTTCCAAGGAAGAGAACGTTCTTATTCCGCTTTCTCTTGAGCACCTAACCGCCACCCAGTGGACCCAGATTGCCGCTGAAGAGAACGAGTTTGGTCACGCATTTGGCGTCAATCCTCCATCATGGCACGCAGATCCTCTTGAGCTTGCAAACGACAAGCTCAAAGAGATGGAAGCTGCTGCCGCTCTGGACGAGAAGGGCGCTGAGGCAGAAGAGGAAGTACTTTCTGCTGACGGCAAGGTTAAGCTCTCTACCGGTGAGTTCACCATTCCGCAGCTTGAGGCTGTCTTTGCAACCATTCCGCTTGACATTACCTTTGTTGATGCAGATGACAAGACACGTTACTTCAGCCACGGCGACACCCGTGCTTTCCCTCGTCCTAAGAGCTGCCTTGGCCGTGACGTATATGACTGCCATCCACCAAAGAGCCAAGAGGCTGTTCGTCGCATCCTCACCGAGTTCAGGAGCGGTCGTAGCGACTCCTCCGAGTTCTGGTTTGAAGTAAGAGATAAGTTCCTCTACGTCCGTTACTTTGCTGTTCGCGATGAAGAGGGTAACTACCTAGGCGCTCTTGAGACCACTCAGGACATCGGACCAATCCGTGCTCTTGAGGGCGAGAACCGCAGAGGTTCTGACAGCTAAGATCTTACGCACACAAAGTCCTCGAGTATCCTCAAAAAAATTGTGCGACTTGGTAGGCGATGTGTCCTTTTTAGGGCACATCGCCTACACTATTTCTGGCTAAAAGAGAGGAGCCTCAGTGCTACAACGTCTACTAGGCACTAAGTATGCATACGCCATTGTTGCAACTTGCATTGTCATCATGTTTTTACCTTGCTCCATCATTCTGACGTGCTTTGGCATCTTCATCACACCAGTTTCACAATACTTTGGCGTTCCCCGCGTTGCCTTCTCCGCGGTCTTCTCGGTACTCTGCATTGCCATGACAGTTGCTTTGCCGTTCATAGGAAAGTTCTATAAAACGCACGATACTCGCCTGGTACTCTCCGCAAGCGTTATCATCTGCGCAATCTCATACGGATCCATGTCAGCCGCTCAAGAGATCTGGCATTTTTATCTCTGCGCGGTGGGACTGGGTATTGGCGTTCCTGCGCTTATGTTCTTGTGCGTCCCTGCCCTCATTAACGATTGGTTTGACCAGCGCGTTGGTACTTTTATGGGTCTCTGCTTTGCATTCACCGGCATTGGCGGCACTGTCTTTAACCCCATCGGATCTGCCATTATCTCATCTGGTCCTGAAGGTTGGCGAGCCTGTTATCTAATTTTTGCCCTGGTCATGCTTGTAGGAACACTTCCCTTTACCCTTTTTGTAGTGCGCGAAAAACCCCAAGACCTTGGCCTTATACCTCTTACCTTCTCTTCCGGTGACGAGAAAACCGTTGAAGTTGCAGAGACTTCTTCAAACGATATCTCTGCTGATGACGCAATGAAATATCCAGAGTTTTATATGGTTGCTGCGTTTTACGCGCTCATTACCTTTAACCAGCAAATCTCTCAGTACTTCCCTAGCTATGCTGCAACATTTGCAGAAACTGCTCCTGCCATTGCCGCTGCCACAGGCCTTCTTGCTGGAACAACTATGCTGGGTCAAGCAATTGGAAAAGTGCTGCTAGGCGCCTTGAGCGATATCTCTGTGAAGCTTGCTTGCTTTGTAGGAATTTTCTCGGGCATTATTGGCTTATTTATGTTGGGAATTAAGCTTCCAGTATTGCCACTCTTGCTGGCAGGAACCTTCCTTTTTGGAATTGCCTACGCACTTACAACAGTCGGCTCGCCGCTTTTGGTGCGTGCAGTCTTTGGCAAAAAAGATTCCACTCTTATCTACTCAAGAATTGCAGGCGTAAGCTGCTTTGTCTCTGCTTGTGCACTCATTATTTGGAGCCTAATTGTAGATGGCTCAGCTCAAGGTTTCTTGGTGCTCTTTGGCATTGGAATTGCCTTGATGAGCAGCTGCCTAGCACTTGCGCTTACCGCGCTTAAGCGTGCTGGCAAACGAGCATAAGATTATCTGACTCTGTTGGGTCTGCTTCTGGATCCAAAGGTACAATCTCTACCTGCTCAAACACCGTGCGAGCAGCATCCATGAGCTCTTCAAGCTGATGCGCTCCCTCTCCTGACTGTGCAGAAACTACATTGGTGAGATATCTTCCGCCGGGAGTAAGGCAGTGTGACACCTGGCTCATCCATTCAACGGTCATCATATCCGCTGGTGAAACTTCTCCGCTAAAACAGTCGTTTAAGATGGCGTCATAACGCTTGTTATTAGAGGTAGCTAGGCTCTTTATATACTCAACGCCATCAGTTACCTGCACTTGAAGCCTGCCGTTGCTCTCTCTGATAGCCTCATCCACAAAGAAATAGTTACGAGCTAAAGCTGCAATTTTGGGATCTAGCTCCAGTGCATCACAAGAAACCTCTGGATGATGAGCTACTAAATAACGAGGATACGAGCAACCACCGGCGCCCAGCATCAAAACTGAGCGCACGGGGCAGGCAGCTTCAAACAACAAGTCATACAGCTCAAGATAAGGGAATACCAGCTGATTCT
>CAUUHE010000006.1:0-53005 GCA_963544885.1 uncultured Atopobium sp. | reverse complement strand
GCGCGCAGCTTACGCCGATGGACGAGGTCCGCTGGAGACGCGGATAGTGATCGTAGCACCAGGTGCGGCGCTTGATGGCGTCTGTCCAACTACGTTACCGGTTGCAACGTTGTCGTCGTATACCCAGACAGTATTGACCTGGAAGCCGGCGTTCTCAAGCGTGGTTTGAGCCGTCTCAAAGTCCTTGCCAACAACGCTTGGAACAGATCCGCTTTGGGCGCCAGACGAAACAACGATCGTTACGGTAGAGCCCTTATCTGCTTTGCCGTTAGCGGGAGACTGGGAGATAACGCGGCCCTCTGGAACGCTCGACGAAGGCTGCTGCTGAGTGTCTACCTTGAAACCTGCATCTTTCAGGACATCGGACGCACGCTCGGCAGTCATCTCGGTGACGTCCGGAACATCTACTTTACCCTTGCCAGAAGACAGGTGATAGGTGATGGTGTCGCCAGCCTTAGCGTCGCTACCTGCGGCTGGTTCCTGTGTTGCAACATAACCAACGGTCACGTCGTCCGACTCAACCGAGTCACCATTTCTTGCTTTGAGACCAACAGCAGCAAGAGCAGACTCAGCCTCTGATGGACTCTTGTTGGTAAGATCAGGTACCTTAACTGCGGCAGCGGGTTTAGCGCCCTTAGAAATGACAAGGTTAACCGCGGTTCCTTCAGGAGCCTGCCTGTTAGCGCTTGGCGTCTGGTCGATGACCTGGCCTTCAGGTGCAGAATCGCTATAGCTTTCTGTAACAGTTCCCAGCTTAAAGTGGCTGCCAGAAGCATTTAGCGCCTGAGTTGCCTGGTCTTTTGTCTGTCCAACAAACTGTGGAACCAGATACTGCTGGGAGGAGTTGCCGAGGATGTGCGCAATAGCAAAACCGGCAAGAGCCAGGACAACCAAAGCGCCTAAAACGCCGAGAATAACGTTGCGCTTGTGACGCTTATTCTCGCGCTTGTCCAGCTCGTCGGCCTCTTCACGAGAATGGACACGGTTGAGGCGACCGGTATCGCCACCGCGGGTCATGTAGGTGTTGGAGCCGTCGATGCCGCGACGATCCAACCTGGAAGTTGGCTGAGGTGGCGTCACAATGCGGGGGTTCACGGTGGTATTGCTTGGAATAGTGGCGCGACCAGCAATGAAATCGCGCAGCGCACGAGCAAGCTCGTCAGCGCTCTGATAGCGGTCAGCTGGGTTTTTCTCCATGCAGCGAAGAATGATTGCCTCGAGTGCAGGGTCAACGTTAGGGTTGATCAGCGATGGTGGCTGAGGAGCCTCGTTGACCTGCTTCATAGCAACGCTAATAGCGTCGTCACCAGCAAAAGGCACGCGACCAGTAGCAGCCTCGTACATGACAATTCCCAAGGAATAGATATCGGTGGTTGGTCCCAAAGGCTTGCCGGTACTTTGCTCTGGAGAAACGTAATGAGCGGTGCCAAGAACAGAGTTATCGGTGGTTAGACTGCTGTTCTTTGCGCGAGCAATACCAAAGTCCATGACCTTGATGTTGCCATCTGGCTGGACCATGATGTTCTGTGGTTTGATGTCACGGTGAATGATGTCGTGACGGTGTGCTACAGACAGCGCCTGAGCAATCTGAGAGCCAATCTGAGCCACCTTACGGGAATCAAGGGCTCCATGCTTGCGGATGCCGCTCTTAAGGTCTGTACCGCGCAGGTACTCCATGACAATGTAGTAGGACTCGCCGTCCTTGCCCCAGTCATAGACCGAGACAATGTATGGACTGGAGAGGGCTGCTGCAGCCTGAGCCTCCTGCTTAAAACGGGCAGCAAAGGACGGATCGTTTGCGTACTGAGGCAGCATCATCTTGATGGCAACAGTACGGCCAAGAACCTGGTCCTGTCCGCGGTAAACGGTGGCCATTCCACCGGTACCAATTTTGTCTTGAACCTGGTAACGCCCACCGAGCATTCTACCTGGCATAACTCAACTCCTATCAAGCGTGCGATTTTCTCGCCACGTCACTTACTATCTTAGAACACACCCAACTACTTGGGGAGAAGACCGTGCGATGTTTTGAGCGCTATGAAGCGGCACCCAAAGCCTGGATGTTCAGGCACTGCGCAAGAACACGGCCGCCAACCTGAGCACCGTAACCCAAAACGTTCTCGCCGTTGCCTTCGATGACAACAGAAACAACAAGGGTTGGGTGGTCGTAAGGCGCAAAACCGATGAAGAACGAGTTAAAGTTACCGTTCTCGACGTCTGCTGTACCTGTTTTACCCGCAATCTTGACACCCGGAACGCGAGCTCCCATACCGGTGCCGGATTCAACAACACCCAGCATTGCTTCTCTGACCTGTGCGGCGGTATCTGCAGACACGGCCTGTCCAAGCGATTTTGGTGACGTTGTAGAAACAACAGCTCCCTCTGGTGAGAGAACGCGATCAACAATGTAAGGGTTCATGACCACGCCGCCGTTAGCAATTGCAGCCGCAACAACAGCGTTTTGCATGACGGTGGTCTGAGGACCTGCAGGACTTGCATGCTCTCCAACAGGAAGGCCGCAGGATGCCCAGCCAAGCTCCCAGGTGGTCATCTCGGCAGGATTTGGCATCAGCGATGGAGTTGTGGAGAAGTCCTGACCAAGTGCGGTGCCATAACCAAAGGCACGTGCATAGCTGACCAGGTTATCTGCGCCAAGTGCAACACCAAGCTGTGCCAAAGCCGTATTGGAAGAGCGGGCAAACGCCTCACGCAGAGGAATGGTGCCCATGTCTTCGTTGGCGTAGTTGTGGATAGTACCACCGCCAAGCTCCATGGTTCCTGGAGCGGAATACGTGGTGTCCAGCGTGGTGGTATGCGTATCAATACCAGCAGAAAGTGTAATGGTCTTGAACGATGAACCAGGGGAGTAGAGCGCCTGGGTAGTTCTGTCGACCAGCTGACTGCCGGTTCCGGACTCGATAATGGTGCCCAGTTCAGCGTGGGTATACGAAGGGCTTGAAGCCTTTGCAAGTACAGCTCCGGTAGCTGGATCCATGACAACAATAGAGCCCGAGTAGCCCTGGAGCGCAGCTTCTGCCACGGCTTGCATCTGAGAGTTGATGGTCAGGACAACACTTGAACCAGCGGTGTTGACGCCAGCCATCGAGTACAGAGCACTTCTCCAGTCAGAATGATCTGCATGGCCGGTGAGTGTCTCGTTCATGGAGGACTCAATACCTGCAGTTCCGTACTGGGTAGAGATGTAGCCAACGGTGTGAGAGGCCATGCCGTCGTGTGGATAGTTGCGCACGTAGGTGCCGTCGTCTTGCTTGACGCTCTCTGCCAGGGTGACGCCGTCAGAAGTCATGATGGCGCCGCGCTGAACGTATGCACTCCTAGCAATGGTGTGGTTGTTGGTAGGAAGTGCCTGAAGTCTAGGAGCGTCAATCACCATCAAGAAGGTCAAATTGCCGAGAAGAACGGTGAAGAAGAGAGTAAATACGGTAACCAAATTGGTTAGACGTTTTCCGAGAGCAACACGTCCTAGAACACCAGATTCTTCAGACTGCAGACCAAAGCCTCCTCGGATGTGGCTGCCATGCAGAACAGAAGAGGCGTGAGCTCCACCGGAAGAAATTTCAAGTCTTTGTGAATCAAGCACTTTTTTACTTGGCTCAAGTTCAGTCTCGCGACCAGTTCCCTCATCACCTGCTCTGAGCAGCAGGGCAACAATGATAAAGCTGGAAAGAAGAGAGCTGCCGCCCTGACTCATAAAAGGCAAGGTGACACCAGTTAGAGGCATCAGCTTAGTAACGCCTGCAACAATAAGGAAGGTTTGGAACGCCAAAACACTGGTAAGACCAGCAGCTGCAAAAGCAGATGAATCGGACTTTGCGCGAGCGGCTGTTGCGAGGCCGCGCACGGTAAGCAGCAGGAACAGGGTAATGATTGCCGCTCCGCCAAAGAGTCCCATCTCTTCTGCAATGGCCGAGAAAATAAAGTCAGACTCAACAATAGGGATCAGCGTAGGCATTCCCTTATCAATTCCGGTGCCAGCAAGACCTCCATCTGCGATGGAATAGAGGGACTGGACAATTTGGTAGCCGTCTCCAGCGGGATCTTTGAACGGATCAAGCCAAATGTTGACACGAGTCTGAACGTGACCAAAGAAGTGGTACAGCACCACGCCGCCAATAGCCAAGAGCGCAATACTGACAAAAACGTAGCTAGCGCGACCTGTTGCTACATAGAGCATGATGACAAAGAACACGAAGAAGAGCAGAGCGCTACCAAGGTCGCGTTCAAAAATAACAACAATCAGGCTGATGCCCCACATGACAAACAGAGGAAGCAGCATTTTAAAGCGAGGAATGCGGAAAGGTCCAAAAGAACGCATGGAGACCGATAGGGCTTCTCGATTCAGTGCTAGATAAAACGCCAGGAAGAGCGTAATGGCAATCTTTGCAATTTCGCCAGGCTGGAAGGTGAATGCGCCAAAAGAAATCCAGAGCTTTGCGCCATAGCGGTCCTGGCCAATAACAATTGGCAAAAGAAGCAGTATGACGCCGAGAATACCAATGGAGTATTTGTAGCGTGCTAACGCGTCAAGATTTCTAATGACCGCTAGTACCACAATCATCACAACAACAGAGATAAAGAGCCAAATGGTCTGGTTGACTGCAAGATTTGGCGCAAGTCTGGTGACCATGGTGATGCCAATTCCCGAGAGCACAAACACAATGGGGAGAATGGCGGGGTCTGCTGCGGGAGCAAGGAACCTAATAGCAATGTGAGCCACGGTAAATGCTGCAAAGAGACCAATAGGAACGGCCATTGTCTCAAGGCTGAGCGTTGAGCGAGCAGTAATCATGTACATGGCGTACAGCAGAAATACAGGGATTGCTCCTACAAATAGTAAGAAGAGCTCTGTATTACGCCTTAGTCCACCTGCTTTTTCCATTCCTACTCACCTCCCGAACTTGTTGTTGACGTTGTTGTTTCTGTTGTGGGTGTTCCGCCAGACTGAACGTCTTCTTTCTTTTTGACTGCTTTGTTGTTGGCGTCGTCAATTTGTTTGCGGTAATTCTCGACGGTACTATGCGCTTCATCCTCGTTTTTAACGCGGATTCCTTCGGCTAGTGAGTCTTGAACTGCGTCAGGCAAATCTTTTATTTCAATAGACGTAGTCTCAACGAGTGACGACATGTTTATGCCGGCGATTGTTGTAGGAATACCTCGATAAACGCCAACGGTAGTTCCGTTAATTCCCAAGTACCACTCGCTACTTACAAACAGGAAGAACACGGCAACAGTGGCGGCAAAGAGTGCAAGAAACGAGATAAACGTTGCAATGACGCCACGAGTAAGGTGTCGTCTGGTTTGATCGGCTATGCCGTCATCCAAGACATCGATGACAATAACGGTGATATTGTCAGATCCACCATAGGTAAGAGCTGCGGAGACAAGGTTATCTGCAGCCTTTTGCGGTGTGACGTTAGAAACGGCAATGGACTCAATCTCGTCGTCGGGCACCATGCCAGAAAGGCCATCGGAGCACAAGATAATGCGGTCACCATCAGATACTTCAAGCGAGAAATGATCTGCGTACATGTCTGGATCAGAGCCAAGAGCTCGCGTAACTACCGAGCGAGAAGGGTGTGTACGCGCCTCATCAGCGGTAATCTGGCCAGAATCAATGAGCTCCTCAACGTAGCTGTGGTCGTGAGTAATGCGGACCAAAGTTCCGTGATGAAGCAGGTAAATACGAGAGTCGCCAACATGGGCAACAGCCATCTGATTGCCCTCAATGAGAACGGCTGAGGCGGTAGAACCCATGCCTGGTTTGCCAATGCCCTTGGCAGGAGCATCAATAACTTCCTGGTTAGCGGCCTCAATTGCAGCACCAAGACGGACATCGTCTGCGGTACTTGGTGCCTGTTCAGCAATGACTTTAACGGCAATAGAGCTTGCTACCTCACCAGCAGCATGACCACCCATACCGTCACAGATGGCAAAAAGGGGAGTGCGCAAAAGGAACGAGTCTTCGTTGTGCTCGCGAACTAATCCCACGTCAGAGCGGGCACCCCAAGAAATAAAGGTGTTAGAACCTGAAACTGCTTCTGCGTCGCCTCGACCGTCAAGTGGCAGCTCGCAACGACCAGGAGCGCTGACGGGCTCTTGTGCAGGTGTATCAGAAATATGTGTTGTATCAGAAGAAACCATGAGCCTCTTATCGACGTCCAACACGCATAATCACATCGCCGACCTGGACTTCGTCTGTGTCGCGAAGCGTAACAGGCTGTTCGATGATGTGACCGTTAACCATAGTTCCGTTTGTGGAACCAAGGTCTTCAAGCACCAGAGCGGGTCCCTGGATGGTAAAGCGGGCATGTGATGCAGAAACGTAGGGTTCGTCAATCACAATGTCAGAAGAAGGGGAGCGTCCAATAACAACGGGTCCCAAGATGTCTACGTGCAGACCACGCAAGGACTTGACGCCCTTCTCGACATCAACGGACCAAATAGCTCCGTCTTTGCGCTGTCCGCGGACAAGGCCAATACCTGTGCGCATGACTGAGAACAGGAAGATGTACAGCAGGACAACAAGCAGAACGCGTCCTGCAAAGAGAATCAAATCAATCATTAGTTCTCCCGGAACTGAAGGTCCATAAGACCAATGGTAATGAGGTCTCCGTCACGCAGAATTACCTCATCTACGTCGATATCGTTGACAAGCGTTCCGTTAGTGGAGTGCAAATCAGCAATGTGCCAATCGTGACCGTCATAGGTCATCTCGGCGTGACGTCTTGAAACGTTAGGGTCGCGCAAAACAACGTCTGCCTGAGAGCGCTCGCGACCAATGATGGCGCGAGGAGCCTCAACGCGATACGAGCGACCGCTCTGGCGATCAATCAAAATGCAGGTAGCATCCATGTTTGCACGTGGCGTGCCTTGCAAATTGCGAGAAGGACGTCCACCCATGCCATTGAGCTGCGCATCAAGGGAAGGCGTGATACGACGCTGTGTCATAGGAACAGGAGCCGCTGTTGGGATAGCTCCGTTAACAGGAAGGTCTGGAAGCCCGTTTGAGCTTGGAAGAACAGGCATAGGAGTGGACTCAGCTGCAGAAACAACAGGAATTGCGCCTTGAGCCTCAACAAAATCTGGTGGCATTACCGCAAGACCAGCGTCTGTACCAGCAAGATCACCCAAAACCTCTGGGGTTGCATTTTCTGCGGCAACAGGACGAACCACGGACAGAGGGTCTGGCTCTGGCTGTGGCTCTGGCTGAACAGCAGCGCGAGAATTGTGCTGCTGAGGCATTTGAGCTGCAGCTCCTCCGACGCTGGAGTTTCCGCCCAAGAACGCACGCTCTTCATTGCGCAGCTGGTCAAGGGTATTGCCGTCAACATTTTCTGCAAAGACAGCAAATTTTCCAGGCTTCAGAGAAGGGTCAACCATAAAACGAACAAGTGGCTGTCCTACAAATACATAATCTTTTTGCTGAGCCTGAGCAGCCACAAAGTCAGAAACCTCTGCAGTTAGATCAGCATAAAGAGGACGCATCAGTGAATCGTCTTGAGGAGCAACTAAAACGGTATACAGGGCAGGTGCAGTGTCTACACCGTCGATTTCATACGTCTCACGTTCCATCTCTTTAGCTGCGCGTTTGGCAAGCTTCTTAAAAGAGAAGGGCTCTGCGTATCCCTGAGGTGCGGCGCCAAAGACCGAACCAATACGGTTTTCAAAGTCACTAAGAAAGCTCATCTAATTCCTCGCCTTCCTGATCCGCTTGAAGTGGACCTATCAGGACAATTGCAATACATACAAGTACACATAAGAATAACGTAATTAGTACAGAAACTATACTTTCAACTACCCAAAAATTGGGATTCTCCATCCAAGCTGCCCATATAAAGCCACCTGAAAGCAATGAGGCGCAGACAATTTGTCCAAAAACCGCCCATCCGCGTCGTCTTTTTTGGCTTATCAGCGATCCCAAAAGAGCAGATAGAGCGCATGCTCCCAAACGAGTCCAAAACGGAAGGCCCGAGGCCAGTGAGGTGTAGTCATAGGCAAGAGGCGTTGCAGCAAAGCCAAAAGACATGCCTTTGATAAGCAGTGTTCCAAAGAGAAAGCTAAAGGCTCCTGTTAAAGCTGCAGGAAGAGGCCTCATTGTTGCAGAAACTAGTGCTGGAGCTGAAACCGGAGCAGGTAACAAAGCGCCCAAGAGGCAGTTAATGCTGCTGAATTTTGAGACTCTTCCCGCAAACGCCCACCAGATAACGCTCACCAAGGTTACGAGCGTTGCAAACGGAAATGAAGTGCTGGTAGGACTAATGCTTGCCAAAGCGTACACCGCGCATGCAATGACAAGCGCAGATCCTAAGGGCGTCCAAAGGGCAGCAGCTGTAGCTCCTACAAGAGAGCCAACCACAATAAACGCAAGCGATTCTGGGGCAATGAGCTGGAACAATTGGGCGAGAAGAACGCCGGTGACCAGGGCGGTTGTGCCACGCACGGCAGCCGAGGGCAGCCAGGGGAAGCGGATTGAGAGCGGAAGATGCTTGACGTCCCACGTCTCGGTTTCCTCTTCTTCTGACTGTTCTACGAGGGCTTTGAGGCTTTTCTCGCCCTGTTTTTCGCTGCCAAGAGGAGCAACAATATCTTGCGCAAACTCTAAGACGCTTCCCTGTCTCATTGATGGCTCGGGGGAAAGTGCCTGCGTCAGAGCGGCGTCTACAGCAAACGGAACCTCGGGATCCTCTTTAAGAAGGGGAATCTTTGGGCCCTTGTACATGCGATCAAGAGACTCTTTAGCTGTTCTACCTGCAAATACGTTTGTGCCTGTTAGTGCCTGCCTCAAAACAACAGCAAGCGAGAAGATGTCAGCACGCTCGTCAACAAGCATGCCTTCAACCTGCTCAGGAGGCATGTAGCCAACCGTGCCACCTCGAGCACCGCCATAACCAGCAGCTGAGGCAAGTGTTGCCATACCAAAGTCGGCAAGTTTTACCGTGCCTTGGCGGTCAATCATGATGTTTGTTGGCTTAATGTCCAGATGGAGCACGCCATTTTCATGAGCATACTGAAGCGCCTTTGCAAGTGAAGAAACCATGTGAGCAGCTTCAGCGTAGGTGAGATAACCGCCTTCAACGCGAGCTAGAAGCTCAGACAGATTGAGGCCGTCAACAAACTCCATGACTAGGTAGGCGTAGTCGCCTTCAATTTCAAAGTCGTGAACGGTCACAATGTTGGGGTGCGCCAGTAAACAGGCAGTTCTTGCCTCTGAAAGAGCCTCGTCAACAGTAGAAGCAAGCACGCCAGGCGTCTCGGAAGCACCTAAAAGTGGCATACGTTTGATAGCTACACGCCTCTGCAAACGAGTATCCCAGCAGGTACAGACGGTGCCAAAGCCTCCATTGCCCCTACGAGCAAGAACGCGATATCGATCCAGCAAAATCTCTGGCTCAGCCGCAGGAGATGCCTGCTGAGCAGAAGGTGAATGTAGATATGTAGTCTGCGTGGTCTGTGACCGCGAGTCACTCACGGCAACCTCCTGTGTTTAAAGTGTGTTTGTCGGCCGTGACTGTCTATATTCTACCGCTGAAAAGAAATTTCTTATATATCTATTGTTTTTCCATTAGAAGAAAACAAAATGTTGTAGTATTATTCCCTAGCACGCGGGTGTGGCGGAATTGGCAGACGCGTACGGTTCAGGTCCGTATGAACGCAAGTTCATGGGGGTTCAAGTCCCTTCGCCCGCACCATTTGCATTTAAAAAGCCCCTTTACGGGGCTTTTTTGTTACTTATTTGTTGTCTGCATCAAAGTCAGACCAGCCTTCTTCGTCTTCTCCAAAGAGATCCCAGTCGTCTTCTGTCTTTTTGTGGTTGAAATACATCTTTTTGGTTTTGCGCTCCAACACAAAAGAAATGACCAAGAAGAGCAAAATTCCACCAAGTACGAGGAACAACACGCCGGTCTTATCGCCAAAAAGCCAACCAATAAAAGAGTTAATTGCGTCCATAATCCAGCTCCAGAACATGTGAAGGGTTAAGAATCCAAATACAAGTATATACTTGGTAGGCTATAAGAAAAAATGCACTGCCAAAAAGTGTTGATTCAAGGAGAAGCTGCATGCTTGATATCAAATTTGTGCGCGAGAATCCTGACCTCGTAGATAAGTCTTGCGAGTCCAGGCAAAATGCTCATTGGGATCGCGAGAAATTCTTTGAGCTTGATGAGGAGCGCAGAAGCGTAATCGCTGAGGTTGAGTCTCTTCAGGCAGAGCGCAACGCTGTTTCTAAGCAGATTGGCCTTCTCATGCGTGAGGGCAAGAAGGAAGAGGCTGAGGCAGCTAAAGAGCAGGTAGCAGCTAATAAAGACCGCATCGCAGAGCTTGACCAGCGTCGCGGAGAGGTTGAGGAGGAGCTTACGGCTCTTGTCGCAGCTATTCCAAACATTCCAGACGCATCAGTTCCTTACGGCAAGGACGATTCCGACAACCCTGAGGTCCGCAAGTGGGGAGAGCCAACTCAGTTTGATTTTGAGCCAAAAGCACACTGGGATCTTGGACCTGATCTGGGCATGATTGACTTTGATCGTGGCGTAAAGCTTGCGGGAACTCGTTTCTATCTGCTTGGCGGCATGGGTGCTCGTATGGAGCGCGCGCTTATCAACTTTATGATTGATACGCACAACCAGGCAGGATTCAAAGAGTGGTGGCCACCAGTTATTACAAATCAGGATTCCCTGTTTGGTACCGGCCAGCTTCCTAAGTTTGAAGAGGACCTCTACCACGTTCAGCCTGATCTCTACCTGATTCCAACTGCTGAGGTTCAGCTTACCAACATTCACCGTGACGAGATTCTGGATGCATCTCAGCTTCCTCTGCTCTACACCGCATTTACTCCATGCTTCCGTGAGGAGGCAGGTTCAGCTGGTCGAGATACCCGCGGCATCATTCGCGTTCACCAGTTTGACAAGGTAGAGATGGTCAAGTTTGCAAAGCCTGAGGATTCCATGAATCAGCTTGAGTCCATGGTTCAGGAAGCCGAGAAGATCCTTCAGCTCCTGGGTCTTCCTTATCACGTGGTAACTCTCTGCACTGGTGATATTGGCTTCTCTGCATGCAAGTGCTACGACATTGAGGTTTGGCTCCCAAGCTATAACGCATACAAGGAGATTTCTTCCTGCTCCAACTGCTGGGATTTCCAGGCACGTCGTGCAAATATCCGCTATAAGGATCCAGCAGAGTTCAAGGGCACCCGTCTGGTTCATACGCTTAACGGTTCTGGTCTTGCAGTTGGTCGTACTATGGCTGCAATTATGGAGAATTATCAGAACGCAGATGGCTCCGTTACCGTACCTGAGGCGCTTCGTCCTTACATGGGTGGTATCGAGGTTATTCGCCCAGAATAGTTTCTCTTTTTAATCAAAACTGATTCAATTCTTGAAATGGTCTTCTACAGAATTGTGGAGACCATTTCTATTAGTGATTTATAGAACATATGTTCTATAAATCAGCTATACTTGTGGCTAGCAAAAGAAGAAAGAGGTAGCTATGAAAGGTTTGGTAGAGGTACAAAAAGATATTGTAGTACGGCAGTTTGTGCAGGGTAGTGCAGCAGAAATTGGATTTGGTCACAAGGAGTTTTATTCAGAAATCCATATAGTACCAGAGCAACTTGCAGCTTTAAGAAAATGGATTTCAGACCAAGGCAGGGTGGGTTTAAAAGACTTAAGTCCACAAGAGTATCTGGAGGTCATCATGGCAGAAACATGTATGGCTGAGGTAATGGATGAGCTTGATGAAGCTGGCATTTCCTACCGTTATTTATATGCTAACTCTGCTGGTGAAGTAGCTTTAAGACCAGGTAGATAATAAAAAAGAGCTCCCGAAGGAGCTCCTAAATTCAAGTGGTGCGGCGTATAGGATTCGAACCTATGACGCCCTGATTCGTAGTCAGGTCCTCTATCCAGCTGAGGTAACGCCGCGTGCAAGTAGATAGAATGCCATTTTCCAGTTAAAAATGCAAGACTAATCTTAGAAAAAGTTCTTCTTGGTAAGAAAAAAGCTCGTTGCAGAGGTGCAACGAGCAGAAAATTCTGGCGGAGAGCTGGGGATTCGAACCCCAGATGGGCTTGGGGCCCATACTCGCTTAGCAGGCGAGCACCTTCGGCCTCTCGGTCAGCTCTCCAAAATGGGTGCTTGAGAATGATACCCCGAACTGGCGTCACTCACAATAAGACATTTTACAAAACATGTGAAAAATGCTCAACAACCACGTTTTTTCGGTGAGCGCGAAGTGTCTCCCAAGAAAAACGATTTGCAATTTGTACTGCAGAAAGGGGCTCATTCTCTTCCGCAAGGCCTACGCAATAAGCAAGAAAGCCAAGAATCTCTTCTGGTGTTTTTCCTTGGGATCTAAGGACGCCAAGGTCTAGATCATGATTGCGCTTTGAAAGTCGCCTACCATCAGGCGCAACAAGTAAGGGGAGGTGTGCGTACGTGGGATGAGAAAGACCAAGCACGTCTTGCAAATAAAGCTGCCTAGGAGTTGAGGAAAGAAGATCTGATCCTCTGACCACTTCAGTTATGCCCATATCAGCATCGTCTACTACCACGGCAAGCTGATAGGCAAAGACGCCATCTGCACGTTGAACAATAAAGTCCCCGCATAATTCAGCAAGGTTTTGTGATGTAGAACCGTAGACCTTATCTTCAAACGCGTAAATCTTATTAGGAACGTGTATACGTGTTGCTGGAATTTTATGGGCTGAGAGCTCATTACGCTCAGGTTGGCTGAGGTTGCGGCAAGTTCCTGCATAGACATACGTGCCATCACTTGCATGTGGAGCTTGAGCAGCATGTAAGTCTGCTCGGGAGCAAAAGCAGGGATACAAGAGTCCCTGCTGCTTCAAATCTAAAAGAGCTTCTTGGTAGAGCTCTGTACGCTTGCTTTGGTAATACGGACCTTTGTCCCAAATTAGTCCCAGCCACTGTAAATCATCAAGGAGGAGGGAGGTGTATTGAGGATTATGAGCACGAATATCTAAGTCTTCGATGCGAAGAATAAGACTACCATTTTGGGAATGAACGCTGGCCCAAGCCATAAGGGCTGAGAAAACGTTACCCAGATGCATTCTTCCAGAAGGTGTGGGCGCAAATCTTCCAACGCAGGATCTCATTCTTAGAGATCTCCTGCATAGATATAGGCAAAGCCGAAGTCTTGTCCATCCGCTTTAATCGGAGCCTTATCTTTACAGGTAAGACCCTTGTGTTGGTAGAAACTAATGTCGCAGTCATCATCTGTTGCAAGGAAGTAATGCTTAGCTCCTTGCTCTTTCAAAAAACTGATCATATAGGAGAAGAGCATGCCGCCGACACCTTCTCCTTGAGCAGCAGGACTTACGCAGAATAGTGTAATTTCCCATTTAGGAGTTTTGACTCCTTCATTCCAGTATTTGTGAATCAGGTTTGATTCGACGACACCAAAGGCTTCATAGCCCTCAAAGTCTTTCTGGCTTAAGAGCTTTTTAGCTGTAATGGTTGAGGCGTTTTCAAGCTCAACCCATTTCTGCTTATCTTCTGGATCTTCTCCGTTGGAGCAGAAAATAAAGCCGAGAACTGTATTTCCGCTTTTTGCTACAAAGCGATGAGTTGAAACACCAATGTAGTAAGAAATATCAATGGTAGCCAGAGACCTACTGGTTTCTTTAGATTCATCGCCGTCCAAGTACCAGACGCGCTCAACGATTGAGATAAGTTCTGGTAAGTCTGTATCTTCGAAGGGGACTATGATTGGAGTATCGGTAGACATATGAAATAGTTCCTTTCATGCGTTTTTATAGCGGAAGATTATAGAATAGTTTCAAGTTTGTTTACATCTAGTACGTAGTGTTTTGCAGCTGATAGGCTGTAGGTGTTTCTGATAGTAAGTGTCAAACACAAAGGAGCGGCAATGGCTGAAGCCCCTATCAAACGTGCGCTAATCTCGGTAACAGACAAAACGGGTATTGTTGAATTTGCACAGGCTCTTACTAAAGAGTTTGGTGTAGAGGTAATTTCAACAGGTGGAACCGCAAAAATCCTTGAAGAGGCTGGCGTTCCTGTAATCCCCATTGAGTCCTATACCGGATTTCCAGAGATGATGGACGGCCGCGTTAAAACATTGCATCCTCGCGTCCATGGTGGCCTCTTATGTCGCAGAGATAATCCCGGTCATGTTGCAGATGCAGAGAACAATGGTATCGGCATGATTGACCTGGTCTGCGTTAACCTTTATGAGTTTGAGAAGACCGTAGCTGATCCATCAGTGACACTAGAAAATGCAATTGAGCACATCGATATTGGCGGACCTTCAATGCTCCGCTCTGCTGCAAAGAATAATGACTTCGTTACGGTTGTTGTTGATCCAGCAGATTATGGTCGTGTTCTTGATGAGATGCGTTCCCATGACGGTGCAACTACAAGGGCTTCTCGCCAGCAACTTGCTTTGAAGGTATTTAAGACAACAGCTGCATACGATGGCGCTATTGCCGCATACCTTTCTGGCGTAGTTGAATCAGAGCAGAGTAAATTCCCAGAGACTTTGCTGGTAAAGGCAACAAAAGAGCAGGATCTTCGTTATGGAGAAAATCCTCAGCAGTCCGCAGCGTTTTACAAGATGCCTGGCGCTCCTGCACACTCTTTAGCAAACGCCCAGCAGCTTCAGGGTAAGCCTTTGTCTTACAACAATTTGCTGGATACTGATGCAGCTTGGGCGGCTGTTCGTGAGTTTGATGATCCATCAGTCATTATTTTGAAACACCAGAATCCTTGTGGTTCTGCAACGGCAGAAAATGTTGTTGAGGCATATGACCGAGCATTTGCTTGTGATCCGCTTTCTGCTTTTGGCGGAATTATTGCAGTAAACAGAGAGGTCCCGCTGGAGTTTGTTGAGCACTTCGCAGATATCAATAAGCAGTTTGTTGAGGTTCTTATTGCACCAAGCTTCACAGAAGAGGCTCTTGAGCGCCTGTCAAAGAGAACCAATCTCCGCGTCTTAGCTACGGGCGGAATCGATAGAAGCCGTGAACTTGAAATGAGAACTGTTGACGGCGGACTGTTGGTGCAAGACCTTGATCATGCAGATGAAACCGCAGAGAGCTTTGAGGTTGTTACTAAGCGTCAACCAACTCCAGAAGAGCTGAATGATTTGGTATTTGCTTGGAAAGTTTGTAAGACCGTTAAGTCAAACGCTATTTTGGTTGCAAAAGATCAAGCTGGAATTGGCATGGGACCAGGCCAGCCAAACCGTGTTGATGCCGCTCTTCTCGCGTGCGAGCGAGCTGAAGCAGCTTGCGAACGCATGGGAATTGATTCAAAGAATCTTGTGGCTGCATCCGACGCGTTTTTCCCATTCCGAGATAACGTTGATACCTTGGCAGCCCATGGCGTAACAGCCATTATTCAGCCAGGCGGATCAGTCAGAGATGATGAGTCTATTGCTGCTTGTGATGAATACGGTATTGCAATGGTGTTTACAGGAAAGCGACACTTTAGGCACTAGTCTGCTAAGCCGGGAATAGCAGTTCATTTCATAAAAAGTTGGGGGAGGACACTGTGGACCAGGAAGAGTTAGAAGCGGCTCAGAAGTTTGAGCTTGATAATCCAGAACTTGTTTGTCGTTGGAGACTGGCTGGAGGTGTTCTCCCTCTTGATAACAGGCATTTACGTGCGCTGAGTAGACGAGTTGTTGCTCAAAAAGATGTTTCTCCGCACTTGATTGCTTGGGCTAAACAGCACATTGAGGGAACGCTCAAAGAGGGATCGCAAGAATTTCCAGATGGCGTTCTTATGATTTTGCTCGAGAGCAATGGTCAGGCCGCTATGACAGTTGGTCCTTATCAGTCTTTAGAAGAGAGCTCTGTTCTATCTCTTGCGGGTCGTGCAAGAATTTCACAGCGAGAAGAGCAGCAAACTCATTGTGCACCAGAAGTGCTTTGGCTAGTGAAAGACGGAAAGCTTATCGCAGGTATTTCAGAAGAAAGCGTTCGATCAGGAGCCACAAGTCTGGTGCTTGATTTAGCGCAAACCCTGCATGAGCCAACTGAGTTTAATCCAGATGTTGTCGCACAGGTATTTGATGGAACTGCTGATTTTGATGAAGCCTTCCTTACTTCAGATGAGCATGGAGTCGTTTGTGCCTCTGATGCTGAAGGTGAGATAGGAGAGCGTTTCTTATTTGGTTATAAGAAGCTTTGCGAGATCAAAGCGGCTAAGTAATCAAAAGAGATATGACGCTAAAGATAGGTTATTAAAAAGGCACTCAACGTGCAGTAAGACTTTCGTGCGTTGAGTGCTTACGTAAAAATTTGTCCAATTTTCAGACAGATGGCTGCTTGCGTACTTGAATATTTTGTCGATTTACAAAAAAGTTGCACTTTACTGTTATGTTTATTTTGCAATTCCGCAGGTAGAAAATCCTACCTGAAAATAGGTATTTATTGGCTCATATTTCTGATTTGTTTCATTGTTTTTTTGCGCAATAATAAAAGCATTATGCGACCGCTGCCGGCCGAACTATGAAACTTGTTTCCGTAGTCACCCAGGGTCTACAGCTTTATTTTGGATCGCACAGACGCATACTGTGAGAAATCACAGATTAGGCAAGGAGAGGAAATGGCAAGAAAGTTTAAGTCCATGGACGGTAACAACGCCGCGGCTTACGTGTCGTATGCGTTTACCGAGGTAGCGGGCATTTACCCAATTACCCCATCAAGTCCAATGGCAGACTATGTTGACCAGTGGTCCGCCCAGGGTGTAAAGAACATCTTTGGTACAACCGTCAAGGTTGTCGAGATGCAGTCCGAGGCTGGCGCAGCTGGTGCTGTTCACGGTTCTCTTGGTTCAGGCGCTCTGACCACTACCTACACCGCTTCTCAGGGCCTCTTGCTCATGCTTCCAAACATGTACAAGATTGCCGGCGAGCAGCTCCCTGGTGTTTTCCACGTCAGCGCACGTACCGTTGCAACCCATGCACTGAACATCTTTGGCGATCACTCTGACGTAATGTCTGCTCGCCAGACTGGCTTTGCACTTCTCGCAGAAGGCAATGTCCAGGAGGTTATGGATCTGGCTCCTGTTGCTCACCTCGCAGCAATCAAGGGCAAGGTTCCATTTGTTAACTTCTTCGACGGCTTCCGTACTTCTCACGAGATTCAGAAGGTTGCTGTTTGGGATTACGCTGATCTGGCTGAGATGTGCGACATGGACGCTGTCCAGGCATTCCGTGATCACGCACTGAATCCAGAGCACCCATCAAGCCGCGGTTCCCACGAGAACGGCGATATCTTCTTCCAGCACCGCGAGGCATGCAACGAGGTTTATAACCAGCTGCCAGCAGTTGTTGAAGACTACATGAACCAGATCAACGCTAAGCTTGGTACTGACTACGGTCTGTTCAACTACTACGGTGCAGAAGACGCTGATCGCGTTGTTATCTGCATGGGTTCCTTCTGCGATACCCTCGAAGAGGTTATCGACTACCTGAACGCTCATGGCGAGAAGGTCGGTCTGGTTAAGGTCCGTCTCTATCGTCCATTCTCTGTAAAGCACTTTGTTGACGTTCTTCCTGAGTCCGTCAAGAAGATTGCTGTTCTCGACCGCACCAAGGAGCCGGGTTCCGTTGGTGAGCCTCTCTACGAAGACGTTGTTTCTTCCCTTTATGAGGCTGGTCGTACAGGCATTAAGGTTGTTGGCGGTCGTTATGGCCTTGGTTCCAAGGACACCCCACCATCATCCGCATTCGCAATCTTCGAGGAGCTCAAGAAGGATGCTCCTCAGCGTGAGTTCACCGTTGGTATTGTCGACGACGTTACTAACCTGTCTCTCCCAGAGGATCCAGAGGCTCCTAACACTGCAGCTGAGGGCACCATTGAGTGCAAGTTCTGGGGTATCGGCGGTGACGGTACCGTTGGTGCTAACAAGAACTCCATTAAGATTATTGGTGACCACACCGATAAATATGTTCAGGCATACTTCCAGTATGACTCCAAGAAGACCGGCGGTATCACCATCAGCCACCTGCGCTTCGGTGATCACAAGATTCGTTCTCCTTACTATGTCACCAAGGCAGACTTTGTTGCATGCCACGTTCCTGCATACATCATCAAGGGCTACAAGATGGTCCGCGACGTCAAGCCTGGCGGTACCTTCCTGGTCAACTGCCAGTGGGATGCAGAGGAGTTTGCACACCACCTGCCAGCAGAGGCAAAGCGCTACATTGCTAAGAACAACATCAATGTTTATCTGATCAATGCAATTGACCTTGCCAAGGAAATTGGTATGGGCAAGCGCACCAACACCATTCTTCAGTCCGCATTCTTTGCTCTTGCAAAGGTTCTTCCAGAGGCAGACGCACTTCAGTATATGAAGGATGCTGCAACTCACTCTTACCTGAAGAAGGGCCAGAACGTCGTCGATATGAACCACAAGGCAATCGACGCTGGTGCTACTGCATTTACTAAGATTGAGATTCCTGCTGATTGGGCTACTGCAGAGGATGCTCCAAGCACAATCACCCTTGAGGGCCGTGAGGCTCTGCTCAAGCAGGTTCGTGACATCATGACTCCAGTCTCTCGTATGGAGGGTGACGCACTTCCTGTTTCTGCATTTAAGAACCACGTTGATGGCCAGTTTGAGCTTGGCGCTGCTGCTTACGAGAAGCGTGGCATTGCTGTTGTTGTTCCTGAGTGGAACGTCGAGAAGTGCATTCAGTGTAACCAGTGCGCTTATGTCTGCCCACACGCAGTCATTCGTCCATTCGTCCTTACCGACGAAGAGGTTGCTGCTGCACCAGCACAGTCTCAGTTCAAGGATGCCGTTGGTCCTAAGGCTAAGGGCTACAAGTTTGAGATTGCAGTTTCTCAGCTCGACTGCACCGGTTGCTCCAACTGCGTCTACATCTGCCCTGCAGATGCTCTGACCATGAAGCCAATCGAGGAGCAGGCGTCCAAGCAGGAGATCTTCGACTACGCAGTCAACCACGTCTCCGAGAAGACCGAGCTTGTTGCTAACAACGTCAAGGCATCCCAGTTCAAGAAGCCTCTTCTTGAGTTCTCTGGTTCCTGCGCAGGCTGCGCTGAGACCAGCTACGGCCGTCTGGTCACTCAGCTCTTCGGCGATCGTATGTTCATCTCCAACGCAACCGGCTGCTCCTCCATTTGGGGTAACCCAGCTTCTTGCTCACCATTCACTACCGATGCAAACGGCCACGGCCCAGCATGGAACAACTCCCTCTTTGAGGACAATGCAGAGCACGGTATGGGTCTGATGCTTGGTCACCAGGCACAGCAGAAGCGTCTCCTGGAGCTTGCTCAGCAGCTTGTCGATGAGGACGGCGCATCTCAGGACCTCAAGGATGCTGCTAAGGCATGGATTGAGTCCGTCAACGACGCAGCTCTCTCCAAGGAAGCTTCTAAGACCTTCGTAGTTGAGCTTGAGAAGTCTGATCTTCCAGCAGCTAAGGAAATCCTTGCTAACAAGAGCTTCCTCACCAAGAAGTCCTTCTGGATCTTCGGTGGCGACGGTTGGGCATACGACATCGGCTTCGGTGGCCTTGACCACGTTCTTGCTTCCGGCGAGGACATCAACGTCTTTGTCTTCGACACTGAGGTTTACTCCAACACCGGTGGTCAGTCCTCTAAGGCTTCCCGTCTTGGCCAGGTTGCACAGTTTGCTGCAGCTGGTAAGGACATCAAGCAGAAGAACCTTGCTGAGATTGCTATGACCTACGGTTACGTCTATGTTGCTCAGGTCTCCATGGGCGCAAACCTCCAGCAGACCCTCAAGGCAATTGCTGAGGCAGAGGCTTATCCAGGACCATCCCTCATCATCGGTTACTCCCCATGCGAGATGCACTCCATCAAGGGCGGCATGGCTCACGCACAGGAGGAGATGAAGAAGGCAGTCGAGACCGGCTACTGGAACCTCTATCGCTTCAACCCAGCTGCACCTGCAGGTAAGAAGTTCACGCTTGACTCCAAGGCACCTAAGGGTGGCTACCAGGAGTTCCTGATGAACGAGGCTCGTTACAGCCGACTCACCCGCGAGTTCCCAGAGCACGCAGAGAAGCTCTTCAAGGAGAACGAGGAAGCCGCAATGGCTCGCTACGATCACCTTGTACGCCTCTCCGAGCTCTATGCAGCAGAGAAGAAGGAGCAGCCTGAGGAGTAAGGCAACTTACTTTCACGTAGCTTCAGCCGAGCCAGGATATCCTGGCTCGGCTTTTTTATGCAGCATTTTTGGCGAGAGACCCTCTGTTCTTCAAGCTCTTCTCGCGAGGTGATAAACTAGAGAGACTTTGCTCACGATGGGAGTTACTGTGGCACAAAAAAAGAGCAGACTATTTCCTGTAGCTTTTCTCGCTGCTAAAGCAACGCTTGCAGCACTTAAATTGACGAACCATGAGGGCGGAACGCTGCCAGGTTTTATTGCCGAAGGCATTGATCCTGCATTTTTGGGAGACATTGCTAAGCCAGAGCAGATTGTCTTTATTACCGGCACAAACGGCAAGACAACCACCAATAACCTGCTCAACGATCTTCTTGCTGATAATGGCTACCAGACTGTTACCAACCGCGTTGGCGGCAATATTTCCAGCGGCTTTGCAAGCTCGTTTGCAAAGAACGCCACGTGGAAGGGTACGTCAAAGACTAAGCTTGCAGTTATGGAGTTTGACGAGCTTTCTGGACCTCGCATTTTCCCGTATCTACAGCCTGATATTTTGTCTGTTACCAATTTGTTCCGCGATACGTTCTCTCGTAGTGCAACGCCAGACTACGTGTTTGACGTTATGGATAAGGGCATTCCTGCTTCAACTCATCTGATTTTGAACGCAGATGACATGATTAGCTGCAGGCTTGCTCCTCAGTGCACTCATCGTACGTATTACTCCATCGCAAGGCTAGCAGAAGACACCGCAGAGCCAGTGGGCATTGTTTCAGATCTTACCGCCTGCCCCAAATGCGGTGGAAAGCTCAAGTGGGATTATGCACACCTGAGGCATCTTGGTCACGCAACTTGCGAGGAGTGCGGCTATACCAACCCAACTCCTGATTATGAGGTCATTTCAGTAGAGCCAGAGACTGGCAAGTTTGTGGTCAAGGAGCACTGCCACGAAGGCGCACCAACATATGAGTACAAGCTCAATAGCTACTCTATCGTCAACCTCTACAACTTGTTTGTGGCCATCGTAACCGCGCGTGAGATGGGTCTTGCGCCTGCAACCATCGCTGCGTCTTTACAACGCGTTAACATTGCTTCTTCCAGGTATAACGAGATTGACTACAACGGTCGTCGTCTTATTAGCATGGCTTCTAAGGGCGAGAATGACACGGCAACCTCAGTCACCATCGATATCCTTCGCAAACAGCCAGGTGACAAAGCAATTATCATCATGATTGCTGATGCGTACATGGCAAAAGCAAAAGACCAGACAGAGTATATTGGCTGGTACTACCAGACTGACTTTGAGTTCCTGCAAGATCCAAGCGTCAAGCAGGTCATTATTTACGGTGACACTTCACTTGATCTGCAGCTTAGGCTCAGACTTGCCGGTATTGATCCAGCTAAAACCTTTGTGGCAAGCTCTCCTGAAGAGACCGCTAACCTGGTTGACCTTAACGCTTGCCAGCACGTTTTCTATGCACACGGCCTCTATAACGGTGGCATTGCTGATATCAGCAGAAACCGTATCATTGAGCGCTTGAAACAGATGGAGGCCTCCCATGAGTAATCCAGCAACTAAGATTGAGATTCTTTACCCAGAGTACGGAAACCAGGGTGGAGACAACGGAAATGCTCTCTACCTGGAGGCCTGCCTTCCAAAAGAGAACTTTGTGTACACCTCTCACGCCGCAACGCCTTACTTTGTTGAAAACACGCCATCAGCAATCATCATGGGTGGCATGACAGAAGCCCAGCAAGAGCTTATTATTTCTCGCCTTATGCCTTACAAGGACAGGCTTGCAGAGCTGGCTGATCAGGGCGTTCCTATGCTGTTTGCGGGCAACGCTTCAGAGCTTTTTGGCGAGAAAATCGTTAATCCTGATGGTTCTGAGGTTAAGGGTCTTGGCTTATTTAAGTTTACGACCACTCGCTATATGCCCCAGCGCTTCCACGATGTCCAGGTGGGAGAGTTTGATCCTGGCAATGGCAAAGAGCCTTTTGTTGTCGTTGGCTTTAAGATGCAGTTCACACTCACCGAGGGAGATAACTCTAACTGCTACTTCCTTAAAAATAAGGTGGGTTTTGGCATCAATAAAGAAAGCAAACTAGAAGGCTTCCGTCGTAAGAATGCTATTGCCACCTGGCTGATTGGTCCTCTCCTTCCTTTGAATCCTTATCTCACGCGTTGGATTTTGGATATGGCAGGCGAGGAAGACATCCCTCTTGCTTTTGAAGAAGAGGCAGTCGCAGCGTATCAAAAGCATGCTCGTGAGATGGTCTATCCAGGAATGCACCTGCATTACTAAATGTATGTCTGCGCTGCTCATTTGCTCATATATGCGTTTCGTCGTATCATGAACTAAGTTTTTAGAGTTAACAAGGGGATTGTTTTGCCACAGGTTTCTTCAGCTTATGCAACAAAACAGCGCGCCCAGCGCCTTGCACGTATTGGTATCATTGCAGCTCTTTATGCAGCACTTACGCTTGCAACCCTTCTCTTTTTGGGCGGTCTAGCCTGGGGTCCTGTGCAGTTCCGCATTTCAGAGGCAGTTGTTGTTCTTGCGCTCTTTACCGCTGATGCAATTCCAGGACTGACACTTGGCTGTGTCATTGCTAACCTTGCAAATATGGTTATTTCTGGCACAGGTGCATTGGGGCTGTTAGACGTAGTCTTTGGTTCTCTGGCAACTGCTCTTGGTGCGTGGTTTACCTGGAAAAACAGGAAGAATGTACCACTTGCACTTCTAGGACCCGTGCTTGCAAATGCAGTAATTGTTTCTGCATATCTTCCCATTTTGCTTCAGGGCTTGGGATTCTACACAATTCCATTTACCACTATTGAGCTCGACGGCTCATATCCTCTTATGTTCTTATTTGGCTTTATTACCACAGGACTTGGAGAAGCCGTTGTCCTTTATGTACTTGGCGCTCCATTAGCTCGTGCGCTTAAGCATTCGTCTTTACCACAGCAGCTTGTTTCTGAGGATTCTGCTACAGAATCAATGGGGAACTAGACAACCATGCAGAGACTTGCTCAGTACATACAGAGGTCAACTAGGGTAGTCCTGGTCCTTCTCGCCTGTGTATTGCTGGGCCTTCTCTCTTGGAGTGTCATGGCAGACAACCTGTTTGCCGCTCTTGTTGCAGGCGGAGGACTTGCCACGGTCATTGTTTTTGGCGGCACCAATCAGCCGGGTAACGAGCACGCTCGGTCTCAGGCAACAGAGCGAACGCTTGAGGTGGCCTCCAAGACGCTTAAAATGTTACGCGGTGGATTGTCACAAGAAACAGCGCCAACCATCTGCACGTTATTGCTTTCAGAAACCTCTGCTGCTGCTATCTCTATTACTGATACAGAGTACGTGCTGGGTTTTGAAGGAGACATTGCAACCTCCCATATGCCTGGTTCAAAGGTAGTAGGCCCTGCAACTGAGGTTCTGGAAAGTGGCCGCATGGAGACGTTTGTCTCGGTAGATAGCCGTCAGCAAGTGCTACAAAGACGAGGCGGCTTTGGCAATGGCGGCAGCTCCTTTGGCATCATTGTCCCGTTGATTGTTCAGGACCGCACGGTTGGCACTATCAAGCTCTATTATCGTCGCGGTATTGAAATTGATCGCACACAGCTGGCAATCGCAGAGGGTTTGGGCGAGCTTCTCTCCACTCAGCTTTCCTCGTACGAGCTTGACCGTCAGGCAGAGTTGACCGCTCGAGCCGAGGTCAAGGCCCTGCAAGCACAGATTAATCCACACTTCTTGTTCAATACGCTTAATACCATTGCATCTCTTACGCGCACAAACCCCAATAAGGCACGTGACTTGCTTCGCGAGTTCTCTGTGTTTTATCGCCGCACGCTTGAGAGTTCGCAGGGTGCACTTATTCCGCTTTCTCAGGAATTGACACAAACACGCAGGTATTTGACAATTGAGAAGGCTCGTTTTGGAGAAGAACGTATCCAAGAGTCCGAGCATGTCGATGAGGGATGCGAAGACGTTCAGGTTCCGTCTTTTTTGATTCAGCCTATTGTTGAGAACGCCGTGAGGCACGCCATGAAAGATGAAGGTGCGCTTCATATTGACATCCACGTCGCACGCGACGAAGATGATATTCTTATATCTGTTGCTGATGATGGTCTTGGAATGGATGAAGAGACTGTTTCTCGCTTGCTTAATGGCCAAGGTCCTACCCCGCAGGATTCTTCGGGGAGAAATGAGGGCACGGGCATTGCCATTAAGAACGTAGCTGAGCGAGTTGAGCGCTTCTACGCCGCTGGATCTGGCATGGAAATCATGTCTAAGCCAGGCCAGGGTACGTGCGTGACACTCAAGCTTGCAGGTGCGGCACTGCAGGCAACAGCATAGTAGTAGACGGTTTTGCTTAACGCTGCGTTAGGCCGTTGGGAGATGAATGACATGCGCGCCATGATTGTTGACGACGAGGCTCCAGCCCGTTCTGAGCTCAGGTTTTTGCTTGAGGAGACCGGCCGTCTCGAGGAAATCATTGAGGCCACAAGTGCAAGGGATGCTGTCGAGAAACTCATGGAGTCTCGCGTTGAGGTTATGTTCCTGGACATCTCTATGCCTAAGACAAATGGAATGCAGCTTGCAGAGGCTCTTCACAAGTTGAAGAACCCTCCTCAGATTGTGTTTGTCACTGCATATAGCGAGTACGCACTAGATGCCTTTGGCGTTAATGCCGTTGATTACCTGATGAAGCCCGTTGAGACCGAGCGTCTTGAGCAGGCCCTTGATAAGGTTGAAGAGCGCCTGCGCCCTCAGTCTCCTATGGCAACTATTGAGCGTATTCCTGTCATTAAGAGCGGAAGCAAAGTTCTTGTTCCTATTGATCAGATTCGCTTCATTGAGGCAAAAGACGATTACTCCTGCATCTACACAGAAGATGACCGCTTCTTGTCTACTATTTCTCTGCAAAAACTTGAAGAGCGCCTTGCTCCACACGGATTTTTCCGCATTCATCGTAGCTTTATCGTGAATCTTGAGTATGTTGACGATGTTGAGGTTATCTCTGCTGGTATCCTACAGTTGACTATTCAGGGATTTGAGGAGCGTCACATTTCGGTTTCTCGCCGTCGTGTGGTTGCACTCAAGCGAGCACTGGGACTGTAGAAGCTCAAAGGGTTTCTCGCCAGAGGCTTAAAAGCGCACGTAGGAGTTTGGTATGGCACTTGTAAGGTTTGATGTAATTTCAGATACGCATGGGTATTTGTCATCTGAGTTGCTTGAAGCTCTGCAGGGCGCCAACTACATTGTGCATGCAGGGGATATCACTTCAAACACTGATTATCAGACGCTCCAGAAGATTGCTCCGGTAAAGCTCTGCCTGGGTAATAATGACTTTTGCTACAACTATGGCCCCATGGTAAAGAAAAAGATTATTTTCTTTGCGGCCGGTTTAAAGTGGCAGGTATGCCATTATCGCGAGAGGCTTGACCTGGTTAAATGCAACATTGCTATCTGTGGTCACACGCATAAGCCTTTTGTACAGCGCGACGAGTGGACCAACACGCTTGTAATGAATCCAGGAAGTCCTACGTATCCTCGCGGTCGCGAGGGCGCAACTATGGGACGCATTATTGTTGATGAAGAATCGGCCCAGGTGGTCAGCGCAGAGATTATTAGTCTGTCTTCGCTTGAGGTACTTTCTTCTTGTAAATAAGCGATGGAATCATCAGCTTGGTAAAAAGCACTAGCCATACAAGGGCAAGCGAGAAACCACCAATAACGTCGGTGGCGTAGTGTACGCCCAGATAAATTCTGCTGACACCAATCATAATGATGACCGCGGAGAAAAGACCACACCAAATCCAGCGCTGTAGTTTGTCTTTCTCGTAATGCCAGACAAGCCAAATAAGCAGGCCATAAAAAGCCATCGAGAACATCGAGTGGCCCGAGGGGAAGCTATAGCCGGTTTCAACTACCAGTCTAAATCCATCGGGACGAGGACGCTGGACAATGGCCTTAAAGATAAGGTCAACAATGACAACACCGCCAAGGTTAATGGAGGCGAGCCTGCCAACACTTGGTCCTGGCGCAAACGCGGCAACCACAATAAGCATGACAATAACGGTGACAGGACTTGCAAGTCCAGAGAACCCTTCCATTATCTCAGTGAGAAGGGGAGTTCTCAGGTGGACAACAAAGAGCCTGTAGGCAAAGTGATCAATGCCGATGACGTCACCTTCAGAAACGTCAATCAGCAGAAAAATAAAAATTGCTGAAGAGACAAGCAGAATGATGGTAGAAAGGCTAGAACGTAGACGCTGTAGAAAGAGGCGCTTACGAACTCCTTTTAAAAGTCCTGTCTGTTGGGCATCAAGGCTTTTATCGGCCATTAGTTCTCCTTGTAACAAAAAGGCGGCACGCCGATAGACGTACCGCCGCTTAGTTCAATGATAAGCCAGCGCAGCCGCGTGGCACACAAGAACTTACAGGTTAGCGTTGAGCTCAGAAACGAGGTCAGCCTTAGGAAGGTTGCCAACCATGGTGTGAACAGGCTCACCGTTCTTGAAGAGGATGAGGGTAGGGATGGAGACGATGCGGAAACGAGTTGCAAGATCTGCCTCGTCATCAACGTTTACCTTGTAAACGTCAAGCTTGTCTGCCATCTCATTGCCAACCTCCTCGACAACTGGACCAAGAGCACGGCAAGGACCGCACCAAGATGCCCAGAAATCAACAAGAACAGGCTTGTCTGCGTTTGCAAGAACAGAATCGAACTCTGCAGTAGTAAGCTGCTGTGCCATAACGAACCTCCAGTTACATACGGCCTTTAGGCCATTTAATTTCAAGCACTAGCAAACTTATCCCCAAATTAGAAAAGTGTATACACATAACTTTATAGACTTGCTCAAATTGTGAATTACGTGCATAGTTGGCATATAAGAAAGAGGTGCGCATGCCAAGCGAAAGATCTATGCGAAAAGAAGCCTACATGGCAAAAACAACGCATGAGTTTGGAGATTTTGCTGCTCAGGGGGTGTGTATGGCAGGCAATGCTTTTGCAACGGTTTTGTTAGTAAAAGGACAAGAAGACTTTGAAGAGACAGAGCTTTCTGCACTTAAAGCTTCTCTAGAGCATTTAGGCTATGCACCTGAGGCATGGGCTACCTTGCTTACCACAGCAAAAACAGGCGATTCCATAAATCCAGAGCTCGTTAGGCAGGCAATAAGCGCCTTTAGCCCTGACACGGTGCTCTTGGTAAATGATGCAGCAGTTGCATTAGTGCGTGAAGCATACGCAGAAGAGCTTGAACAGCTTAAAACTGATGCCGAGAAGACCTTCTCGCCCCGTGTTCTTGTTCATGTATGTGGAATGCGCGTGGTTAATCTTGATAACTTTGCCGGTGCACTTGATGACCCTCACCAGAAGCAGATGCGCTGGGCTGCAATTAAACAGGTTCCACCTTTGGGAGAGCCTTATTAGTAATGATTTGTCGTATTTTTTACGAAAAACGACATTGTGACGTTTCATGAGCGTTGCTCAGATTATCCTTGAGGTAGTCAAAAGAAGGAGACTGGTATGGCATCACCTACAGCACCAAGCATTTTGCCTACTGACGCAACACAGACTAGAGCTTGGCAGGCACTTACAGAGCATTACACCAGCTTAAAAGATACTAAGGCTACGCTGAAGAAATGGTTTGCAGAGAACCCACAGCGCGCCAAGGATCTTACGTTTGAGCTAGACCAGTTCCATATCGATCTTTCTAAAAACCTTGCCACGCAAGAGACACTTGATCTTCTGTGTGACCTTGCAAAAGAGGTCAAGCTTGAAGAGCGTAGAGACGCTATGTATGCCGGCGTGCACATCAACACTACTGAAGACCGCGCAGTTCTTCACACAGCGCTTCGTCGTCCCGCCTCTGAATCAGGCACGCTTATTGTTGATGGTCAAGATGTTGTCGCTGACGTTCATCAGACGCTGAACAAGATGTATGCCTTCTGTGACCGAGTTCGCTCGGGAGAGTGGAAGGGTGTTTCTGGCAAGCCTATCAAGACTGTTGTAAGCATTGGTATTGGCGGCTCTGACCTAGGCCCTGTTATGGTCTACGAGGCTCTAAAGCCTTTTGCAGATGCAGGTATTACTGCTCGCTTTGTCTCTAACATTGACCCTGTTGACCTTGGCGAGAAAACCAAGGATCTTGATCCAGAAACAACGCTTTTTATTATTGTTTCCAAGACCTTTACTACACTTGAAACACTTACCAATGCTCGTTGTGCTCGCACATGGCTTTTGGAAAAGCTTGCTGAACAGGGCGTTATTGACGGCTCGGAAGCTCAGAATGCAGAAGCTATTCGCAAGCATTTTGTTGCTGTTTCTACTGCACTTGATCTGGTAGAAGAGTTTGGCATTGACCCAGAGAATGCCTTTGGTTTCTGGAACTGGGTTGGTGGCCGTTATTCGGTTGATTCTGCTGTTGGTCTTGTACTGGCAATTGTTTTTGGCCCACAGCGTTTTGCAGAGTTCCTTAGCGGCTTTAATGCAGTTGACGAGTACTTTAAGACCACTCCATTAAGGCAAAACGTTGTTGCTCTTATGGGTCTCTTAAACGTTTGGTACGTTAATTTCTTTGGCGCAGCATCTCACGCAGTACTTCCATATAGTCAGTACCTGCATAGATTCCCTGCGTATCTACAGCAGCTCACTATGGAGTCCAACGGCAAGGCAACACGCTGGGATGGTACGGCGGTTACCTCTAACACAGGCGAGATTTTCTGGGGAGAGGCTGGTACCAACGGCCAGCATGCCTTCTACCAGCTTATTCACCAGGGAACTCAGATTATTCCTGCTGATTTTATTGCGTTTGTAAATACTGCTTTTGCTACAAAAGATGCAGATCTTGATGTCCACGAGCTCTTCCTCTCCAACTTCTTTGCGCAGACTAAGGCGCTTGCTTTTGGCAAGACCGCTGACGAGGTCCGTGCTGAGGGAACACCAGAGTGGATGATTTCTGCACGCGTCTTTGAAGGAAATAGGCCAACTACTTCTATCTTTGGTAAAGAGCTTAATCCTCGTGCTATTGGTACGCTTATTGCGCTCTACGAGCATATTACCTTTGTTGAAGGTGTTGTGTGGGGCATTGATTCCTTTGATCAGTGGGGTGTAGAGCTTGGTAAACAGCTTGCAAAGCAGATTTTCCCTGCAATTCATAACGACGAAGAACTGGCAAAGCAAGACGCTTCAACTCAGTCTCTTGTTGATTTCTATCGCAGAAACAGAACATAACACGTTACGTAACATAAAATTATTTTTTATTTCATGTTAAGAAGGCCATCTTGTTTGGCCTTCTTTTTTATTTTTTAGAAATGTATTTCGAGGAGCGTTGGACGGACATTTCTTTATATAATATTTGTAATACTCCTATTTATATATTCATATATGCAAAGAATATATGCATATATAGTTTAGTTGGTAGAACACTTATTCAGCTGATTAATCAAACAATTTGAATAAAATTTAAAAAAATAATACATCAAGAATATTAAAAATTTGCGAATGCCAATAGCGCATGTATACCTTTGTGTTATAACGGCTAGGCAAGTGACACGTGGCTTGGAATGTAAGTTTTGATGCATAACAATTTACATAACAGGTTGGAAATTTTGTATTGGCGTAGTACGGCTGTTAATACAGGCGAAGTACAGCCACAGTGGTGATGTCTGGAATGGAGCAGTAATGAAGTACCTTTTGCTCGTAAGTCATGGAACGTTTGCACCAGGTCTGCATAGCGTAATGGACATGCTGATGGGACCCAGAGAAAACATCTTGAGTTACAGCATGGAAGATGGCGTGGGAGCAGTTGAATATAGAGAGAATTTGTCAAAAATTCTTGAGCCACTTACTGCTGACGACGAGGTTGTCGTTCTTGGTGACATTATCGGTGGCTCTCCACTTACTAATGCGCTTGATCTTCTCGCCAAAAAAGGCCTGCTTTCTCATACCGTGGCTTTTAGTGGTGCCAATCTTCCCATGGCAATTGGTGCTTTGATGGCAATCGATGATGGCCTAAGTGGTGAAGCTCTTGTGTCATCAGTCCTGAATGAAGGAAAAAATGGCGTTAATCAGATTGTCCTAGCCCTTGAAGACGATGACGAGGAAGACCTTTAGTAATTACTGCAAGTGATCGTAGTTGCTTGCGTAAGAAATATGTTAGGAGAAAACATGATTTCATTTGTTCGTGTTGATGACCGCATGATTCACGGTCAGACAGTCACTCGTTGGGCCCTTGAGGTTCCTTGTGACGGAATCATTGCAGTAAATGATGCGGCTGCATCAAATCCTGTTCTCAAGTCTGCTTACAAGTCAGCAGCACCTGACAAGAAAGTATTTGTTTGGACATTTGATCACTTCAAAGAGAGCGCTCAGAAGGTTCTAGACAGCGATTCTCGTTATTTTCTTATTACTAAAAACCCAGTTGACATGAAGAAAATTCTTGTTGACTTTGGTTTTAAGCCAGGAATTAACACGGTCATTATCGGTCCTGGTAATGATCGTCCTGGTGCGGTAAAGCTGGGCAACAACCAGTCCTTTACTCAAGAAGAGGGACAGGCATTTGAGGATATAACCAAAGCTGGTTATACCGTTCAATTTGCTCTTCTTAAAGAAAAGGCAATTGGTGAGTGGCCTAAATTCCGCGAGAAATTTGACGTAAAGTAGTATTCGGAAGGCGATTTTTATGGCAATTAATGCGTTTCAAGCTGCCCTTTTGGGTTTGTTTGCATGCCTTGCGTCACTACCTGGCATGGCTGGTACTACCGTAGGTAACTATACCCTCGGTCGTCCACTTGTTGCAGGTCTTGTCGTTGGTGTCATTCTTGGCGACGTCCAGACTGGCATTATTGTTGGTGCAGCAATCCAGTTGGTCTACATTGCACTCGTAACACCTGGTGGAACTGTTTCCGCTGACGTTCGTGCTGTTTCCTACATTGGTATTCCTCTAGCAATTCTTGCAATCAAGGCTTATGGTCTTGATCCAAGCTCTGTTGAGGCTGCATCTCAGGCAGCTGCTATTGGTGCAGCTGTTGGTACTCTTGGTACTGTTCTGTTCTACGGCACTGCTACCATGAACCTTGTATGGCAGGGTATTGGTTGGCGCGCAATGGAGAGCAAAGAGTGGGGTCGTATTAAGAAGACCATTCCAATGGTTGACTTTGTATTCCCTTGGGTTTCTCACATTATTTTCTCGTTCATTCCAACATTCTTCATTTGCATGGCTGGCGAGAGCATGGTTGGCATCATGAAGGAATACCTCCCTATGAACGGTATCCCAATGATGACCCTTTTCACCGTTGGTACCCTTCTTCCTACCGTTGGTGTTGCAATTTTGTGCAAGCAGGTTATTACCAAGCCTCTTGATTGGGTAACTTTTGCCTTTGGCTTTATCCTTGCTGGCGCACTTGGCCTGAACCTCATTGTCTCTGCAGTCGTAGCAGTCTTCTTTGCTGTTCTTAACTATCAGCTTCAGCAGGCAAAGAATGTTCGTTTGGCTGCTGCAGCATCAGGCAATGTAAGCGCAGACGATGAAGAAGAGGAGGATATTTAATCATGGCTGAAAAGAAAACCATTTCTCAGAAAGCACGCAATAAGTCTTTCTTGAGCTGGATTTACGGCAATCTTACCTGCTTCTCTCAGGAGCACATGCAGACATTTGGTTACCTTGCATCCATGCTTCCAATCGTTGACGAGCTTTACGATACTGATGACCAAAAGGTTGAGGCACTTTCTACCTATACAACCTTCTTTAATACCGAGCCACAGATTGGTTCTATGGTTGTTGGCTTGACCGCTTCTCTTGAAGAGGCTCGCGCAAACGGCGAGGCAATCGACGACGAGACCATCAACGGTCTTCGTGCTGGTCTTATGGGCCCTCTTGCTGGTCTTGGTGACTCCATTATCGTTGGTACCTTTATTCCAATTCTTCTTGGAATTGCACTTGGCCTTTCTAAGGGCGGCTCCGTTCTTGGCCCACTGTTCTATGTGGTGGTCTGGAACCTCATTATGTACTTCGGCATGAAGTTTGCTTACGATCAGGGCTATAGCCTGGGCTCTTCTGCTGTTGAGGCACTTGTTGGTCCTGAGTCCGAGGCTCTCCGTAGCTCCATTGTTATGATTGGTACTATGGTCATTGGCTCTGTTGCTGCTACATGGATTAACGTCACCACTTCTCTGAATATTGCTGGTGTTGACATTCAGACAACACTTAATGGCATCTTCCCTAAGGTATTGAACCTTCTGTTTGTATACCTTTGCTGGTGGTTGATGACTAAGAAGAAGCTCAGCCCAACGGTTGTTATGCTTATTCTTGTTGTTGTAGCACTTGTTGGCGTTGTTATTGGCGTCTTCAACCCAGGTCTGTCTTACTAATTTTTTGCGCAAAATCCTGTCTGGCGCAGAAAAGACAAACGTAATAAAGTGGCATCGTCATACGGCGATGCCACTTTTGATTGAGAGTTTTTATGAGCAAGAAAAACTATGTAGGAGCAGCTTCTCATTCACACGAGGATAACCCTTTGGTTGTCGAGGCTCGTATGCAGACAAAAGCCCTTGGAACGCTAAGCGTTTATAGAAGAGCCGCTTATTCTGGTATCGCAATTGGAGCATGGCTTATATATCTCAGCGTGTACGGGAGTCTCTCTACAAGTTCTATGGCAACGGCTATGCTCGTGGGCGGCATAGTTCTTCTCGTCATATCTGTTCCTATAGCTGGAATTTTGCATGTAGGTATCTCAAGAGGAAAAAAGAACGTCGAGAAGATCATCAAAGCAATTGAAAAAAATTCGTCAAAAAATGCATAGAAGCGATACGATCTGTGCAAAGATTTCTCTAATAGGGTAGAGTATCTACAGCGCATTGAGCGGGTGCGGATGACGTGACACCTCGAACCTGGTCAGGGTCGGGAGACAGCAGCCATAAGGGGTCACTCGCGGGCATCCGTTCCCACTCAATGCGCTTTTCTTAGGCGTATAGTGTGTTTGCCGCGACATTTGTCACGACGATTGGACTTCGATGGGTTTTGTAAACTACATCATTGAGCTGCTTAGAGATCCTCGTGCATTTATTGCTTCAATGATTGCCACAGGCCCTCTTGCTGCGTACGGTTTTGTTTTTCTGATTGTTTTTATTGAGACCGGCGTAGTCTTTTTCCCGTTTTTACCAGGTGATTCTCTGCTTTTTGCAGCAGGATTTTTTGCCCACAATGGCGGTTTTAATATTGTTTTGCTGCTTGTTATTACGTGGGCTGCCGCAATTCTTGGCGATCAGATGAACTTTATGATTGGCCACTTCTTTGGTCAAAAGATCATTGCTTCTGGAAAGGTCAAAGCACTTACTCCAGAGCATCTTGAGAAGACTCAGAAGTTTTTGGACAAGCATGGTCATCTGGCAATTTTCTTAGGGCGCTTCTTCCCCTTTATCCGCACGTTCGTTCCTTTTATTGCGGGTATGGGCGGTATGCACTGGAGAAACTTTGGTATCTACAACATCCTGGGCGGCCTTACGTGGTCCACGATGTTTGTACTTCTCGGCTATTTCTTTGGCGGTATCCCTGTAGTTCAGGAGCACTTTGAGCTGCTGATTGTAGGAATTGTTGCGGTCTCAATCATCCCAACAATTGTGGGGATTGTTCGTGGACGCATGCATAAGGGCGAGAAGAACGACGAAGAGGCCACAGATAAGGAAGAAGATAAGGCGCAGTAAACGACCTTCGTACTTCTCGTAATTTGATGATAGAAATCCCGTCAGGAAAGACTCGGCCTGACGGGATTATTTTTACTCTTTGGAGAGCTGGTAGGTATCAGTAAAGGTGACGGTCTGACCGTTTTCCGTGTGGGTGGAAATAAGCTGAGCTACCACGCTGTTATCAGCAATATCAAAAGTAACTTTCAACTGTGGTTTTTGAGCTGTGCTGAGGGACGTGCTAGAAGCAGAATGAGCATCCAGACTTGCATTGGTTACATCTACCACTCCAGAAACCTGAATTTGATCTCCGATGGTTCCAGAAGTAGTCAGAGAGACAGATGCGTTCTTGAACTCAGTGTCACCTGGATACCAACGATACGAGGTGTTAAGCGCTCCATGGTTGTGGACAACACCCTCTGCGGTACCCGTAAGAACCAGCTGATCACGAGAAAAACCAGCAGACGTTACGGTTAACGTTAAAGGATTAGTTCTGCCAGCATAACAAGGGCTGCCGCTGCTGGCTTCACAGCTCACAAAGGTGCCCTTCCACGTTCCCACCAGTCCGCTGTAGTCGTACTTAAGTCCTGCCGAGGGGCTGACTGTGTCGAGCGACCAGGTGCCCGTAGAGGCATCAAACGTAAATGAAGCCGTAATATCGCAGGTGAGCGAGCCATAGAAGGTCGGTGAAACACCTGACATTCTTACCCAGCAAGTCTGCTGTTCACGATCAAAACCCGCATCAAGAACAGTAAACGTTGCACTAGAGAACTGCGAACTATAAGAAATAGCTTCGTTTGGATTTTTCTCATCAAGCTTGGCTAGTACATCGCCAATGGCATCAAGGACTTTTGTTGTGGAAACACCTGAAGTTGCCTGGTAGGTGACAGATTGGGTTTCTTCATCACCAATAGCGTTCCAGCCCTGGGTATTTGCGTATCCTAACTTGGAAATCTTTGTGGCAGCAATTGCGTTACCCGTGTAGGTAAGGCGTACGACAGAGTTGGCGTAGCCGGTGGCACCAAACTGAGCGGCATCGCTGGAGATTGCCGTGGTACTTCTGGTACGAGAAACAACTTCAATGCCCGTAAGGAGTAAGGACTCATCAGCGTCATACTCGCCCGGAGTCCAAGTTGGAGCTTCGGCTCGTGTACGAGCGTCAGCGATAACAGTATCTGTCGAAGGAACGTTGCTCACGCGAATAAAGAAGACGATAACCGCAGATAAAAGGGCAAGACTTAAGAGCGCAAGAATGCCAGAAAGTAGGCTGTAGCGGCGTACAAACCTAAAAAGCGCGCGACGCCTACTGCGAAGATAACTTGAGAACGTATCGGCAACATCTTTTATAGAGGTTGCATCATCGTCAGACGCTGCATCACTCACGCTAGTAGCGCTTTTGGAAGGAACTTCGGCAGTTTTGGACTCTGAGTGTTCGTGTGCGCTCTCTTCAAGCTCTTTGAGGCGAGCTTCTACCGCAGAAAGATCTTGCGTTAGAGCTGCATCGTTTACGATTTTCTCCAGGTCAGTTGTGCTGTCTGCATCGTTTTCAGAAGAGTCTTCATCTGAAGCCGAGCCGTCCTCATCCTCTTCGCCGTCTTCGTCTAGACCAGGGAAAATAGGGCTGACAACTTCCATAATGTAGTCTTCGTCAGCAGCAGCCATGTCAGCAGCAATAGGGTCGGTGACCTCTTCAAGCTCGTCGGTCTTCTCGCCGTCAGCGTCTGGTGCCTCAACGGCCTGAGCATCAAGGGTCTTCTGATCAGAAGATGTTTCCTCTGCAGCAGGCGTGTTATCTGGTTGTGAAGTTTTGTCTTTAGAAGTCATAGCGCCTCATTACCGTATGAACCTGCTGTAATTTTCTCACAATTACGTAACTTGTGTACCCTCATCCTGTGCAGATAGCGAGGTATCGGTTTAAAAATCGCCTAGTGGTGGTACACTTCTTTAGTTGAAATCTCACCTCGCAAGCAGCTTGTGCAACAGTTTGGCTACAGGCTCATAAGCCAAGCGCGCACGAGGCACTTATCTTAGGAGCAAGAATGCGTGACAAGCTAGAAAAAATCGTTGAGGCCTATGCTGAGCTTGAGCAAAAGCTTGCAGACCCAGCCGTTGTCTCTGATCCAAAAGAGTATGCTCGCGTAGCAAAAGAGCACTCTAATCAGGCGGACTTGGTTGCTCACGCCAATAAGTACATCACTGCCCTCGATGACATTGAGGCTGCAAAAGAGCTTCTCAACGCCACTTCTGATCCAGAAGAAAAAGAGATGTTGCAGGAAGATATTGCTGCTAATGAAGAGATGCTTCCTCAGCTTGAGGATGAGATCAAGGTCATGCTGATCCCAGGCGATCCAAATGACGAGAAGGACACAATCGTTGAGATTCGTGCTGGTGTTGGTGGCGATGAGGCAGCGATTTTTGCAGGCGATCTCTTCAAGATGTATGAGCGCTTTGCCGAGGCTCGTGGTTGGAAGACAGAGGTTCTGTCCAGCTCACCTTCTGAGGCGGGTGGCTTTAAGACTATTGAGTTTAAGGTCACAGGCGATAAGGTCTATTCAGTTATGAAGTATGAATCCGGTGTTCACCGTGTTCAGCGTGTTCCTAAGACTGAGTCTCAGGGTCGTATCCAGACCTCAACCGCAACCGTTGCAGTTCTCCCAGAGGCTGACGAGATTGATATTCAGATTAACCAGGAAGACCTGCGTATTGATACGTACTGCGCATCCGGCCCTGGCGGTCAGTGCGTTAACACCACGTATTCCGCAGTTCGTATTACTCACCTGCCAACAAATACCGTTGTTCAGTCTCAGGACCAGCGTTCCCAGATTCAGAACCGCGAGGTCTGCATGCAGATGCTTCGTGCTCGTCTTTACGAGATGGAGCTTGAGCGTCAGCAGGCTGAGCAGGGCGCAGAGCGTCTTTCTCAGATTGGTCATGGCGCACGTTCCGAGAAGATCCGCACGTACAACCAGCCACAGGACCGCGTAACCGACCACCGCGTTGGCTTCAACGGCACCTACAACGGCGTTCTTCTTGGCGATACGCTGCCATCCGTTATTGAGGCTCTTGCTGCAGCAGAGCGTGCCGAGAAACTCGCTCAGGCTGTGTAAGGTGCAAACTTCATGACAGATGAAGTTTGGACAATCCAAAAAATTTTGACGTGGACTACTCAGCACCTGGAAAAGAAGGGCGATGAGCATCCACGTCTTTCTGCAGAATGGCTCCTGTCCGCGGTGACAGGCCTTTCTCGAGTTCAGCTCTATACCAACTTTGATAAGCCACTTTCTGCGGATGAGCGTGCTCGTATGCGTGAGGCAATTAAGCGCCGCGCAGAGGGCGAGCCGCTTCAGTACGTGACGGGCGAGATGCCCTTCAGGCACCTGGTACTTACGTGCGAACCGGGCGTACTTATTCCACGACCAGAGACAGAAGTGCTGGTAGACGTTGCGCTCGAAGGCGTTGATGCGGCAACTCCAAACGCCGATGGAGAAGTACGCGTGCTTGAGGTTGGCGTAGGAACGGGCTGCATATCGCTCTCCATTGCCACTGAGCGTCCACAGACACGCGTCTACGCCACAGATCTTTCTCCTCAGGCGATTGCGCTGGCAACTCGCAACAGAGACGCCTTGGACCTCCAGGAGCGTGTGGAGCTCATTGAGTGTGACCTGGTAGAAGGTGTGTCTGCAGAGCTTGCACAGTCCTTCTCGGTATTGGTGTCTAATCCGCCTTACATTCCTACAAGCGTACTTGAGCAGGAAGTTCCTGCCGAGGTCAAGGGCTTTGAGCCTGAGCTGGCGCTTGACGGGGGAGAGGACGGCTTGGACGTCTACAGGCGATTGCTGGAGGCTGCTCCGCATATGCTTCTACCTGGCGGAATGCTCTGCGTTGAGCTCTACGAGGGACACCTGGATAAAGCAGCGCACCTTGCCGAGGAGCAGGGTGTGTGGGAGTCCGTTGAGGTCAAAGAGGATCTGACGCACAGGCCACGCATTCTTGTGGCGTACCTAGCAAAGTAGCACTTCAGATACCTGTCGAGAAGATCTGTGCAACGCGTATCACTGCGCATCAGACAACATCGCGCAGCATACAATATCGCACAGCACACAACATCGAGCAGCACACAAGAAAGAGTTGAGGGTTTATGGGAGAGTACATCAAAGTTGATCAGATGAATCCGGATGCATCTGTAGTTTCTTTAGCAGTTGAGTCGGCGCGTCGCGGTGGCGTGCTTATTATGCCTACCGATTCCGTCTATGGCATTGGCGCTGCTGCAACTCTTCAAAACCCAGGTCATAAGCGTATCTTTGAGATTAAGCAGCGTCCTTCAACGCAGACGCTTCCCTGGCTTGTGGGCAGCAAATCTGACCTGCAGAAGTACGCTCACATTACGCATAACTGGGCAAATAAGCTGGCAGACGTCTATTGGCCAGGAGCTCTTACGCTGGTGGTTACCGCATCAGAGAACGTTCCCGATGAATACGTCTTACCAGATAACAGGACTATTGCGCTTCGCATGCCCAACTCGCCGCTTGTGTGTCAGATTGCTGAGCAGCTAGGGACTCCTCTGGCAACTACCAGCGCAAATACGCACGGAGCTCCTTCTGCAGTTGATGGATGTGGTCTTGAGGCAGGTCTTATTGAGCAAGCGGATCTGACGCTTGATGGAGGTCCAGCACCTCTTGCTATTGCGTCTACCATTGTCGACTGCACGGGCGATGAGCCGCGCATTTTGCGCGAAGGCGCCATCACAACCGAAGATATTCTCGCCACTGCGGGATTTGCAGAATAGATAAAAATTCCTATCCCTTTTATGTGTTTTGGCTGCAGCTTTTGCCTGCATGCGGTACTCTCTATAGGAGTGAATTTTCTGAGGAGGATACGTATGCGTATTGCAGTTGGTTCCGATCACGCTGGCTTTATCCAGAAAGATCCTATCATTGAGCACATTAAGTCGCTTGGTCATGAGGTTTTGGACTTTGGTCCTGCAAACGACGACCGTGTTGATTACCCTGATTTTGCAGATAAGGTTGCTCGCGCAGTCGCAGCAGGCAAAGCAGATCGCGGCGTTCTGATTTGCGGAACTGGTATTGGCATTGCTATGACTGCTGATAAAGTCCCTGGTATTCGCGCTACTCCTGTTCAGACTGTTCAGTTTGCAGAGCTTGCTCGCGAGCACAACAACGCAAACGTCATTGGCCTTTCTGGTCGTTTCACTGATCTTGCTGTTAACGAGGCTATTGTGGATACCTTCCTAAGCACCGAGTTTGCGGGCGGCCGTCATACGGGACGTGTCGAGAAGATCATGCGTGAAGATGATCCTAACTTTAAGGGTGTTGATGCTGAGTAAGTAAACAGCACATAAACGGTGCTGTCTAAGCAATACATACACAAACCTGCACGGAATGTACGTCTAGGATATAGTTGCAAACATTCAAATAAAGCGCAGGTCAAGCTCTTGGAGGGAGCATTATGGCAGATTACGATGAGTCCAGACTTACGGTTGTTGACCACCCACTAGTTCAGCACAAGCTTCACATCCTTCGTGACAAGACAACCACCACTAAGCAGTTCCGTGAGCTTGTCAACGAGCTTGCAATTCTTGAGAGCTATGAGGCTATGCGCGACTTCCCACTTGAGGACGTCGAGGTAGAGACTCCTCTTGAGACCATGACTGCTAAACGTATTGCTGGTAAGAAGGTTGCTATTATTCCAATTCTTCGTGCTGGCCTTGGTATGGTTGACGGCATTCTTGAGCTGGTACCATCTGCTCGCGTTGGCCATGTTGGTATGTACCGTGATCCAGAGACCCATCTTCCTCACCAGTATTACTGCAAGTTCCCTGCAGACATTGAGAACCGTACCTGCCTGGTTGTTGACCCAATGCTGGCAACTGGCGGCTCTCTAACTGCTGCTATTCAGTTCCTGCGTGAGGCTGGCGTCAAGGATATTCGCTGCCTGACCATTGTTTCTTGCCCTGAGGGCGTCAAGGCAACTCTGGACTTTGATCCAGATGTACGCCTCTACACCTGCACCGTTGACCGTCAGCTGAGTCCAAATGCTTACATTCTCCCAGGCCTTGGCGACGCAGGCGACCGTATTTACGGCACCAAGTAAGAAGCTCATCGTTTTTCTCGCAATATAATAGAGTTGCGAATACGTACGTTAGTACATGATCCAGTGTCCGCAGAACAAGCACACTGGATCATTTTTCTTTTCAGATCAGTGTTTTACGAGAAGAAATAACTGGTGATACATATCAAAAACTTTGCGAATAACAGGGGATATTGATACAACTATTTTTACCTGGACATAATTGGTCCTGCCAATAAAATAGCGACATAACAGCAGTTTATTAGTGTTATAGTTGAGTAGAACAATAACGGCAGCTAACACGAAATGTGTCAGTAATGTGAGATTTTGAGCATAGGTCAATTATTTGATTTTGTAATCGTGACTATGCATTCATTTAGTGCTAGTATCGCCGTTCGTCGCAAATATGCACGCCGAGTGGTAGATAATACACTCCAAGTGGCATATTCTTGGCATCTTAGATTGCGTTTCAAGTATGCTGAGCAGTGACGGGCAATCTGAAATGGTTGCAGATTGTATGGGGAGGTTGAGACAGAGTGGATGTTCTTGCGCAGTTGCCAGCAGAGATGGCCGAGCTGCTCGAAAGTTTTTTGCCACACGCATTGGTTGGTAACACCACCTTTGGTTTCACGAACTACATTTTCTATTTCTTAATCGCTGCTGTGATTTTTCTGATTGTCTGCTTTAGGTTTAAGAAGAAGCAGGCAGAGAGCATTGTCCCTAAGGGACACTTTGTTAATGGCGTTGAGTATCTGATTGAGTACATTAGAGATGACGTCTGCAAGGCTTCTCTTGGAGAAACTTGGCGTACACACTTCCCCTTCTTGATCACCATGTTTATGTTCATCCTGATCAACAACATCATTGGCCTTATTCCTGGCGCACACCCAGGTACCGGTACTATTGGTGTTACTGCTGCTCTTGGTCTTTGCTCCCTTGGATACTTTATGTATGTAGGTGCAAAAAAGATGGGCGTTATTGGCTACATCTTGAGTCTTGCACCAAAGGGCGTTAATCCTGTTATCGCAGCAGTTATCTGGGTTATTGAGGTCTTCTCAACATTCCTTCGTCTGGTTACTCTGGCTGTCCGTCTGTTCTGCAACATGTATGCAGGTCACATCGTTATGGGTACGTTTGCAATTCTTGCATCTATGTACTTTATGCCAGCGATTGAGAACTTCTCCGCATCAACAGCCGCCCAGGCAGGATTTTCGATTTTCTGGATCTTGCTGTTGATTATCATTTACTTGGTAGAAACTATTGTTGCTTTCATTCAGGCATACGTTTTTACCCTACTCTCTACTGTCTACATCCAGCTGGTAGAGTCTGAACACTAAGCAAAACGCTTAGTTGGTGGCATTGCCACACTGTGGTGCCAAACGGCACAAAAGATGAAGTCATCTGAGCCCACGCTCAGTTGATGATAGGTATGTATATTGGTCGCCTTGAGAGGGGCGAGCGAAAAAGGAGGAATCGTGGGTATTTTCGGATATGCTCTTTGCGTTATGGGAGCAGCAATTTGTATTAGCGTCGTAGCAACGAGTGCCGCTAACAACATGGCTCGTCAGCCAGAGGTTCAGGGTCGTCTCTTCACAGTCTTTATTCTTGGCTGCGCATTTATCGAGGCACTTACCCTGATTGGCTTCGTTGTTACCTTGATGGTTAAGTAAATTACTGTTTGTAACAGCGAAAACGCTACGTTGGAGGAATGCATGAATACGATTTGTAAGGGAGTTAAAAAAGCCAGCACAGTAGGCGCAACTGCTGCTCTACTTGTGGCAATGGCTCCCTCAGTCGCACTTGCTGAAGAGGGTGCAAGTGGTGCCGATATTCTTCTTCCAAAGCCCGCTGAGTTTGTTCCTGCTCTGATTGCGTTTCTGATCATCTTTGCTGTTGTAGCAAAGTTTGTATGGCCTTCCGTTCTACGTATGCTTGACAAGCGTCAAGAGAAGATCCAAGGCGATCTGGACGCTGCAGCAAAGGCTCGCGAGGAAGCCAACAAGGATCGTGAAATCGCAGCAGCTGGTATCGACGCAGCTAAGCAGCAAGCAGACGAGATTGTTTCTGCTGCTAAGCGTGAGGGCGAAGAAGAGCGTGCTCGTATTATCGAGCAGGCAAAGGCAGAAGCTGTCGAGATTATTACTAAGGGTAAGGGCGTTGTAGAGTCTGAGCGTCGTCACGCCATGGCTGAGCTTTCTGATTCCGTTGTTGATCTTGCCGTCGATATTGCCGGAAAGATTATTGGCAACGAGCTTTCAGTAGAGCAGCAGCGTGCTCTTGCCGAAAAGTACCTTGCGGAAGTAGGTACTCCAGATGAGCACTAATAAAGACGATCAAGACAGAAAAGTAGAGGGCTATACCAGGGCACTCCTGGAGGCTGGCCGCGCTGAGGGTCGTGCAACTGCAGACCTCGTGCAGGTTCAGCATGCAAAGAAGTTCTCTCCAGAAGTTCTTGAGACTCTTGGTGCTATGCAAGCGAGTGAGGATGTCAACCTTATCAATGATGTTGCCGCTACGTTCCAGGAGCTTCTTGAAGAAGAAGACAAGACACTTACAGTAACGGTAACTACTACAATGCCTCTTGATGATGAGTTGCGTGCAAAGGTCACCGAGAAGCTTGAGAAGAACTTCAACACTCAGGTGTATCTCATTGAGCGTGTTAATCCCAAGATTTTGGGCGGCATTGTTGTTGAGGCACGTGATCATCGTTATGATGCATCGGTAAAGACACAGCTCACTCACATTAAGAGTAGGCTCTCTTCAGATCACGTTGAAAGTGAATTGTAATGACTGATAAGACCACCATACAGGAAGGAACGCTGAGCTCAGATGCCGTCATGGCACAGCTTAGAGAGCGCCTTTCTAAGGTCAATTCAACCGTATCCCAGCAAGAGGTATCTGCTGTTACTGAGGTAGCAGACGGTATTGCTCGCGTTGCTGGCCTACGTAGCGCTATGGCAGGCGAGCTGCTGGAGTTCACCAGCTCCGTTACCGGCCACAGCGTATTCGGTCTTGCTCAGAACCTTGATGAAACTTCAGTCGGCGCTGTTTTGTTCGGTGAAGTTTCTGAAATCAAGGAAGGCGACGAGTGTCGCACTACTGGCCGCGTTATGGACATCCCTGCTGGATACGACATGCTTGGTCGTGTTGTTAATCCACTGGGTCAGCCTATTGACGGTCTTGGTGCTATCCACGCAACACATCGCCGTCCTATTGAGTTCAAGGCTCCTGGCATCATGCAGCGTCAGCCTGTCTGCGAGCCAGTTCAGACTGGTCTTCTCGCAATTGACGCTATGGTTCCTGTCGGCCGTGGTCAGCGTGAGTTGATCATTGGTGACCGTAAGACCGGTAAGACCGCTATCGCAATTGACGCAATCGTAAACCAGAAGAACACCGACATGATTTGTATCTATGTCGCCATCGGTCAGAAGGCGTCTACAGTTGCAAACATCCGCGAGTCTCTTTCCCGCCATGGTGTTCTTGACAAGACCGTCATTGTTGCAGCTACCGCAGCTGATTCTGCTCCAATGCAGTACATTGCCCCTATGGCAGGCGCTGCTATTGGTGAGTTCTTTATGTATAACGATAAGGACGGCAAGCCTGCTGACAAAGATCATCCAGGCGGACACGTTCTTGTTGTTTACGATGACCTCTCCAAGCAGGCAGTTGCATACCGTCAGATGTCACTGACGCTTCACCGTCCACCAGGACGTGAGGCATATCCTGGTGATATTTTCTACCTGCACTCACGCTTGCTGGAGCGTGCATGTAAGCTCTCCGATGAAAACGGAGCAGGTTCACTTACCGCACTCCCAATTATTGAGACGCAGGAAGGCGACGTTTCTGCATACATTCCTACAAACGTCATTTCCATTACAGACGGCCAGATTTATCTGCAGTCTAACCTCTTCTTCCAGGGCCAGCGCCCAGCAGTCGATGTAGGTATTTCCGTATCCCGCGTTGGTGGCGACGCTCAGGTCAAGGCTATGAAGCAGGTTGCAGGTACCCTTCGTCTGGACCTTGCAAGTTACCGTGAGAAGCAGGCATTCTCGCAGTTCGGATCCGACTTGGATGCAACTACGCAGTACCAGCTCAACCATGGTGCTCATATGATGGAGCTTCTCAAGCAGCCACGTTACTCGGCTCTGGACGTTGTTGACCAGATTTGCGCAATTTACGCTGCAAAAGAGAACTTCATTGATGACGTTGATCTTGAGAACGTTGCTCTCTTCCGTGATGGCCTTGCTCAGTACATGAGTGAGTATCACCCACAGCTCCGCAATTCTCTGCGCAACGGAAAGATTTCCGATGAGCAGGCAGAGCGCTTGAGTGATCACATTAAGCACTTCAAGGCTAAGTTCTTGGAAGAGCATCCAAACAAGGTTGTGGATGAAGCAGAAGCCAATTCTGATACACCAGGCTCTTTTGACGCAGTAACCCAGGGTTCATTGCAGGAGTAATTACTAATGGCGAACCTTCACGAAATATCGAGGCGTATGAGCTCCATCAGGAGCACCATGCAGATCACGCGCACCATGTCGATGATTTCGACAGCGCGTGTCCGCAAGGCACTTGATAGGGCCGAGGCTGCTTCGCCATATAAGGAAGCTATTACCCTTATGCTTGCAAACGTTGCAAGTGCTAGCTTTAATCCTAAAAAACAGCCTCTTCTTGCTACGCACAAAGTCGAGAAGAACGTGTTGTTCTTAGTCATCGCATCTGACCGTGGCCTTGCAGGCGGATTTAACATCCTGCCTCAGCGCGAGGTTGAGCATGAGATGGCACGTCTTAAGGCTAAGGGTGTATCTTCCGAGATAATTACTTGCGGACGCAAGCCAACTGAGTACTTTACGTACAGAAATATCAAGCCCAGCATGTCCTATGTAGGCATTTCCTCTGAGCCTACAGCAGACCAGGCTGATCGTATTGCTTCCTACATTATGGATAGCTACATCAAGGGTAAGATTGATCGCGTAGTAATCAAGTATTGGCATGCAAAGAACCGTGTTGACCAAGAGCAGGTTACAGAGCAACTTCTTCCTATTTCGCGCGAGAAACTCACGATTCCTAATAAACCACGTACCGAAGAAGCCCTCTCACAGGTGAAGACGTATAACAAGAGTGAATATCACTTCTCGCCATCTGCTTCTCAGGTACTTGATTCGTTGATGCCCGCTTATATCAAGACGGTCATCTTCCACGCACTTCTTGATTCTGCTGCAGCCGAGCATGGAGCACGCCGTCGTGCAATGCAGTCTGCAACTGATAATGCTGAGAACGTCTTAGGCGCTCTTAGCCGTACGTACAATCGCGAACGCCAGGGCGCAATCACCACGGAGCTCAATGAGATTATCGGTGGTGCTGCAGCATTGGAGGATATGTAATGTCAGATATGCAAGTAGAGACTTCTTCCTTTGAGGAAGCTATTCTCAACAAGCGCAATCAGCGCGTTGACGATGGCGTAATCGTTCGCGTAGTTGGACCAGTTGTCGACGTTAAGTTCGACGGACCTGTTCCAAGCATCTATACCGCGCTGACGGTAGAGGATGACACGCCTGTTGGTCACGTCAGCACCGTTCTTGAGGTTGAGTCCCAGCTTCACGGTGGTGTTGTTCGTACCGTCGCTATGTCGTCAACCGATGGTCTTCAGCGTAACCTTCGCGTTAAGGACACCGGCAAGCCAATGATGATGCCTGTAGGCGAGTCTACACTGGGCCGCGTCTGGAACGTCATGGGTCAGCCAGTTGATGGTGGAGAAATTCCTGAAGACGTTGAGTATTATCCAATTCACCACCCAGCACCTCTCTTCGAAGAGCTCACTACTGAGACAGAGATTTTTGAGACGGGCATCAAGGCAATCGATCTTCTCGAGCCTTATGTTCGAGGCGGAAAGACCGGCCTCTTTGGTGGCGCTGGCGTTGGTAAGACCGTTCTGATTCAGGAGCTTATTAACAACCTAGCTCAGCAGCATGGTGGTACCTCCGTATTCACCGGCGTTGGAGAGCGTACTCGTGAGGGTACCGACCTCTTCCTCGAGATGACTGAGTCTGGCGTTATTAACAAGACCTGCCTCGTCTACGGTCAGATGAACGAGCCACCAGGAGCTCGTATGCGTGTTGCTCTTGCAGGCCTTACTACTGCAGAGTACTTCCGTGATCAGGGCCAGGATGTTCTGTTGTTCATCGACAACATCTTCCGCTTCTCTCAGGCAGGTTCTGAGGTTTCCGCACTCCTTGGTCGTATGCCTTCCGCAGTTGGTTACCAGCCAACCCTGGCTACAGAGATGGGCGAGCTTCAGGAGCGTATTACTTCCACCAAGGAAGGCTCTATTACTTCCGTACAGGCAGTTTACGTCCCTGCAGACGACCTTACCGACCCTGCTCCTGCTACAACCTTTACGCACTTGGATGCAACTACCGTTCTTTCTCGTGCTATTACCGAGCTTGGTATTTACCCAGCAGTTGATCCTCTGGCTAGCTCCAGTTCTGCTCTTGATCCATCCATTGTTGGCTCAGAGCACTACCGCGTTGCTATGGCAGTTCAGGAGACTCTGCAGGAGTACTCCGACCTTCAGGACATCATTGCAATTCTGGGTATGGACGAGCTTTCTGAGGAGCAGCAGCGTACCGTTGCTCGCGCCCGTAAGATTCAGCAGTTCCTCTCTCAGTCATTCCACGTTGCCGAGAAGTTCACCGGTAACCCTGGCGTGTACTGCACCGTTGAGGAGACTGTCCGCTCGTTCGCAGAGATTATTGACGGTAAGTGCGATGACCTTCCTGAGCAGGCATTCCGTTTTGCAGGCACCATCGAAGATGTTCGTGAGCGCGCTGCAAAGATGTCCGCTTCGGATAGCTCACAGAACTAGGATTTCTCATGGCTGAGTTGACTTGTCAGTTTGTCAGACCAGATAAGCTCCTTTACGAAGGAACTGTTGAAAGTCTGATTCTTGCTTCAGCAGATGGAGAGTATGGTGTGTGGCCAGGCCACGCACCAGAAATCATTGCGCTTGGCGATGGTGTTGTAAGACTGCACATGCCTCATCCAGAGAATGAAGAAGAATCTATGACCAAGATAGTGATTTCTGGTGGATACGCAGAAATCGATCCAACAGGAGTCATTATCTTGGCAGATCATGCCCGTCGCGTTGATGACATTGATGCAGATGTTGTGCGCGAGACAAGAGACGACGTTATTGACCAGATGCTTTCTCTTCCAGAAGACGATAATCGTCGTGCCTACTACGAAAAAAAGATAGACTGGTGTAATCTACTTCTGAAGCAAGTGGTTGAGGAGTAAAATTCTCTCACTGTCGTTTTCGGAGGTTTATGGACGTCATAAAAGTAGTAGGTGGCCATTCTGTCACAGGAGAGGTCACTGTAGAGGGTGCAAAAAACTCTGCCCTCAAATTGATGGCTGCGACCATCATGGCCCCTGGCGTTACTACGCTCACTAACGTTCCTAATATTGCAGACGTTCACGTCATGGGCAAGGTGCTCAAGACGTTAGGCGCTCGCATTGAAGTCGTTGGTCTTCACGAGCTCAAAATTGATACCACAGATATTACAAGCTGGGAGACTCCCTACAGCCTTGTTGCACAGATGCGTGCTTCAACTGCTGTTTTGGGTCCCCTTATTTCGCGTTTTGGTAAGGCCGTTGTGGCAATGCCAGGCGGTTGTAATATCGGTGCGCGCAAAATTGACATGCACATCCTGGGTCTTGAGGCCTTGGGTGTTGAATTTAAGGTTGAGCACGGCAATATTCACGCAAGCGCTCCTCACGGCATAACCGGCGAGACCGTTTCTCTGGCCTTTGCTTCCGTTGGTGCAACAGAGAACCTGATGATGGCATCAGTTTTTGCCAAGGGTGTAACGGTCATTGATAACGCTGCTCGTGAGCCAGAAATTGTTGACCTAGCTAACATGCTTAACAAAATGGGTGCCAACATTCAGGGCGCCGGATCTCCTGTTATCGAGATTCATGGCGTAACTGAGCTGCATCCTGTTGAGCATGAAGTTGTCGGTGACCGCATCGAGGCTGGTACCTTCCTTGCTATTGGCGCACTTACCGGTGAGCCAATTACCGTTCACGGCTTTGAGCCAAATCACCTTGGTCTGGTACTTAAGAAGTACGAGCAGATGGGCATTACCATCGAGACTGGAGATAGGTGGGCAAGGGCTTCTCGCCAGCAAGATCTTAAGGCTATCGATATTCAGACGCTGCCATTCCCAGGCTTCCCAACAGATATGCAGGCGCAGACTATGACGCTGCTTGCTCTGGCTAAGGGTACCTGCATCATTACAGAAAACGTCTTTGAGAACCGCTTTATGTTGGCCTCCGAGCTTTCCCGCATGGGAGCTGACATCACCATCGAGGGCCACCACGCTATTGTTCGCGGCGTCTCCGAGCTTGAAGGCGCGCAGGTCAAATCCCCAGATCTTCGAGGCGGAGCTGCACTTGTTATGGCTGGTCTTGTGGCCGAGGGAGAAACAATCGTTTCTGCCATCCATCACATTGACCGCGGTTACGAGGGATTTGTCGAGAAACTCGTCGCGTTGGGAGCGGATGCTCAGCGCACTACCATTCCAGACGACGACTTTATCGAAGGATAGTTTGTGTCAACTAAACCAAAGCATGCCAAACTGCTAGACAACAGCGCCTCACAGGACGCTTCGGCTGATGCTGCACAAAATACTGCTGCGGGTGGTAGCGCGCAGGGCACTGCACCTAATGCCGTCGCTCATACTTCGCAGAACGCTGCAGGTCAGGGAGCCGCAGGTCAAGGCGCTGCAGGTCAGGGCACCGCAGCTGGCACTTCTCCTTTTAGTCGCACGCAGGCTGAGGGCTACCACAAGCGCCGCAAGCGTGTCTTCAGAAAGCAAGTTGTAGTCAGGTCGCTTCTGGGCGTTCTTGCAACTGTGTTTGTTGCTGCCTTGGTAGGCGCTGCAATCTGGTATGCAAACGTTCAGGCGCAGCTCAACAACTCGCAGGTCATCACCGCCGAGCTTCGCCAGACGCTCCAGGAGCCTTCCGCACCAAGCGATCCCTATTATGTGCTGCTTCTAGGTACTGATGGCCGACCTGGTGAGACCGAGTATCGTGCGGATTCCATCATTTTGGCGCGCGTTGACCCCATCCACAAGCGTGTGACCATGCTTTCTATTCCACGAGACACCCGTGTTTTGTGGAAGGGCTCCTACATGAAGATTAACGCCGTTCACTTCTACGACGGCGCAAATGGCATGGTGCAAGCCGTAAATGAACTGTGCGGCGTGCATATTGCTCACTATGCAGAGGTCAATTTTGACGGTCTTGCAGGCATTACGGATGCTCTCGGTGGCGTAACCGTTAACGTTGAGCAGTACATGCGCGATACAGAGAACTTTAGCGACGTTGTTGAGCTCTATCCCGGCGTTCAGAAGCTCAACGGTGCTCAGGCTCTCTTCTTCACGCGTGTTCGCTACGCTTTTGCAGATAGCGATTACACCCGCATGCGTCACCAAAGAACGTTTATTAAGGCTATGATTGCTCAGATTTTGAATACTGGAGACCCTGTAGCCATTGCCAATATCGTCAATTCAACGGCACGCATGGTCATTACTGATCTATCTGTCTCAGACATTATTTCTTTGGGCACTCAGATGATTGGTATGAACACCGACAAGGATATCTATACGGCATATGTACCATCTGAAGGAACAGAAATTGATGGTCAGTCGTATGTTATTGCAGACAAAGACGCACTTGCAAAGATGATGAAAGTTATCGAAGCAGGAGACGATCCGTCTAGCTTAAACGGTCAAACAGATGCTGAAGCAAATGCCGAAGCTGCCGAGAAAAGCTCAGAAGAGTCCTCAGAATCTTCAAACAGCTCTTCTCGCCAGTAAACCTTAGCGGCGTTTTTGGGTATCATTCAAGTGTTAGAAATATTTTCGTTGCATAGCGCAACTGATTTTGCATGAAAAAGACTGCCAAGCAGTCGTCGGAGGAGAGTTATGGCCAACGATAACGTACAAAACGACCACACGCTGACAAAAGCCGGCGAGGACTACCTTGAGGCAATTTATCGAATTGCACTTGAGCAGCCAGATGACGATAAGAGCGTCCGCTCCGTTGACATTGCTGAGTGTCTCGATGTTTCCAAGGCAAGCGTCAACAAGGCACTGTCCCAGCTTAAAGAGCAGGACATGGTTGAGCAGAGTCGTTACGGTCGTGTCACGCTGACCAAAGAAGGCGAGGCAAACGCCCGCACCACGTGGCGAGCTCACCGCGCACTCCGCACCTTCCTTGAAGAGGATTTGGGTGTAGACACAGAGACTGCAGACGCAGAAGCTTGCCTTATGGAGCATTCACTTTCTGTAGACACGCTGGCTAAGCTCATCACCTTCCTTGAGAAGCGTGGAATTGAGATTCCTAGCAAGTAATGTAACCTGGCGCTTATGCAAACTAGATACGTATAAAGGCGCCTGTCATTTGAGTTTATCGGCGGCAAAACCGTCATTCTAAAAAGCGCACGTTAGGTGTGCAGAGCCAACAGGGCTCATAGGTGAAAGGTAAACACATGAAGGCAATTATCCCAGCAGCAGGTCTAGGTACGCGTTTTCTACCTGCAACAAAGGTAACCCCTAAAGAGCTGTTGCCTGTTTTGGATAAGCCCGTTATTCAGTACGTAGTAGAAGAGGCTCTTGAGCCAGAAGAGGTTGATGAGGTAATCATCATCAATTCTCGCGAGAAGCCACAGATTGAAACCTACTTTGCTGAAGATCAGAAGTTTGAAGCCGATCTTTCTTCTCGTGGAAAGCAAGACCTTGCCGATAAGGTCCATGCAGCTTCTGCGCTCCCTGTTTCCTTTACCTATCAGGATAATCCTCGCGGCCTTGGCCATGCAGTGCTGTGCGCTGCAGATGGCGTAGGCGACCAGCCATTCTTTGTTCTTCTCGGCGATTACTTTGTTCCAGACCGCCAGATGTGCATCCGTATGGCAGAGATTTCCAAGCAGCACAACGGCGCGTCCGTTATTGCAGTTGCTCCAGTCCCTGCAGATCAGGTGAATCGCTACGGCATCATCGCGGGCGAGTGCATCTCTTCTCCATCAGATAACGCTGAGGGCGAGGGTGCTATTTGGAAGGTAACGGGCCTTGTCGAGAAGCCTCGTCCAGAGGACGCACCTTCTCACCTGTTCATTGTTGGTCGTTACCTGCTTTCTCCAAAGATTATGGAGCTCCTGGCAACTCAGGGTCCTGGTGCTGGCAACGAGATTCAGCTGACAGATGCAATGGAGCGCCTGCTTGCTGAGGAAGAGATGTATGCGCTGGTAATCGACCCAGAAGAGGGTTGCGATACCGGTACTCCTGCAGCTTGGGCAGCAACTAATGCACGCATGGCACTCTCTGATCAGAGTTCTGCAGCAGCATTTAAAGAGGCGCTCGGCAGCTATGCCAACCGCATTGGATAAAAGACCTGACATACTCCGTTTTGGCAGCGATGGCTGGCAAGCCCGCTATGATAAAAGCTTTACCAGGGATAATGTAGTTAGACTTGCAGAGGCCCTTGGTACTGTTTGGTCACAGGAGCTGCCTGGCGGCATTGTGTTTGTTGGTTTTGACACGCGCTTTGAGGCAGATTCGTCTGCCCTTGAGGCTGCGGCAACACTGGCCTCCTTTGGTCTTGACGTGCGTGTTTCCGAGACGTTTTGCCCCACGCCATCTATTTGCTGGGCTTGTGCGCAACATAAAAATGTAGCTGGCGGCCTTATCATTTCTGCAACTGAGCTTTCCTGCGAATATTGCGGCATGATTATTCGTGCTGCTAACGGTGGCCCAGTTTCGCGCGATTTTCTTCAGCGCGTAGAATCCGCAACACCGCTGGAGCCAACAGACCAGCGTGGAACTTTTACCACAACAGATATAGTGACGCCTTATAAGCGTGCGCTTCTTGATCAGATTAATGTGTCTGTTATCAAGGAGCTGCGCCCTAGTGTGGTAGTTGACCCTATGTATGGCGCAGCAACAGACCTGCTTGCTGATGTGCTTTCATCTGCGGGATGCGTCGTTCATCAAATGCACCAAGGTCCTGTCAGGGACTTTGGCGGCATTCATCCGCAGCCAGCAGATCCTTGGGCTGATGAGTGCTCTTCGATGGTGGTAAGCCGTCACGCTCAGCTGGGCCTCTTGGTTGATTGCGACGGAGACCGTGCTGCTGCTGTAGATGAGACCGGCCGACTTCTTAGTCCACACGAGCTTATCCCGCTTATTACTCGCCATCTTGTACAAAACCGCAAGCAAACTGGTCGAGTTGTTTCTACGTTAACTTGTTCCGCAACGGTATCCAGGCAAGCAGCTCATCTTGGACTGGAATCCGCAAGCGTGCCTGTTGGATTTGCTCGACTTTATTCAGAGATTGAGCAAGGAGACGTTCTTCTCGCCGCAGAGGAGTACGGTGGAATCTGTATTCCAAGCCACCTTTTGGAGCGAGATGGCCTGCTTGTGGCCCTGCTTGTCGTAGAAATGCTTGCATACACCCACAAATCGCTCGCCCAGCTTGTTGCTGAGGATGAGGCTGAGTTGGGTCGCATGTGCTATAGCAGGCGAGGAGTACGACTTGACGCCGCAGCTACACAAGCATTCAGGAACATCCTTCCAGGTCTTAATCCAGAAAACGTTGCAGGTAAGGTGCCTGTTTCGGTAAGTCATGCCGATGGCCTTAAGCTTCAGTTTAAAGACGATTCTTGGGTGCTCATTCGTCCTTCTCGTATGGATGCGCTGGTACGCGTGTATTCTGAGGCCGCTAACGAGACACTTCGCGATCAACTTCTTGATGCAGCTTGCCAGATTGTAAAAGACGAAATTTAGCCTCATTAAGACGCGCAAAAAAGTGCGACAAGACAACGTAATAACGCGCGTCAAGACAACGTAAAAAGAAAATAAAGACATCGTAAAAATGACAACACTATATATAGTTGAAAAATAAAGTGTCGCTACTAGACGACAAAGAGAATTTAGTGCCCAATATACGCACCAGTTCACTAAAGACTACTAATTGTGTAGAAATTGTGTAGGAATTAAGAAGATAC
>CAUUHE010000005.1:0-62470 GCA_963544885.1 uncultured Atopobium sp. | reverse complement strand
AAAATACCGACCTCCTAATCGTTAGATTTTGGTCTAACTTTTGGGGGTCGGTACATTCTCGGAACTCCTTTTGCATAATGTGTTGTGGCTTTTACAGCTCATTCATTACGCGAACAAGCTTTACCGCATAGTTCTTATCCGTTGCCCACGTTCCAGCAAGCTTGCGGATAATGTTTGCCTTCCTAGAAAGAATCCAAGCACTGTAGCGAGGGTCAACTTTTTGAGCCTCGCTTGGATCAACGGTCAGTGGCTCATAACCTGCGTATGCACGAAGGTGCAAAGCCTGTGCACGAAGTCCCTTAAGAACGGTATCAAATGAGAGTCCGCGCGCTCCGTTTCCAGTTGCACCCATACCACCAAAGTTGCACTGCTCAGGAAGGACATCGCCACCAAAGCGGAGGTTACCTGTCTCAATCATGACCTGTGCATAGAGAAGTTCTGGACGAACTCCCTCGTCAATTGCAGCCTGCCATAGCTGGTTTACAAAATCGGTTCCTGTTGCAGCGCCCTTCTCGGCATAGACAGCTGGATAAGCAGAACCTACGCGCTTGTTGAAATCTCGCTGAAGATCCTCTTTCGTGACAAGAGGCGCTCCAAGAACGCTAGTGCGATCAGAGAAATTACCACGAGTTGGCTCAATTGGAGAACCGTCATCAGCTGGAGTGTTGTTAGCGTCTCTATTATCTCCGCCATTACCACCGTTGTTGTTATCTGCAGACTTGATGTTAAGAACGCCATTTGCATCTGCGTAAGCAACACGACCATCAGGAAGAGTGACATTTTGAGAGCGCAACAATCCATTACTCTGGTCGAAGTAATAGTATGAGCCGTTAATTACCTGAAGACCAAAGAGAGCACCGTGCTCTTTTGTATTTGGATCAAAGTACCAGGTCTTGCCATTTGGAGTATTAAACCAACCAGAAACAAGAGCACCATTAGATTGAGCCCAAGCCCAGACATTATTAGGCATCTCTACCCAGTCATTAGCCTTCATGCCGCTATTGGCATCAACGTAGTATGAGCCGCTAGCTGTGATAACAAGTCCAGTCTTCATCAGTGGATATTCAGCATTCTCATCAAAGTAGAACCACTTGCCGTTAGACATGTACTTCCAGCCAGAGTAAAGAGTACCGTCGTCATTAAGCCAGATCCAATCTCCATTAGCAAGATTGACCCAACCACCGTAAATCAGACCACGATTCTGATCAATGTAGTACTTCTTGTTTCCGTCAGTCATAAGACCAAAGGTAGCGTGATAGCTGTTGTTAGCATCAAAGTAGAACCACTTGCCATTTGGCATGTACTTCCAACCTGCGTGCAGAGAGCCATCTCCTGTCGCCCAAGACCAAGAATCATCAGCCTGGTGGACCCAGGAATTCTTTGCCATTCCATTAGTCTCATCAAAGTAATAAGACTTACCTGAAATGGTCCTCTGGCCAAGAGCGGCAGCGTTATGAGGTGCAGTTGCGTCAAAGTACCAAGCTTTACCATTTGGCGTAGTAAACCAGCCAGAAACAGCAATTCCCCTAGCATCAAAATAATGCCAGCCATCATCGTCTTTAAGCCATCTGCTTACATAAGCAGTGCCGTTGTCATCAGAATACATCCATCCTTCAGCAGCTCTGCGCCAGCCATAGGATTCTTTAATCTTAGCGTCATAGTTTGTCTGGCGGGTTACTTCTTGACCATCAGAAGATCTTGCTGTGATATACAGGGTGTAACGGCCGCTAGCAGGAAGTGTAAAGGTAGATGAAGTTGCCGTAGTGTTAGATGCAACCGTTACCTTTGTTCCATCTGGACCAACATAGCTGTAAGTAAATGTTGCGTCAGTAACTACGCCAGTAAGAACTGGCTTTAAAGTGACATCGTTATCCTTTTGAGCTACTGAAACACTACTCATGCTCCACCAGGTATCAGAACTGTACATTTCCCAAATTGCCCATGCATCTGCCCAGCCAATGTAGTCAACCTTGGAATTATCGCCAAGGTCTTTAAACTCAGCAGCATGTGCTGGATTAGAAATGAATTGATGCTCAATAATTACGCCAAGAATTCCCTTTTGACGAGCATAGCGGACAATACCGTAATAATCAGACTCATCGCCATTCTCGTAATAGTCTGTTCCGTATTGGTCGTTGTAGCCACGTTCTGTTGCGCCGTCACCGCGGGTAACAATACCGACTTTATTTCTGAGGTAATAGTTAACCTTACCGGCAAAAATTTGACCGGAGAGATAAAGGTCATAGTTGTAGCTTACCTTATGAGGAACAAGTACCTCTGAGCCCGTTGCAGATGCAGGGCCGGCATTGTAGTGAAGCGAGATGATGGCACAAGCGTTTGCGTCAACAGCACGCTGTACGCGCGTCTTGATTGATGGATCCTCGTGTTCTCCACGAACAACAACAACCTGTACACCCCATTTTTCCAGATACTTCTTGGTGTACATGGCAGTTGCCCAAGCCAGGTCTCCCTCTTTGAGTCCAAAGTAGGTAGCGCCTGGATCTCTGCCTTCAAGGCCATCACTGTGGCCAGGATCAAGCGCAATTGGTCTTCCTGTTGCACGAGCAAGTGCTACGGCATCTTTTAGTGATTCACTCTGGATAATGTTTCCTTGGGCATCCATTGTGGTGTAGGTAGTTGCATATGCGCTTTGAACTGTTGTTGCAAACAGTGCTGCGACAACAAAGAACAAAACAGCAAGCAATTTACCGCGAGTATTAAATAAGCTGCGTTTCATGCGGTCCTCCGAAAAGTATTGGTTTACTCCTCTTCATACTTGCTAAAAGTTTACACTAGACTGGCACGTCAACAATAAAAAACACAAGCTCACCGCAACTTGATTGGAACTCTGTGATTTTCTCGACACTAGAAGATATTCTTGCAACAGATTTTGAAGCAGCAATCTTTGATTTTGATGGCACTATTGCTCACACGCACCATATTTGGAAGCTTGTTGACCAGGAGTTTTTTGAGTCGCGAGGAATCCCTTACACTCCAGAAATTGGCAAGATTCTCTCCCCTCTTGGATTTGAAAGGGGAGCCGAATGGGCAATTGCCACCTATGGGCTAAAGGAAGATCCAGAAAAGATTGTCGCCGAGTGGAAAGAACTCAGTAAAAGCTTCTTTGTAAACTCCGTGCAGCTTCGACCTGGTGTTGTTGATTTTATTGGCAAGTTACAAGAAAAAGGCATCCCTACTGCATTAGCAACTGTCAACGAGCCAGAGCTTCTTGCTCTTCTTGAGCCTCGTTTACATCTATCCACTCTGTTTAATACTCAGGTGTTTGCAGCAGATGTTGGATCTGCAAAAGATGAACCGTATCTATATCTTGAGGTCCTTAAACGCCTTAATGCTCCAACCGAGAAAACAATTCTGTTTGAAGACATCCCACTGGCTCTTCAGACAGGAAATTCTGTTGGCCTTATCACCTGTGCTGTTAATTGTGATGATGAGCATCAAGATATCGAGAAACTCTCCGAACTTGCTGACCTTACCATCAAGCACTGGTATTAAAGCTCTTGGTTACTGCAACTGTATAAATAGCGATGTAACAAAAAAGGAGACCCGAAGGTCTCCTTTTGATGGTAGTGTTCGCAAGTACTAGATCTTGTGGACGCTAGAAGCCTGGAGCTTACCGTTCTGGCCGGTGGTAATCTCAAACTCGACAGGCTGACCCTCATCGAGAGTCTTGAAACCGTCCATCTGAATCTCGGAGAAGTGTACGAACAGATCGTCGCCATCCTCACGAGAGATGAAGCCGTAACCCTTGTCTGGATTAAACCACTTTACAGTACCCTGAGCCATTTCGTGCCTTTCTTTCTTAGCCCCGCAGGGCAAAACTGCGCCTGTGGAGCGCGATACCGTGACGTTTCGCCACGTGAAATATAATAACCTTAATCAACAACTTATGTGGCGAGAAACCACTCATGGAGATTTTCACACCATCTACCGGAAGAGCCACAGGTAATCAAGCTGTTTTCCAGCATTTATTTATGGATATATCTGCTATTAAACGTTTTTTATCTCATTAGTTGAGCATTTTTTCATAGAAGATAGAGAATTTGTATAGGATTAATTTACGGGAACAATAACAGACATATCAAACTATTATTTATATAGAAAGTTATCCCTTCAAAAAAGGATATGCCCATGAAAAAGAAGACATGTTTGTCCAGCAGGCCTTCAATGCAAAAGCTCATTGCAGTTGCTTCGTTGAGTGCAGCTCTACTTTGCGGACTCCACGCTACTCCTGCTCTTGCAGAGACTACTGATACTTCCACAGTAAGTGCTCCTGAATCAACTTCTAAATCCTATTATCCAAAGTGGAAAAAAGTTGATGGAAAGGTATATTTTTATACTGAAGATGGAACTATTCTAAAAAGTCAGTGGATTACTTATGACAGTCATCAATACTATGTAGATGAAACAGGTGCAGCAGCATCTGGTTTCTATACTACACCTGATGGCAAAACCTGGTATTTTGAGCCAGAGACATGGCTACCGCACGCTAGATATGGCTTATTTTATATTCTCGAAAATAAAAATACTCCTAATTATCACTACACTTACTACTACGTAGATAAAGATAACGGCTTGATAAAAAACAATTGGGTTAAAACAGATAAGGGTTGGAGCTGGGCAGGCGCTGATGGTCGTTTTACTGAAGGATGGTTTACTGCTCCTAATGGTAAAACCTGGTATTTAACTAGTGAAATTGGTTCGGGTGTTCCGGTTATTGCTAAATCAGTTCCGGTCGATGGAAAGCTGTACTTCTTTGATACTTCGACAGGACTTTTACGAAATTCTTGGGTAAATTTGGGCCATGGTGTAGAAGCTTGGTATTGGGCTGGTCCAGATGGCGCTGCTATCTCTGGCTGGTTTAAAACTCCAGATGGCAAAACTTGGTATGCCGACCCAGAACATTACAATACAGTAGTAATGGGCGGAATAGATATTGATGGTAAATATTATTTCTTTGATCACAGTAATGGCCTTGTTACCCATGGTTGGATTGAGGATGATGGTGAATGGGCTTGGATTGAAACAGTTGGCTCTGTTTATTCTGGCTGGAAACACATGCCAAATGGTAAGTGGTTCTATTTTGATGAAAATGGAGAATTTCCTTTGCTTAAGAAAGGTGTCTTCACTATTTCTAGCGGAACTTATTACGTTGACGTAAATAATGGAATGACCGCTAACGATTGGGTGCAGCTCCCTAATGGCGGTTGGGCTTGGGCACAGTCAAGTGGTGCATTTGCTTCTGGTTGGTACACCACGCCAAATGGCAAAACTTGGTATTTTGATCCATCAGATCCACAGCATCCTGCAATAATTGGTGAGACTGAAATTAACGGTCAATCATATTATTTTGATTCAGGCTATGGTCTTCTGAAAAATGGATGGGTTCATAGAGCTGATGGTTCTTGGTCTTGGGCTGGAGAGAGTGGGGCGCTTCAATCAGGTTGGAAGCATATGCCTAATGGCAAGTGGTTCTACTTTGATACCAAAGATTCCAAGCACCGTATGCTTGTAGGTGTCGTCCAAATTTCTAGTGGAACCTACTACATTGACGAATCCGCTGGTATGACCGCTAACAGTTGGGTACAGCTCCCAGAAGGCGGTTGGGCTTGGGCACAGTCAAGTGGCGCATTTGCTTCTGGTTGGTATACCACGCCAAATGGCAAGACTTGGTACTTTGATTCAGCAAAACCAAGCCATCCTGCTTATACTGGAGAACACACTATTGATGGTAAAGACTATTACTTTGATGCTGGATATGGTCTTGCTCGCAATCAGTGGATTACCCGTTCCGATGGCGTAAGACGCTGGGCTGGACCAGACGGCGTACTTACTGAATACAAGCGCTAAACCAGTTTGAGTTGCTCTTTATTACCTGGATTTATTGGAGTTAAAACAATGAAGAAGAAGATGCGTTTTTCCTACAGACCTTCTACACAGAAGCTTATTGCGATTGCTTCGTTGAGTACAGCTCTACTTTGCGGACTCCACGCTGCTCCTGCTTTTGCAGAGACTGCTGATACATCCGCAGTAAATGCCCCCGCTGTAACAACTGAAACTACTGCAACATCTGGAAATACTTCTCCTACAGCACCTGAAAACTCTCAGCCTACCTCACCTGCAGCGCCAACAACAACTCCAACAACAGACCAGACACCCGCTGTTCCAACAGAGAATACTTCGCCAACCCCTCAGTCTTCTGGATGGAGACAAGAAAACGGCCAATTCCACTATTACAAAGAAGATGGAACACTTGTCACAAGCCAGTGGATCAAAGATGATTCTGGTTGGCACTATGTAGACGCTGCTGGTAATGCAGTCAAAGGTTTGTACACAACACCTAATGGAAAAACTTGGTATTTTGATCCAACTGACCCGCAGCATAAGGCAATCTTCGGTGAAGTTGAAATTGATGGTAAGTTTTACTACTTTGATTCAACAAACGGACTTGTAACAAATGGATGGGTATATCGTTCAGCAAGTTCTTGGTCATGGGCAACTGAAGATGGTACTTACTATTCTGGATGGAAGCATATGCCTAACGGCAAGTGGTTCTATTTTGATCCAGAAGAACCTCGTCATCGTATGTTAATTGGAACAATTCAGGTTTCTGGTACCTCATATTACATTGATGAATATGCAGGTATGATTTCTAACAGTTGGATTCAACTACCAACTCGTGAGTGGGCTTGGGCTCAAAAAAATGGCGCTCTTGCCTCTGGTTGGTTTAACACACCAAATGGTAGAACTTGGTACTTTGATCCATCTGTTCCACAGCATCCAGCGCTTATTGGCAACGTCGAAATTGACGGCACATATTATCATTTCGATGAAAACTATGGAATCCTTAGAAATAGTTGGATTCACAATGATGATGGTTCATGGTCTTGGGTAGATTCTTATGGCTCATTCTATTCAGGTTGGAAACATTTCCCAAATGGTAAATGGTTTTACTTTGATCCAGAAGACTCAATTCATCGCATGAAAACTGGACTTTTCCAACTTCCTAGCGGTTCATATTACGTTGATGAAAATGCTGGTATGACTTCAAGTAATTGGGTGTCCCTACCAGACGGAAATTTGTCCTGGGCTCAATCTAGCGGCGCGCTTGTCTCTGGATGGTTTACTACTCCTGGCAATAAAACATGGTACTTTAATCCATCTTCAATTGACCATACCGCATACGTTGGAGAGCATTCAATTGATGGAAAGAATTACTACTTTGATAAAAACTATGGTCTAGCAAAAAATGAATGGGTTACTCTTTCAAATGGTGTAAAACGTTGGGCAGGTCCAGACGGAGTACTGACTGGATTCATTTCTCCCGAAGGGGTCTTCTCTACAGATGACGGTTCACAGCCAACAGGAACGGTACATCTTCCAGGATTGACTGTAAACGTTGGCTCTGACCATAAAATTAAGACGGGATGGTTAAAAGAAAATAGTAAAGATTTTTACTATCTTTCTAATGGTGCACCAGCAGATGGATGGCTTAATATTCATGGAACTTGGTACTATTTTAGTTCCAATGGAGAAAAACAAACTGGTTGGATTAATTCAAAGGGCAGTTGGTACTTCCTTGATTCTGACGGCAAGATGAAAACCGGATGGATTAAAGATAACGGCAAGGACTACTATCTCAGTAATAATGGTTCCATGCAAACTGGTTATGTATCCTGGGGTGGAAAACTGTATTGGTCAGCTGCTGATGGCGCTATGGAGGAGCAGCCTTGCTACTACCCTGATATGTACCGTTACGCTCAAAACTACTATAGCGCCACTAACTGGCTCATTCAGATTGATACTACTGGCAATCGCTTTGCTGTATACAGGGGTTCACACGGCAACTGGGTTGTTTGGTACGAATGGCAGTGCACTACAGGAGCACCAGGCATGTGGACCCCTCATGGTCAATTTACCGTAGGTAACAAGGGTCTCTACTTTGGCTCTGGCTTTAGATGCTGGTATTACACGACCATTTCTGGTGAGTATCTTATTCACTCCATTCTCTATAACTCCGACGGTTATACCGTCCGTGATGGTAGGCTTGGATACAACGGTTCCCACGGTTGCGTACGTCTTGCAACAGAAAATGCTAAGTGGGTTTATGACAACATTCCTTATGGAACTAAAATTGTCATTTGGTAACCTAACTAGTAACATCGCTCTATAGCAATAAGCCCCAGTTCACTTCGAACTGGGGCTTATTTGTTAGCCTATAAAATGTGCTTACGCAAAATACTTTGCTTCAAAATCCTTAAATTGCTCTGGTGTGGCGCTTAAATCTACCGAGAAGGACTGTGCAACCGCTACTGCCTGCTGTCTTCTAAGACCAGCCTTATCCCCATCTCCTAGTTGCTCATAAACGTGAGAGAGTCTATCAAGCGCATACACTACGTATTCTGCGACAGAATCAGCTACGCCGGAAAGCAGCATCATGGTTACAAGAGAGTCTGGAGAAAGTGCAAGAGCAGTCTCTGGGCTCAAATCAATAAGCTCTGCAACAGCTGCCTCTACCCCATCAAGAGATTCTTCAGTTTGAGTCTCTAAAGCATTTCCTAATCCCGCAGTAACAGTCGAAGTAAAGTCATCGATTACTTCCAGAATGTAATCTCGTTGAAGCATTTTGTTCCAATCTACTAGTTAGTAGGAACAGGAATACGTAAGTGATCAAATGCAGCATGCGTTGCCTGTCTACCTTGAGGAGTTCTAATGATAAGCCCTTGCTGTAAAAGATATGGCTCATAAACATCTTCAAGTGTAGACGGATCCTCTGAGACTGCACTTGCAATGGTTGTGAGACCAACCGGACGACCTCTGAACGTCTCACAAAGCGCACGTAAAACACGTACGTCCATTACATCTAGACCAAGCTCATCAATCTCAAAGAATGAAAGTGCTTCTGAGGCCACCTGCCAGGTAATAGTACCTTCAGCTTTAACTTGTGCGTAATCTCGTACACGTTTTAGCAGACGGTTTGCCAGACGCGGTGTACCTCTTGATCGAGACGCAATTTCAGCAGCTCCCTGCTCATCAACTTCTACATCAAGAATGTTTGCCGAGCGCATGACAATAGTCTGAAGCTCAGGAATAGTGTAGTAATCCAGGCGATAAGAAATACCAAAACGATCGCGCAAAGGACCAGTTAAAAGACCCGTTCTGGTTGTTGCCGCTACAAGAGTGAAACGTGGAATATCAAGCCTGATTGACCGAGCTGCAGGACCTTTACCAATGACAATATCTAAGAAGAAATCTTCCATTGCTGGATACAAAATTTCTTCAACCTGGTGATTAAGTCTATGGATCTCATCTACAAAGAGGATATCTCCCTCTTCAAGATTGGTGAGGATAGCCGCTAAATCTCCTGCTCGCTCAATTGCAGGGCCAGAGGTTGTATGAAGCTTTGAGCCCATTTCTCCTGCTAAAACACCTGCAAGCGTTGTTTTACCAAGGCCTGGAGGGCCAGAAAAAATAACGTGATCAAGCGGCTCATTACGACTTTTTGCCGCTTCAATGAGAACACGCAGGTTGGATTTAACACGCTCCTGGCCAAGATACTCATCAAGTGTTTTTGGTCGCAGGTTTCTATCTTGCTCAAGGTCTTCTGCCTGGAGTCCACTAGAAACTACACGCTGAGAAGTATGTCCTGGAAACGGAGCTGGAGTAGACGATGATTCAAAAAGATTATCTGCATCTGCTTCCCACATTAATTACCACTTCCCAAACGCCTTAATGCATATCCAATAGCAGCTTCAATTGTAATAGCACCAGCCTCTTCATAGCCCTCAAGAGCAAGCGTTGCTTCCTGAGAAGTAAAGCCCATTCCAAGAAGAGCTTCAATAGCCTCTGATTCTACTGAGGTAACAGCAGGTTTTGGAATGGCAGCAAAGTCTGCAGGAGAAGTAAGGCCAACAAGCTGTTTGAGCTCTGTATCTTTTGCGAACACATCGGAAAGCTCAATTACTAAGCGCTCTGCCTTCTTCTTACCAAGACCAGAGACGCTCTTAAGACGATTGCCATCGTTAGTGGCAACAATCACAGCAAGTTGCTGTGGAGTAAACGTAGAAAGCACAGAAAGAGCCAGTTTAGGACCAACTCCAGAAATTGCACGCAAGCGATCAAAGAGCGCACGCTCTTCTCGCGAAGCAAATCCAAAGAGTTCCATTGAATCTTCTCTGACCACCATACGAGTTAAAACGGTAACGCCCGCCTCGCCTGCTTGTGGAAGTGCGGCAGCTGTTGAAGCTGATATGCCAAGTTCATACCCAACGCCATTGACGTCGAGAACAGCTACTGAAGGTGTAACGGATACAAGCGTGCCCGTAAGCTGGACAATCATAGTTGTATTCTTCCCTTTCCAAGCGAGGTGGTTCTTACAAGATTAGCGTGACAAACCGCAGCAGCTAAAGCATCAGCTGCATGGTCTGGGTGAGGTTGATGATCCAAGCATAAAATATTTTGAACCATATACATAACCTGCTGTTTATCTGCAGCTCCTGTACCAACAACAGCCTGTTTGATCTGCATTGGAGTGTATTCTCCAACCGTGAGACCTGCTTTAGAACAAGCGACAATAGCAGCTCCGCGAGCATGTGCAGTAGGAATAGCTGATTTAACGTTTTGTCCAAAGTAAATGCTCTCGATAGAAAGAGCTTCTGGTGAGAACTTATCTATAACCTCAACAATCTGGTTATAGATTCTTCCCAAACGCATATCTATTGGCTCATCAGCTGTTGTAGTAATGCATCCATAGGCGCGTGCACGGCATTCAGAACCCCTTGCCTCTACAATTCCCCATCCAGTGTGAGCAAGACCAGGGTCTATTCCAAGAATTACCATTGCACCTCCTAATATAGAACGTTCGTTCTATATTATCACAGAGTGTGCGCAAACGATGCAACTAATTTTCTGAGAAGGGACCTCTCCACATTTTGGGGTCAACCATGCCAATTTGCGTGTCAGTTTCTTGTGCCAGCTCTTTTAAAAGCTCCAGCATATCCTTAAAGCCTTCCTGAGCCTCTGTTGGGTCAACTGACAACTCAGGCAGGTGCATAGAAGTCCCCTGAATTTCTCGCAAAGAATTTCGTAAAGACTCTACCAGGTTAGATTCTGAAGCCTTTGTATCTCTAATTCTGTCTTGCCAGACTGACGCGTGTGGAATTTGAGCATTTGTGAGGCTCTTTGAAGACATCTCCAGAACCTCAGTGGTGTTTCTACGGTCTTTTTGACGAGCGTGGAGCGTAGAAATAATTGCCTTAACCTCGTCAACCTTTCCCATTTCTTCCACAATGGCAGAAATACTTTTATTCCACTCAAGGTAGCTAGTAAGCACGTAATCAACAAACTCAATGCGCTCTTGAGGTGTTGGCGCGGCATTCTCCAGCCCATCAGTTACAACCTCAGAGATATTCTCGAGAACTGCATGGTCAATAGCTGGCGAGAAGGTATTTCTTACCCTTGCAAGGTCAACAATATCTGCGTGATACATATCTCCCAGCGGCCACAGAGAGTGAGCGCTAGAGATCTCTGTTCCCTTGAGCGCAAGAATAGTTTTATCGGCAGTCTCGAGCGTCAAGTAATTGTGCTGGTCAGCATATGCGTAGCCGTATGCACTTATCAACTTTGCATCGGTCAATGTCGAGAAAACCGTGTTGTCCACGGCAACCTTATGAACACGAAGTCTTGCGGTAAGAAGCTCTGCGGCACTTGTTGCTCGAGAATCTTTGTTTGGAAGCAGCAGAACGTGCACGCGCATAGGACCTAAAGCGTCTGACGCAAGAGCCATGGTAACAAGAGAATTGAGCGAGCCATCAACTGCAATAAACACGCCGTCAAAGCCAGATTTTACTGTGTAATCACGCACGCCTGTAGCCAATACGCCCCAGGTAGTAAGCGCGCTGTTATAGACACCCGCAGTATCTTCTCTATCAAAGTTTTCGATAGTATCTTGGTCAACATCGCAGACAACCAAATCTTCTGAGAATGATGCTGCTTGTTTGACCAAATCACCTGAAGGAGACAAGAAGAAGCTTGAACCACAAAACACCTGATTGCCATAGGCGCCAACAGCGTTTGCCGCAATAAGCCAGCTATCAAATTCTTCAACATCTCCCAGATAGCGGCTTTCTGCCACCGCCATACCCATAGCGGATGACGAATCATCAACAGCAAAGCCAAAATACGGCAGGTAAATGACAGCATCTAACGAGTCGTCGACATCTTGCCACGCGTCAAGATCGTCGTAGGTAAAAGCAACGCCAAACGTAAGGCCACCTGCTTCAAACTTTGCAAGCTCAACGGTATTCTCGCCAGATGTTTGTGCAGAGCTAGCAGAACGAGCAAGAGCGCTCATGTGCGCAATCTGAGCAGTTAGTTTAAGTGGGGTTACAGCACCGTTTCTAACGAGAAGAGCCTCGCTAGCTGCGCTTCCATCAAACTCTGTTACAACAGGAATAAGGGCCGCAATTGGAAGCTTTTCTGAAAGCGAATTGATAATCTCGGAGAGGTCCGCAAAAAGACCTTCTGTGTCAGCCTCTGGCACGCTTAGCAGCCCTGTAAGAGTTGGCGCAGGATAAATGACTAGCTCAGCACCTTGCTGTTGAGCTCTCTGAGCATATTCCAGCATGGTCTGAGCGGTAAACTCGAAGTCTCCGGCCTGAGTATTCATTTGTGCAACTGCTATGCGCATACCATTCCTATCATAAAGTGCTTAATTTGTTTTTACCCAAAAACAAACAGGTGTAGTAATAAGAAACGGAGCCGCAGGTAGCAGCTCCGTTCAAATTCACAGATAAGCTTAGCTTTGTTAAATACGCAACCAGTCTTAGAGGGAAGCCTTCCAAAGACCGTGAAGGTTGCAGTACTCATAAGCCTCAGCCTCAACGCCCTCCTCAAGAGTGAAGGTAGCAACTGGCTCCTGGCCAGGCTTAAGCTGTGCAAACTGAGCGCCGTTCTCAGAAACAAGAGCGATGAACTCAATGTAGTGCTCTTCGAGCATTGGGTGAGCAACCTCGCCAACACGGACGGTAACGGTGTTGCCCTCACGAGTAACAAATGGAACATGCTTCTCAGCTGCAGCGTCAGTAACGCCAGCCTGGAGAAGCTCAAGGTCTGCTGCCTCTACGTTGCCTGCGACACCGTAAACAACAGCGCCTGTCTCCTTGTTACGATAAAACTTTGCGTCGATCATTTTTTCTCCTCTCACGACATCCGAAGATGTCAGAATTTCTTAGCAAGTGCTACTTAAATAGTAACAGTTATTATTTAAGAGTACCGCACAAATTTAGATTCGACACAATCTAAACAATCTGTGCGTATCCGCTTTGACCGATAAAATCTTTGAGCTCCGTCAAAAGAACCATGCTACGTCCATCAATTCTGGTAGGAATTTCCATGCGCATAACATCGCCCATATCTGTTTCTACCCTAATCTCAATGCAGTCCATACCGGGATAGCGCGAGAAAATCTGTCCAAGTGTCTCGATGGTCTGTCTTTGAAGCTGGGAAGCAGGCATATGGATAACGAGTGTCTTTGGTATGTTATTGGCACTGTTAAGCTCAATAGGATTAACTTCTTGCGCAATAACTTGGTCTCCTCTATCAGAACGCTCAAGCTTTCCAAGAACAGAAATGAAGATGTCACTCTGGCTCTCACCAGTTTCTGGGTCAACATCGCCGGCAAGAAGTCTTGCAGCCTTCTTGTAGAGTTTAGGGAACATGACAATAGTGACGCTGCCCTCCATGTCTTCTAGCGTAACAATTGCCATTGGATCGCCGTTTTTAGTGGTGCGCTTCATAACGTTGGTAACCATGCCAGCAAAGCGGATAGGTTTACCTTCTGGAACCTTGAACTGCTGAGACATAGCACCATTAGGAAGCTGAACCTCTACGTTCTCTTCAATCTCTGCAAGAGCATAATCTCTACTTTTAGCAAGGGCGTACTCATACGGACGAAGTGGATGGTCAGAGACATAGATACCTAGAACTTCGTACTCTTTGGTAAGCTTGAATCGCCTATCCCACTCAACGCCGTCTGGCTCTGGGACAATATCGCTAAAACCAGAGCCCTCCACCTCTGCGAACATATCAAACATTGAGAACTGACCAACGGCCTTATCTTTTTGACGCTTAGTAGCAGCATCGATAATGTTTTGTGGATTGTTCTTATCCACAAAACTCATCATCTGCATACGGGTATAGCCTGTTGAGTCAAAAGCTCCTGCCTTGATAAGAGCTTCAACAACATTGCGCTTTGCCTGGCTTGCATCAACACGATCAACAAAATCATGAATGTTGGCAAAAGGACCGCCTTTTTGGCGCTCAAGCATAATTGCTTCACCAACACCAGCGCCTACACCACGGATACCTGCAAAGCCAAAACGAATACCCTCTTTAGTAGCAGTAAAGTCTTTACCAGACTCATTAATATCTGGTGGAAGAATATTGATTCCCTCATGGCGACAAGCGCTTACGTAATGGACAATCTTATCCGTCTTGCCCATGTATGAGGTAAGAACTGCTGCCATAAACTCGTGTGGATAATGTGCCTTAATCCACGCAGTCTGCATAACAAGAATTGCATAACCAGCAGAGTGAGACTTGTTAAATGCGTAAGAAGCAAATTCAAGAACATCATCCCAGATGCTTTCTGCAACCGAGCGATCAAATCCATTACGAACTGCACCGTTTTTCCAGTGAGCTTCCATGGTCTCATCAGTACCGTCGTCCCAGTGCTGGACAACCTCCTGCATGAGCTTAATCTTCTTTTTTGCTACTGCTTTTCTTACCTTGTCAGACTCGCCCGCGGTAAAGCCAGACATCTTCATAGAAATCTGCATAACCTGCTCTTGATAGACCATGGTTCCGTAGGTCTCTTCCAAGATGTCATGAAGACGTGGATCGTAATCTTTGACTTCTTCTCTACCGTTCATACGGTTGATATAACTGGTAACCATGCCTGCGTTAAGAGGACCAGGACGATACAGAGCGATAAGTGCGACGATGTGCTTATACTCTGTTGGTCTCATGCCCTTAATGGTTGCAGTCATACCTGCAGACTCAACCTGGAAAACGCCAGCGGTTCGTCCTTCTCTCAGAAGTCTATAAATCTCTGGGTCTGTAAATGGAATGTTATCTACATCAATATCAATTCCGTAGTTGTCCTTCACGTTTTTAATTGCACGAGAAATAACTGTTAGGGTTCTCAGTCCCAGGAAGTCCATCTTAAGAAGGCCCATGTCTGCGACAGAGTGGCCCTCGTACTGCGTAATTTCTACGCCGCCCTTGGTATCTACCTTGGTAGGAACGTGGTCATTTACAGGCGTAGGAGCAATCAAGACCGCACAAGCATGCACACCCTCACCACGATGCAAGCCCTCAATAGACAGAGCTGCATCAATGATTCTTCTAGCATCAGGGTCATTCTCGTACGCATCTTCAAAATCAGCGGAATACTGATCAGCGCCTTTTTGTCCTTCTTGAGCCTTATGAAGAACAAATTTAAGGTGAGCGTTAGGATCTCCTGGAATCATTTTAGAGAGGCGCTGACCCATATAAACGGGGTAACCCAGAACGCGGCACGCGTCATTTATTGCCTGTTTAGCCTTGATGGTTGAATACGTAATAACGTGAGAAACACGATCAGATCCATAAATCTGACGGACGTGCTCAACAACCTCAAGACGACGCTCATCGTCGAAGTCCATATCAATATCTGGCATCTCTGAACGCTGTGGAGACAAGAACCTCTCAAACATGAGGCCATTCTCAAGAGGGTCAAACGAGGTAATATCCATAGCGTATGCAACAATAGCGCCTGCTGCAGAACCACGACCCGGCCCTACGCCAATACCATTCTCTTTTGCCCAGCGGACATACTCCTGAACAATCAAGAAGTAATCTGCAAAGCCCTTTTTGCAGATGATGTCATATTCATACTCAAAACGGTCTTTAACGTTAATCTCGTTGATGACAACGTTTTGCCAATCATCTCCATAACGTCTTGCAAGACCAAGCTCACACTCTTTTCTAAAGCGCTCCTCTGAGGTCTCTCCCTCTGCCAAGTCTGGGAACTTTGGCAGATACATGTGAGTCCAGTCCAGCTCATAGTTGCATTTATTTGCAACCTCAACGGTATTCTCGATAGCTTCAGGGCACCACGAGAAAAGCTGGCGCATTTCTTGCTCATTCTTGAGATAGAACTCACTACCTGTCATGCGTTTGCGGTTCTCATCATCAACGCGAGCACCCGAGCCAATGCAGGAAGCAATGTCTTGAACGCTTGCGTCTTCTTTAGTGAGATAGTGGTTATCGTTGGTAGCAACTACCTTAATGCCAAGGTCATGGCCCATCTTTACAATGCGTTCTGCAAGAGTCCTATCGGTATATCCTCCCCAACTTGGATCAGATAAACCGTGATCTTGAATCTCTAGGTAGAAATCATCTCCAAAGATATCTTGATAGATTTTTGCCCAACGCTCCGCTTCTTCTGGACGGCCTTCAAACAACATGCGAGGAATGATGCCAGAAACACAAGCTGAAGTGCAGATAATACCCTCGTGGTAACGCTTGAGCATCTCAAGCGTGGTACGGGGCTTGTAATAGAACATATCTTTTGAGCCAGCTTCTGACATCATCTTCATCAGGTTGACATAGCCGGTCTCATTTTTAGCAAGCAGGATAAGGTGATAACGTACCTGCTTAGTGCCCTTCTCAATACAATCATCAAGAATGAAATAAGCTTCACAGCCAAATATTGGCTTAATAAGTGGAGAAGGTTTATTGGCTTTTACGGCCTCAATGTCATGCGTTTGATTCCAAATTTGAACGTCAGAAGCCCATTGAGCATGAACTTTATCATGCTCGCCAGCATTTGGATCATCTGCAGGTGGCTCTTCTAGATCCCAGCCCTTTTCAAAACATTCCACATCGTGGCACCACTGTCCAAAATCTTTAAGTGCCTCATTGTACTTACGGCACGCAAGGTCAAAATCTGGAATACCAAAGAGATAACCATGATCAGTTAAAGCAAGCGCTGGCATACCAAACTCTACAGCTTTACTAACCATGTCTGGGACACGGCTAGCTCCATCAAGAATGGAAAAATCTGAGTGGTTGTGGAGGTGAACAAATGCCATCTTTTTCTACGCTCTTCTCTTTGTGCTTCAAAATTTGTTCTTTTATCAAGGGCTCTTAATTTCTTTGTATAGTGTAGCCGATTCGCCGGACAATAACTACTAATACAAACATATGTTCTATGTGCTAATACTTCTATTACTGCTGGTAAATGGAATAAAAATATTTTCTCGCCAATTTAATGACGTCACAAAATCTCTCTGAATTTGCAAAAACCGTTTGACCAAAAAACTTCTCAAAATAAAAGTTTCAAACTGGTAACTCTTAGATTAGGGACCCCCTAATTGGGAATATAGTTTTTGTGTTACCTATTCCAGTTAAGGAGATCACATGGATCAGATGAAAAGCATTTCCTTCGACGACATTGCAGCGGCTCAGAAGAACTTTGAGTCCGACCGCGCTCATACTGTAGCTAAAAATGCTGCTACAAGCGCTGGTGTTAGAAAAGCAGCTCGTGTTCCAGAAGGTGTTGCCCTTAATCCTCTTACTTTTGATGTTGAGGTAAAGCAGGGTGACCGCACTAATCAGAAGCGCTCTGGTCGTTGCTGGATGTTTGCATCACTCAATACGTTTAGATACCGCATCATTAAGAAATACAACCTCTCCACTTTTGAGCTTTCCCAGGCATACCCACTGTTCTGGGACAAGATGGAGAAGTCCAACTGGTTCCTTGAGAACATTCTGGACACCCTTGATGAGCCTCTGAATGGTCGTCTTGTATCCTTCCTACTTACCGACCCAATTGGTGATGGTGGCCAGTGGGATATGTTCAAGAGCCTTGTTAAGAAGTACGGCGTTGTGCCAAAGAGCGCTATGCCAGAGACTGCTAACTCTTGCAACACCCACGAGATGGACGCATATCTCACTCGTTATCTTCGTAGTGCTGCAAAGCGTCTTCGTGAGACTGCAACAGCTGGTGAGTCCCTTGAGTCTCTGCGTGAGATGAAGAAAGAGATGATGGAGGACGTCTATACCCTGCTGGTAACTTGCCTGGGTCAGCCTCCTGTATCTTTTGAGGCACGCTTGCGCGATAAGGACGATAACCTCGTCCTTTCTGGCACTTTTACTCCTCAGGAGTTCTTCGCTGAGACTGTTGACATGAATCTTGATGATTACATCTCAATCATCTCTGCACCAACCGCAGATAAGCCTTTCAACCACACCTACACCGTTTCCCGCTTGGGCAACGTTGTTGAGGGTGGCGGCGTTCGTTACCTCAACCTTGAGATTCCTGAACTCAAGCGCCTCGCTGTGGCTCAGCTTAAGGACAACCTGCCTGTCTGGTTTGGTTGCGACGTTGCTCAGTCCTACCTTCGTGAAGAGGGCATCATGGACACCCGCGCACTTGACGTTGACGGCCTCTTTGGCTTCCCTGTCGAGGGTGCACTCGACCGAGCAGAACGCCTTGACTACGGCGAGTCTCTGATGACTCACGCAATGGTTCTTGAGGGTGTTAACTTTGACGCAGAGGGCAACACTACTCTTTGGAAGGTTGAGAACAGCTGGGGTAAAGATCACGGTCGCGATGGCTTTGACACCATCTCTGACCCTTGGTTTGACGAGTACGTCTACCAGATTGTTGTTGACAAGAAGTACCTCACTCCTGAGCAGCTCAAGACCTTTGAGACCGAGGAAGCAACCGTCCTCGAGCCATGGGACCCAATGGGCTCTCTTGCAACACTTCGCTAAGGTACAAACCATCTGGCGAGAAGATCGGTCTTCTCGCCAGGTTTTTTCTAAACGCTACTAACAAAAGGAGCCTCAATGGCTGATCAGACCGTAAATCCACAGTGGGCAAACGAGGAAACTGCTGCTTTTAGTGCAGACCGTGCTAACCGCGTTGCCCGCAATTCCGTAACCTCTATGGGTGTTTCCGCAGCTGCTCGCGACATCACCACTATGCGTACCTACGCTGATACCTACGGCGTTGCTGTTGCAAAGACGGGCGACGTCACCAACCAGCGTCAGAGCGGTCGCTGCTGGATGTTCTCTTCTTTCAACGTGCTTCGCCAGGAGGCAATCAAGAAGCTTGACGTTGATACCTTTGAGTTCAGCCAGGCATACGGCATGTTCTACGACAAGCTTGAGAAGGCAAACTCTGCACTTGAGTACATCATTCAGACCGCTGACCAGCCAACTGATTCTCGTGTTGTCAACACGCTTCTGACCGAGGGTATTGGCGACGGTGGCTACTACTCATTTGCTATGAGCTTGGTTGAGAAGTACGGCTTGGTTCCTAAGGATGCCATGCCAGAGACTGCCTGCTCCAAGAATTCCACTCAGATGGATGAGCGCATTGACCGCCTGTTCAGAAAGAGTGCTGGCGAGCTTCGCGCAGCATACGCAGCTGGCAAGTCTTTAGATGAGCTTCGTGCGCTTAAGCAAGAGCAGCTCAAGGGCTTCCACCAGATTCTTTCCGTCTGCCTTGGCGAGCCACCTCTGACCTTTGACTTTGAGTGCAAGGTGGGCAAAAACGCACAGGTAAATAAGGCAAAGCTCTCCCCTGTTGAGCCAAGTAAGGCTTCTGACAACAAGGACAAGAAGGACGGCGAGAAGGACGAGGAAGGCACTCAGATTCTTCGCGACTTTGGCATTACTCCTCTTGAGTTTGCTGAGCGTTATTGTGGCGTTGATCCTCGTGGCTTTGTCCAGCTCATCTCTGTTCCAAGCAAGAAATATCCTTACGGCAAGGTGTATCACCCAACCTTCATTGATACCGTTTTGGGCGGCATTAAGACTCGCTTCTTGAACGTTGAGCCAGAGGTTCTTGAGGCAGCTACCATTGCTTCTTTGAAGGACGGCAATCCTGTCTGCATGGCCTGCGACGTTATGCAGGAGTTCCCTCGCCACAACGAGGACTTCAATTACGTCCTTTCAACCGACACCATGGATTACAACGGCCTCTTTGGCGTTGATTTTGACATGGATCGCGCCTCAATGATTGAGAACTATGAGACTTCTCTTACCCACGCAATGACCTTCCAGGGCGTTGAGCTTGATAAGGACGGTAAGGCTAAGCAGTGGCGCATTGAGAACAGCTGGGGTAAGGACTCCGGTAAGGACGGCTACCTTATCATGAGCGCAGACTGGTTCCGCCTCTACGGCGGCGAGGCTGATGTTCGTCGTCAGTACGTTCCAAAGGATCTGCTTAAGGTTTGGGACGAGGGCGAAGATGTCCAGATTGATTTCTGGGAGAACCTTGGCTACTCCCTTGGCGGTCGTAACCGCAAGTAAGGTACGCTTAACCGTAGCATTCTAAACACGGACATAAAAGCACCCAAGGCCGGTACAGAAATTTCTGTGCCGGCCTTTATGGTCTATACTGATAAAAAAGCTCAAGCTTATTTTCTGGAGGCTCTCATGAGAGCGATTTCAAAAGAGCGTGTCATTTTACGAGCAACTATCTTGGTGTTCTTTTTATTAATCTGGTATTGCGATTCAAGAGGCATGCTTCCAGAAAACGGCCGCACAATCCTTACCATTCTTTTATTTGGTATTTTTTGGTTTGTCGAGGTTAGGTTTATCAAGCCCACTAGAACAGATCAAAACGTGCCGCGAAGACCTCGGCTGTAATCTTTCCAGCGCTGAGCTCTGTCAGTGCATCCGTAAACGCTGTTTCTTCTCCGCACCTAAAGTCTATGGCGAGAAAAACGTCCGCTCCAAACTCTGTCGTTATAACCTTGCCGCCGGTATCGGAGACCAAGCGCTGAATCTGCTCATACAGGTTATACGGGGCCGACAACTCCACCCTCACAACCTGCAGCATTTCCTGAACAGCAGATACTTCCTCTGCAGCAGCCAAAGCCTCCTGAGTTGACGCCGTATACGCACGAACAAGTCCACCAGGTCCCAAAAGCGTTCCGCCAAAGTAGCGTGTGACAACGCAGCAGACGTTCTTAAGCTCCGCTCCGCGCAATACCTCCAGCACCGGCATTCCCGCCGTTCTGGAAGGCTCTCCGTCGTCGGAGGCACGCTCCGTGCCGTCCTCCAAGATCCATGCGGGCACGTTATGACGAGCGTTATAGTGCTTCGCCCTCACTGTGGCGAGAAACTCTTGCGCTTCTGACTCTGTTTCTACATGACAAAGCTGGGCTATGAAGCGGCTTTTTCTGTCTTCAAAAAGACCTTCCGCAACAAAGTCCAGCTTGAGTGTCTTGTAGGATGTGTCAGACATGGAACAACTGCAGCGCCGCAGTTATGCGAGCACACAGACCTTCTCGCCAGCAGAAACCAGCTGGTCTGCGGAAGCAAGAACTTCTACGTTGCTGTACTCGCTAGAGTTAGTGATAGCAAGAATGACTACCTCAGGATGACCCGCGTCCTTAACCTTATCCAGGTCAAACGTCATGAGTGGCTGGCCAACCTCAACGCGCTGATCTTGCTCGACAAAAGCGGTAAAGCCGTCACCCTTCATCTCAACGGTATCAACGCCAACGTGAATCAAAACCTCTTCACCAGAATCGGCAGTGATTCCAAATGCGTGAACAGTTGGAGTAGTTGCGGTAATAGTGCCCGAGACTGGCGCGTACACAACACCCTCAGAAGGCCAGATACCCAGACCCTGACCAAGCATTCCACCTGCAAAAACAGGATCGGGAACATTTTCTAGAGCAACAACTTTTCCACTGGCTGGCGCATAAATTGTTTTAGCAGCGTAATCAGAAACTACAAGAGCCTCTGGCGTAGCTGTCTTGGAGGATTTCTTGAAAAGATCAAAGAGTCCCATACTAGTCCTTTCGTATGTAAGCCTGTCCATCATAGCAGCATTCAAAGAGGCAGCTGTTGCTTTTCATGAACACGACGTACCAAAATCACACCCTTCTCGCCACTCAGCGTATGGCGAGAAACCCGTGCCCTCGCAACATCTCATTTACTTGGAGATTGTTTGACTTCGGAGCTTCTGGCCTTATGAACGTGATACAATCGCCCATGCAAAGTGGACCAGACAACCGCGGAGTGCCCGTCCAGCTCATTGGAGGGGTGCTATGAGGAAAGTCCGGGCTCCACAGGGCAGGATGCTGGCTAACGGCCAGGCGGGGTGACCCGACGGAAAGTGCCGCAGAAAAGAAGACTCTCACCTGCGCATTCGCGTAAAGAGAAAAGCTGAAACGGTAGTGTAAGAGACTACCAGCATGCTGGCAACAGCATGGCTTGGTAAACCCCATCCGGAGCAAACGCAAATAGGAGCGCTATGGTGTGGCCCGCACTGCGCTCGGGTTGCGCGCTAGAGACCAGCAGCAATGCTGGTAGTAGATAAATGGTTGTCCGCGACAGAACCCGGCTTATACGTCCACTTTGCCTACTGAATGCAAATCCCCCGTACGATTTCTGTGCGGGGGATTATGATTCTGCAGCATGTTAGCGTCGGCTTTTAGTTCTGGCCCACAAAATAGCGCAGCTTTGGTAGGTCTCGCTGAAGAATCGACATGTTCCTAATCAAGATAGCCAGGCAGCTAGGCGGCCGCACTACCTGATATGCATCTCTATGCATAAACTGCATCTAATATGCTTGAAAATGAATAGAGAAATATAAGAAATTTAACTATCGATAAATTCCGCACCTAAGGAACACACCTAAGTCGGATAATCTGCTCAATTGCGGGCATTTTACACACCTAATGACGATAATCTGCATGTTTGTGGTAATTTCTGCGTCATGTATACGTCTTTTTAACAGATTATCCGACTTAGGTGTGTTTTGCACTGCCTTCTATTTCTCGTGTCCACGAAATGGGAGGCAGTTCAATTTCTGTGCGGGGGATTATCTTGTACGGGAAATCTTTAGCAAGATGTTCTTGCAGGCAGCTACATGCGTTGCAAAATCACATACCGATTAAGATTATTGTCTTTGCCGTCTGCGCTAAATTGCGCGCAAACGTGCACGTCAGAGCCAAGACTTGCAAGAAGCTCATCAAGCTCCTCTTGCGAGAAGTGATGACAATAGCGCCAGGTATCCGCCTTATCTTGCCAACCAATCAGATAGTCATGCTCCTCAAGTTCTGAGGCATCTATGCCCAGCGCACGCAGCCCTTGAGCAGTGGTTTCTTGAGCTTTGGCAGCAAGTTTTTGGCTGTTCATAAACTGCCAGAAAGAAACGTAGACAAAGCCGCCAGGTTTGGCTTTCTCTAACAACGTGCGCAGAAGCTGTAGCCTCTTATCTACGCCTGGTACGTGATGCAAAAATCCAAACGCAACCACTAAATCGCAGGCCGGAACAGTTAACTCAGAAGAGAGCGTGTTATCAAGCAGGCTCTTTATCACATCTAGCTCAATAAATGCCAGCTCAGAGACATGAGCGCCTACGTCTCCACTCTCCACAAGAGGCTTGCAATTATCTACAGCAAAATACTTCGCCGGAACAATTCCCGCCTCATCGCAAAGAAAACGAGCAAATCGTAGGTTTCCGCAACCAATATCAAGTACAGAGGGTTTCTCGCCAGCTAAAAGCTGAGGCATGGCATCTAGACATTTTTGCCATCCCTGCCAGGGCATCTGACGCGTTGCCGAGAAACTCTGAGCCTGCTGAGCATAAAACTCAGAGGTCACGCGACTTAGCCGCTCAGCGGTAGATACGCTGATAGATTGGGTGTTCGTTGTGTGAGAAGAAGTGTCCATACAGAGATTTTACGTCACCGTCTTACTCCTAAAGGCCAGAAGCTTGCCATATTGCCTATACTATTTGTATGGATGAACTCATTTTGGACATATTGCAGCAGCTCAGAAATAGCTCACAAGGAGCTCTTGATACGCATCAGCTTGAGATGCTCATCAACTCTCACAACAGCGGAATTGACTCTAGCGCCCACAGTACAGAGCGCGAGAAACTCATTCCTAAACGAGCAATTCTCCCCTATTTTTTGCAGGTCAAGCAGAAAAACAATGAGCTCTGGCAATCGTGGAACGCAACACCTGAGCTGGAAGAAAGATTTATTCGTTCTGTGCGGATGAAACCTCGTCGCACCGCTTCTGGCGTAGCAACCATTACGGTTATCACGAGGCCTCATACCTGTTCAAGCAATTGCATCTATTGTCCATGTGATTTGCGTATGCCTAAGAGCTACCTTGCTAACGAGCCTGCCTGTCAGCGCGCTGAGCTTACGTTTTTTGATCCATACGTACAAGTTGCTGCTCGCCTTCAGGCACTCCACCAGATGGGTCATTCAACTGACAAAGTGGAGCTTATTGTGCTTGGTGGTACCTGGAGCGATTATCCAGAGGGCTATCAGTACTGGTTTATCAAAGAACTCTTCCGTGCACTCAATGAGTGGCCCAACTCTCCTAGCCGCATCCAGGAGCGCCTTGATTGGTACTCCTCGTTTGGAGTGCAGAACACAGAAGAGGCTCTCTCCTCCTTTGTTGCTGAACAGCAGGCGGCTGTCTTTGATGATACTGCCACGTATAACCAGGCTTTTCATAAGCTCTACGACACCAGCCAGCCTCACCAAAGTGCATGGTCTCAGATGGAGAGCACGTATGATGAGCTGGTAGAGCAACAGCGCGTTAATGAGACAGCCGCTGCACGTGTGGTTGGCCTTGTAATTGAAACCAGACCCGATACCATCACACCAGATAACCTACGTATGTTTAGACAGCTTGGGTGCACTAAAATTCAAATTGGCATTCAAAGTACGCGTCAAGAGATCCTTGATGCAAACAAACGCCAGATGTCGGTCGCGCAGATTAAACGCGCGTTCTCGCTCATCCGCTTGTACGGATTTAAAATCCATTCTCATCTGATGGTTAACCTGTTGGGCGCAACTCCTGAGGCAGATAAACAGGACTTCAAGACGTTTGTCACTGATCCAGGATTTCTTCCCGACGAAATCAAGCTTTACCCCTGTGCGCTGGTAGCTGGAACGCAGCTAGTGCAGAAGTATCGTGAAGGCGCGTGGCAACCATATGCCAAAGATGAGCTGGTAGATGTGCTTGTTCAAGACGTGCTTAACACACCTCCATACGTGCGCATTTCTCGCATGATTAGAGACATTAGCGCCACCGACATTCTGGTAGGAAACAAACACACCAACCTACGCCAGATGGTGGAGCAAGAGCTTGCTGCTGAAGACGTTGCAAACCGCGTGCAAGAGATTCGCTTTAGAGAGATTAACCAGCAGCAGGTACGCGCCGCAGAGCTTACGCTGCAAGACTTTGCTTACACCACCGCTGTCAGCGACGAGCACTTCCTGCAGTGGGTAACTACTGACAACAAAATTGCAGGTTTCTGTAGGCTTTCACTTCCCCACTGGGACAAGCTGACCTCTGGTGCATGTGATGTTTCCGCCGATGAACTACTGGTACAGCCAGGTCAGGCCATGATTAGAGAGCTCCACGTGTACGGACAGGCACTCTCGCTGGGCTCGGAAGGAATGTCTGCTCAACACCAAGGCCTGGGCCAAAAACTTCTTGCCAAAGCCTCTTCTATTGCAGCAGATGCGGGTTATACCAGTCTTAACGTTATTAGCTCAATTGGAACGCGAGCCTACTATCGCGCTCAAGGCTTTACTGATGCAGGCCTCTACCAGCAAAAAGCTCTGTAAAGGTAACGTGGCCTTGCGCCTCTAAACAAGCTTCATGCGCTTACTTCATACATCGCAAAAAAATGCCGAGAAGACCGTTGATCTTCTCGGCATATTCATTAGCGTCTCCCTCTCCTTGACGCGAATGGATCTTAAGGAATCAGCGACAGAATCTGAGAGAGGTTCTTCTTGCCAAAGTCGACCTTCTGACCGTCGTTGATAACCAAGCAAGGAACACTCATGACGTCGTAAGTGTCTTTGAGCTCCTTGAAGTGGTTGATGTCGTAGACATCGCAGGTGACCTGAGGATTGTCTGCAGCAATGCGCTGAGCAGCCACAACAACATCTGGGCACATGGTGCAAGAGAGTCCCACCAAGACCTGAAGATGCGTCTTTGACTCAATAGAGGCAATAGATGCCTTATCCTCGTCACTAATAGGCTGGCCAGGACCTGCAGCGTTGTAGAGTCCCAGCACAAATGAAGTAAACTCATGGCCACCAGGAACTCCGTGGAACGCAAGACCTGTTAGTGTGCCATCCTGTGCGCAAACGCGTACAACAGGAAGGTTCTTCTCGCCCGTGTCTGAAACCGTCTGAACGCTCAGCTTATCGGTCATAGAAGAAAGTTCTTCCATGTACGCAACAAGCTCCTCAGAAACAGGTCTCTGATCAAGCTCAAGCTGAAGCACAAGCGGACGTGCCATACGCTCAAAGACAGCATTAAGCTGCGCCTTCATGTCGTCAGTGAAGAGCTCTCCGGAGTCAGAAGTGGTCTTGGCCGCTGGAGCCTCAGGAGCTTCCTTTTTAGACGAGATGCGCGTAACGTTCATCTGCGGAACCAGGCCGGTTTTCTCTTGAGCACGCTTGATGTAGCGCTCCATCTCGGTAGCGGTAGTTGCTGCCTGACCAATAGCTGTTGCAACCTGACGTAGTGGCTTCTGGCACACATCACCTGCACCAAAGAGGCCCTCACAGGTTGTTTCCTGGTGCTCATTGGTAATCAGATAACCGTAATCATCAGTCTGTGCCAGCTCTTTTACCAGGTCAGTCTCTGGCGCATAGCCCGCGAAGACAAACACGCCAATTGAATCGCCATCTTCTGGCGCAAAGGTGGTCTTCTCGCCCGTCTTGAGGTTCTTATACGTAATAGACCTGAGTGCGGAATCTCCGGCAACGGATTCAACTTGCGTGTTGTAGAGAACCGTAATGTTTGGATTGGTACGAGCAGCCTCAGACGATGCAGGAGCGCAGGTAAACGCCTCTTCACGCACAAGAACCGTGACGTGCTTTGCGTACTTAGTCAAAAATACGCTCTCTTCCGCAGCTGCAAAGCCTCCGCCAATGACAAAAACTTCCTTGCCGGTAAAGAACTCGCCGTCGCAGGTAGCGCAGTACGCAACACCGTGACCCTGGTAGTCCTCTTCTCCCACAAAGCCAATATGGCGTGGATGTGCTCCTGTGGCCAGGAGAACGGAGAGGCAGGGACGCTCACCCTTGGTGGTGTGAACTACCTTAACATCTCCGAACATATCTAGGTCAGTGACTTCTGCCAGCAAAAACTCAGCGCCAAAGGCCTCAGCCTGCTTACGCATGGTTTCAGAGAGTTCGGAGCCGCTGGTAGAGAATACTCCCGGATAATTAACGACCTCATTAGTGATAGTGATCTGTCCGCCAAAATGGTCCTTCTCGACAACCAGAACACGGTAGCGAGCACGGGCCAGATAGAGGGCGGCGGTGAGCCCTGCAGGCCCACCGCCGATAATCACCGCGTCGTAGAGGTCTTTGACGTCGGTCATTGTAAGCTCCCTAGATCTTAGAGCTGACCAACAAGGTCAAGGCTTGGCTTCAGGGTCTCAGCGCCTGGCTGCCACTTAGCTGGGCAGACCTGATCACCGTGCTCTGCAACAAACTGTGCAGCCTGGAGAAGGCGGAGAAGCTCCTCAGCGTTACGACCAATACCACCAGCGGTAACAAGCTCAACCTGGATGACGCCCTCTGGGTCAACGATGAAAGCACCGCGCTCAGCAAGGCCAGCGTCCTCAATAAGGACCTCAAAGTTCCTTGCAAGAACGTGAGCTGGGTCTGCGAGCATTGGGTAGGTTACCTTAGAAATACGCTCGGACTCCTCATGCCATGCCTTGTGGACAAACTCAGTGTCGCAGGAAACAGAGTAGACCTCTGCGCCAGCAGCCTGGAACTTGTCATAGTTGTTTGCAAGATCCTCAAGCTCAGTTGGGCAGACAAAAGTGAAGTCAGCTGGATAGAAGAAGAACAGGCTCCACTTGCCCAGTGTGGACTCCTTGCTTACCTCGGTGATGTCACCGTTGTGGAATGCGTTTACCTTAAAATCACCAATTTCCTTACCAATAAGAGACATAGTCAGTTCCTTTCTGTAAGTAAAACAACTTATAAAACGTGCTACTTAGAAGTTTACTATCTTTAACTCTTTTGTCAATAACAATAATGATTACTACTTATATTCACAAAAAAAGAAACAGGCCAGATTGCTCTGACCTGTGAACAGTTGGTGGGCGTTATAAGATTTGAACTTATGACCTCTTCCGTGTCAGGGAAGCGCTCGTCCCCCTGAGCTAAACGCCCGAATATGTTTGCTGCTGGGGATGCAGCAAGGGATATATTACGAGAAACCCGCCCCTCTTGCAACCGTCAAACCTAACTTTTTTAGAAATTTGCAAAAGATCAGTTCATCGCAACATTGATAGTAGTTTAAATACCACGGCCTTTGAAATGAATGACTACTTTTTAATCTGTATGTCTTCTGCATCTCAATTATTAAAAAATAGGCAACTGGATTGTAAAAGCATACGGTCAGAAGTATTATGGCAAGTCGTTCGATTGAGGGAGAAACTTATAAACTTTCTGGAATATAACAAAGACGAGAAGCTAAGCTTTAACTATAAGAAATCATGCGGTCTCTGGTTAATTGTGGTAGCTCTCATCATTTTTGCAGCTACCGTAATTGGTGGAAAGCAGATTATCAATATGTCCGTATTTAGTTTTGGATATGTTGCTGCCTTCTTATCTATAAATACAAATAAGAAGGTTCTCAATAAGTTTTCCGATGGTCCTTCAAGTAAGTTCCAGAACAAAATGTCTCTATACGCGGTGATTTTCTTATTCATTTTGATGTTTTTATTAGGTGGTCCATTTTTTGCAACTGAAAACTGGAGACTTATTTGGTTGGGTGCGTTAATGGCCACCGCACTGCACTTTTTCCTCTACTACTTTGTGCATGGAAAATCGATGATCTATTTGGCTATACTCTGCGCCATCAATGTTGGTGTAGGTTATATTTTTCCAGATATCCCACTGACAGTAACTGCCTATATTGATGCAGCAATTAAACTTGGCTTTGGAATTTACCTGTTCTTTTTCTCAAAGCCAACACAACAAAAATAACCTTCACCTATAGTCCGTGTGCGTCAAACGTGTCCTTAACCAAAGCCACAAGCATTGGTATAAACACAGCCACGCCTGCTAAGAGCATTGGATTATCATGTATTTCTGGAATGTCCTGTAAGAAATTCTGCAGATCATAGACAAGACCAACGGCAACGGCAATAAGAATAGGTGCCAGAATAATCAAAATAGGATTTGGTGGTTTACGCATAAGGATGCTTTCTTTTACAAGTACTGCACACGCAGCGGTCCAATAGAGCAAAGATACGTATCAAGCCATATTCTGGCTTTTCTTCCTTACTTCTTCCCTACTTCTTACGCTTAACCTTAATTTGAATGCCAGAGGTCTCTGGACGAGGAGATGTAGAAGCAACAGCGCCTTTCTCGCCATTCACAAAAGCCGAGAAACGCTGACGGAAACGATTCCACTTGTGATAGATAGACTCGTGATCATGAGATCTAAGACCCAAAAGCATGCTTGCTGCCAGAGTTGGTAGCAGATACTCAATAGCGCGCCAAAGCACAAAGCCTGCGGCAATTTCCTCGCCAAACATATGGCCAAACAGGAAGGCAAAGCCACCCTCTGCACCACCAGTACCACCAGGAAGTGGAATGGCCGAGGTCAAGAGCTCAAGCATTGAACCAGATGCAAGGCAGGTCAGAAGGTCTGCGGGTTGGCCGAGCGCACGCAGAACAAAGTATGGAAGTGCATAGAGGCAGCCAAGCTGGACCAAGGTAACCAGTAAAACAACGCACATCTCTGGAATGTTCTTTGCAGCAGTCTTAAAGCCGTTTGAGAACTCATCTACCTGCGTGTTAATGATGCCATGCCAGTGGTCGTACTGCTTTACAATACGAAGACGTGAAAGCAGCCTTAAACCCCAGTTGCCCACGGTCTTAACCATTTTAGGAAGCAGACAAATGGCCAAGATAACTGCAACCATCACTATCTTTGCGCCAAACAAAATAACGCCAATAACGGTTACATCGCCAAATTGCTCGTAGAAATAATTGGCCCTAAAGATAAGCATCAGAGCTGCAAAGATGCCCTCGCCCGCCTCGTACATAACAAAGCGTGTGAACTGCAGAGCTCCTGCTTGACCCACGGAAATACCTGCACGAGTGAGGCGATAAATCTGAGCAGGAGCAGCTCCTGCACCGTTTGGCGTAAGGTTCATGAAGAAGATACCCGACGCCTCAACGCTCATCAGGTCACGGACACCAACAGGACTCTCGGGATCTGTAATGACTGAAATTACATAGGCGAGAATACCCAGGAAATAGTAGACAAAATAGCAAAGAGCGCCAGCAATAAGCCAGCCTGTATCTACGTCTGCTAGAGCAACAACAAACTCATCAAACTGACCAGAAAAAACGATATAGAGTGCGTATAGTATTACAACCGCAAAGAGGAAGAGAATGCTCTTTCTAACTTGACCAAAGCTCTCTTTTGCCTCTTCTACCTGCTCAGATGAAGAAGTTGGAGCAACACTAATCTTAGGCTTTTTGGTTGAAACACCCTTAACGGTTGTAGATCCAATCTTCACCGTTACCTTCGGTGTAGATGAGGGGTGCTCGGTTTCAGACGCGCCATCTGGGCGATCCATGGGCACCTCCTTGGACTCTGGATCACAATACGTGTACAGAAACAACACTCTTTGCAGGCAAACGATGCAACCTCAGAGGGTTTCTCGCCACCTACCTGCTTTTCATTTTACATGAACCGCTCAAGTATACTCTTGTCGGCCTCAATAATGCCACCGCCACAAACTTCCTGGCCATCGTACAAAACCGCCGATTGACCTGCTGCAACAGTTTTTACCGGCTGATCAAATTCAATAAATCCACATTGATTATCCGTGAGCGTAAACATTACGGGAACCAGCGCGCCTGTGTGACGAGTTCTGACCACATACCTACCGTTAGCTGCAGGTTCTCCAGAAATCCAGTGCATGTCCGAGAGCTCCATGCGACGAGTCCAGAGCGCAGGACAGTTGAGGTCAGAGGTAACGTAGACCACATTCTTAAGCGTGTCGGTTGCTACTACATAGCGAGCAGGGCCTCCACCGATGTTTAGGCCTTTTCTTTGGCCAACGGTAAAGAGGAATGCTCCGTCATGGGTGCCAAGAACCTTGCCTGTCTCCCACTCAATGACGTCGCCCTGCTTTTTCTGAAAAGTGTCCAGCAAAAACGTACGCAAACCAACAGGGCCAATAAAGCAAATACCGTCGGAATCTGGCTTGGTTTCTATACCCAGGTCTCGCTCTGCGCACATAGCACGAACCTCTGCCTTGGTGGCAATGTGTCCAATAGGAAAAAGCGTCCGTTCAAACAAATGACCTGGTACACGCCACAGGAAATACGTCTGATCCTTGTGAGCATCTGCGGCGCGCAAAAGTTTTTTGGTGCCAGGGACATTCTGAGCGTAGTGACCTGTTGCAACAAAATCGGCGCCCTCAGCAAATGCACGCTCTGCAAAGGTGCCAAACTTTACCGTCTGGTTGCACATAACGTCTGGATTGGGCGTACGACCGTGCTCGTAGGCATCAAGCAGGTAATCAACAACAGTGGCCTTATATTCGGCCTCACAGTCCCACACGTCCAAATCAATGCCAAGCGTTACGCACACGCGCTCGGCGTCGGCCAAATCATCTGCCCAAGGACACTTAAAGCCGGGCAGGTCCTTGGACCAGTTACGCATATAGATAGCCTTGACGTTATAGCCCGCCTCAAGAAGCAGAGCCGCGGACAGCGCCGAATCAACGCCACCGCTCATGCCAAGGTAAACTAGTTCTCCCATGTCACTCCTACGCGAGCAGACTCTTGCTTGACAGCCTCGGCAATTGCCCAAGCTGCGTACAAGATGTCGTCTTCTGTGGTAGTTCTTCCAAGCGTTAACCTGAGGCTTCCCGCAGCTACTTCTCGCGATGCTCCGATTGCCTCAAGCACGTGAGATATTTGCATCTTTGATGCGGCGCACGCAGAGCCTGTTCCCACTGACACGCCCAGGCGCTCCAGCAGAATGACCAGACGGCGAGCCTCAAGTCCCGGGAAAGAAACATGCAGCAAATTAGGAAGCCTCAGCTTGGCGTTCTTTGGTCCCGAGACAATCATCTGCGGGAACTCCGCGCAAAGCAGCGTCTGTAGCTGATCTCTGAGGCGAGAAACCCGCTTTGCCTCGTCAGTGCGAGTCTCATCTGCAAGCGCTAAAGCACACGCAAAACCAATGACGCCTGCGACGTTCTCTGTACCTGAACGCACGCCGCCCTCTTGCCCGCCGCCGAGTACCAGCGGCCTTAAGCGCACATCGTCAGAAGCCCACAGAAGACCTACCTGCTTTGGGCCAGAAAGCTTTGCCGCGGAAAGCGTCAACATATCTACGCCCAGCGACGACACGTTTACACTCACGTACGCCGCCGCCTGAGAGGCATCTACGTGCAAGTGCAGCGGACGAGTCTCCCCCGCTGCAAGCCTGCGTGAGCGCTCCTTGGCAAGTACCTGAGAAATCTCTCGGATAGGCTGGATGGTGCCTATCTCGCCGTTTGCAAGCTCAAAAGAAACCAGCTCGGTCTCTGGCTTGAGTGCTTTTGAAACCCGCTCTGGGTCCACGCGACCGTCTGCTTCTACGCGGAGCGTCTTGTGCGAGAAAATCCCTGCACAGGCAAGAACGCTCTCATGCTCAATGGCGTCAACGATAACGTGCGCGTCTTCCGAAACAGTTGCGAACGCCAAGTTGTTTGCCTCTGTAGCACCTGCCGTGAGCACCACGTTTCCTGGGCGAGCGCCAATAGCGTGTGCCAAGACAGCACGAGCACGTTCTACCTCGTCACGAACCTGGCGAGACAGCGCATACGGAGCCGATGGGTTATAAAACTTCTCGGTGAAGTACGGAATCATTGCATCAACTACACGTGGATCCATAGGTGTAGCTGCGGCAAAGTCCAAGTACACGTTACCTGTTGGATGTTCTGGTTTTGCAGAAGGCATTTGCATTACAAATCCTTTGGGTTTCTCGCGGTCTTGCGGGCTTACGTGCGTGAGGCATTGCGTGCTTGCGGTGTACGTCTTGCGGACGTGCGGTCTTGCGGACGTGTGGTCTTGCAGACGTGCCGCGCATGACGCTTGGTGGCTACGACTTGTCTGCCGAATCCGGCGACGTAAACGTCATGTTCTGGAAACGAGCAGATACAAAGCTGTCGTCGTAGTGATTATCTACCCACATCTCAAACGCGTTTGTCGGAGGAATGCCAGCGTCTCTCTGAGCTTTTCTTCCCAGACACGCCACCGTCATAGTGATGTCGGCAACAAGATACACCGTAAGCAGGGTAACAAAAATTGCTTGCCTTTTTGATGTTGGCTCGCCAATCTTGTAGAGCGCGCGAGGCATGATGACGCGACACCAAATGAGACCCAAAATACCCCAGAAGCCCAAAAATCGCCAGGCCACCCACTGTGTGATGGCATCAGGAAGATGGGCGTACGTCCATGACTCCGAGTGGAAAATCTCTTGCATTCCCCAGCCAGTAAGCTGCTCTAGCGTGCCTCCAACAACAACCGAAACCAGGAAGATGACCAGGCTGTTGGCATGGTGCTTGTGCAACTGGTAGCAAATTACCGTTAGAAACACCGCGCCGGTTCCGTAAAGCGGAGAGAACGGTCCCCAAATAAGACCCACCCTGCTCTCGGTCAGGCCAGCGGTAATAAGCATCCAGATCTCTTCGATAAGAAGGCCGGCCATGCATCCCACAATGAAGAGAATAACCACCTGGTACCAGCCAAGATGCATCTTGTCCAAGTACGCCGAAAGCTCGGCTTGCGTTGGTTTTGACTTGGAGAACGGCGCGGCTGGTGCGGCGTCGGTTGCGCCGTCGCCTGCGCCGTCAGGTGCGTCCGATGCAGCGCTAGGAGTGTCGCCTGCGAGTCCATCGATCTTCTCGCCAGACGAGAGCCAGCCCCAAAAATAGCGAACCACGCGAACAAAACCGCTTGCGACAAGATACGCAAGCGTCAAAAGAGCTATGAGCGACGCGACAATAAAGAACATACAACCTCATTCAAAAGTTCTTGTTCCATGATACGGCAAGTAGTCACACTTGGCAATCTACCTGCTCTTATTTGCAAGTTTTGCAAGAAAAATCCACCGTTTTAGCGCGCCAGGATTAATGACTTTTCTAAAAAAGTTTGACGATTTTGAAATTTACACTTGCACTCAGCCGTGAACTTGCGTATATTATTCCTCGCGTTCGCGGGCTTAGCGCAGTTGGTAGCGCGCAACCTTGCCAAGGTTGAGGTCGCGGGTTCGAACCCCGTAGCCCGCTCCATGATTTTTCGGCCGGATTCGTTTCGGCCTTTTTCATATGGCGAGATGGCCAAGTGGTAAGGCAGAGGCCTGCAAAGCCTTTATCCCCGGTTCGAATCCGGGTCTCGCCTCCAGTAAATTGACAACCCCAGCTTCGGCTGGGGTTTCTTTTTGTCGCGCGTAACCGAGCTAGTTTGGGGTTTAGATTGCGAGCCTATTTTGAGCCTGAAAAACACGCCATGTCTGAATAAAACAGCTCAGACTAGGTGAGAAAAACCGGCAAATAGCTCAGATATGGTGCACTTTTCCGGCAAATCGTTCAGACTTGGCGAGAAAATCAGGCTCGATGAAAGCGCCCATGAAACCACACTGGATCCAAAAGGTACGCCACGGAAGGCCTGCCTGAAAAGTACAAAAAATCTGTGTTTACGTCACCGATTCTTTAACAAAATCAGGCAAATCCACAGATTTTTTAATGCTTTTAGGCAAAAGTTACAGATTCTTTGAAGAAATCAGGCGCGCTCAAGTGTACGCCAAGCTTGCACCGCCCGCCTGGCGAGAAACCCGTCCACTTCCAGCATTTCCGCACAAGAAACCCGGTATCCACACGAAGTAAATACCGGGTTGAAATCGACTTGCAACCTGTACGCCCGCGCGACCTAGCGCATCATCTTAACCAGGCGAACAATGGTGCCGTTACCGGAAGGTTTCTCCTGGATAGACACGGCGTCCATAAGCAGGCGCATCAGCTTAACACCGCGTCCACGCTCGGCAAACTGGCCGGTCTCGGGAGGCTCTTCCTCATCGGAGATGCTAAAACCGCAGCCACAATCCGAGACGTCAATGACCACCCTGTCTGGATACGCAGAAACCGTGGTCAGCACGCCCTTCTCGCACGCGTGATCTACAGCGTTGCCAATAGCCTCGCCAACTGCAAGTTCAATGTCAAACTTTTGATCCGAGGTAAACGGCAGCGTCTTCAGCAGCGCGATAGCCCTTGAGCGAGCGTCGCACATTTTATTGGGATCAACTCTAAACGTTGTCTGAAACGATGGATGCGTGCCCGGTGCAAGCGGAGTCACGCGCGACTTTGCGGCACAGGTACTTATAGGCATGAAATCGATAAGACCCATGCGCACCAAGGCCTTAAACGCCGTCGGTTGCACGTTGGTTAGACTCATAAGGCCGCCGAGCGTCTTCATGCGTCGAACAGCGCACACGATAAAGCCCATGCCGCATGAATCGATGTACGAAACCTCCGACATATTCAGCACAATTCTTCTGCAACCACTGTTAATCAGCTGCTCAATCTGAGCCTTCACGCGCGGGACTCCCCTCACGTCAAGGTCAGTATTGACTGAAACAACTGCTATGTTTGGCTGCGTATACATACGTTTCTTGTTCCCACACAGCAACAAGAATTTCAGATATCTGTATTTTTTGACAATTCAAGCGAGAAAATCGTCTCCTTGGTAAGAAACCCGTCTAGTTGTTCTTCTCGCCAGAGTCAGCGCCGCCAAGCTTGCCAGAATCAATGCTGCCAAGCGTGCCAGAATCAGTACTGCCAAGCTCGTCAAAGCGCAGAGCAACCATGGCAACGTCGTCATCAAGTCTTCGGCCGGTGTAGCGGTCAAGCGTGCTCAAGAACCTGTTCAGAAGGCCGTCAAAGCCTTGGGGAACCTCGTTCATGATCATGTCGCGGAGTCCAGTCTCGCCAAAGAACGCACCTTCGGGACTGCGAGCCTCTGTAGTTCCGTCGGTGTAAAGCAGCAGGATATCGCCCTCATGCAAGCGAACCGTGCCGTTTTTGTACTCCATGTCGTGGAACGCGCCCACAACGCCCGACTGTACGTCTAAAAGCTCGGCATCGCCCGATTGAGCGGACACCAAAATCGCTGGTGGATGGCCAGCTGAGCAGTAGGTCAGCGATGAGGTTGCAAGGTCAACAATGCCCACAAAGAGCGTTGCAAACGTCTCAACTCTTGAGAAACCCAGCAAGAACTCGTTCAGTGTTGCCACCATACGAGCAGGAGTTCTTCCCTCCCACGCGTAGGCAGAAAGTGCCGTTTTAACTGCGGATGAAATAGACGCCGCCTCAATGCCCTTGCCAGAAACATCACCCATAATGATGCACGCGCGACGACCAGGCAGCTTAATCATGCTGTAAAAATCGCCACCGACAAACGCGTCAGCAGTTGCGGATGAATAAATTCCCTCGGCAGAGATTCCCTCAACCTGCTGCAACTCATTTTTCATGCCCGACTGCAGCGCCTGAGAGATATGTTTGTTTTGCTGGCTCTCTTCAGCGCCGACAGCCAATGAGTGGACTAGAAGCATCACGCGGTCCAAGAAATCAAGCTCAATGTCGCTCAGAGGCTCAGCGTTTTCTTCTCGCAAGAAAAGCCAGGTATGTTGCTCGCCTGCAAACTTACCTAAGAAGAGTACAGCTCCCTTGCATGGCAAACCTTGTGCAGCAAGCGCGCGACTCAGCGCAGAATCCAGCTCGACCTCTTTGACTGACGCCTCGCCCTCCCCTGTCTTGAGTCCCTCAACCGTCGATGGAAGCGCAATCTGCTTGCCGCCATCCTGTGCGCCGTCAACCGCCGCCGCAGCTTGCTCAGCGCCAAGCGCATGAAGCGTAACGTTACCCGTTACCTCACAGCAATCTACCGAGAAAACCTGTGCATACAAATCGGTGCCCACCGATCTCATAACCTGCTGCAAACGCTCGCCAGAGATCTTCTCGCCCTCTGCAGCGCTGTGAAGCAATCCCTGACGCACGCGAGCCAATGCCTCGCGAAGCGTGTCTCTACGCTGCGTTCTCATGGCCGACAACGCGCCTACAAGCTGTACCGAGAGGTAATTCGCAATGGAGTCCAGAAGTCTTGCGTCTTCGACCAGAAGCGCACGTTTGCGCTCCCAGCCCACCTCAATCAAGGCAACAATGTGGCCGCCAAACCACACGGGCACCACAAGATAGCTGGTAAACGGAGGCAGATGACTTGCATCAACGGTTATGACCTCGCGAGTTTCCTCGTTGACCAGGTTGCGCTTTTTAACTCTTCCCTGCTTGAGCGCGCCAGAGTTCAAAGGCATGGTATGCAAGCGAAGCGCGTGCTCAGAATAAAACGTCAAACGCTCCAGCGAGCTGTTAAATGCAAAGTAGCGAGGAATCCTGTTCAATGACGCGCTCTTCAAAGACTCCGTTGCTCCATGAAGGTGGTACCCGTCTTGCTCAGCAAGATAAATGAGCGCACCATCAGCCTCAACAGTCTCTGAGAGCTCTTCTAACACGCGTTCGATAAGCTGACCCATATCTTCCGAGTCAAGCGTGTCCAAAACAATCTGAAGCGCTCCTGAGAGCCTCTTATTGGCTCGCCGAAGGTCCAGCACCATTCGCTCATCATCGTGCATGGGGCTAGACAAGTCACGAAGCTTAGATGCCGTCAAAACAATGGCCTGTGTAGGTGCGCCCACATAATCTGCACGCACGCTCAGCACCTGCGACGTGCCGTCTTGCGCAGGAGCAGCCACCATAGACGTAGAGCCATCAATCGCAAACGGCAGCGACTCTACAGAAAACGGTTTCTGCAAGTTTTCTTGATTTGCCGGTGTAAACAAAAAGCGAACATCCAGGCCAGCAATGGTGCCGTCTACCTTAGCAAATATGCTCTCGGCCTCCTCATTGGCGAGAAGAACCATGCCCTCCATATTAAATACGATGACTGCATCACTGGTCAGTCGTAGCAACTGAGACAGAGTTGCAGCAACGGTTCCGTCGACAACTCCCTCAACACGCCTTACGCTCAGCTTGTTATCTGCCACAGCTACTCCTTACCAGCAAGGAAAAACAACTCACATAGCCTAAGTATACGAAAAAGGCGGACCTCCGAAGAGATCCGCCGAAATTTCGTGGTGTCGGAGGCGGGACTTGAACCCGCACAGCCGTTAGTAGGCCACTAGCACCTCAAGCTAGCGCGTCTGCCAATTCCGCCACTCCGACTTGCTTTGCAGCGAGGGATATACTAACACATCTTCAAGCAACATTTGAGAGAAAATTTAAAACTTTTTCTCAAAAGAACTTTGCGAGAAAACAAGCGTGTCCCTTGCTTACTTCTGCCAACCAACAATGGTTGCAGGTACGCTCTGGAAGAGTGATGGACCAAAGTTGGCAAGACCCTTCTTAACAACGTAGCAGTCTGGACCAGTGTAGACAGGAAGATAAGCGTAAGTCTGCATCATCTTCTTCTCTGCCTCATTCATGAGCTTCATGCGCTCATCAAAGTCCTTGGTAGAGACAACCTTTGCAAACATCTCATCGGTCTCTGCAGAGCCCTGCTGACCAAAGTTGGATCCAGACTCAGAACCATAGAGCTGGTTGCCGTTGTTGTAAGAAGTTGAAGAACCAACCCAACCAAAGAGGCAGACATCCCAAGAACCAGAGGTAAGAACATCAGAGAACTCAGAAGATGGGTGAGAATCAAGGGTAAGGTTAATACCAGCGTCCTTGCACATCTTCTGGATTGCAGCAGCACGGTTCTTAACAGTAGTACCGTCACCGAACAGAGTGTAGCTAAAGGTTACCTGCTGACCGTCCTTCTCGTAGTAATCACCATTGAGCTTGTAGCCTGCATCCTCAAGAGTCTTCTTTGCAGCAGCCTTGCGCTCGTCAACAGATTTGAGGTTCTTGATATCGTCTGGGAGGTTGTTGTCATAGCCAGCTGCCCAGTAAGGCCAAAGCATGGAGCCTGGAGCGTCCTCTTTCCAGTTAACACCCTGGAAGACGATGGAAACGATAGTTGCAGGGTCAACGACCTGGCAGAATGCCTTACGAACTGCAACATCCTGAAGAGCACCGCGAGTAGAGTTAAGCTCGATAACAGCAATAGACATACCAAGACCACGACGAATCTGAGCCTTATCACCAAGACCGGAGAAGTTAGAAAGAAGCTCAGCAGAACCTGCGACGGAAGAACCGGTAGTGTCAGTCTCTTCGTTCTTGAATGCGTTAATGGAAGCCTGGGTATCCATCTGCTTGTAGACAAGGGTATCAAGCTTAGGAGCGTCACCCCACCACTTTGGATTTGGCTTGAAGGTTACAACAGAGTCATCGAAAGAATCAACAATATAAGGACCAGAACCAAGCTCGTTGTGTGGCTCATTGTTGTAACCATTGTTGAAGAAGTCTGGATCCTGAAGCTTTGGGTGCAGAGCATAACTCAAGATGCTCTCGATTGGATAGACTGGCTCCTTCATGGTAATAACAGCGGTCTTAGCAGTATCGCCCTGTTCAACAGACTCATACTTGTCATAACCATCAGTTGAAGAAACCGCAAACTTTTTATTCTGACCACACATAGTGATGAATGCGGTCTGAATTGCGGTCCAATCAATAGCGGTACCATCGTTAAAGGTAGCCTGATCAGTGAAGGTCAGGGTAGCAACCTGCTTGCCGTCCTTCTCCTCTACCTTGAAGTCCTTGATGTAATCCTTGTTTGGCTCAAACTTATCACCATCAGCATTGTTAAGGAACAGGTCACGAGGGTTGATAAGACCGTGAAGGATGTTCATGTAAGAGGTATTACCAGCAAGTTGGTAATAATTCCACTGTGGACCAATCTCGTTGATTGGCTGAGTCAGAGTACCGCCATCCTTAACCTCATCACGAGACTTAGGATTGTTGTACGTCTTGCCCTTCTCTGGGATTGGAAGCTGATCCAGAGGAGTGTTTGCAGGAGAGCCGTCCTGTGGCTCAGTACCTGTGGTGGTAGAGCCGCCCTGATTATTTGATGGAGCACAACCAGCAAGGCCAAGGCCTGCGGCGGTGATTCCAGTCAGAGCAAAGAACGAACGACGGGAAAAACTGTCAGCCATATGATCACCCATTTCGTTAAAGGCCTACAGATATTCACTTAACTATACGAAATTGCCTGAAAATACTCCATAGCAGAAACATTCCCGTAACAACCTCGTTCACGATTTGTAACAAAGAAAACCCGCACCTAGTTTTAAGTGCGGGTTTTCAAAAAATTTATTGAATCTTTGTTACTCGATAGAGATGTGAGTAGCAGGAACCAGCTTACCATCCTGGTAAATCATGCGCTCACGGGTACGCTCAATCTTTGGATCAGGAATTGGAATAGCCGAGAGGAGCGCCTTAGTGTAAGGATCTTGTGGGTTAGTAAAGACGTCTTCGGTCTCACCGTACTCAACAATCTTGCCCAGGTGCATAACAGCAACCGTGTCAGAAATATGACGAATAACAGCAAGATCGTGAGCAACAAAGAGATAAGAAATCTTCAACTGAACCTGAAGATCCTCAAGGAGGTTAATAATACCTGCCTGAATGGAAACGTCCAGAGATGCAATTGGCTCATCCAAGAGAAGAATCTTTGGACTTGTTGCAAGAGCACGAGCAATGGCAATACGCTGACGCTGACCACCAGAGAACTGGGATGGGAAGCGGTCAACATAGTCTGGGTTGATACCAACCAGACGCATAAGCTCGCCAATACGAGTATTAATATCCTCTTTGTTCCAACCCTGTGCCTGAAGTGGCTCAGCCAAAACGTCATAGACAGGCATACGTGGGTCCAGAGAACTCATTGGATCCTGGAAGATAACCTGAAGATCTTTACGAAGCTCTCTACGCTGTGCAGCATTCTTAAGCTCAGCAACATCTTTGCCAAGGACCGTAATACGACCATCCTCAGGCTTCAGCAAATCCATAATCTGCATCAGAGTTGTTGATTTACCAGAACCAGACTCACCAACAAGCGCAAGGGTTTCTCCCTCATGGATCTCAAAGCTTGCACGGTCCACAGCAGTCATAGTGCCCTTGCTGCGTCTAATAAAGCCCTTACCCTGAACAGGGAAAGTCTTGGTAAGATTCTCAACCTTAAGTACAACAGGACGCTCGTTACGAGGAACATCAACCCACTTTGGAAGGATTGGCTCAAAGTCTGGATATACCTCAGCGTAAGTGAGCTTCTTCTCGCAAATCTCCTGAAGGTGGTGGCAAGATGCCAAGTGACCCTCGGCAGCATTTGCAGGAAGCAGCACTGGCTCTTTCTTGGAGCATTCCTCGGTAGCCATAGGACAACGTGGGTTAAAAGGACAACCAGTTGGAATGGCAGCAAGTGATGGTGGATTACCCTTAATAGGAACAAGCCTATGCTCTGCCTGAAGGTGAGGTTTTGGAACAGCACCCAGAAGACCCATGGTATAAGGGTGACGAGGCTCAGCAAAAAGTGTATCAACACTTGCGCGCTCTACGCCACGGCCTGCATACATAACCATAATGTCATCAGCGGTACCTGCAACAACACCAAGGTCGTGAGTAATCAGAACAACTGCTGCGCCAGTCTCTTTCTGTGCAACCTTCAAGACGTCAAGAATCTGAGCCTGAATAGTTACGTCAAGAGCGGTGGTTGGCTCGTCTGCGATGATGATGTCAGGGTTGTTTGCAATAGCAATTGCAATAACAACACGCTGACGCATACCACCAGAGAACTCATGTGGGAAAGAATCCAGACGATTCTCTGGATCAGTAATACCAACAATGGAGAGAAGCTCAATACAACGCTTACGAACGTCTGCCTTGCTCATGTGAGGATTATGGGTAAGCAGAGCCTCTGCAAGCTGATCTCCAATAGAGAACATTGGAGTCAAAGCAGACAGTGGATCCTGGAAAATCATAGAAATCTTAGTGCCACGAAGCTCTGACATCTCTTCGTCGGTCTTACCAATGAGCTCCTCATTACCAAGCTTAATAGAGCCAGTAACGTGAGCATTGTCATCAAGAAGACCAATAAGAGACAGAGCGGTTACTGACTTACCAGAGCCAGACTCGCCTACGATACCAAGGGTACGGCCACCCCAAAGGTCAAAGTTAACACCGCGAACTGCGTCTACACGACCAGCCTCAGTATTAAAGGAAACCTTAAGGTTACGAACAGAAAGAACTGGATCTCCTGTTGGAGCACCCTTTGGACCGTTTGATTCAAGAAGCTCGTAGCGAAGGACATCGTCCATCTCTACACTTCCCTGCTTTGTTGAAGTAGTAGTAGTGTCAGACATTATGCACGCTCCGTAGTTTCTTCAGAAACGATGCTTCCCTCAAGATCACCGAGCTGAGCGTCATCCTTGGAAGAATCCTCTTCCTGATCTTTAACGCTACCAGCAGCGCGTGAATAAGGGTCAAAGGCATCGCGAAGGCCGTCGCCGATGAGCTGCAGGCCAACACAAACAACAATCAGAAATGCCGATGGAATCAGAATCATCCATGGAGTAGTAAGCATTGCAGAAGAACCAGCACTCAGGAGATAACCAAGAGAGGTATCTGGTGCCTTGATACCAAGACCCAAGAAGCTGAATGCAGTCTCAGAGTTAATACCACCAATAACAGCCAAGACCAAATCAATAATAAGAATTGAGCCAAGGTTTGGAATAAGGTGACGAACAATGATGGTAAATGGTGGAACGCCCATGTACTTAGCGGCCTTGACGTAATCTCTCTCACGCAAAGACAGAGCCATGGTACGGATAGTACGTGCGCGACCAATCCAACCAAACGCAGTCAGACCAAAGATAAGCATAAGCCAACCAGACTCACCGCCTGCTGCACGAACAATCATAGCAACCAGCAAGAAGCTAGGGATGACCATGAGCATATCAAGAAGCCACATACCAATCTTCTCTGGAATGCCGCGGACATAAGCAATGGCAGTACCAATAATTGCAGAAATGATAGTGGTCAAGATTGCATAGCTGATACCAATGGTCAAAGAACGGCCAAGACCGTGGACAACGCAGGCATACAAATCAATACCAGCACCATCAGTACCAAACCAATGCTTTGCATTAGGAGCCATGTTAATTGCAGTAAAGTCAGCATCTGTGTAATTAAATGGGGTGGCATATGGTCCAAAAACTGCAATAAGAACCATAATTCCAAGAATAATCAAACCGATTACTGCAGAACGCTGGCGGAAGAAACGCCTTGCAATCAGGCCAGCATAGCTAATTCTTTTAACTTCTTTGTTGTCAGACTTAGCATCTGCCTGAAGCTCACGCTCGGCGTTAGTAAGACCTGCATCAATGGAGACGTTTTTCTCGTCTTTATTCTGAAGCTCTTCTTTAGACATGTCCGCCTCCTTAGCTCATCTTAATTCGTGGATCAAGAGCAGCAGCAAAGAGGTCAGCCAGAAGAGCGCCAACAAGAGTCATTGCGCCAGAGAAAGCTGCAACTGCAACTGCACCGTGAATATTGTTGTTGTTAATACAGTTAATGAAGTACTCACCAAGACCGTGAATTGCAAAGACCTTCTCGGTCATAACAGCACCTGTGAAGATACCTGCAAGAGAGAAAGCAACTGAAACAGCGGTTGGAATCAAAGAAACGCGAAGAGCGTGCTTACGAATTGCCTTCTTACGAGTGAGACCCTTGGCGCGAGCGGTACGAACATAATCTGCGTGCATCTCGTCAAGTAGGTAGGTACGCTGAGAGAGGTGGTAACCAACGGAACTTACAATAGTAAGAACAATGGTTGGAAGAATAATGTGCTGGAGGAAGTCAATGAGCCAAGTGAAGAAGTTTCCGGTATCTCCACTAGAAAGATCGGTAACGTAGAAAATACGAGAACCGGCACGTGCGTTAATCTCGATTGCTGCAAAAACAATCAAGATTGCCATAACAACAGTTGGGATAACCAGCAGAACCGAAGCAACACCACTTAAGAAGCGGTCCTGCCACTGATACTGACGCTGGGCAGTATAAACGCCCAGGCTGACGCCAATAACAACAGACAAAATAGTTGCTGGGGTCATAAGCTCAATAGAAGCCATAAACTTTGAGCTCATCTCTCGGTTAACGTTATCGCCTGTTGGGGTCATACCAAAGTCAAACTTGGTAAGCAGATTGGTAATCCAGACCTGATAACGCTCGATAACTGGGGTCTTATCATTTAGATTAGTCCTATACAGGTTTTCCTCAATAGACTCCTGTGGAGGACGTGGAGTACGCTGCTCAAAGTTGGAGCGTGGATTCATAAACGATGATGCGAGGAAGAATGTGAGCGAAGTTGCAACAAAAATCATCACAATGTAGCTCAAAATCCTCTTTGTAACGTACCAAACAAACCGTGCCATTGACTCTCCTCACCGCCTTGCGCTTATCCACCTGATAAGCGAGGTTTTCTCGGTATGGCAACCTAGCATTCCTACAACAAACATGCTGTGAATACACAGCAAAGGGTAATTTTACCATGGATAAGTTGCCTAACCCAAAAAATATCTCTTAGATAAGCAAGATTATGCATACCAATCCCAGTAAAACGTATCCACATATAATGACTGTTTGACTCCAGCGTACAGGTCACAATCAAATTTGTTTACATATGAGAAACGTTATTGAAAATTCTGTTAAGAAGTAAAAAAACTACTATCTGTCTCATCCAACCATTTTGCTGGTATTCCCAACAGCAAATTTTCACATGCTCCGCAGGCTACGAATAAAAAATGCCGAGAAACTCGGGTTTCTCGGCAGATAATTCAAAGGTAAAAAGAGCTGCTTAGCCAATAGTTCCAACAGGGAATGTGAGAGCCATCACAATAGCGCAAACCAGGAAGATGGTTGTAGTGATGATGGTAAGGCGATCAAGGTTCTTCTCCATAATGCCTGAACCAGCGCTTGCGTTATACATAGAAGAAGCAATCATGTCAGAAACGCCAGTGCCCTTTCCGGAGTGTGCCAGAACAAGCAGCACCGTCAAAATGCCAGAAAGTACAAACAGCACTAAAAGAATTGTATTCAGAACGCCCACGAGGTTCCCCCTCTTGCTGGCGAGAAGATCCAGCCCTAGTAATTTTTACTTACGACAGAAAAGAATAGCACACGCCACTCCCCTTTGGGAATGACGTGTGCCAAGTTGCAAAACAAACAAGAACTTAACAGATGAGCCAAGCGCCTAACCGAGGTAAGGAGCTTTGTCAGAGTTTAGTTCATTGCGCTCTTTACCATTGCAACGAAGGAATCAGCCTTGAGAGATGCACCGCCAACAAGTGCGCCGTCGACGTCCTCTTTCTCGAGGAAGCCACCAACGTTCTCTGGCTTTGCAGAACCACCGTAGAGAATACGAATGCCATCTGCAATTTCTGCACCAAAGATCTCTACCAGGGTCTTACGGATTGCGCCGCAGACTTCCTGTGCGTCATCAGCAGTTGCAGTCATACCAGTACCAATTGCCCAGATTGGCTCGTAAGCAATAACGTACTTAGAAGAATCTGTAATCTCTAGACCCTTGGTATCTGCCTTAATCTGGTCAACAACAAACTGAACGTGAGTTCCGGCGTTACGAACCTCAAGAGACTCGCCGCAGCAAGAAATAGGAACGATGTCATGAGCCATCAATGCCTTTGCCTTGCGGTTAATGTCCTCGTCGGTCTCGCCAAAGTAGCCACGACGCTCGGAGTGACCAATGATGCAGTAAGTTGCACCAACAGAGGTCAGCATTGCTGGAGAGGTCTCACCAGTAAATGCACCAGACTCCTCCCAATACACATTCTGTGCAGAGAGAGCAACAGAAGAGTTGGCCTGGGTAAGAACCTCAGAGACACCCTTAAGGTCTACAAGAGGTGGAGCAATAACAACATCAACGTTTCCAGTACCGGAAGCAAGCTGATCAACAATTCCCTGAGCAAGCTCAACGCCCTCAGCGAAAGTCTCATTCATCTTCCAGTTACCTGCGATCATACGATTACGCATCGAGAAGCGCCTCCACTCCTGGAAGTGCCTTACCCTCAACGAGCTCCATGGAAGCACCGCCACCAGTGGAAATCCAGCTCATCTTGTCAGCAAGGTGGAACTTGTTAACTGCTGCAACGGAATCGCCGCCGCCGATGATAGAGGTGCAATCAGCATCTGCAACAGCACGAGCAACAGCCTCGGTGCCCTTTGCAAACTGGTCAAACTCAAAGACGCCCATAGGACCATTCCAGAAGACGGTCTTTGCGCCCTTGATTGCCTCAGAGTAAAGCTCAACAGTCTTAGGACCAATGTCCATACCCATGCGGTCTGCAGGAATCTGGTCAGAAGGAACTACCTCACCAACAGCGTCCTCACCAAAGTGATCGGTAACAATGTTGTCAACAGGAAGCAGAATCTTAACGCCCTTCTCCTCTGCCTTCTTGAGCATCTCACCTGCGCGCTCAATCCAGTCTGGCTCCTGAAGAGAAGTACCAACGGTATAACCCTTTGCCAGGAAGAAGGTGTAAGCCATACCGCCACCAATGATGAGGGTATCAGCGGAGTCGATAAGGTGATCAAGAACACCAATCTTAGAAGAAACCTTGGAGCCACCAACGATAGCTACAAGTGGGCGCTCTGGGTTAGAGAAGATAGAGGTAAGAGTGTCAACCTCTTTCTCAAGCAGGAAGCCAGCATATGCAGGAAGGTAAGCTGCTGGTCCCACAACAGAGCCCTGTGCACGGTGAGCGGTACCAAAGGCATCAAGAACAAAGATGTCACCATAAGATGCAAGGGTCTTTGCAATCTCTGGATCATTCTTCTTCTCACGCTTGTCAAAGCGGACGTTCTCAAGAACAAGAACCTCGCCGTCCTTGAGTGCGTCTACAGCCTCACGGGCCTTCTCGCCATAGGTGTCCTCAACAAACTTAACCTCGCGACCAAGAAGCTCAGCAAGCTTCTCTGCAGCTGGACGCAGGGAAAGCTCTGGCTGGAAGCCGGTGCCATCTGGACGGCCAAGGTGGCTCATCAGGATGACCTTTGCGTTGTGGTCGAGAAGATACTGGATGGTTGGAAGTGCAGCGCGAACGCGGGTGTCGTCAGTAACAACGCCGTCCTTTAGAGGCACGTTGAAGTCAACGCGCATAAGAACGCGCTTACCGTCAACATCTGCATCGCGGACAGTCTTCTTTGTAAAAGCCATGTCACTCCTTTAAATACGTTTCCAACAAAAGAAGGCGCGATCGCGGCAGATGCTGCGACCGCGCCTAAGGCGTCTATGTAACTAGAACTTAAGCAACGAACTTCTCGAAGTACTTGATGGTGCGGACCATCTGAGAGGTGTAGGAGTTCTCGTTGTCGTACCAAGAGGTGACCTGAACAAGAGTGGTGCCATCGCCAAGGTCAGAGCACATGGTCTGAGTTGCGTCGAAGATGGAGCCGTGGGTCTCGCCGACGATGTCGCGGGAAACAATGTCATCCTCGTTGTAACCAAAGGTCTCTGGGATGGTCTCTGCATATGCCTTCATTGCAGCGTTGACCTCGTCAACGGTGACCTTCTTGTCAACAACAGCATAGAGGTTGGTGAGGGAGCCAGTTGGCGTAGGAACGCGCTGAGCAGCACCAATAAGCTTGCCGTTGAGCTCAGGAAGAACAAGGCCGATAGCCTTAGCAGCACCAGTGGAGTTAGGAACGATGTTCTCTGCACCAGCACGGGAACGACGGAAGTTACCCTTGCGCTGTGGGCCGTCGAGGATCATCTGATCACCAGTGTATGCGTGAATGGTGGTCATGATACCGGACTTGATAGTTGCAAAGTCGTTAAGACCCTTTGCCATAGGAGCAAGGCAGTTGGTGGTGCAGGAAGCTGCGGAGATGATGTTGTCATCTGCAGTGAGGGTCTCATGGTTAACGTTGAAGACAATGGTTGGGAGGTCATTGCCTGCAGGAGCAGAAATGACAACCTTCTTAGCACCAGCGTTGATGTGAGCCTGTGCCTTGTCCTTAGAAGTGTAGAAACCGGTGCACTCAAGAACAACGTCAACGTTGAGATCGCCCCAAGGCAGGTTGTTAGCGTCTGCCTCCTTGTAAATAACAATCTCGTGACCGTCAACGATGATGGAGTGGTCAGTTGCCTCTACCTTGTGATCGCGGGAATAGTTGCCCTGAGTAGAGTCATACTTCAGAAGATATGCAAGCATCTCTGGAGAAGTAAGGTCGTTGATTGCAACAATCTCAGAACCCTCGTGACCAAACATCTGCCTAAATGCAAGGCGACCAATGCGGCCAAAACCGTTAATAGCAACCTTTACTGCCATACGTAATGCTCCTTTCGGTGACCCAGAGCCATTCTCCGGATTCATTAACATCTAAACCGTACACCGAGTATTTTACCGCACTCGCCGATAACTTATGCATCTTTTTCTAAATCCTGAACGATTTTTTCCAAACGAAGCAATCGGTGATACATGGCGGACTTGGATACGGGTGGTACAAACGACTCCCCCAGCGCTGATAATGACAGCTCAGGGTTATCTTTTCGTGCAAGACAAAAATCTCTGACCGCTGGCGGCAGAGCTCTGAGTCCAACGAGTTTCTCGGCCTTTTCTATAAGCGCTAACTGATCTGCCGCTGCATTTGAAGAGCGTGTTTGATTTGCCATCTCTGCGTTAACAACTCGGTTGACGTTGTTGCGATAATGCTTTTGCACACGCGTAAATGCAATAGCGCGCGCCATAGTTGGTGCACCAATCTCTCGCAAAAACTTGATGATATCGTCAGAGCTCTTAAGGTAGACAGCATAAATTTCTCTGGTACGCATGAGCGCATTGGTATGACGGTTACGATGATTAAGGCGTGCCTTTACACCAATGGATCCCATAAGTTTTACTAGCTCAGTGGCAAATCTTTCTCCCGAGACAGCAATCTCTAGGTGAAAATCTTTTAAGGGATCGGCCAAAAATCCACCCGCCATAAACGCCCCACGCAAAAAGGCCCGCTGCGCTTGCTTGGTGTGAATAACACTCTTTGGAATGCCACTTACCAGGCCTTCTCCCGGTATATAAATGCCAAGAGCGGAAAGCGCTTCTGCAAGCGAATCCTGATTGGAAATCTCAAGCAAATAGTTGCGTTTCTTATGCATGATAGAGCGGCGGTACTCAACAGAAGTGCCCAGATCAAACAAACGGCGAGAAGAACTAATAACGGTACGGGCAACCGTGCCAGTCTCGGTAACAATGCGAACGGCAAATTTACCAGGGCCGTGCATAGACAACGTTCCGGAAACACGAATAAGCGCAGAAAGCTGTGCTAATTCACACTCCGTCTGAAGTTCTGGCACGCTGACCAGCTCATTTTTTACCAGGGCTGTATAGGACATGGCAGACTAACTTCTACTCAGCCTGCTGAGACTTCTTCTGAGCCGCATCAAGATCGCGATGGAAGAGCGTTACGCGATATCCCTGGCTGGTAAGATGCTCTGCCGTAGCACGTGCGATTGCAACACTTCTATGCTGGCCGCCCGTGCAGCCTACCGCAATAGAAAGCAAGCTCTTGCCCTCCTGAACATAGCCAGGCATAACCACATCAAGCAGCTCAAACCAAGACTTAAGGAATTTCTTGGTGGTGCCGTGCTTAAGGACAAACTGAGCTACTGGCTCATCGAGACCGGTAAGTGGCCTAAGCTCTGGATCATAGTAAGGATTGGGCAGGAAGCGCACGTCAATCATAAGGTCAGCCTCAACGGGCAAACCATTTTTGAAGCCAAAGGAAAAAACGCTGACATCCATAAGCTGCTGTTCAGCAAGCTCTGAAAATGCGCGACGAAGGCGACTCTTGAGCGTATTTGTGCGCATAGATGAGGTGTCTAGGACCACATCTGCCAGTGCTTTTATGTCTTGTAGCTGTGAGCGCTCCCTAGAAATTGCAGATGAGAGATTTTCTCCCTCCTGCGCCAGAGGATGACGACGGCGATTCTCGCTATAGCGACGCATAAGCACTTCGTCTGAAGAGTCCAGGTAGACAATCTTGTACGTGAGCTCGTGATCTGCAAGTGACTTCAGCGCTTCAGAGATGTCATCAAAAAGACCCTGCGAGCGCAAATCACAGGTAACGGCCAAATGGCGACCAACGCCCGTGTTAATGCCCACAAGGTTAGAAAGCTGCAAAATAAGAGCTGGTGGCAGGTTATCAATACAGAAATAACCCATGTCCTCAAACACATGAAGCGCCTGCGTGCGACCCGATCCAGACATACCCGTAATAATGACAATGTCGGGAATAACTGAAGGTGTAGGATCGTTTTTCTTCACAGGCGCTCCTTAAATACGTGACGAGAAAACCTTACCGCTCCAAGCGTTAATCCTCAAGTGCTGAAGCAAACCAAGAGGTAATTGAAGTTGGATGTGTAATGGCTGTACCTGAAACAACTGCCCAAGCGCCTGCATCCAGAGCATCTTTTGCGTCTTGTGGTGTGTGGACGTGACCCTCGCAAATAATGGCAATACCTGGGAATTCAGTGGTTGCCTGCTTGAGAAGAGCAATGTCAGGACCATCGTCAAGCGTTGTATCAATAGCAGCCTTGTTGTGAGAAAGTGTGGTTGAAACAAGGTCACAACCAGCAGCAACAGCGCGACGAATATCATCCATAGTCATGCAGTCAGCCATAATCAGCACGTCAGACTCTGCGCGCAGAGCTGCAACGGTCTCTTTAAAGGTTCTACCATCTGGCCTTGGACGGTCTGTTGCATCCAGGGCAACAACATCTGCGCCAGCATGAATACAAGCACGCGCATGACGAAGCGTAGGAGTAATGTAGACGCCTTCATGACCCTCTTTCCAGAGGCCAATAACAGGAATTTCAACTCTGCCTTTAATGGCAGAGATGTCAGACAAACCCTGGCACCTAATAGCTGCTGCGCCGCCAAGTTCACAAGCGCGAGCAATCTGAGCCATGGTCTCTGGATGCCTCATAGGCTCACCAGGATACGCCTGGACGCTGACAATGAGTTTTCCTTTAAGTGACTCAACAAGCTCTGAATATGCCACGATATTCTCCTCACAAGAATGTACGTACTTTTTTATGATATGCATCTTTCTGCAAGCCAAGTCAGCAAGCCAAGTCAGCAAGCTATTTGCCTGCTGGCACACTTCTTGCCTAAAGACGCGTCTCTAAATAGCCAGGTAGAACAAGGTTTTCTGCAGCACCAATAAGAGGAGCTTCTCCACCAAGGGTACCCTTCACAATTGGCGTTGCCTGAACAGGAGGCATGGCCTGCAGTTTAAATGCAGCTTCAAGTGCCTCGTGCCAGTACTTACCGCACTCTGCAACGGAGCCCGACAAGATGATGATGGAAGGGTCAAGCATGTTGCACATGCTGCCCAAGACCTCACCAAGTGCGCGGCCCGAGCGCTCCTCTGCAGCCTGAGCGATCTTCTCGCCAGCAAGAGCCCTACGGTCAATCTCAGCGCCATCAAGAGCAGAACCGTCTTCAAGCGTATCGGAGCCGCCAAGACGGACATACTCACGAATAATGCCAGGACCTGCGGAAACAGGCTCAAGGTGAGAAGTTCCACCACAAGGGCAGTCAACACCTGCAGCCGCTGGAGTTGCAACGTGACCAATATGGCCAGCCTCGTCATGAGCGCCCAGCATCAAGATGCCGTGGTTCACAAAGGCGCCACCAATGCCCGTACCAACCGCTACGGTTAAAACGCTGTCTTTACCGTGACCAGCGCCGTGACGAGCCTCGCCCAGAGCGTGAGCATGCACGTCATTAAGGACGCTGCACGGAAGGTCAAACTCACTGGTAACTGCTGAGCCAAGAGCGGTTCCGCCCCAGCCTGGCATAAGCTCATTTGCGTAAGTGATGTCGCCTGTACGAGGGTCAACAACACCAGCAGAAGAAATGCCCACGCCAGAGATGGTAAGGTCCAGCTCTTCTGCGCGAGCAAGAGCCTCTCTAATTGCCTGCAGAACGGTGGCAAGAACCTGCTTGCCACCCTCTTTTGCGTTGGTAGGAACCTTCTTTACGGACTGGACGTTTGGAGCGTCAGACCCGTTAAGAGTAACTATGCCACAAGCAATTTTTGTACCGCCAATATCAACAGCACAAACATGTGTTGGAGAAACAAACTTAGAGTCCATGGTGTCCCCTCTTGCTTAGAGAAGGCCGTTTGAGACAAGAACCTGCTTGATTGCCTCACGGTTCTGGCCATCAAGTGGCTTAACAGGGCGAGGCATCTGGTCAGAATCAAAAATGCCCATGAGGTTAAGTGCGCACTTAAATGCGCCAACGCCAGCACCATAGCCCTGAACGCCTGAAGTGACATCGAAGATGTGGGAAATCTCGTTGAGGCGGTCCTGCTCACGCTTGACCTCTGCCCAGTTACCTTCCTGAGCTGCCTTCCACATGCGGACGTAGCCTTCTGGCTCAACATTAGCAAGGCCAGGAACAGAACCGTCTGCACCAGAAAGAAGGGCGCCGTCAACAACAATCTCATGGCCGGTCAGAAGGGTCAGAGGATGACCGTTCTTCTCGTTCTCCTGAACAAGATACCTGAAGGAGACGTCATCGCCAGAAGAGTCCTTAACGCCTGCAAGAACACCCTCTGCGCCCAGACGAGCAAGCATCTTCCAAGGAAGCTTAGTGTGAACACAGACAGGAATGTCATACGCAAACAGAGGTGCATCCAGCTCCTGGTGAAGAATGCGGAAGTGCTCCTCAACATCAGCTGGGCCACCAAGTGCATAGAAAGGAGCGGTTGCTACAAGAGCATCTGCGCCCAGTGCGAGGGCACGGCGACCGTGCTCCAAGACACGCTCGGTCTCGGTATCGATGATGCCCACAAGGACCGGAACGCGGTGGTCAACAATGCGGACAGCCTCGCGAACAATCTGATCGCGACGCTCATCAGTTGCAAAAACAACCTCGCCAGAAGAGCCGAGGAAGAATAGGCCGTCTACGCCAGCTTCAATGAGACGATTAATAGAGCGCTCAAACGACACAACATCAAGCTGATGGTCTGGGGTATCTGGGGTTACAACTGGTGGAACAACACCGCTAAATGGTACGTTACTGGACATGCTTTATCCTTTCACACGTTGGAAAATCCAACTGGTTTCATACAACAATGTACTGAAGTAGCCGACCAAAGCATTGATCAAAAGCAACTTCAAAGAACCTACGTAATTATAGTCCGCTTAGTTATGACAAAGCCCTGATATAACCTCGCAGAGATAGTTGATTTGCTCGTTCTCAAACTGATTGATGCGCTCGTGGCCAAACTTGGGATACACACGTATCTCCTTCTGTCCCGCTATGCGATTGTACAGCGCAAACGTTCCTTCAGTTGGAGCGCTCTGGTCCTGCAGAGCCGTGCCGATAAGCACAGGTACACGCACCAGCTCTGCCGCGCACGCGCTGTCGAGAAGACCGACCGCGTCGATAGCTGCATCCGACTGCGGAGTATCTCCGCACCCGACATGTGCTCGCAGGGTTGTTGCGTTGTCGGCAAAGAGCGGGTTCAGTGCCATGGTAACGCTCACCTCCTTGGGCAGAAGTGCTGCTGCAAACAATGCTTGCGAGCCGCCTAGACCTTCTCCCCAAGTGACGGTTGTGCGCCCGAGGAAGCGCGATGCAACCGCGGTAGTTACCAATGCGTCATCGATGAGCTGCTTGAGCGTGGAGGATGCGGCGTCATCTGGGTTGATGAGCGCGCCAGCAAGCTCTTCTGCGGTAAGCGTTCCCCTCCAAGCGTCTTTGAGTGACGCTTCGCACGGGCGAGCTTCCAAGGCCACGACGGGCAGACCAAGTGCCGAGAAGCGCAAAAGGTGCAGCCAACTGCGCACTCCCCGACCAAGATCGGAGAAGAGCACCACCGCGGGCAGTTTTGACGAGGCGGACAGCTCTGCCGCAGCCAGCGGTTCTGCCGCAGCCAGCGGTTCTGCCACCGACACACCTGCTGGAAGAATGACGCGAGCACGCAGCTGCGTCTGGTCAGTTGAGGTGAATGTGATGCGCTTAAACGTTGCCGCCTGGGTAGCAGACGGAAGCTCAACCGCACTCTCTACCTGCGCATTTTGTGCAAACGCTACCGACGTCTTCCAAAATGATTCAAAGTTTGATGGTCTAAGCCACGCACCGCGATAAGAACGGGCATCTTCAAGCCTTTGTGTTAAACCCCTCATGCTTTCACCTCGCCTTCTGCTTGAGCAGGAAATGACGAGTCCAGCGCTTCAAGAGCTTGCTCTCCCTTGTCTGAGCAGAAGAAATCAATGATCTTATCGTCAAAATCACCAATCTCTTCATGCGCATATCCGGGGTAAAGGAGATGTCTCTTTGGGCAGGTCAAGGCATTGTAAGCCGCAAACTGAGCCTCTGGAGGAACTACCGGATCATCAAGTCCGGTGCCAAAAAGCACAGGACAGGTAACCATACGTGCAAAATTGACTGAATCAATATAGGCAAGCTTTGCAAAGACCTCATCAACGCGAGAACCATCTGCGTCAAACCAGCGGGAATAATAACGTATGCCCTCGTAGGCAACCTCATCAGCATTAAGCTCCCACACACACCTAAAATCAGTGAGGAAGGGGTAAAGGATTGCTGCCCTATTGATCAGGTTTTGATTGAGTGCGCAAGTAGCAAGACCAATACCGCCACCCTGTGACGCGCCGTTTACAAAAACGCGATTTGTATCAATTCCTTCAAGCTGGCGAACAATTCTGCAGAGCAAGCGAATGTTCTGATACAGATGCACAAAGTAAAGGTCCTCTACTGGTCCATCCAGTCCGAGCACCAAGTGACCAGAGACGGTAGTGCTCTTGTACGAGCTTCCGTCCAAACTACGGCCACCCTGCCCAGGATTATCAAGCGCAATCAGCGAGCAGCCCAAGCCCAAAAATGAACTCTGCTCAAACCAACTGCGAGAAGATCCTGGATAGCCATGGAATTGTAGAACTAGTGGAGTTTGCATACCTGAAACAGTTTGCGGACGCAGATACTTTGCGTAGACTTCTGCGCCATCAATGCCTACAAATGTAAGATCAAAAAAGTGGGCTGAAGCAGTTAACGTGACCTCTGTTGAAGGAACAATCTGCCAGCTTAGAGGGGCGTTATCTGCTTCCTCCATACGCGCCTTCCAAAACGCCTCAAAATCCGAAGGATAGGGCGTCAAAGCATGAGCTGCCTTCAATTCTGTCAGCTCAAGCGTCTCTTGGTGCATTGATCCACCTAACAAGCTAAAAGAGCGCAGCCTAAGCTGCGCTCTAGTCAAACAAAAACGTAAGCGCTACTCACCCAGTTTAGGATGAAGCAAAGATGGCGCAGCACCCAAAAGCGTCTTAGTGTAAGGATCTGTTGGATGCTCAAAGACCTGCTTAGCAGGACCATCTTCCATGATCTGGCCGTGGTTCATAACAATGATGCGGTCAGAAACATAGCGGACAGTCTGAATATCGTGCGAAATAAAAATCATCGAGAGACCCAACTCAGACTTGAGGTCGGTGAGCAGGTTCAAGATCTGCGCGCGAACAGAAACGTCCAGTGCGGAAGTAGGCTCATCAGCAATGATTGCCGATGGGTTCAGAGAAAGCGCACGTGCAATAGCAACACGCTGACGCTGACCACCAGAGAGCTGACCAGGAAGGGCGCGAAGTGCGGAATGTGGAAGTCCAACCAGGCTAACTAGCTCATTGATACGGGCTTCTCGCTCCTCTTCTGTTCCTACCTTATGCACGAGCAGTGGATCCATGAGCTGGTCTTTAACAATCATACGAGGGTTAAGAGCAGTTGCTGGGTCCTGGAAAACAACGGAGACAACGCGGCCAATCTGCTTTCTGAGCTCTGGAGTACGCTTGGTAACATCCATTCCCTTGAAGTACACATGACCAGACGTTGGTGACTGAAGACCACACATGACATTTGCGGTAGTCGACTTTCCGCAGCCAGACTCACCAACAATACCAATGGTCTCACCAGGCATAAGCTTGAGAGAAACATTCTGTACTGCGTGAACCTTATTAGGCTTAAAGATTGAACCCGTACGTGTTTTAAACGTAACTGAAATGTCATCGAGGAAGATAATTGGCTGTTCTTCAGCTGTTGTAGCCATTTACCTCACCTCCTTTTGAGAACGCTCAAGGTAAGGCACAAGACCATGCTCCTTCAGATATTCATCAGGCAGCTCGGAGAAACGATGGTGCTTACCAGGAATCTCCTTGATAACAGGGTGAACCTCAAGGCCCAAGTCTGGGTGACTTGAACGAGGAGCAAACCTATCGCCTGTTGGGAAGTCTTCTGGAGAAGGAACAGAACCTGGTACCTGGTGAAGCCTGGTACCGTCCTGCGCGCCTTCCTCAATGGAAAGAACAGAGCCGAGAAGACCGCGGGTGTACTCGTGAACAGGATTGGTCAGAAGCTCAGTAGTAGCTGCCTGCTCAATAACCTGACCTGCGTACATAACGGTAATCTCAGAAGCAACCTCTGCAACAAGTGCAAGGTCGTGGCTAACAAAGATCATTGCGAAGCCAAGACGACGCTGGAGGTCATTCAAGAGCTTGATAACCTGCTTCTGAACAGTAACATCCAGAGCGGTTGTTGGCTCGTCGCAGATAACCAGTGAAGGATCGCGGGTGAGTGCCATAGCAATCAGAACACGCTGACGCTGACCACCAGAAAGCTCATGTGGATAGGACTCAAGCGTACGCTTTGGATCCAGACCAACAAGCTCCAGAAGCTCCTCTGCGGAACGAGTGCCTCCCCTGCTGGTAAGCTGCTTCATCTGAGAAGAGATAAGCATGGATGGGTTCAGCGAAGACAGAGCGTCCTGATAGACCATTGCAAGCTCATGACCAAGCAGCTTGCGGTGCTCTTCTTTGGAAAGCTTCAGGAGGTCTTGGTCTTTGTAGAGAACCTCGCCAGTAATGGTTTCCTTTGGATCGGTCAAACCCATGATGACCTTGGTGGTAATAGACTTTCCGCAGCCAGACTCACCAACCAGTGCCATGCACTGACCAGGACGAACATCAAAGCTTACATGGTCAACAACCTTAACGTCTCCGTGAGACTCAAAGCTGATGCAAAGATCTTTAACACTGAGCAATGGAGCAACATCAAAGTCTGGCTTACGTCTGTCTGTTCTGGACAGCTCAACCTCTTTAAGTGCATTAAGTCTGCGCTCCAGAGACTCTGCCTGCTCTGCATAAGCGCGAACTGGATCAGATGCCAGGATGTCATCTGCACGCCTGGAGTCAGAGTTCTCTGTATCAACAGGAGCGCCAGGTGCTGCTGCCATAGCATCAGTAAGACCCTCGGAGAGGATGTTCAGTGCCAGGCAGGTCATCATAATAGCCAGGCCTGGGAAGAATGCCTGCCACCAGCGGCCAGCAAGAACGCCAGCACGAGCATCAGCCAGGATATTACCCCATGTTGGAGTTGGCTCTGCAATACCTGCACCGATGAAGGTCAAAGATGCCTCAAAGATAATTGCGTCTGCTACCAGCGTAACGGTAAAGACCATGATGGGAGCAATGCAGTTACGAAGAACGTGCTTCCACAAAATCCAAGGTGCACGAGCACCAGAAACAATGGTTGCCCTTACGTAATCCTCGCCGTACTCACTTACGATGTTTGCACGAACAATACGCGCAATCTGTGGCGTGTACATAAAGCCAATGGCAAAGATGATTGAAGGAACGCTGTTACCAAGAATAGAAACAAAGACTGCTGCAAGTGCAATGCCTGGGAACGACATGATGATGTCGAGCACACGCATGATGACCTCAGAGACAGCCTTTCTAGAAACAGCGGCAATAGCACCAATAATTGAGCCACACAGTAGCGCCATGCCTGTAGCACCAAAACCAATGACCAGTGAATACTGACCACCATGGAGCATACGAGAAAGAATATCGCGGCCCTTATCGTCAGTACCAAAAATAAATCCATTACCTGGAGCCTGACGAGCATTAAAAATCTCAAGTGGGTTATGTGGAGCAATAAAGTTTGCAAAGACAGAAGCAAGAACAACAAAGACAAGAATGACAAGAGCAATCTTGGAAGCTGTCTTCATCTTCTTAAAGCCACCAAAGGTTGAACCCTTTGCAGCAGCTTCTTCGAGCTTCTCGACTTGTTTTTTTCTAATTTGTACCATCGCACTACACCGTCCTAATGCGTGGGTTAATCAAGATGTACAACATATCAACAACAATGTTGATGATGATGAAGGACAGTGCAACGACAACAACAACGCCCTGAACAAGCATTGCCTCGTTACCCTGGATGCCCTCAAGAATTGCGGTACCCATGCCAGGAAGGTTAAAAATAACCTCAATAACAACGGCGCCACCCATGAGGTAACCAATCTTCAGACCAAGCGTGGTTACAGGGGTAATAAGAGCGTTGCGAAGTACGTTTCTTGCGATGACGATTCTCTCTGGAATACCAGCGCCGCGAGCAGTGCGGACGTAGTCCTTATCCAGCTCCTCGACCATTGCGGTACGAACAATACGGGTCATCTGACCAGACATTGGAACCGCAAGTGCAAATGCCGGCATAATCATACGAGCAAGGTAGCCGCCAAGATTTACCGTAGGATCTGGCAGTGCTCCAGAAGCAGGCAAAAGCTTGAGTGTAGACGCAAAGACCAGAATCAAAAGAACTGCCAACCAGAATGATGGCGTTGCAAGACCGGCAATTGAGAATACACGAATGATTTGATCGGGCCATTGGTCTCTATAGAGAGCCGCAATAACACCCAACGTAAACGAAACTATTGCGCCAATAAAGAGACCCATAAAGGTCAACTGCATAGTTACTGGCAGAGCCTTTGAAATTCTTGCAGCAACTGAATAGTGAGAAGTGCCATAGGTACCCAGATTTCCATGAGCAACATCACTGATATAACGTACATATCTCACAGGCCATGGATCATCAAGGCCATTCTCAATGTGATACTGCTGGATAGCTTCTTCAGAAGCAGACTCTCCCAAGGCATTGTATGCAGGATCAACATGCGAGAAAGACATTAGGAAGAATACGAGAAAGGTGACGCCTAGAGCCATAATCGGCAGCGCAATAAGACGGCGTCCGATAAGACGTAATAGGTTGTTCACTATCTCCCCCTCTCTCTTTAAAACAAACCGTACAAATAAAATTTGATGAGACTTTGTGCACCTCAGGACTAAATTTTGCGCACAAGAGCCCGAGCGTTATAGGTAAAACGCTCGGGCCCCAATGTATGAGATGCTAAGCGCGTGATGGCAACAAATTAGCTAGCAGTAACTGTGTTGACATCAATGAAGGACAGACCGGTGGTTCCGATACCCTTGAAGCCCTTGAGAGCAACGCCGTTGCTGTTTGGCTTCTCGCTCCAGGAAGCGGTGAAGGTCTTAGCAAAGAGAACTGGGTACAGAGGTACGTTCTCAGCGATGATGTCGAAGCACTCGTTCCAAGTGGACTGCTGATCAGCACCAGACTGGCCAAGAGCCTTGGTCATAAGGTCGTGAAGCTTGGTCCACTCAGCAGACTCCTTCCAAGGGCAACGCTTGGTCATCCAGACGTTATCGCCATACCACCAGTTAAGCAGCAGGTCGACGTCTGCGCCGAAGCAGGAAGGATCGCCAGGTGCAAGCAGGATGTCCCAAGAACCGTCAACTGCGTCGATTGCAGCATAGGTTGCAGGAGAAGTATCGGAAACGATGCTTACATTAAAGCCAAGTGCATCAAGGTCGTTCTTGACCTGAGTTGCCATGGACTTAACCTGCTCGTTATCGGTGGTGCGGAGAACAACATCACCTGGAGTAATACCGGACTCAGAGATGAGCTTCTTAGCCTTGTCAACATCATGAGCATAGACAGTGGATGCCTTGTGGTAGTTAGCAAAGGAAGAAGGAAGGTAGCTGGTAGCAACCTCTGCCTGACCAGAGAATGCGTTTGCAAGCATCTTATCTGTATCAAGTGCATAGAGGCATGCCTGGCGAACTTTAACGTTATCCCAAGGAGCCTTGCCAAGGTTGAACATTGCAAAGCGGACACCAAAGCCCTGAACAGCGTCAACGGTGCAGCCTGCGCCCTTGAGCTGGTCCACAGCGTCTGCAGGAACCATTTCCATAGCAAGGGTGGTTCCGTCCTGCTGTGCAGTCAGACGAGCGGTTGGGTCCTTAAGGACGTCATAGTGGAGCTTCTCGTCCTTAGCAGGAGTTGCGCCGTTGTAGTTTTTGTTAGGAACAAGGTCAAGAGTATTATCAGAGATAGACTCAAACTGCCATGGACCAGAACCAACCGGCTGCTTCTTCATCTCATCCTGGGAGCTGCTTGCTGGAACAACGCGAACGATGGACAGGCGCTCCTTGAGGAGGGAGAAGTTAGCAATAGTGGTCTTAACGGTGACAGTCTTGTCATCCTTCTTCTCTACGGAAGCAATTGGGGAAAGCATTGGGACGTAGACGCTACCCTTAGCAGCGGAACGGTTGAAGGACTCAACAACGTCATCTGCCTTTACCTCATTACCATCAGAGAACTTTGCGCCGTCACGGAGGGTAATCTCAAAGGTGTAATCGTCTACCTTCTTTGGATCAGCAGTAGCAAGCTCATTGAATGTAGAGTAGTCATGGAAGTTAAGACCGTAGAGACCTTCAACTACCTGCCAGTTAACACCAAGAGCAAGTGCTGATGAAGTAGTAGATGGATCATAGTTCTGGGTTGAATAAGCGGTACCAGCAGTAATTGTGCCGCCGCCTTCCTTTCCAGATGGAGCTTCAGCTGCCTTCTGCTGTCCGCCACCGCAAGCGGTAAGACCAAGACCAGCTGCTACAGTTGCTCCGCCAAGGAAGCCGCGACGCGAAAGTGGACGGTTAATAAACTCGCTCATTTCTGCCTCTTTCTAAAAACTCTCCTTGCCACAACGTGGCACCAATGCCACTTGTGTGGCTTACATCTACATAACTATATGAAGAAAAGATATTTGTTCTGAAGACAGTTCGCCCAACGGTATTAATTTCTCGCTCATTGGCTGCTCAAAATACGAAAACGTGTTTTGTTGTATTATTTACTGCATATAAATCTTAATAGCAGCTAAGAAGGCCCGCAGTTAGCGGGCTTTACTATTATTTTACCTTGTATAATATATAAATTATTTAATTAACTACATAAGTAATAAATAAAGTCAACTACCGTTTACCGATGATTTACTACCGTTTGCCTTTAGAAATTACGGATATGTTGTGAAGATTAGACAAGAGTCAGCCCAAATTGAACTGACTCTTGTTTTAGAACAGCAAAAACACTTCGAAATTACTTGGTTAAATCCAAAATTCGTTCAGGATTCGCCATAAAGTCCAAGTGTTCTTCCCCTAATCGGAAGCTAATAATTTCCGATACATGACTATCTTCTTTTATAATTTCGAAATCTCCGTCAGCTGGACTATAACGGCCATAATAACCATCTGATTGATAGCTTGGAGGCCATCCATTTGTTCCTGCAACTTCCCAAACCAAGCACGGTAGCTTTTGCTTATTCATTTCTTGCAGCAATCCAACATTTCTTGTTTGAATCCACAGTTCTGATGAAGATCCTGTGTATGCGCTTATAGCAAAGACTCCCAAATCTTGTTCAACAGTTCCAATAAGAACTCCATGAGAACTTATTGTCCAATAGAGCGTTATGTTCATTACTACTGGGCCATCTTTGCTAACGCCCAAAAACGGGCCAGCAATCTCTGTATCTTCCAAGTTAATGTTATCAACAGAAGTAAAATCTGACTTTGAACCGTTTTTACAAGCATTATATTGTTGCACAACATACTGAGCTGCCTGCTTTTTTAACTCTGGCAGTCTCATAGTATTCAGCTTAAAAAACCAGTTGTTAATCAGTAAGCCACAAATAACAAAAACTACCAATAATGACAGACCTTTTATAAATCTTTTTCTACGCTGCATCTGCTGTCACCTCACCAAAGTCTGTAGTTGGCACTGATGCGGGAATGATATTTGGATTTAAGACTTTTCTTGCAATGCCTTTTTAATCAAATTCATACACGACACCGTCTATTCTTGCCTTTGTCCAACTACCATTGAACCCTTAGGTCCACCGAAAGGAACATTTTTCTCAGTTCTAAAGAAGAGAAAACACCTCGAAATTACTTAACTAAATCTACAACACGCTCAGGATTTGCCATAAAGTCCAAGTGTTCTTCCCCTAATCGGAAGCTAATAATTTCCGATACGTGATAATCTTCTTTTATAATTTCGAAATATCCGTCATCTGGGCTATAACTTCCTAAATAACCATCAGCTAGGTACGGTGGCGGCCATCCACTTAACCCTAAGCCACAAAAACTTC
>CAUUHE010000004.1:0-74860 GCA_963544885.1 uncultured Atopobium sp. | reverse complement strand
GCGTCTTCAGAAAGAGCAGCACGTGTGAAGGTGATAGGAGCCCAGAGGGACTCAGTCCAGACCCAGATGGTAAGGTCTTTGAGATCTTCAATGTCTGGAGACTTAAGGCCCCAAGAAATATTACCCGTCATGCGGTAAGGCAGGAGAGTCTTGCTTGTTCTAAAACGAATTCCAGCCTCTTTGAGTTTCTCGCGAGCTTCATCTCTGTCTTGCCAATTTTCAAAGACAACTGAGAAGGAAGATGCATTACCTTCTGGCTCAATGACACTATGAGCTGGGAGGGAAGAGGCAACGCCGTCAAAGTCTTGGCGGTAGGAATTTTGAATGTAGATAATAGGCTCGGTCAGAGTCTCTTGAACGGTAGAGGTAACAACTGAGCGAATCTGTGGATTGTTCTTCCACTTTTCTACCAGGTTGTTTAGAAACTCTTTGTATTGCGGCAGGTCAAAGTACCAGCTTGGTGCAGGACGAAGCTCTGGCGTGGTGCCGGTGAGCTGAGACACAGGAGCAATGAGCTCCTCTGGATTGAACTGATGACCCAGGTCGCATTCTTCTGCGTAAGCCTTCTCTGACTTGCAGCCCTTAATAGGGCAACGTCCATTGACCTGGCGACCATTAAGGAATGTGTGAGCCTCGGTATCGTAAAACTGTTTAGTTGAGAGCTTGGAAAGTTTACCGCGCTCGTAGAGGCGGTGCATGATGCTGTCAGCCATCTCTTCGTGGATCTTTGCGGCGGGTTCTAGCGCGGAACCGCCGTAGAAATCAAGCGAGATATTGTAGGCGTTAAGAGCGCTTTTCTGCAGGTTGTGATTATGATTTACGTAGTCAAGGATGGTGCCCTCGTAACCCTCTTCTTCAACCTTTTTGCGATAGCCCTCTGCGATAGGAGAGCCATAGCAATCAGTTCCCGAGATAAACAAAACGTTTTTCTGGCCAATACGATCTCTTAAGAAACGAGCAAAGAAATCTGCTGGGACAAAGACGCCCGCAATATGTCCAAAGTGGAGATTCTTGTTACCGTAGGGCATACCACCGGTAATGACAGCGCGCTTAGGAAAATGAGGGCGGTTGTTCATGTCGTAGCTTTCGGCCATGGATACCTCGCAGTTGGAATTAGTAGATTACGCAAATTATCTTCTTATTCTAATCTTTTTTGATTCACTACACGAATAGATTCAGAAGTCGATACTATAGTGAGTAGAAATTATGTAAGGAGAGTTTGTGGGAAGAAAAAAGCCAAAGACAAGCCTTGAGTTTGTTCTAAAGGATCCACCAAAGTCTGTGGTGACGCCCTTCCTTGTGGCTGACCTTGCACTTTTACTTATGTTTGTGTGTCATGTTCCGTTGATGGTTATGGGAGAGCTCCCACCCAATGACATCCTTCCAGCCGTGTTGGGTCTTCTAGGAAGCATGTTGGCAGGTGGTTTGATCCTTGTGTGGATTACCCGCGTCAATAAGCGAGATTTTAGGTCTTTGGGTCTTCGAGTAAGCTCCTGGCCAGGATTTATGCGCGGAGTTACCTTTGGCTTTTTAATGGTGCTGTTTACCTTTGGCTCTATCATGCTCATTGAAGGCTTTGACTTTAACTTCAACGCTTCCTATAACATTTTTGCCGCTCTCTTCTTACTTGTGGCAACCCTTATTGAGTCTGCTGCAGAAGAAATCTTGTTTAGAGGTTACCTACAAACTGGTGTTGCAGCTAAGAGTTCTTTCCCTGTAGCGCTTGTGCTTCAAGCAGTGCTCTTTACCGCAACGTACGGACTAACGCCTAACATCTCTATTGCCGCAGCAATCTCAGTCTTTTTGATGGGAATTCTCTATGGTTTGGTGTTTTGGCTTACCGATAACCTGCTCATGACCATTGCTATGCACTTTATCTGGAACTTTGTAACTGGCCCTCTTTTGGGTATTTCGGTTACTACTACACTTCTTCCTACCACGCTTTTAACAGCGTATCCTGCAGCATCTGAGTTTATCTCGGGTGGCGCATACGGTATTGAAGCAAGCGTTGTTACCATTTTTGTATGCCTTGCTGCCTGCGCTATAGTAGGCTGGAAATGTTATAAGGCACAAGGCGAGAAGAACTAATGGCTTCAAACATGCTTCAGTCAATTGAGACTCTCTCAGTAGAGCCAGGAACACCGCTCTTGCTTCATGCATGCTGTGGTCCATGCTCGCTTGAACCTTTAAAACATCTGAGGGAAGAGGGCTTTGAGCCAACCATCTGCTGGACTAATCCTAATATTCAGCCTGTTGAGGAGCATGACAGGCGCCTCCAAACCTTACTGACGTGGGCTCAAGAAGAAGCTCATGTTGAGGTGATTGTGGCTGCAGATCCGCGAGAGCAGTGGGAGCGCGCTGTGGCCCCTCAAGGATTTGAGCGAGACCGCCGCTGCCGTGCTTGTTACGCAATCCGCTTGGCAGAGAGTTGTCGTGTGGCGGCTGAGCGCGGGTTTGAATACGTTTCTACAACACTGGCTGTCTCGCCCTATCAGCTTTTTGATGCCTGTGAGGATGAACTGGTATCTATTGCGCATGCTCACGGACTAACGCCTGTATGGAGGGATTTTCGTCCGTTTTACCCAGAGGCTACAAAAGAGTCTCGTGAGCTTGGTATGTATCGGCAAAATTACTGCGGTTGCAGATATTCTGCGGCCGAGGCTCAGATAGAGCGTCATGAAGCTCGTGACGCAAGAAAGGCAGCACGTCATGCGAACTGACGATTTTGATTACAACCTTCCAGAAGAACGTATTGCACAAGCTCCTGCTGAGCCAAGGGACTCTTGTAGGCTTTTGGTGCTGCATAGAGAAGATGGCCGCATAGAGCACAAGCACTTCACCGATATTGTGGAGTATCTTGAGCCAGGTGATTTGGTTGTAGTTAACCAGACGCGCGTTATGCCGGCACGTCTTGTAGGCAAAAAGCAACATACGGGCGGCGTCTCAGAAACGCTGCTTTTAAAACGTCGAGAAGACATTGATGCTTTGGGTAGTGTATGGGAGTGTCTGGTAAATCCTGGTAAGCGTCTAAAGCCTGGCGCGGTAATTGAATATCGTGCAGGTGGCTTGCATGCCCCAGACTCAGCTCCTGTTGTGTTGACGGGCACCATTGTGGACTTTGTTGACGACAACAGGGGAGGTCGCCTGGTGCGTTTTGAAGCACAGGGAGATCGCACTCTTGACGAGGCTATTCATGAGGCGGGCCACGTTCCACTGCCTCCGTATATTACACAGTACGAGGGAGACCCAGAGAAGTACCAGACGGTCTACGCTATGCAGGACGAGCATTCTGCTGCAGCTCCTACCGCGGGTCTTCACTTTACTCCTGAGCTCATTGAAACCATCAAAGCAAAGGGTGTTCAGTGGGCATCTGTTGAGCTAGAGGTGGGTATTGATACCTTCAGGTTGGTAACAGAGGACGATCCTACTAAGCACGTCATTCATACCGAGCGCTACCACGTAGCTCCAGAAGTTGTAGAAGCAGTAAAGGCTACCAAAGCCGCTGGTCATAAGGTTATTGCCATTGGTACTACCAGTGTTCGTTCGCTTGAAAGTGCTTGGGATAATCAGATTCCTGCAGCTGAGCCTCCTGTTGTTGCCCGTCGCTTTGAGGAGGCAGAGGACTCTGCTGCAGTGACTCATAAAGGTGATATGGTTGCCCGAGAAAACGCAACCACCAACCTCTATTTGATGCCAGGCTCTACGTTCCACGTGGTAGACACCATGGTGACCAACTTCCACGTTCCACGTTCAACTTTGATGATGCTGGTTTCTGCGTTTGCAACGCGCGAGCAGATTATGAACGCCTATCAAAGTGCCATTGACGAGAAGTACCGCTTCTTGTCATTTGGTGACGCCATGATCATCATTTAGTGTGCTTGGTTACGTGACCGTGACCCTTACGTTTAAATTGAGAGCTTAGATGTAGAAAAAGTGCTCACAGTATTGTGAGCACTTTTTTCATAGGATGATTTGTCTGGGCAAAGACTAAATTACCAGTTAAAAATCAGCCAAACAAAAGACGCAAGAATCGCTATCATGCCAAGAACAACAATGATGAAGCCAATGCGCTGACCACGAGTTGTCTCTCGAAGGATTTTCTCGCCAGTAATAAGCTCTTTAAGGGTGAGCTGCTTGGTATTGATGTTAATTACTTGCTCGTCAACAGACTTTCTGAGCTCCTCAGTAATTTCTGGCGTTGCATGAATTTCTTTAGCATCATCAATGACTGACTGTGCTTCATCGTGTTTATCTGCTGCTTCGTTAAAGAGTTCCTTGGCTGTCTTAATTTTCTCTTCAAGGTTCTCTATGTCTTTGCTCAGAATTCTCTGACGAGCATTAGCTTCAGCTACTACAGCATCATATTCCTGCTGCTTCTGCTCATAGTCTTTACGAGCCGCATCAATAGAAGACTCTGAGGATTCCAACGATTTGCCCTGTGTCCAGTAATGCGTCTGAGCCATCTCAAGAGAAGATTGGAAAGAGTTTTGCAGCTCATCAACTTGCTTTTTTGCCTGCTCTGCACGAGCAAGTTCTGACTTCAGGTCTTCCTCAATGCGAACAATTGCATCGTGATTGGCAGCGGGATCTGTTTTAAGACCTGCTAGCTCTTCTCTCAGAGAAAGCTGTCTTGCCTGGGAGTTTTCCAGTGCTTTATTTGCAGACGCTACAGCAGCATCGCGTTTCTCGGTAACTTCTTTAAGCTGAGCCTCGGCGTTTTTAACACCACGCTGTGCCTCAGAGATTGTTTTTGAAATATCATCTAACCTGCCTTTTGCTGTGGCAGCAACTTCTTTGTAAGGCTTAATCTTTGCTTCGTCGTCAACTTTTTGTTGTTCAAACTTTTGAATAAGCTGGTTTTTCTTAACCGTGAGAAGATCCACTTGCGTAGATTGATCGCTCATGACCTGAGCGGTCTCTGCAAAAATTTTCTCTTGCTCAGCAATAATCTGGTCAAATGAGCTCTGCACGTAGTCTCTGTGCTCTAAGTCTTGCTTGTCTTTAGCAAGATGCTCCTGCATCTGTTTGAGCTCTTGCTTTGCAGAGTTTGTCTCTTTAGCGGCGTTGTGGACTTCTTTGGTAGCCTGAAAACCTTCTGCAACAGCGGTTGTAGCGCTCTCAAACGCACTGCTAACGCCTTTTGCTACAACCTGAGTAGTGTCTTTGGCAATCTTTTGAATGTCCTGGGACTTGCTGACTTCAGGTGTGTTTTCAGACTCATTCTGTTCATCAGAAGTTGTTGTTTGAGTATCTATTGTGTCCAAATCCTCGGTTTTAGAGCTTTGGATATCGTTTTCAGCCATGGTGAGCCTCCTACAAGAGTTCCGACTTTTTATTTTTACCCTGTTTTTGAGCAAATCATAGTCTAATTTGGTTCTTTCTGGAAATAAGATTGGATATAATACGTTATGTTTTGTTACGATAGTAACGATTAATCGAGAATAACTCTCGAGTAGATTTTTGGTTTCCGGAAGGGGAGTCCACTTATGGTTTCAAAGCAGACTACTATCATCAATGCAACTGGTCTTCACGCTCGTCCAGCATCCGTCTTTGTTTCTGAGGCAAAGAAGTTTGAGAGCAACGTCACCATCAAGAATGTTGACAAGGACTCCGCACCAGTTAACGCTAAGTCCATCATGATGATTCTTGCTGCTGGCCTTGGTACTGGCACCAAGATTGAGATTGCATGCGACGGCGCTGACGAGCAGGCAGCTCTTGACGCTCTTGTTGCTCTTGTTGACAGCGGCTTCGGCGAGTAAGCTAACGGCTTACATACTGTGCACGTCAAGCCCGGCTTTGCCGGGCTTTTTTCAAAGAGAGGTTAGTATGACATTTGTTGCAACATGGCTTGTAACTACTGTTGCTACGTTGGTGGCCTGCACCTTAATTCCAGGTCTAACTATTGTGGGAGGCTCGTGGGCAGGTCCTATTCTGTTCTCATTAGTACTCGCAGCAGTCAATACGGGCATTAAGCCTGTTGTTAAGCTACTCTCATTGCCTATTAATGTGCTAACCCTAGGTATTTTCTCGCTCTTTATTAATGCCTTTATGCTTGAGCTTTCAAGTTTTATTTCTAGGAATTTGCTGCATGCGGGCGTTGCTATTGATTCTTTAGGCACCGCTATCCTGGGATCAATAGTTATCTCAATTGTCTCTTCAATTGTGATTAGCCTTACTGGTCTGAAGAAGGAGAACCTTTCGTAAGTTCCTTTTGGGCTTTATCCAGTTTGGCAAAGCTTTCTGAGATAGCAGAAGTTAGCTGAGAAATCTGGGAAGACTCAGTAATGTTTTCAATCAAAGATGTTGCGGATGCATTGACAAGCGAACTAAGGAGGTCAAAGAAGACTTCTTTGGTTTGCTTTTCTGTTTTAGTGAGTGCTGCAACAACAGGCTGTAAGTTTGCGGGCGAGCTAATAATGTCGCTGAAATAGACTGCTCCGCCTGCCGAGAGAGCGTCAAAGAGCTCATTAGTAAAGTGCTCACGATCAGAGAGCGGGAGTTCTTTATACCAGTTGCTAAACGCCTCGTTAATCTTTTTACATTCCAGCTGGAAATCATCAGCAAATTCAAAGGTATTGCGTATGACCTGCCATGAAACACCGTCGTGAGCCATCATACCTGTCTCGGAGCTTTTTACGATGAGCTTTGGAACAGCAGGATCATCAAAAATCATGCCAACTACACTAAACTCAGGCAAAATTCTGATGTATTTATCTCCAAGCACCTTATGGGCTGTGGTGGGAAGAATTTCTGGACACATGTTAGGACCGTCGTTACTCCAGACGCGATCAATTGTGCCAAGCAGCTCGTCAGGGCAGACTGTTGCTGCGTATGCCGCAAGATTGCCACCCTTAGAGTGACCGCCAACCATAACGTTTGCGCAGGTAGTGCTATTGCCATCTGCAAGGTGTTCTCGAATACGTTTCTCAAGGTATAGTGCTGCTGATTTATCAGCGGAAGTAACCTGGAAGCTGAGGTTGAGGTTTTCTCGCCAGCCAACGAGCGTGCCGTCAGTTCCTCTAAAAGAAACAAACATCTGTCTCGTAGGCAGATAGGCGGTAAACGCTGCAAACTGCAGGCTTTTCTCGACATTAATGCGGTCTACATAGCGACCAAGTTCAATGTTGGCAAAGCGGGGAGCGTTAACCAGTGCCTCAAGGAAGGTTCCATCAACGCGAGAAAATCCCGTGATAAGAGATGGGTCATCTTTAAGCTTTTCCAGCATTTTGGCGCAGGCATCACCAAGCTGAACGCGTTTCTCGCTACGCTCAGAAGGCACGACGCCGCCAAATCCCAGATATGAAAGGATTGAGAGAATCAGGTTATCGACGTTGTTAAAAGGGTCATTCTCAAACGTCAGATCGCCGCGCCAGTGTAGATAGTCAACGACATTTGCCATGATGCCTCTTTCCTGCTGGTACTTTTCGTATACTAAGCATAGATGAAGATTGATTGATTTGGGGAGAAGCCCGTGGAAAAAGCTACAGTTTCTTCAAAAGCAATTGCTACCAAGAAGCGCTTTGTTTTTGCAGATGTTCTTACCATTTTGGCAGGTATTGCTGTTGTTATGCTGCATACCTCGCTTAACGTTTTTTCTCTTGCGCACACTAAAACGTGGGCCTTCTCTTTAGCTTTGCAAGCTGCGTTTATTTACGCGGTTCCTATCTTTTTTATGCTGAGCGGTATGAATCTGCTTGGGTATAGAAGCAAATATTCCACTAAAACATTCTTTATGAAGCGTGCAAGAAAGACGCTGATGGCGCTTATTTTTGGCAGCGCAGTGGTGTATCTGATGTACGTGCTTTTTCCTACAAAGTTTTGGGGTGCCGAAGAGGTTGCCGCAAGTGCTGGTGTTGTTGATTTTGTAAAGCGCCTTCTAACCAATAACGTTAACAGCACTCTTTGGTTCATCTATACCATTTTGTATCTATATCTTTTGACGCCTGTGCTTTCTTTGGTAGTTCAAAAGAAAGAAACCCTGCTCTATGTTATGGCACTTACGCTCTTTGTGAGCTTTGGTTTGCCTCTTCTTGAGTTTCTTGGTGTTCGTGGTGTTTACTTTGATCAGCTGTTTAGATGGGCTGCGTTTAACAGTGATGGCCTTTTCTACTATCTACTGGGATATTACGTTAAGACGTATTACGACGAGCTTCCAAAATTTACTAACAACAATCTTGTGCTTACTGTAATTTTCTTGCTTTCATCTGCGTCTATGTTTGGCTGGGGACTTATTGCTAACAACTTTGGAACCCCATTGACTCCAGAAATGACGTATCAGAGTTATCCAGTTGCTATTAAAAACTTCCTTTGTGTAGTACAAGCGGCATCTTTGTTCCTGTTTGTGCTGAATCTTGAGCCAAGGCTGCAGGAGCTTTCCGATGGTGCCAAGAAATGCATCAGCACGGTATCTGCTGGTGTTTTAGGAGTCTATCTGTTCCAGATTCCTGTTATTAATTTCTTGGGACTAAGACTTGGTCGATTCCCATACAGCTTGCTTGGGAATGCTTTTGTACGAGGCATCTTTGTCTTTGCAGTCACAATTGCTGTAGTTATGGCGTTCCAGTGGCTGATGGGACAGGTCAAACAGAAATTTTCTGCTAAATAGGCGTTCTATTTCATCAGAGAAATTGAGTTGATATTAGAAATAATTTTAATGTCATATAAAATATAGTTTATATAAACTGAAGGAGTACAGAGATGAGCTCTTTTACGTTTTTTAAACATAAAGATTTTTCTGTTAGCGCACCCGAAAATGCAATAAAAGTGCCACAGTATCATGCGTTCAATTCCACTAGAATACTGGGCTTTTGTTTGCTTAGTTTAATCTGTGGACTGCCTTTTCCTATGATCTTAATTACAGGTGATGATGTTTATTGCAATGTACCATTGGTGTCGTTTGTGATGTGCATTTTTGTTGCTTGTGTTTTTGATAAGGCTTATCGCATTCTTAATGATGGGACAGTTCAAAAGATAATTAAAAGCCTATGCTTATGCTTTGTTATTTGGTTGTTCTCAGCTCTATTTATTTACTGCTTAGCGTACATAGATTTGGGTTTAGACGGAAAAATTGTCAATACAGGCATAGGTCTTTTTGTATTTATCTGTCTTAGTCGGATTGTGATTTGTTAACAAATAAGCCTGCATAAAAATTTGAACTGCCTCCCATTTCGTATGTCCAAGAAATGGGAGGCGGTTCATATGCAGGTGATTATGATTCTGCAGCGTGTTAGCGTCGGCTTTTAGGCCTTGCCCACAAAATAGCGCAGCTTTGGTAGGTTCTGCCGAAGAATCGACATGTTCCTAATCAAGATAGCTAGGCAGCTAGGCGGTCGTACTACCTGATATGCATCCCTATGCATAAACTCCATCTAATATGCTTAAACATGAATAGACTAATATAAGAAATTTAACTATCGATAAATTTAGTATCTACGGAACACACCTAAGATAGATATTCTGCACAATTGCGGGCATATTACACACCTAATGAAGATAATCTGCACGTTTGTGGTAATTTCTGCGTCATGTATACGTCTTTTTAACAGATTATCCGACTTAGGTGTGTTTTGAACTGCCTCCCATTTCTCGTATCCAAGAAATGGGAGGCAGTTCAATTATGCAGGTCCATATTGAAGGTTTTGGCTTAGTTTTGACCAGTGACTAACGTAAGCGTTGATTCTCCAGAAGCATTTGCCGCGCTTACCTCAACATAAATTACGCCTGGTAGATTGCTTGCAATTTCTACGATTTGAGACACGCTGACTTCTTCGGAAAGTTTCCCGCTTGCTCGCTGCTCAAAGAGGGCGCCTGCCAGTACGCCACGCATATGTTTTGCATTATGCGATACAACGCTGCGCTTTCCCGTACCAGAATCTTCTCGCTGTACAACAACTTGCAAGAGTTCACAAGGGTGCTTTGCCGAAGGTGTCCACATCTTTCTGTATTCTCCCGAGCGACAATCCACAACTATCTGATCTTTGAGAGCGGTGTTCAACAGGGGATCGAGCTGCTTTTTCCAGTAAGTTGCAACGGTGCCTATGTTGGGCAGCTTGATTGAGGCAGAAAGCCTATAGTTGGGGAGAAGATCGTGTGGTCGTACAACACCCCAGAGACCAGAGAAAATCATGATTTCTGAGTTGAGAATATCTGCTGGTAATGTGACTGTTTCCTGTGTGTTTTCTAACGTGACGTTTTCAAGTGTCTGGTTGAATTTTGCAGCCTCAAAAAGCACACCGGTATAAAGGCTGAGCGCGGTTGTGGTTGGAGCTTCATAGACGTCCAGGTTGTCGGCTATGTCTCCGACGGTGTTCGGACCAATTTTAAGCACCTGAGCTGCGTCTGCATGAGAACAAACCTGATGTAGATCTTTGATAAGTTCTTCTCGACAGCCACTTAGCTCGGAGCCAAACAAAAGCGATGAGAGATCAAGAGAAGGTCCAGAGGTGGGAGCGGTTTTTCCTGACGATGGCGGAAGCAAAATAATCATGAAAATCCTTTTGATACGGGATTTTTAGTTGTTGTTTAGTTTGATTCTAATTTATGTCCGGTGTGCGTGGTAACTTAAGAAGTAAGAAAAATCGGAGAGGTGACGTATGGGTTTGCTTCTGTACAAACAACAAACAGGTGCTTTCTTATCAAACTCTGTTAAAGAGCAGCTAGAGGCTTCGCTTGAGAGGTGGGGGTCTGCTCAGCTTATTGTTCCTTCTCCCGATGCAGTGTTGTTAGTTAAGAGGCAGCTTGGTGCCATCGAAGAGCTCTCTGTTGGTGTGAATGTTTCAACTTTTGATGAGTGGATGCGCGATCAATGGAAGTTGTATGGAAGCTCTGATCGTCTGCTTTCAACTACGCTTCGCAAGGTATTTTTCCAGCAGGTTTTAGATGGAATGTCTACTGATGAACTGGGTTCGTTGAATGCTGGCAAGGGTACGGTGGAGCTTCTCTCTAAGCTTGCTCCAGAGTATCTTACAGAGCTTGATCAGATTATGACCTCTGGTCAACTTTCTGCTGGTCAGATAAGTGCTTGTAAGGTGCTAGAGCGCTACAAGGCGCTGCTTGAAGAAAAGTCGTACGTCGAGGGGTGTCAGTGTCTGGATTACCTGCTGCAGTCCATTCCAGCGCAAGGAGCTGCACTGGTTTTCTCGCGAGTTGAAGATCTTTCGGAGGCGCGTCTTAAGTTTGTGCGCAAGCTGTCGCAGAAGCGTGAGGTGTCGTTTTCTCTCTACGTGCCCGAAGGACCTGCAGGTTATGCAGCAGAGCAGCAGCTGGAGTTGGTCGGCGGCCCGGGATGCGATTGTCGTGTGGATGCGGAGCTTGCGCCAGCCGCAAAAAGTCAGGAGCTCAACGATCTTCTCGCCAGGGTGTTCAGGGCCAAGGAGGGCAGTGAGGTTACGCCGAGCGGTGCAGTAACGTTTTTGTCGCCGCTGGGTCAGCATGCCGAGGCCGAGTCTATCAGTAGGTATATCTCTCAGTGTGTGGAGTCTGGTAGCAAGAGCTTTGTGGTGTACACTTCAGATCCGCAAAGGGTTTGGGATGCGCTCTCGCAAAAGCTTGCAGCTAAGGGGATTGCTGCTCACTATAATCGCTCGGTACGCATTCAAGACTCACTTGCAGGCAGTGCGTTTGCTAGCTTGATTGATGCGTACGTCACGCTCAGTGAACGCTCAGAGCTCGAGAAAAACATTGACTACCAGGCATCTGACCATCAGATGGGGGATATGTCGTGGTGGCCTCCACGTACCCTTACGGACTATTTGATTTCTCCTATTTCAGGCATAAGTGTTGAGCGCGCGTGGATGCTGGATAAAAGCTGGCGCGGTAATAGAACGCTGTATGCCACCAGAGTGCTTGAGACGCTTTCTAAAGCAGCTATGAGCTCACGTCTGTGCGCAGAGACCATCAAGAGCCTTGAGCTTGGCAGAATTGGCTCTGCTGCTCAGCGCATTATTGAATACCTTTCTGCAGAAACATCTGATGAGCAGGCAGAGGTTGCTCAGTCTAAAGAGACACTTCTTCAAAACCAAGAGTCGCTTAAGGTAATGAGCAAGATTGTTTCTTCTGCACAGGAGCTTCATGAGGCAGGATTAAAGCTCACTCCTCAGACACTCAAATCATTTATTGACCTCTGTAAAAATCAGGCGGTCATGACGCCTGTTTCTAATGGTGTTAAGTCTGATATTCAGGTACTGATTGCTCCCGTGAATCAAGCTCATTCTTTTGAGCCATATATGTTTGATACCGTCATTTTCCAGGGCATGGATACGCTAAATTTTGGTGTTAAAGCATCCGACGGCGCCCTGCAGGAGTTTGTTCGCCATGCAAGTAAAACGCCTAAGGTATCAGAGTTTGCGCGGTACCAAAGAGATTTTTATACGGCACTTACAACCGCTTCTACCAGCGTTGCATTTGAAAAAGTGGAACAAAAAGATGTCTTTAATGCAGTGGCTCTCAGTGAAGTCAAAGCATGCTATCCCAAAGACTATGCAAAGAAGACGGGACTTGTGCGCGGAGAAGAAGAGGTACTGGTAAACCTGTTACCTCAAGCTTCAAATCCAGAACGTGTTGCTGAACTTCCAAAAATCGAGTCTGGTGAGATTGACCCTAAGCTCAAAAACATCGTGGTACTTCCACGTCATTTGACGAGGGAGACTCTTGAGCAGGAATTACAGGGTCTTATTGAGGTCTCGCGAGAAGGGCTACCACTTCTTTCCGCTTCTCAGATTGAGGCGTATCTTGAGTGTCCCTACAAATGGTTCACACAACGCCGTATCAAGATTTCTCAGGTAGACACTGAGTTTGCTCCAATGCAGATGGGTACTTTTATCCATCGTGTACTAGAGCTAACACACGCAACACTTTTAGCAGAAGCACTTGGTTGTGATGTTACTGAGGTTGATTTAGCGGTTGAACCTGTGCTTCTGCAAGACGTTGCTGGCTCAAGGATTACATCTGATAACTTAGATCACGCAAAGCAGGTGCTAGATACTTGTTTTGCTCAGGTGTGGGATGAACAGTTCAACAACATTAACCGAGCATCTTCAAATGAGCTTATTCCACATAGCATTCAAGAAAGAAAACAGGTTGAGAATATTCGAGAAAATCTTAAGAATCTTCTCGAGTTTGAAGCTTCGCACTTTGTTGGCTATCAGCCTAGATTCTTTGAGCTTCGTTTTGGTAGAGAAGAAAATGTTGTTGAGTATGCAGGAGCTCAATTTACTGGCTCGATTGACCGCGTAGATGTAAACGCTCATGGTCAGGCACTTATTATTGACTACAAGCATAAGGGCACAAATGACTTAAAGGCTTATTCAGCAAAGTTAAGTCTGGATAGTGAGCTCTCAAAAGAGATTCTGCCAAGGCATGTACAGTCTGCAATATATGCTCAGATTATGAGAAAACAGCTCACCAAGTATGAGCTTGAGCCAGTTGCTGCAATTTATTTGGGCACCAAAGAGCAAAAAGATAAGCCTTCATTTGCTCTTGTGGGCATGGCAACAGAAGCGGCAACAGAACACATTTGGAATATACATCCAGAAGATAAAAAGCTCAGGGACCAGGCAGTTATGGTTGTGTCTCAAAACTCAGCGGAGTTTACAGACTACTTGGACGCTTGGGAGAATTTAATTGCTCAGAAGGTTCAAGCCATGCTTTCTGGAGATGTTCGAGCCAATCCTTGCGATAAGGATGCATGTAGGTATTGTCCAGTAAAACTGTGTGACAAGAGGAGGTAAGCTACTATGGCTGATACACGTTATACGCCCGGTCAAGAGAAGACCATCAAGACGCTTGATAAGCCTCTTTTTGTTGCAGCAGGTGCTGGTTCAGGAAAAACTTTTACGCTTACACAGAGAATTGTGTGGGCTTTAAAAGAAGGTTCGGGAGCTGACGGAAAGCCGTACCTGAGTAGTCTTGACCAGGCATTGATTATTACGTTTACTAATGCCGCGGCTACAGAAATTAAGGAACGCGTTAGGGAAGCTTTAGAAAAAGAAGGTCTTCATAGCGCTGCGTTGCAGGTTGATGATGCGTGGATTAGTACCATCCACGGTATGTGCAGCAGAATCTTAAAGATTCATGCACTTGATTTGGATCTTGATCCTGAGTTTGAAATCATTGACGACATGACCAGAAATCAACTGGTCAACATATCTATTGAAGAAGTACTCAGAGAGCTTTCTCAAGATGAAAGCTATGCTGAATTCCTCTCTACTTACGCAGGGAACAGAGATGCGCTGAAGTCCCGTATTGAAACGCTGATTTCGTATGCACAGTCATCTCCTCTAGGAATGGATGCTATTTCATTTGTAGGGGACAGCTCTGATCTGGAAGTTCTAAAAGCAGAGCTTGAAAGTCTATACGGTGCACTTGAAGCGCTCAAGGCCGCAATTGCTGAAAAGAAACCAGATGAAGCAGAGCAATTACAGAGCGTTCAATCTGAGCTTTCAAGTAAATTGCAGCAACATTTGGTCCTCTCGCTCGCTGATTTTGACCAGGCGTTTTGGGAGACTCTGGGAAAAGCCGTCAAGGCCGTTCGTTCTTCAAAAGAAATAAAAAATGTCAAAGATGATGCTGTGTATCAGCTTAAAGTTTGTAGCTCTTTATTTGGACTTATTTGGGACATGTCTGAGGGCCAGTGTCTGAAAGATGTTACAGAGCAGGTCTACAAGCTCTTTAAACAGAAGAAACTTGCTATTGGTGGCCTTGATAATGATGATCTTTTGCATCTAACGGCAAAGGTGTTTGAAGAGCATCCGGAGATTGCGGCTGTTTACACAGATAAATTCAAGCTTGTAATGGTTGATGAGTTCCAAGACACGGACCAGCAGCAAGTGCAGATGATTAAGAGTCTCTCTGGTAAAGATGCTCAATATCTCACAACGGTTGGCGATGCGCAGCAGTCAATCTATCGATTCCGCGGTGCTGATGTTGATGTGTTCTTCAGACGTCAAGCAGAGGTTCCAGAAGATTTACAGCCCCGTCTTGTAGATAATTTCCGCAGCCACAACGAAATTTTGCGATTTGTTGCAAAGGTTTGTAGCGCTGAGGGCATGATAGCTGACTTTATGGATCTGTCTGCTGGGCGAGAAGAACCTACAACTCCGTTCATTGCTCATTCGCCACGCGTGTATTTTGAAGTCACAAATTTTGTGAGGTCAGGAAGATCTATGCCAGGCGATGACGTCACAAGAAACCAGCTTGTTGCGTACCAGCTTGCAGACAGAATCAACACGCTTATGCAGAATGAGAACATCCAAGCAAAAGATATTGCAATTTTGATGAAATCGGTTAAAAAGGCACAGCCTTATATTGAGGCACTTCGTACCTTTGGAATTGAAAGCGTGGTTTCTGGAGCTTCAACGTTTGGTGAGCAGCCTGAGGTTGAACTGATTGGCAGCCTTTTACAGTCACTCGCAAATATGTTTGACTCGTACGAGGGACTGTTCCCTGTACTCTCGAGCGAGATATTTAGTCTTGATGCGTCTGACCTGCTTCTCCTGGGTACTAATTTTGGAGAAAATGGTCAGAAGATTACCAATAGAGATATTGCAGAGTCAGTGGTAAATGACATATTTAATCCACCTTTTGAGATAAGTCCAAAGCTCAAAAATGCTTTAGAGGTGTTGAGTAATGCTCGTAACTCCCTTTCAAATAAGAGAGTTTCAGACGTTATTAAAAAGGTAGTTCTTGATGCTGGATGGATTTCTCGTCTTCAAAAGATGGGAAATGAGGGACAGTCAAAGATTGCAAATATCTTTGCGGCTCTCGAGCAGATTGATAGTTTGCAAACAGACCTAAGCGTTGGCGTTGCTTCTGTTGCAAGAACATTTAGTCAGTGGTGTAGCACTGCCAAGGAATCTCCAAAAGTGCTTCATTGCAGCACTCAAAATGCAGTTACCTTTATGACTATTCACGCTTCTAAGGGATTGGAATTTCCTGTCGTTGCTGTTGTAGGAGCTGTATCTGACTCTAAGTCAGGTGCCGGCAGTAAACCATTTCTGCATGTTAGAAAAGACGATTCGTATCAGATTGCATTCTCAAGCAGTTCTAAAAAACTTCATGAATTGTATGACGGCTGTCATGAGGTTCCTACAAGCCTTGATGAGTGTAAGAACCTTCTTGAATGGAGAATGTTCCTGGAAACACAAGAGAATGAGTTTGATGAGCAGGAACAGAATCGCCGTCTGTATGTTGCTCTGACGCGAGCTCGCGAAGCAGTAATTCTGACTTCAACTATCGACCTTACTAAAGAGGGAATTAGCCCTCGTTATACGCGCAAGATTACAAAAGCCTTGTTTGAAGAGCCTCCACTTTCTGCTGGTGAGCATTCGTTTGAATATGGCGGAAATCTTGCTGGTTGCATGCGCGTGGTTGAGGGTTCTGGCAAGAAGGATGAGCCAATTCAGGTTGAAGGTTTAGAGTTGTTTGAACCTTTTGGTGGTAAGCCTAAACCTTCTGATAGCAACCCAAGTGAAGAGAAAAACCCTCAAGCTGAAGAAACATTTGACCTCTATGAGAAGGTTGAGCTGAGCGTTGCACCAGAAGCTACGTATGATCAGCGAAAAGGCTTCTTTAGTTATTCTTCCGCTCATCAACAAATGGCAGAGAACTTTAAGGGCGAGAATAACAAGGCACTTGAGGAAGAGTGCCAGGCACAAAGCCTGGAATATGATGCAAATAACCCTCAACCAGCAACTGAGACTTCTGCGGTTTTGGCTGGTTCATTAGCTGATGATGGAGTAGATCCAACCAGCCTTGGTTCAGCCTTCCATGAGCTGGCTCAGATTATGGTTGAGACTCAGTCTAAGGTTGATGAACAAACTATTGATAGATTGTGCTTGAAGAACAGTGTTCCTCAGCGCGCGGTATCCAGGGTTAAACAAGCACTTGAGCTGTGGAGCAATTCTGCAATTAGGCAGGAAGCTCTTGCTCATGATGTGGTTATTGCGGAGTCTCCCTTTACGCTGCAGGTTGATTCTGAATATGGGAACTATGTAGAAGGAGCCATCGATCTTCTCGCCTATAATAAGGGAAGTAAAGATGCGCTGGTAGTTGACTATAAAACAGGCGATAAAGGCCTCAGTGCCGCTCAGATTTACGAGCATCATCAGATGCAGGCAAACTTCTACGCCTACGTCTTGATGCAACGCGGATTTACTCAGGTTGAGTGCGCATTTGTCTGTGTTGAGGTTGAAGAAGCTGGTCAGCCACACGTTGCTCGTTACACGTTTGATGCAAACCATCAACCACGGCTTTAAGGAGGCAAGAACGTGCCTTTTGCACATGTTGTTTTAGACATACCAACTCGTGCTCTTTCTGGCACGTTTGACTACGCCATTCCAAGTTCTTTGGAAGAGACTGCGGTTGTAGGAACAACGGTCTTGGTGCCGTTTTCTCACAGGCAAGTCGTTGGCTACGTTGTGGGTGTCTCAGACCGTGTGTCTTCAGGTTTGGATGTTTCACGCGTCCTCCCAATAACACAAGTTCTAGCAGATTCAGCATTTGATGAGCAATCTGCGCAGGTAGCAGAATGGATGAGCAAAGAGTATGCCTGCAGTTATGCAGACGCCTTACATCCGTTTTTAGCGCCTGGTCAAAAGGTTAAAGTCACCAGAAAAGATGCAGCTTCTCCTTGGCAGCTTGTTTGCGAGAAGTCCGGCCCTGTTGATGAGCGCTGGGTTGAGTTGACAGAAAAGGCTGCAGATTTTACGCCTGCAGCAAATGCAAGCAAGCAACGTTCGGTGCTTGAGGCTCTCGCACAAGGTGCTATGAGGTTGTCCGAGCTCTCGGCCACAATTCCAGGAGCTCGTAGTGCGGTTACTGCGCTGCAGAAAAAAGGTATTGTTGAGGTCCGTACTCAGCGACAAATTCGTGGAAGCCAGGAGGGTCTGGGAACCACGCTTTCAAGTGGCGTAGCTCCTCGTCCTCAACAGCTTACTGAAGGCCAAGAGTCTGCTCTTGCTGCAATTGCGGCTGCACAAGCTGCTGCTCAAGGCGATGTTGTGCTTATTGATGGCGTAACGGGCTCAGGTAAAACCGAGGTGTATCTCTCTGCAATTGAGAAGACCTTGGCGGAGGGCAAGGGTGCTGTAGTACTTGTTCCAGAAATTTCTCTTACGGCACAAACGGTTGGCCGATTCCGCTCACGTTTTGGCGAACAGGTGGCCGTTCTCCACTCAAAGCTTTCCCTCGGCGAGCGCTTTGACCAGTGGGATTTAATCAGGCAGGGTAGGGCTCGCGTGGTAGTAGGTGCACGTTCTGCCTTGTTTGCACCCATCCAAAACCCAGGACTGTACATCATTGACGAGGAACACGAGGCCTCGTACAAGCAGGATTCGCTTCCGCGCTATCACGCAAGAGAAGTTGCTGCTCAGATGGCTCGCCTGCGTGGAGCCGCGCTGGTGCTTGGCTCTGCAACACCATCGCTCGAGAGCCTCTACCGAACAGCTCAGGGAAGCTGGCGTGATACTAACTGGACGCGCGTCGCCATGACCGAGAGACCTGGAGTGGCGGTGCTCCCGCAGGTCCAGGTAGTTGATATGGCTTCCCAGTTCAAAAACGGAGGCAGATCGGTCTTCTCGGCAGCTCTTGCTCTTGCGCTTCAAGAAACAACAGAGCGTGGCGAGAAAAGCGTTTTACTCCTTAATCGTCGCGGATTTGCAAACTTTTTGATGTGTCGCGAGTGTGGCTGTGTGCCCGAGTGTCCGCATTGCTCGACGTCTCTCACGTACCATGAACGCACGCATTCTCTGGTCTGTCACAGTTGCGGTAGGCAATGGTCTCAGCACGCGTACCCCAATCCTTCCAGCAAATGCCCAAACTGCGGGAGTCGTTACATGGGAGCATATGGCGTGGGAACGCAGCGCGTAGAAGACGAGCTCAAGCTGCTGCTTGGCAGCGATGCACCAATTATTCGTATGGACGCTGATACCACGGCTAAAAAAGGCGAGCACCAGCGACTTCTTGAGCTCTTTGATGCAACTCCTGGAGCGGTGCTCATTGGAACACAGATGATTGCTAAAGGACTGGATTTTCCAGACGTAACCTTAGTTGGCGTTATTAACGCCGATACCATGCTTAAGTTGCCAGATTTTAGAGCGGCCGAGAGAACCTTTGACTTGCTGGAGCAGGTTGCTGGTCGTGCAGGCAGGGGAGAAAAGCCTGGTAAGGTTATCATTCAGTCGTACTGGTCAACACATCCTGCTATTGCTTCTGTTGTTACGCATGACAGGCGACCGTTTTTGGACGCAGAGCTTAAAGAAAGAAGAGAAGGAGCTTATCCGCCCTTCTCGCGCTTGTCTAATGTGCTTTTCTGGGGAGCTTCAGAAAAAGAAGTTCGCCGCGTAGCAGATCAGATGGCAGAGTTACTGCATGCAAAGTTAGATGCACAATCCGGATGGGAGATTTTGGGTCCTGCTGATTGTGTAAAAGCAAAGGTAAAAGATAAGTACCGCAGGCACATTTTAGTAAAATCTCCCGTAGATGCTCAGGTGGGAGAAATTCTTTCTCAGTGTGCTGCTTCACTTGATAAAAGAGTGGGTATCAACATGACATTAGATGTTGATGCTTACGACATGATGTAAGGATTGTTATGAGTTCTGAAGTTGATGATATGGTGCTTTGGCCAGACCCTCGTCTGAGCCAAAAGTGTGAAGAAATTGACGATATTAACGACGATGTCCGTAAGATGGCCGAACATATGCTCAAGGTTATGTACGCCACCGACGGCGTTGGTCTTGCTGGCCCTCAGGTTGGTTACATGAAGCGCATGGTAGTCATTGATGTTGACTATCCAAACGGTCAAGAGAACCCTTTTGTGCTCATTAATCCAGAGATTAAAGTTGCAGATGGTGAGCCTCGTGTATATGAAGAGGGCTGCCTTTCGTTCCCAGGCATTACCGTTCCTGTTACGCGCCCAAGCCACGTTGTCGTTCACGCATATAACCTCGATGGTGATCTTATGCGATACGAAGCAGAAGGAGATCTTCTCGCCGTTTGTTTGCAGCATGAGATTGACCACATCAACGGCGTAACCATGCCAGATCACCTGGGACCAGGTGCTCGTATGGAGACATTGCAGGAGTACAAAGAGGCACTGGCTTCTGGCGCTCGTCCTGGTCAGACAGACTATTAGGAGTTGACATGCGCGTAGTCTTTATGGGAACTCCAGACTTTGCTGTTCCATCGCTCAAAAAACTTGCCCAAGATCACCAGGTAGCTTTGGTTATTACAAGGCCAGATGCCGTTCGTGGTCGTGGTAAGACGCTTGAGCCGTCTCCCGTAAAAGAATGCGCGCAAGAACTTGATTTGCCCGTTCTTGAGGCAAATCGCATGACTCCAGAAGTAATTTCTGCAATGCGTGAGGCACAACCAGAAGCGCTCTGTGTAGTTGCTTTTGGCTGCATTTTGCCAGATGAGGTAATCTCTCTTGCGCCTTACGGTGCTTTGAACGTTCACGCATCACTGCTGCCTCGCTGGCGAGGAGCTGCTCCAATTCAGCGCGCCATCCTCGCAGGTGATGCGGTTGCTGGCGTTTCTATTATGAAAATTGCTCATGAACTTGATGCAGGAGATTGGTGCAAGCAAGCATCGTGTGAGGTTGGCTCTAAAAATACTGAGCAGCTTACTAACGCTCTAGCACAGCTAGGCGCTGATGCTCTGTCACAGGCTCTTTCTGAGCTTAAGGAAGATTCTCTTGAGTGGCATGCACAAGATGAGCGAGAAGTAACGTTTGCTCCTAAAGTTACCAAGCAAGAAATGAAGCTTGCTCCAGAAGATTCAGCCCAGGTAAATGCGTTGAGAGTTCAGGCTTCGTCTGATACCGCTCCTGCTCGCGTGTCTGTTGGAGGCAGGTCTCTTCGCGCTTTGTCCGCTCAACTGGCGCCAAGTGAAGTTTCTGTTGCTCAAGGTCAGGTTGCAGTTCAAGATCATAGGTTGTTCCTTGGCTGTGCTGAAGGTGCCCTTGAGCTTCTTGAGGTGCGCCCAGATGGTAAGCGCTCTATGGATGCTAAATCATTTGCGGCAGGACTTCAGAAGTCTCAGATGACCTGGCAGAAGCTGTAATAATGACTACGCTTACTCCCGCTCGAAGAGTGGCTTATCAGGCATTTTTTGAGTGCAGACGCAACAATCTACGCATTCGCGATTACCTACGAGAGTCAAAAGACTTCTCGGAGCTTTCTGTTCAAGATAAAGCTTTTGCTACTCGTCTGGCACTGGGAGCAACGTTTACCAAAGGTAAGCTTGATGAGGCTCTAAAGAATCATCTTAAATCAGGCATTCATCTAGAGCCAAAGGTACAGGATGCTCTTCGTATTGCTGTATTTGAGGTTTTATATTTAGAGGCTAGACGTGACGCTGCCATCAGCCAAGGCGTCGAGTTGGTAAAGTCTATCTCAAAACGATCTTCCGGCCTTGCAAACGCGGTACTCAGAAAAATTTCTGAAGATGAAGCTCAGCTGACGCGTGCAAAGAACCCAAAAACACCTTCAGAGCTTTCTTGGGCGTCAGGCATTCCTGAGTGGATTTGCTTGGAGATTATTGAGTCTCTTGGAGAATCTGCTGCTCAAAAGCTTATTCTTAATTTAAAGAACCCTGCTCCTGTGTATGTTTTACAGAGAAACGTATCAGAACAACAATTGCAGAGCAGCTCTTTAGAGCTACAGCAAACAGTTCTTCCAGATGTATACGAGGTAAAAAATCCCGCGCAACTTAACGTTGATGCGTATGTGAAGAAAGTCCAGCTCGTTCCTGCAGATTTAGCTTCTCAGCTTGTGGCACTTCTCGCGGCATCGTATGTAGACCAAGATATGCTTGAGGTTGGACAGGGTAGGGGGACCAAATCTTTGTTGCTCTCTCATGCATTTGAGGTGCTAGATAAAGAGAATCCCCACATCACCGCTGTTGAGCTTGTAAAAGGAAAGTCCCACGTTTCAAAAAGAAGATTGAAGACCGCTGGACTTTCAGATCAGGTTACATCACTCACGTTTGATGCCACACAGTTTGTATCACCAGAGGTTCCAGAGGAGCTTAATCAAAGCTTTGACGTGGTGTTTATTGATGCTCCATGCTCTGGTTTGGGTACGCTTCGTCGTCACCCAGAGATTGCATGGAACTTGTCACCAGAAAGCCTGTACGATGGAGGAGAGCTTACCGTCTTACAGACCAAACTCTTGCAAAGCTGTAGTAGTCGTGTAGAGGTGGGTGGCTTTTTAGTCTACGCAACGTGTTCACTCTCAAATTCAGAGAATCAGCAGGTTGTAGATGATTTTCTTGCAAGTCCAGAAGGCTCTCAGTTTGAGGTGCAAAGTCTTTTTGAGTGTCCCGCGCGTGCATGTTTAACACCAGAAGCGCAAGAGTTTCTCGACACGTGCATTACGCCAGAGGGATTTTTACAGACGGCTTTTGCTTCCGCCGATTGTGACGCCCACTTTATGGCGGTGCTCAAACGCAAATAAAAAGCTCTTGTTGTGTTGTCCAACAAGAGCTTCATACGTGATGTTTAAAGAGCGACTTCAGGCTTAAGGCGCAGGATTACTTGCCTTTGCTATCGGTGTTGTAAAAACCGGTGCCCTTAAAGACGATGGTTGAGGTGTTGTACACGCGCTCGGTCTCATGTCCACATTTTGGGCACTGAGGAGCTTCAATCTTCAAGCTCATAGGGCGTTCAATTTCAAAGGTATTGTCGCAGTGTGTGCAGTGATAGCTATAACGTGCCATGCTTCCTCCATGAAAACAATTTATAAACGTGAGATACTTTACCCTACTTATAGTAGATATTTCACGATTGCAACTAATAAGTTTGTTTACGGAGGCATTATGCAGGTAACCGGTGCAATTTTTGATTGCGATGGAACCCTTGTTGATTCAATGCGCGTTTGGCACAACGTTTTTGGCGCTGTTCTTCCTAAATACGGCAAGACCGTTGACTCAGAATTTTTTGAGCGCGTTGAGGCTGTTTCGCTTATGGATGGCTGCAAAATTTGCGTTGATTATCTAGATTTGCCTGTCACTGCAGAAGCTTTGTATGAAGAGTTTTGTGCGTATGTAACAGAGCAATATCAGCATCACGTCTCCATTATTTCTGGTGCAAAAGAGTTCTTGCAGGAGCTTTACGATGCGGGTATTCCCATGGCTGTTGCATCATCAACTCCCGTGCGAGAAGTGCGCGCGGCCCTTGCAGCTCAAGGTATTGAGCACCTCTTTAAAACGGTAGTTTCTACGGAAGATGTAGGGGGAGTGGACAAGGTTGAGCCTGATGTATACCTTGAGGCTCTCCGTCGACTTGGCACCGATAAAGCAACTACCTGGGTCTTTGAGGACGCTCCATTTGGCGCTCAGACGGCTCAAAATGCAGGCTTTCCTGTGGTGGCGCTCTACAACGACCACGACGGCCGAGACCCCGTCTTTATGCGTGAGCACTCTAACATTTTTGCCCACACCTATGGCGAGATGTCGCTTCTGCGTCTTCGTGACTACGAGCGCCCTCTAGCTGCTGCTCCTTCTGGCGAGAAACCCCTTGAGGTCCTTGTTGTGGGCGGATCCCCAGAGGCGGTTTCGCACACGACGCTGTCTACCTGCGCCCAAAGCGCTGACTACCTGATAGCGGTTGACCACGGCGCAGACGCATGTCGTGTTGCCGGCGTGATTCCACAACTTGCGCTTGGAGACTTTGACTCGGCTACACCAGAAACTCTGGCTTGGCTCAAAGAGCAGCAGGTACCTTGCATGAAGTTTAATGCGGACAAGTACGATACCGACCTGGCTCTTGCTCTGAAGTCTGCCGAGTATGAGGCAATTCGCAGGGATAGCAAGCTTTCTCTCACGGTTGTCTCAACGTCCGGAGGCCACTTGGATCACCAGCTTGTAGTACTCGGTCTTCTCGCCACGTGGGCAAAGACGGGCAGGGCAAACGTTCGAGTTATTGAGAATGACTTTGAGATGCGCTTTTTAGCTGCGGGCCAAGTTGATTCGTGGCAGCTGAGCGCAGCTGATGCGGGTAAAAAGATTTCTCTTGTTGCGCTGTCAGAGGAATGTGAGGTTTCTGAGACTGGCATGAGGTGGAATCTTAATCACGAGAAATTCACACTGCTTGGAGACGATGGTATTTCAAATATTGTTGAAGCCGACGATGCTTGTGTGACGTGTAATAAGGGTTGCCTTTTGGTGCAGCTTTGGAACTAAGGTACTGAGGGGACTGTGTTGGGGCTGCGTTTGAGTTACAAAGCCCCAACATGTGACGATAAGCTCCAGTGGGCTATGTTTGGGATTACCGAAAGTTAATCGAGCTAAGAAAAAAGGTCGCCGAAGCGACCTTTTTAAATTTGAGGTAAGACGAGCTGAGTTGCTTAGTTGCTTAGTTGCGAGCAATCTTGCCGGACTTGAGGCAACGGGAGCAAACATTCATCTTCTTGCGCTGGCCATCGACAACGACAGTAACACGCTGGATGTTTGGCTTAAAGGTGCGGGCCACAGTACGGTGAGAGTGGGAGATGGAGCGACCGGCAACGGCGTGCTTACCGCAGAAATCACAGACCTTCGACATGAGTAAGACCTCCATAGGATAGGCGCCCTCTGCGCCTAAAATTTCCAAATAGCCGAATTAATATAGCACAATATATTGTGTTGTCAAAGCATGAATATAACATTCACAATTAGATAGCTTTTAGATAGCTTTTGAATGTTTTTCATTTATTACACCAAGATTAAATAACAAGAAAAAGATTTGTCAATTGCAAGGTTATCAACTTGTATATATAAGCCGCTTTAATAATAAATGTGCTCTGCGGTATACTAAATAACAATGACTAACCCTGGTTCTTGCGAGAGGAGTTATGTAATGACTACCGCTGTTCCCGGAACACTAAGAGTTTCTAATGATTGCCTTGCTGACCTGGCGGGCTATGCAGCTATGGAATGTTATGGCGTTGTTGGCATGGCAGAGATTGATGAGGCAGCAGGTGTTGCTCGTCTTCTTCCAACGTACCGACTTCGTAAGGGTATTGATGTGACCCCAACTCCTAAGGGAGTTCAGGTTGACCTTCACATTGTTGTTGAGCAGGGCGTTAACATGGCGTCTGTTGTCGACAATCTTGAGAGCTCAGTAAAGTTTTTGCTTAAGCAAATTGCAGAGCTTTCATGTGTTGATGTAACTGTACATATCGAGGCCATGCGTAATTCTCGCTAAGCTTTTTGCTTCAAATGAGTAGGAACTGAGGTCTAACGTGATTTCAAATGTCATTCGTACATGCTTCCCTGTAGCAGCCCTTGCTGTTGCAGATAAAGCAGAAGAGATCAACAAGCTCAACGTTTTTCCTGTACCAGATGGAGACACCGGCACTAACATGTCTCTTACCCTGGGCACCGTTGTTCGTGAGGTTCAAGATCTTCCTCAAGATGCAAGCATGCAGGATATTGCAAAGGCAATTACTCACGGTTCTCTGATGGGCGCTCGTGGTAACTCTGGTGTTATTACGTCTCAGATTCTTCGCGGTATTGCAGAGGGCCTGTGCGACGTTAAGAATCCTGAGGCAGTAACTCCAAAGGATATTGCCCACGCATTCCGTCGTGGTAAAGAAGTTGCTTTTAAGGCTGTTAGAAAGCCAGTTGAGGGCACTATTCTTACCGTTTTGAAGGACGTTTCTGCTAAGGCAGACTCCCTTGAGAAGTCTCAGCTCACCCCAGTTGAGGTTTTGGACGCTCTGGTTGTTGAGGCATATGAGTCTGTTGCCCGCACTCCTGAGCTTCTCCCTGTCCTCAAAGAGAACGGTGTTGTCGACTCTGGTGCATTTGGTTTTGCAACTTTCCTTGAGGGTTTTGTAAACGCTGTTACCGGCAAGACTGAAACAACTGACTTCCAGACCACTGTTTCTGTTTCTGATGCTAAGGCTGCTACCAGTGCAAAGGTTGAGATTGAACTCAACGACGACTGGGAGGGTTCTGAGTACCGTTACTGCAATGAGTTCCTCTTCAAGGCAGACAGCCCAGACTTTGACGAGGAAGCAGCTCTGAACTTCCTGGCAACTATGGGTGATTGCGAGCTTCTTGTTGGCGCAAACCCAGACTACAAGATTCATGTTCACTCAAATACTCCTAACAAGGTTCTTGAGTACATGCTTCAGTACGGTCAGATTTTTGAGGTCTTCATTCACAACATGGACCTTGAGGCTAAGGAGCGTACCGAGAAGATCGCTGAAGATAAGAAGGCTGCAGCTGCACCTAGAAAAGAGCTTGGCTTTGTTGCCGTAACTGCTGGTTCTGGCGCTGAATCAATCTTGAAGTCTCTTGGTGTTGACGTTGTTGTTTCTGGTGGTCAGACCATGAACCCTTCAACCGCAGACATTCTTGCTGCAATTGAAGAGGCCAATGCAGACCAGGTTATTGTTATGCCAAATAACTCCAACATTCGTATGGCAGCAGAGGCTGCTGCAAGCGCATGTGAGGATGTTAAGGTTGCTGTTATTCCAACTAAGTCAGTTCTTCAGGCATTTGCTGCAATGTTTGTTGTTGCAGATGGCGTTCCATTTGAAGAGCTGGTAGAAGAGATGACTGACGCCATCTCTGGCGTTCGTTATGGTGAGGTTACTACCGCAGTCCGCGATTCTTCCGCAGCTGACGGCACTCCTATCCACGATGGCGATGTCATGGGTATTCAGGGCGGCTCCATTGATGTTGTCGGCTCTGATGTCATGAAGGTCACGCTTGACCTTATCGCTAAGATGCAAGAGGAGGAAGAGGGCGACAACCTCACCATTCTTGCAGGTGAGGACTTCTCTGACGAGCAGCTCGATCTTCTCGCCAGCAGAGTTGAGGACGCCTATCCAGACCTTGAGGTTGACGCTCAGCGCGGCGAGCAGCCACTCTATCCAGTCATCTTCTCTATTGAGTAGGAAATGTCTGATTCCAAGGTAAGCATCGCTCCCGCATCAGAGCGAGTGGCTCATACCTGCTCGCTTGTTGATAGCGTGACCAGGTTAAGGTATGTCAATGCAAATCGTGCCGAGGCGCTTGAGCGTCTCGGCATTCTGCGTGTTCGAGACCTTTTGCTCAATGTGCCTCATCGCTACCTCGATTTTTCCCATCGAGTTCAGATTGCTTTTGCGCAGATAGGCGAGGACGCTACTATTACCGGCCGTGTTGCTTCGGTAAAGACAAAACGCCCACGCCCCAAGATGGTCATTGTAGAGATTGAGGTTGTGGATGATACAGGCGTGCTTACGGCCTCATTTTTTAGGCAGCCTTGGATAGCTGAGCAAATTCACGTTGATGACGAGGTGGCTCTGAGTGGCAAGGTGCTTTTTGCCTACGGTTACCGTCAGATGAAGTCACCGTTCTACGAAGTTCTGAGTTCGGCAAAATCTGATGCAAGCGACGAGGCCCGCTCCAAAGAGGCCCGCTCCAAAGAGGCTCGCTCCAAAGAGGCTCCTTCAAAAGCTGCAATTCTTCCTGTTCACCCAGCTACTGAGGGCGTGAGCCCTGCATGGATGCGTCGCATTATGTCAGCGGCTTTGGCGGACACAGGAAGCGTGTGTGATTGGCTGCCTTCAGAGCTTGTCACCAAACACCACGTCATGTCGCTCTCATCGGCGCTTCGTGAGGTTCATTTTCCTTCCAGTTTGGACGCAGCTGAACAGGCTCGTCGCCGTCTTGCCTTTGATGAGCTCTTAAGTTTGCAGCTTGCTCTTTTGGCGAGAAGAAACTTGGAGCTTGCGGGTCATAAGCCTTTTGAGCACGTTATAGATGGACCTAAAGTTAAGGCTCTGATTGAGGCTTTGCCTTTTGCGTTAACTGACGAGCAGAACCACGCTGTTCAAGAGATTCTTTCTGACATGGCTGCACCGCGTATCATGAATCGTTTGCTTTTAGGTGACGTTGGTACTGGTAAAACAGCCGTTGCCGCCGTTGCCTTGGCTGTGGCAGCTGATTCTTCAACTCAAGCTGCCGTGATGGCTCCTACCTCAGTTCTTGCTCAACAGTACGCTCAAAAGATTGGTCCCTTGCTTTCGCTTGCTGGAATTACCTGGGCGCTTATCACGGGTTCTACCTCAGAAGAGGAGAGGCAGCAGATTGAGCTCTGCCTAGCTGACGGCTCTTTGTCCGTTGTCTTTGGCACCACGGCACTTCTTTCCGGCCGTGTGGTATTTAAGCAGCTCACCCTTGCTATCGTTGACGAGCAGCATCGTTTTGGCGTTGATCAAAGAACGGCGCTTCGCAAAAAGGGACAGGGCGTAGATCTTCTCGCCATGAGCGCAACACCTATCCCACGCACGTTGGCGCTCTCTTTATATGGAGATGTTGATACGTCTCGCATCACTAAGAGGCCAAAGGCAGGAGCAGGCGTTACCACCAAGCTGTGTGTGCCAGAAAACCTTGACCAGGCATATGCTGCCATTTCCGAAGCTGTTCAGGCTGGTCACCAGGCATATTTGGTTTGTCCGTTGATTGACCCAAGCGATTCTGAAGAAGAGCTTGAAGATGTTCCTGAGGCCGCTCGTACAAATGGCAAGCTCTACAGCGCCACCCGTGTATATGAGGAGCTCTCAAAGACCGTTTTCAAAGACTTTACCTGCGATCTTTTGACGGGTAGATTGCCTGAGGCACAAAAAGATCAGGTTATGGAAAAGTTCCGCGCAAATAAGACGCAGATTCTTGTCTCCACAACCGTCATTGAGGTTGGCGTTGACGTTCCAAACGCTACGGTCATGGTTGTCTTTAATGCTGACCGTTTTGGCTTAGCTACGCTGCACCAGCTCAGAGGTCGTGTTGGTCGAGGAGACTTCCCAGGAACTGTCTATCTTGCCAGCAATGCCAAGCGAGGCTCTACCGCAAGAAAGCGCTTGGCCGCCCTTGAGCAAACCTCTGATGGTGCGCGTTTGGCAGAGCTTGACCTGGAACTTAGGCACGAGGGAGAGACTTTGGGATACCGTCAGTCCGGCGGCACTACGCTCAAGATTTCTGACCTCTATGCAGACGCAGATCTTATTGAGGCAGCCCACATGGACGCCCTGGCAATTACTGCTCAAGACCCAAATCTTACGAGCGATGCCTATGCTACCTTGGGAATTGAGGCAAAAGATCGCTTTGGTATCTACTTTGAAGAGCTTGGCTATAAGTAATAACCTGCAGATAAACTGCAGTACAAGATAGGTTTGGTGGCGAGAAACCCATGAGGATTGTTGGCGGAAAATGGAAAGGTCGTGCAATTGAGGCCCCTGATGGCAAGGGGACTACGCGACCAACCACTGATCGTACGCGTGAGGCTATTGCAAGCTCCATCTTGGCTTCTCGCGGTCTTGACCTCAGCGAGTCTAGAGTGCTTGACGCTTTTGCAGGTTCAGGTGCTATGGGTTTTGAGCTTCTTTCTAGAGGAGCGCTATACGCTGCTTTTGTTGATAAAGATAGAAAGACGTGTGATCGCATTAAGCGTACGGCTAAATCTCTTGGCGTAAGCACCTCTGAGATGAGTGTTATCTGTGGTGATACAGCTCGCTTAGCTGAGTCATCCCAGCTGTTTGGAGGTCCTTTTGACGTGGTTTTTTTGGACCCTCCTTATGCCGTTGAGGCAGAGGTAGTATCCAAGCTGCTCAAAGACTTGACTCAGGCGGGAAGTCTGACAAAAGACGCTGTAGTAGTCTATGAGCATAGCCATAAATCTGATTCAGTTTCTCTTGATAACTTTGAGCTTTCTAAGAGTAAGCGTTATGGTATTGCTCAAGTTGATTTACTTGTTCGTTGTGAGGGATAGGAGATACGTTGAACAGCATCACTCACGTAGTTGTACCAGGTACTTTTGATCCCGTCACAAACGGACACCTTGATGTAATCAAACGAGCTTCTCGCCTTTTTGAAAATGTTACGGTAGCTGTTGCAGCTTCCAAGCGCAAACACGGCACGGGAACTACGTTTTCTCTTGAAGAGCGTGTACAGATGCTTAAAGACGCTCTGGTAGATGAAGGACTTGTGGACGTTTCTGTAGAGCCCATGGAAGGTCTTCTGGTTGATTTCTGCAATGCTCGCGGCGCAGGTGGTGTTGTTAAGGGCCTAAGAGCTATGACAGACTTTGAGTATGAGCTGCAGCAGGCAGATCTTAACGCTCATATGGCTCCTGAGCTGGAGAGCGTCTTTGTTATGTCTAGTCCAGAGTACGGCTATATTTCTTCCTCAATTGTGAGAGAAATTTCAGCTATGGGCGCAGATGTATCATTTTTGGTACCAAAGAACGTCATTAAAAAGCTTGAAGCTCTGCATAATTACGGTAATTAAGTATATTTGCCCTGCATTTTCATTATATTCTGCTAACATTCTTAAAAAGGTGTTTTATGCGTCGTGCTCATAAGGGCTAAAACTGCATATAACACGGCTTATGTATTGGATTGAAAGGAGCCCTGGATGCAGCCAGGCGAGGAAATTGAGAGCCTTGTATCTGAGATTGAGCAGATGGTAACTGAGGCTAAGTCACCTTTTATGGATGGCGGTAACAAGAAGATTATTGATGCCCAGGACTTCTACGAGCTGCTTGACGAGATTCGTCGTGTCTTCCCAGAAGAGTTTGCCACCGCTCGTCGCATCATCAAGGAAGAGGATGAGACCCTTGAGCGCGCACGTGCTCAGGCAGAATCCATCATTGCTGACGCTCAGCAGCAGGCTATGATTCTTGCTGGTGACCAGGAGGTTGTCCGCCTTGCTCAGCAGCAGGCAGATGGCATTCGTGACCAGGCAGAGCAGTATGAGCGTGATACTCGCTACAACGCTGAGGAGTATGCAGATACCGTTCTTGCTCACCTTGAGGAGAACCTCAAGAGCCTGACAAATTCAGTCTCTCGTGTTCGTCAGACACTTGATGAGAACTCTGGCCCTCGTAACACCAGCAATAACGTTGCCTGGTAATTCCAATGCAACCAGTTCTTTACGCACTAGATGATCGTCTTGCAAATGCAGGCGATACCGTTTCTTATGCGGGTCATCTTAATGAAGACTCGTATGAGCTAGGGGAGCATGAATTTTCTCTTCCTATGGGAATTGATTTTGATCTAGTGCTTACCAACGCGGGTGAGGGCATTTTGGTTACCGGAATGCTTCGTGCTGACGCAGTTGGTACGTGTGACCGTTGTCTTGAGGACGCACATCTCTCTTTAAACGCAGAGGTAGATGAGTATTATCTCTTTGAAGAGCCTGTCATTTCTGCAGATGATGAAGATGAGGCAGATTACGTTTTAGTAAATGCCGATAAAACCATCAATCTTGCAGAGGCTCTTTTGCCTTCGCTTGTTATGGAGACACCTTATGTTGTACTGTGCAAGTCCGACTGCAAGGGACTTTGCCCAGTATGCGGTTGCAATCTGAATGAAGAGGATTGCGGTCATGCAGCTCAGATTGAGCAGAAGCGAGAAGAAGAAAAGCTTGCTTCAAACCCGTTTGCGGCTCTCAAAAATCTTGTGATTGAGCCGGATTCGGAAGAGTAAAATAAAATTTCTTCTCCTAAATGGTGAAGAAATGCTGTATCTACGTACAAAATGTGTCAGTACGTGGTATAGTATCCAACGCATTATGTGAATGGGTCGCGCCCTCATGTGTTTTAGGGGCGCTAGCAAGAGCAAAAGAGGTTTAAGATGGCAGTACCTAAACAAAAGAAGGGCCGCGGCGCAACCCACACCCGTCGTTCGGCAAACAGCAAGCTTAACGCAGCAGCTCGCTCTGTATGCCCACAGTGCGGCGCTCCAAAGCTTCCTCACCACGTATGCCCTAACTGTGGCTTCTACAAGGACCGTGAGGTTGTTGTTACTGAGTAACACTCATACATCGTATGGCCAAGAAGGCTGGTTCTTTAGGGGCCGGCCTTCTTTTTTATAGCACTAAGGAGTTGTCATGCCCGTTATTTGTGTAGACGTTATGGGATCTGACCAAAGCCCTGAGGTTGTTCTTGAGGGAGTTCGTATGGCTCTTGAGAAGGACAAAGAGCTAGAGGTTCTTCTCGCCGGAGCTGATGAGTTTGTTACTCCTTTTGCAAGCAAGCATGAGCGCACAAAGGCTTTGGTAACCACTGAAGTTATTGCCATGAGCGAACACCCCGCCAATGCGGTTAGACAGAAGAAAGATGCCAGTATTGTAAGGGCTGCGCAGGCAGTCAAGGCTGGAGAGGCTGACGGTCTTTTTTCGGCAGGCTCTACAGGAGCAGTGCTTACTGCAGCTACCTTTGGTATTGGTCGCATCAAGGGCGTAAAACGCCCTGCACTTACCCTGATTCTTCCTGGACTTGGTGGCCATAAAACAGTCTTTTTGGATACTGGCGCTAACGCTGATGTGCGTCCAGAAGTTTTGGTGCAATTTGCGCAAATGGGCAAGGCTTTTGCCAATGCATCGCTTGGAATTGAAAACCCAACCATAGGACTTCTCTGCAATGGTTCTGAAGAGACCAAGGGTTCTGAGCTTGCTCTTTCATATCACACAGCTCTTGCAGAAGCGGCTATCAATTTTGGTGGAAATGCTGAGGGAACTGATATTTTAGGAAGCCGCTTTGATGTTATTGTGACAGACGGCTTTACCGGAAATGTAGCTCTGAAATCTATTGAGAGCACGGGCAAATTTATTATGTCTAGTCTCAAGGATGCAATTAATTCTTCCAAGAAGGCTGCGTTTGGTGCACTGCTTTTGAAGGATGCTTTGAAGGCTACAGCAGCGGAACTTTCAGGAGATTCTGTTGGCGGCGCCTTCTTGTTAGGTGTTTCTGCACCTGTACTTAAAGGACATGGTGCTACCAGCTCTTCTGCTGTGTGCGCAGGAACACTTTCTGCAGCAAATGCAGTACGTGCCAACCTTATCGAGAAAATTTCCTCGTCAATTCAGCTGTAGTAAAAGCGTCTGTACATAAAAATTTTATAAGTTATGGTGGAGCCCATGGACAATTCTGTGGGCTTTACTTTTTTTAAGATTGTTTGTTTCAGCTTTAGTAATGTCATCATACAGACGCCCATCACGGGGTAAAATTAATAGCGTCATTGTTGTGTGCAAGGAGGATGTATGGATCGCACAGAAACACTTGAGAAGGTAATTGACGTTGTAAGAGAGACGCTGGACCTTGATGATTCAGTTGAGCTTACTGAGGGCACCTCATTTAAGGATCTTGGTGCAGATTCTTTTGATCTTTTACAGCTTGTCACAGACCTTGAGCAAGAGTTTGATATGACCTTTGATGCAGAAAACATCGATGAGATTGCTACCGTTGGTGACGCAGTAGACGCTATTCTTGCTGCTTAAGTAGGTTTTATACGTGAAATTGCACGAACGAGTAGCTGCTGCAGAAGCTATTTGCGGTCACACATTTACCAATAAAGAACTTATCGAGGCTGCCCTCACACACCCTTCGGCGGTGGAGGGCAAGCCTGTTTCTGCTTCGTATGAGCGCTTGGAGTTTCTGGGTGACTCAATTCTTGGTGCCATTATTGCAACGGAGCTGTTTGAGCGTTATCCAGATATGGATGAAGGCCAGCTTACTAGGTTGAAAATCTCTCTGGTATCCGGTCACACGCTTTCCATTGTCTCTGATGCTCTAGGAATTTCTCCCTTAATTGTTATGGGAATTTCCGAGAAGGGCACGGGAAAGCGTGGCATGAAGTCTGCTCTGGAGAACGTCTACGAGTCCATTGTTGGCGCGCTTTACCTTGATGCGGGTTTTGATCCAACGCACGATTTTGTTATTCGTACGCTTGGACCTCACATTTCTCCAGCGCTGGCAGTTCGTTCGGTAAGCCCTAAATCTCGTTTGCAAGAAGCGGTACAGGCTAAAGGCAAGGCTACTCCTGAATATAAGCTTATTGGCGAGAGTGGACCTGCTCACACACCAACGTTTACCGCTGTGGTATTTGTCGACGGCCTTAAGGTGGGTCGTGGACAGGGACCATCAAAGAAAGCCGCTGAGTCAGAAGCCGCTCAAGACGCACTGGTACGTCTTGGTGTGGATGACGCTCCGCTTGATGCTGATGCAGAAATGCACCTAAGGTAGAAAGGTACCCTGTACCCGTGTATCTAAAATCGCTGACACTTAAGGGTTTTAAGTCATTCGCTGATAAAACTCAGATGGTTTTTGACCCCGGCCTTACCGTTGTTGTTGGTCCTAACGGCTCGGGTAAGTCCAATGTCTCTGACGCAATTCTCTGGGTATTGGGCGAGCAGAGCGCTAAGATGCTCCGTGGCCAAGCCATGGAAGACGTTATCTTCTCTGGCTCATCAGCAAGGGGAGCGGTGGGCGTTGCTGAGGTAACGCTGGTTCTGGATAACTCCGACCACACTATTCCTATTGATTTTTCTGAAATTGGCATCACCAGGCGCATGTATCGCTCTGGAGAGTCTGAGTACCTGATTAACGGTGCTCCTTCAAGACTCATGGATATCCAGGACATTTTGCACGACTCTGGCCTGGGCAAAGATACCCACTCCATTATTTCTCAAGGCAAGCTTGATTCCATCTTGTCGAGCCGTCCTGAACAGCGTCGTGAGCTTATTGAAGAGGCAGCAGATATCTCTAAGCATCGCCGCCGCAAAGAGCGTGCGGAGCGCAAGATTTCTTCCATGGATGAGAATCTCACGCGAGCCAAAGTGGTTTCTCGCGAGATTACCCGCCAGCTTAAACCGCTTGAGAGGCAGGTAGACAAGGCTTCTCGCGCAAAAGATCTGTCCGCTCAGCTTAAAGATTTGACCGTTCAGCTTGCAGTGGATGACCTTCGTCAGCTGCAGTTTACGCATGGCAAATTGGAGGCTCGCGCTAAAGAGGCAGAGGCTGCCATTGAGCTTGCGCAGTATCGCGCGGGCGAGAAAAACCGAGAGCTTGAAAAGCTTCAGTCGCTTCTTGAGCAAAAGGGTCTTTTTGTTGGAGACTTGGGCGAGCAGCGCCGTCGTATGCAAGAGATTCTTGGTCGTATGGGCTCTGACATGCGTCTTTTGGAGGAGAAGGGCAAGAATATGGTTTCTCGCCTTTCTGATACGCGCATGCAGCTTTCTGTGATGGATAAGCAGAAGGCAGACGCGGCAAAAGAGAATGAAGAGCTTTCTGGTCAGCTGGCAACAATTCGTGCAAAGGTTGCGGATCTGACTGAGAGTGTGAATGCTCTGCAAGAGGCGGCTAACCAGGCAATTGCCGAGCGTCGTGCTCTGGATGTAAAGATTTCTGATTGTACTGCGTCTGAGCGAAGTGCGCGCAATACCGCTGATAAAGAGACGCTTGCGTATGTAAAGCTTGAAGAGCAGATTGCTCATGCGCAGGTAGAAGACAAGATGTTTGAGTCCAGGTTGTCTCAGATTACTGAGGCCCTTGAGATTGCTCAAGCTGCCCTGGAAGATAGTGGTGCTAAAGAAGCAGAGCTTACTGCAGCTCTTGAGACGGCTCGTCAGGAGTCCGAGGCGTTTGTCGCTGAGATTTCTGAGCGCGCTTCTGCACTTGAGGCGGCTCGTGAGGCAGAGCGCACTGCTCGCCAAGAGCTTTCAAGCAGTGAAGCTACACTCGAGGCGCTTCGTGCGCTTGATGTTGAGGTGCAAAAGGGAAGTCCTCTGGCAGAAAAGCTTGTTTCTGATACGGCAACCGCTTCTCTTGTTTCAGGCAGACTTGCCGATTACCTTGAGGTTCAGCCAGAGTTTGAAGCTCTTGTTGAGCAGCTTTTAGGAGAAGACCTTTCCGCGCTTGTTGTAGATAAGCAGCACAACGTTCATGCGCTCTTTGAGCGCGTTCAGGCGCTTTCTGAGGACGGTAAGGCCACGCTGGTTGCTCTTTCTGACGCAGCTCCAGCTCTTGCTGCTCCAGCACATACGACGTCTCTGCTTGAGCACGTCTCTGCTCAGAAGGGCGCCGAAGCTCTTGTACAGGCACTCTTTGGTCACGTTTTTGTTGCCCAGAGCCTTGATGATGCCTATGCTGCCCACAAAGATGAGCCTCGCGGGCTTTATGTGCTCCTCGACGGCACGTTGCTCTACCCAGATGGTCGTTTGGTCCTGGGACACGCATCTCAGGCTGAGGACGGCTCTCTTGAGCGTAAGCGCCGCATTCGTGAGCTTGAGGGCGCACTTCCTTCCCTCAAGCGTCATCTGGAGGCTGCTCGCTCCGCAGTTACCAACTGCGAGAATGAGCTGGCTTCAGTTCGCGAGAAAAGCGCGCAGTCCAAGGGCGAGGTTGCTCGCCTCAACGGTGAGCTTACGTCTATTGCAGCGGAGCGAGGACGTCTTGAGGGACAGGTTGCTTCTTCTCAGGCTGAGCTGAAGCAGGTCAGCACTTCTCGAGAGCAGGCCAAAGAGCGCGCTCAAGAGGCTCGTGCGCACATTGATGAGCACAAACGTGCAGCTGAAGAGGCTAAGACTCGTATGGAGTCGTTAGCTTCGGAGCTCAAAGAGCTGCAGGACCAGCATGAGGATGCCATTCGCGCTCAGGGTAGGGCTAACCGAGAGCTTTCGGATGCAAAGACGGACCTTACTGTTGCAAAAGAGCGCGCAACGAGCATGGCTTCTCGCCAGGCAGAGCTAGAGAGACGCCTGTCTCAGCTGGATGAGCAGGTTGCTGCCGCTAAGCAGGCAACGCACGCGCTTGAGGTGATTAGGCTGCGTGTGGACCCGCTGTACAAGCGCTACGACGCTCTGCACCAGAAGGCGCTTGAGTGGGCGTCTAGGCTTAAGGATCGCGCGTCGTTGGCGGAGGCAGACTCCGAGACGCTGCGAGAGACCATCTCTGAGGCAAAAAACGCTGCTTCTGAAGCTGCGCTTGCCGTAGAAAAAGAGAAAGACGCTGCTAACCAGATTAGCGTTGAGATTGGTAAGCTTGAGGTCCAGGTTCAAAACGCCATCGAGGCCATTCTTGCCACGGGCGACTCGCTGGACGAGGCCTTAACACTTCCTGAGCCAGAAGACAGAGAGCAGGCAGAGCGCCTTGCTGCGTCGCTCAAGAACCAACTTGAGGCGTTGGGTCCTGTCAACGCTGTTGCCATGGATGAGTACGAGCGTCTCAAAGAGCGCGCTGACTACATTAACGAGCAAGTAGCTGACTTAGAGGCTGCTCGAACCTCGCTGAAGAAGATCATCTCGGCCATTGACCGCAAGATGCGTAGCCGCTTCCTTGTTGTCTTTGACCGCGTAAACCAGAACTTCTCCGAGATCTTCTCCATGCTGTTCCCTGGCGGACACGCCCACATTGAGCTTACCGACCCAGACCATCTCTCCGAGACAGGTATTGAAATTGTGGCTCAGCCGCGCGGTAAGCGCATTACCAAGATGATGCTCATGTCAGGTGGCGAGAAGAGCCTCACCGCCCTGGCATTGCTCTTTGCTGTGTATAGGACGCGTACTGTTCCGTTCTACGTTTTTGATGAGGTTGAGGCTGCGCTCGACGACGCCAACCTCTCCAAGCTACTTGATGCCATTGAGCAGCTCAAAGAAAGCACTCAGCTGATTGTCATTTCTCACCAGAGGCGCACCATGGAGCAGGCTGATGTTCTGTACGGTGTATCTATGCAGGCAGATGGTGTCAGCCATGTTGTCTCTCAGAGGCTTGATAAGACAACCGGAAAGGTAGTTGATATCTAATGGGCTTTATGGACAATCTTCGCCGCGGTCTTGAGCGTTCTCGTGAGACTTTAAGCGAAATCTTTTATATGGGTGGAGAGGTCACTGAAGACTTTTGGGATGACCTCGAGGACACACTGGTTATGGGAGACATGGGCGCTGAGGTGGCTATGCGTGTCACCGACGACCTGCGTGAGCGTGCAGCGCGAGAAAATCTTATGCGCTCCGATCAGCTCCGCCGCGCTCTTGTAGAGCGCCTTACGGCAGAGTTTCCTGTTGCAGAAAGAGATCCTTTTACAGATACGCCCTCTATTGTCTTGTTTGTAGGCATTAACGGTGCTGGTAAAACTACCACCGTTGGCAAGATTGCTGGTCGTGCACATGACAGCGGCGTCAAGACCTTGATTGGTGGCGCTGATACCTTCCGTGCTGCTGCAATTGAGCAGCTACAAGTTTGGGGAGAGCGCTCTGGTATTGAGGTAGTAACCAGAGAGCGCGGTGCTGACCCTGCAAGCGTTTGCTTTGAGGTTGTTGAAACTGCAGAAAAACAAGGCACTGAGCTGGTGCTTATTGATACTGCTGGACGTCTTCACACCTCATCTGATCTGATGCGCGAGCTTGCTAAGGTTGTCTCGGTTACCAGAAAGCGCGCAGGAGATATTCCGGTCAGTGTTGTCTTGGTTATTGATGCAACTACCGGTCAAAATGGTCTTAACCAGGCAAAAGAGTTCAATGACGCACTGTCTTTGGATGGTCTTATTGTTACAAAGCTTGATGGCACCGCAAAGGGAGGAATTGCTCTGGCAATTTCTAACCAGCTTAACCTGCCTATTTATCGTATTGGTGTGGGTGAGTCCATTGATGATCTTCAGACGTTTGACGCTCGTTCATTCTGTGAAGCACTTGTTGGTGAGGGAGTTCAGTAATGTTTAACAGCCTGCAAGATAGACTGCAAAATACATTTTCCGCTCTGCGCGGAAAGGGCCGTCTCACTGAGGACGATATCAATTCCGCAATGCGAGAAATTCGCATGGCTCTTCTCGAGGCTGACGTTAACTACAAGGTAGTTAAAGAGTTTGTCGGCCGCTGCAAAGAGCAGTGCATGACTGCTGACGTGCTGGAGTCTCTGTCCCCAGCTCAAAACGTCGTTCGCATTGTTTTGGACGAGCTCACAGCGCTGCTTGGTTCAACCGAATCCAAACTTACGCTGGCACAGAACCGCATCCCAAACGTCATCATGCTCGTTGGTCTTCAGGGCTCCGGTAAGACTACCGCGGCTGCAAAGCTTGCTTACCTGCTTAAGTCCCAGGGAAAGAATCCTTTGCTTGCCGCCTGCGACGTTCACCGTCCCGCAGCAGCAGATCAGCTTGAAACACTTGGTTCAGAGATTGGTGTGCCAGTCTATCGTGGCGATGGCAAAGACGCTGTTGCTATTGCGTCTCAGGCAATCCAGGAGGCTGTTGACCATCTCAATGACCTGGTAATTGTCGATACCGCCGGTCGTCTTCAAATTGACGAAGAAATGATGGAAGAGGCCGTTGCTATTAAGCGTGCTGTCAAGCCAGACCAGATTCTTATGGTTGTCGACGCTATGACCGGCCAGGATATTGTCAATGTTGTCAGCACCTTCGCCGAGCGCGTAGACTTTGACGGCGTTATCATGTCCAAGCTTGATGGCGATGCTCGTGGTGGTGGTGCACTTTCCGTACGCGAGGTTACCGGCAAGCCTATCAAGTTTGTTTCCATGGGCGAGAAACCCGATTCACTTGAGGTTTTCCACCCAGATCGTATGGCCAAGCGCATTCTTGGCATGGGCGACGTTATCTCTATTGTCGAGAAGGCCCAGCAGGCAGCAGATGAAAAGCAGGTTGAAGATGCTGAGCGCATGTTGCGTGAAGGCTTTACTATGGATGACTTGCTCAATCAGATGAATCAAATCCGCAAGATGGGTGGCCTTGCAAAGCTTATTGGTGCTCTACCTGGTGGCGATCGCTTGATGGCCCAGCAGGGTGGCGTGGATGATAGCTCAATGGCAAAGATTGAAGCTATGATTCACTCGATGACCAAAGAAGAGCGCATGCGTCCAAAGATTATTAATGGTCAGCGCCGTCGTCGCATTTCTATGGGATCTGGTCGTAGCGTTCAGGAAGTTAATCAGCTTATTCGTCAGTGGGGAGAGATGAATAAGATGATGGGCAAGATGAAGGCTATGACTCAGGGCGGTAATGCAAAGAAGGGTCGCCGTGCCATGGAGTCCATGATGAAGAATATGGGCTTTGGCGGAGGTCAAATGCCACGTTTCTAGGCATTACTAGTAAATAAATTTATATAAGAATTGCTCATGTCGAGCAATGTCCCTACTGCATTTTGTTAAACATGGTAAACTCTCTCAAAAAGCAGCAGGGAGTATTTATGTCAATTAAACGTGTTGCCTTTATGGCACTAGGTTGTATAAGCTTGGCACTTGCTGTGCTTGGTGTAGTGCTTCCCATTTTGCCAACTGTTCCATTTTTGGCACTTGCTGCATTTTGCTTTGCAAAATCATCCGACCGACTCAATAATTGGCTTATTAATACAAAGTTTTACCAAAATAATCTTGCTGATTTTAAAGCTGGAAAAGGGATGACTGTTAAGACTAAAACACGCATCCTTGTTACAGTAACTTTGGTCATGACTGTAGGTCTGATTGTCATGCTTATGAAAGGCGTTATCGTTGGAAGTATTATCCTTAGTGTCGTTTGGTTAGGTCACATTTACTATTTTGGTTTTAAAGTTAAAACGCTTGAAGAGTAAACAAAGAATATTTGGAATAACTTATAAATTATAAAAAACGTTCTTACGTGAATGTTGATGGATTTATTTATTCAACATGAAGACAGAGATATTATCAATAGTCTATAAATCTTCCTGAAGTTTTATTTCAGAAATTAATTCATTTTCTTAATGTCATACTTAAAATGGAAATAGTATGACTTTACCTTTTAAGAAACTTTATAAATTTCATAGGTAGTAAAGAATGTTTATAACGTTTATGGGTTAAATAACTACCATTTACCGATAAGTACTTTTATCATGCAGAGATTTAATTAATCATTTCTGAAAAGACCATATGTTAAGGAGGCACTTATGCGGCACTTCTTTAAGGTTGTCTGGTTCGTAATTAGCTTCATGCTTGTTATTCTTTTTTCTCAACTACACTGCTTAAAATGCAATGCGTCAGAGATTCCTATATTAGAGGTAAGAGAAGCAGCATCAGAAATGATCCTTCCTTTATTGGAAGCTAACCATATTGAATGCGATTCAAAAGAACTTAACCTAAAAAATTATATACCAGAATATATATTAGAGGGTAATGTCCTTAAACCGCTTCCAGTATATCATTATCCGATATATATTGATAAAAATATTGTCGCAATACTTACTGGTATTGGAGAAAATAATTCAGAGGGATTTGCTTATAGTGCCTCTATCAACTATGTCAATATATTTGAAATTTCCCAAAAATATTTTAAGGCCGGAATTGTATTTCGTACAGAAGACGACTGTTATTTAACTGATGGAATTACTTTTATTTCTGTAATTTCAGGAGAAATCTTTAAAATCGAAGACGATAGTCCTGAATATTGGAAGAACATCAGTCAGTTAATCGCTGCTTTAGATATAAACAAGCTTATGATAGAGGGTGGAAGCGGAAGACAATCTGTGCAAAATATTGAAGACGCAAATCTGAAAAGAGTCCTGTTTGATTTGCCTCACTATTATCAGGGAAATAAAAGAATTTGCTGGGCAGCTGCTGCTTGGTCCATCGGATCTTATCTTACAAAACAGACATCACCAAGTCCTGATGAAATTGCAATAAAAATTAAAGGAAATACAGAAACAGGTGGGTCAGGTAATGATGAAATTGAAGCTTTAAGTTGTTTCTCATATAATAATTCCATCTTTAAGGTTTATGGTGAATCGGTTAATGGATATTCAATTGATAAAGTTATTAACTTACTGGATTGTGAAATACCAATTTTAGGCCGGTTACGTCAATCGGAAACTTCAAGGAAGATTGCGCACGATTCTAAAAATATTGGACATGCAATAGCGATTTGCGGGTATGTATATAATGGAAATTTAACAGAGTTATACGCACAGGATTCTGCGTTTAACAAAGTGGTTATTTTACGACCTAATATTTCTGGCGTATTTAGTTATTTTGAATTTGATAAAACTGTATTTGATTTATATGCTGTAATTTGTCCAACAGGATTTCAAAGTAACGATGGCGGTAATACGTGGTATTACATTGCTTCAGATTCGGTAACACGCTGCTTAGGTTGGAAAAGCTATGAAGGTAATTATTATTTCTTTGACTCGAGCAGTCATCTTCAAAGAGGTTGGCTTCATGAATCAGAGGGCTGGTATTATCTAGGATCTACTGGAGCCATGCAAAAAGGCTGGGTATTTGTTGATGGAAAATGGTATTTCCTTCAAGACAATGGCCTTATGGCTTACTCTCAGTGGTTTAAATGGAATGGTGTTTGGTATTACCTTAATAGCGATGGATCTGCTCAAACAGGTTGGAAAGAAATAGAAGGTAGCTATTATTTCTTTAATGACTCTGCAAAAATGCAAACAGGCTGGGTTAATGATAGAGGTTATTGGTTTTATCTTGATTCCTCAGGAAAGATGCTTACCGGTTTTCAAACAATAAATGGATACAAATATTATTTTGCTGATAACGGCTCTATGACTCTTGGTTGGTTTAGAGTAGGCTTCCCTTGGTATTATGCAGATTCTAATGGCGTTATACAAACAGGATGGCAATATATAAAGGGAGAATGGTATTACTTCAATTATACAGGCACAATGCATCTAGGTAGGCTTATAGACGGTGGTTATATATTCCATTTAGATGAATCTTCTGGCGCTATGCAAATTGGATGGTTTGCAACGCTTGAAGGCAAGTTCTTCTTTAGAACTGAGAAAAATGTTCCTTACGGTGGACCTAAGGGTTCAATGATAGTTGGACAAAAGGCAAGAATAGATGGTGTTGTGTATGAATTTGATCAAAAAGGCATTGCAAGAAAAGTCTTAAATCCAAATATTATTCCCGTGTCAGTACCAACCACAGACTTAAGTGAGGTGACTGATGATGCAGCGTAGGAAAAATTAGCATTAGGCAAAGTGATTCTGTTTTTCCTTCTGCCAGTTCATGATCACTTCTCGCTTAGGTTCAGAGTATCTTGATTTTATGGCAAACAAAGAGCATGTAGTGGATCTTTTATAGGATTTTCTTAAGAGCACGTTTTCGATTTACATTAAATACAAGTGAGGCGATTAGACATGTCACATGGTAAGAAAAGATTGTATATAACTATCAGTGCAGTAATTGTGGCATGTGTATTTATATGTATTTGGTTTAGACCGGAAGCGGTTAGGGAGCGAAACCTCGATTTTTTAAAACATCAAGCTGTGGAATTTATACGGGAGCAATCAGCTGATAATATTTTCTCATATGAGAAATTTGAGTCTGGAGAATATAAGACGTATACCTGCAATATAAACGACGTGTATATATCTGGTCCAATTTTATCAATTGTAGAGAAAAACAATGAATTATTAGACGGTGGCATTTCGTGGGTTGTAAGTGTTAATGGAGAAATCATTGGAACAATCGAGCAAGATGCCGCTTTATATTCAGTTTCTCTCTCATCGCAAGATTTTGATCAATATATTCTTTATGGGACTGCTTATGTTCTACAAGCTATAAGCAGTCGCAAATTACCTGCCGTCTCCTACTATGAATACGATACAGATGGTGGAGGAGCCTTTCTGTCTGATAATATACTTGCAACATTTAATTACGGCACAGGAGACTATGGTTTTGTTAAGGCAGCCAGCAAATTTCCTTCTGCCAGTTCATTGATCACTTCTCGCTTAGGTTCAGAGTATCTTGATTTTATGGCAAACAAAGAGCGTGTTGTAGATCTTCCGTAAGACATAATAAATGCGCGCTTCAGAATTATTTTCTAAAGCGCGCATAAACTTTTTTAAAACAAACCTAGTAGTGGATGATAATTGGATCTCCATCTTTGGCTATATCAAAGAGTTTTTGAGCATTGTCATAGCTTAGGTTGATGCAGCCATGACTGCCGCCAGTTCTGTAGATGTTTCCACCAAACGCACTTCTCCATGGAGCATTATGGAAGCCAACTTCTTGACCCTTTACGCCAAGCCAGAAATCAACCTTTGTATCCCATCCTGGACGGCCTGATTCATCGTTTGGTCCCAAGAGACGAGCGTCTCTAATGTGGCTGGTAATGTACCAGACTCCTTCTGGAGTGTTGTGATGTCCGTCTGGGATACCCGTTACTACATCGGCTTCCCAAAGAATGGTTCCATCATCACCATAAAGAACAGCATGCTGAGTGGTAAGGTCAACGTCAATATAACGACCACCCCAGTCCTGCTCGCCCTGTTTAGTAAATTTATCGGCCGACTGTTTTGTAGGCAGCTCAATCTTTGTTGCCTGACCAGCAGACAGGCCGTCAGAGATGGCTTTTACAGCAGCATCATTATCAATAACCCAACCGTATGCACCAGCGGCCTTTGTAGTGAATTCTTTTCCATCCCAGCGCTTATAGGTTCTTGAAGTTCCGCGAGTATCTACTGCAGGAGCAAGCGTCTCGTTGACCCATTTGGTAATTGCGTCTGTATCAAATGAAATAGAGAGATTCTCATCAAACTTAATCCAGCTAGCAATGGTGTCTTGATCAAGCTGATATGCAACAGAGTCGCCCAACATCAAATCAACCGCAGAGGCAACGTAGGAATTAGCTGTTTTCAAGGCAGCGTCAAGGTCTTCTGCGCTCATAAGGCTTTCTTGACCAAGCTGTACAGTGGTGCTCAGATTATCAAAAGCGGTTTGCAAATCTTTATGGACGCCTTCAAGAGAAAGCCTTGTAGCAATAGCATCGTCAGCAAAAATAAACTTTTTAGCTGAACTGTCATAGGTAATTCCATTGTTCTCTAGAGTGTGAGCAGATTCTTTTGCCTGCTCAATTCTTTGATTGAAGAGCGCATCAACCTTGCTTGTATCATATGAAGCGGTTGCATGTGGGCTCAGGGACCTGCTGCGAGTAAGCTCCAGTGGCCACATCCAAGGGTTCTGCTGGCTAATAGCATCGCGAGCATATCCTGCTGCGTCGTACGTCAAATCAATATCAGAGGCCTTGATGGTTAAATCAACGCCATTTCCAGAGACTTGGACGGAGTAATTTGAGGCCTCATTTGCTCTAGAAGCTTGTAAATCTGAAGCAGGTTTTAAGGAGTAGTCTTTGCCATAAATGCTGGTCTGAGGCATAAAGAAGAAGTTAAAGAAGATTGCTCCACCCACGTACACAAGGGCGAGAACACCAACGAGCACGGCAGGTATTTTCCACCACTGATGTTTCTTGTGGTTAACAGGAGCTTCTTCTTTTTCTCCAAGCTCAGCGCTATCAAGGGGAGCAATGACAGTTAGATCATCTGCTTGCTCTTCTGGGGACTCTGTAGCTTGTGAAGGCTCATTGAGCTGATTGGCTTTTACCTGCTCTTCATTGAGAGCAACGTACATATCAGTATCGCCAAGACTTGGAACTGAGTCCTTAAGGGAAGGTGACTTCTCTGTAGCTTCCTCTGTGGAAAGAGGCTGTAGGTTAGCGGTGTGAGAAGCAGAGCTTTTTGCAAAGTGCTTAGCCAAGGAGCACTCCTTATAAAATACGAAGTTACACAGCAAGAATCAGTGTGTTTTGACAAATAGACTTTCTGTAAATGAGTCAAAGACACATCTATTTAGTGTAGTGCATATTCGTCACATATTTTATGGAACTTACGAGGAATTATTTTCCACAGGAGAAGAACAAAACTGGAGTAATATATACGACATTTAGAAATAATTATTTTTCAATTGCAGGGGGAGCAATAGCGTATGTCACCAACTAGAGTCAATAGTACTACGCAAAAAATTAGATGCGTTTGTACTGCTCTTGCTGTACTTCTTTTATGCATTTCAGCTTTTCCTAAAATTGCTGTTGCTACTGCATCATCAGGCCAATCGGATTCTTATTCAGCCAATCAGCTGCTATTGCACACTGATGTCAAATCGTATGAACTTCTTCCGTCTGATTTTGCATCGCTTGTGGGCAATGATTCAACTTCGTTTGATAATCTTGAGCAAGTTAAGCCCTATGAGGCAGTTAACCCTGATTCACATCCAAACTATAGCAAGGTAAGTGATTTTGTTTACCTAGATAGAGACCAGTTTGACTTGTCGCTTTTCTCGCCAGATGATTCCTTGAGCTATACAACAGATGACGCAGCGGTAGACGCATATATTCAGACTCATCCGGAGCTTGCTGGCGTAACTGATCGTAGAATCTTGCTTCCGGTGTTTGAGTTTGATTCAGACAATGATATTCAGGCTCACAGAGACAGAATTAATTCATACATTGCTAATGGTCAGCTGGCACAAGGGTCGGTTGGTCAAGATAATACTGCTGTTATTGATACTAGTTTGTCTATGGGTCAGTATAAGCTGGAAAAAACGCTCTCGTATGATCAAGAGCATGGCTTCTATTACATCTACACCATGCACGTAGGTGTATCTGATATTGACCGTAATCTCACAACGTTTGTTGATAGCAACGGAAATAAGACTGAAAAACAAGGTCTGTTCCAGGCTCCAGAGGTAGTGGGCAATGACATTCTTGACCACAAAGAAGTTGACTCTTATACGATTTCCTCTGGCTATGATGGCGATGGTAATGTTGTCCGTCCAACTACGTATGTGACACATATTACGTATTACTACACCCTCGCACATACCGCATATGTTTCAGATACTGGAACTACTTTAAAGCCTATTGACGCTGGTCTTCAGAATGCTCCTGCTACCATTTCTTCTTACAGCTATGATCACACGGTTGATGCAGGTACAAGACGAGTATTGGATATTGATGCCGTGACAGCTCGCCTTATGGCTGAGATTCAATCACAAGATGTTACTCAGCTTTTCCCTGTTAGTGCTGCTACTCATAACGGAGACATCGCTATTAGCAGAACTCCTGGTGGTAACACTTACGATATTCAACTGTTTGAAAACGGCCAATTTACTGTTGATTTGAGCTATCTGCCAGATGGCACGCCTCGTGTCGTTGATGCCGATGGCAATGCTGTTTATTTCTCAAACCATTTCAAGGATGTTGTCTATTCTTCGTACCAGGATGACACCTTGCCTGTTGGTCAGTATCGAATTGAATATCTGCTTACTCCAACATCTGCAGATCCAGATCACTTTGATTCGTATCAGCATTTAAAGGTCAATCTTGTTATTGGCACAAGTGATACTTCTCATCCGCCTATTACCGCAAATTGGACTCACGTATATGTGAAGCAGCCTGAGACTACTCCAGAAACGCCTGAGACTCGCACTCCAGAGAAGCCTAAGCAGCCTCAGCAGACTCAGAAGAAGTCACAGCTTCCTGATACTGCAGACTATTCTCAGATTGCATTACAAGGGGCGCTTATGGGCTCTTCTGTCTCACTAATTTCTTTGAGTTTCTTCCTTAAGAGAAAACAGCTGCAGAAGTAATTCATGTATATATGACGTTGCTCTTGCCTCAAGAGTGAGAGAATACTGTCTATCAAGAGGCGAGAGGTACGTTATTTATGGCAACATATCCGGTTATTCATGTAGATTTATCTGACGACCATCGTCTTGATGTGTATGCTCGACTGACTGACAACCAGCTTCGTAATCGCCTTGATCCGTCCCGCGGTGTCATGATTTGTGAATCACATTTTGTGATTGAGACTGCGCTTGCTGCAGGTTGTAGGCCATTATCTTTTCTTGCAAATACTTCTCATACAGACAATATTTTGCAAATTGTCGAGAAGTTCCGTCCTCTGTCAGATGACGTTCCTATTTTCATTCTTCCAGATGAGCAGCTTACACAGCTTATTGGCTACAAGATGAATAGAGGAGTGCTCTGTGCCATGAGGAGGCCCCAAGGTGTAGCATTAGAAGAGATTCTTAGCGCCTCTAAGCATATTGCCGTTCTGGAAGACCTGGTTGACGTTAATAACGTAGGTGCAGTCTTTAGATCAGCGGCAGCTCTCAATGTAGACGCCGTTATTTTGACAGCTAAATGTGCTGACAACCTCTCAAGACGAGTTCTGCGCGTTTCTATGGGAACAGTTCTTAATGTGCTTTGGGCTCGCCTGGATGAAGAAACAACATCGCTAGATCTTATAGAAAAGCTTAAAGCTCATTCTTTTACTACGTGTGCACTTGCACTCACAGATTCTGCAGTACCTCTCAATAAAGAGCTGGTAAAAGGTAAAAAAGCTGCACTATTCTTTGGTAGTGAAGGCTATGGTCTTGATAAGAAAACCATTAAGGCTTGTGACATTACCACCATCATCCCCATGTCTCATCAGGTAGATTCACTCAATGTTGCTGCATCATCTGCTGTTGCTTTTTGGGAACTTTTTGCTCGATAACTTGAGTAGGAAACCTTTACATACGGCACAAAAAACGGCCACCTACAAGAGTGAACTGCCTCTCATTTCTTGGACACGAGAAATTGGAGACAGTTCAAAACACACCTAAGTCAGATAATCTGTTAAAAAGACGTATACATGACGCAGAAATTACCACAAACATGCAGATTATCGTCATTAGATGTGTAAAATGCCCGCATCTGAGCAGAATATCTGACTTAAGTGTGTTCCTTAGGTGCGGAATTTACCTATAGTTAAATCTTTTATATGACGCTATTCATTTTCTAGCATATTAGGTTAAGTTTATGCATAGATATGCATATCAGGTAGTACGACCGCCTAGCTTCCTGGCTATTTTGCTTAAGAACATGTCGATTCTTCAGCAGAACCTACCAAAGCTGCGCTATTTTGTGCGCCAGGCCTAAAAGCCGACGCTAACACGCTGCAGAATCATAATCACCCGCATATGAACTGCCTCCCATTTCTTATGTCCAAGAAATGGGAGGCAGTTCAGAATAGGCGGCCGTTTAATTTTACTTATGAGACAAAGTTACTCTGCTGAAGAAGTAGAGGAGCCTTCCTCATTGGTGTTCTCAACTACTGGTGCAAAGGTATTCTCACGTTTAAGGATGTTCATGAACTCCTCGCCGGTAATAGTCTCCTTCTTCTGCAGGTAGTGAGCAATTTCATGCAGCTTGAAACGGTTCTCTTTAAGCGTCTGGAGTGCACGCTGGTGACCCTCTTCAACAATGCGTCTAACTTCAGCGTCGATCTCTTCAGCGGTTGCTTCAGAGCAGGTGAGGGAAGAGCCACCACCAAGATAACGGCTTTGCTGCTGGCTGAGGGTAACCATGCCAAGTTTGTCAGACATGCCGTACTGCGTAACCATAGCGCGAGCAATTGCTGTTGCGCGCTCAATGTCATTAGAAGCGCCATTGGTCATCTCGCCAAAGATAAGTTCTTCAGCTGCGCGTCCACCACAGAGAACAGCAATCTCATCCATTGCCTGGCTTTTGCTCATTAGATAACGCTCATCATCCTCAACCTGCATGGTAAAGCCAAGAGCTCCGCCAGTACGAGGAACAATGGTGATCTTGGTAACAGGAGCATCGTTTTTCTGGATGGCACCAACAATTGCATGGCCGGTCTCGTGATAAGCCACAACGTCCTTCTCGTGCTCAGAAAGAACAGTGTTCTTCTTCTTTGCGCCGGCAATAACAACGTCAACGGACTCAGCAAGGTCTTCGGTGGTAACACGACGACGACCAAAGCGAACAGCACGAAGAGCTGCCTCGTTGATGATGTTTGCGAGGTCTGCACCAGATGCGCCTGGTGTGGACTTAGCAATAATAGAGAGGTCAACGCCTGGCTCCATCTTTACATCATTGGCGTGAATCTGAAGAACTGCCTCACGACCCTTAAGGTCTGGAAGCTCAACAGGAATACGGCGGTCAAAACGGCCAGGACGCAGAAGTGCCTTGTCCAAGGTCTCAGGGCGGTTAGTTGCTGCAAGAACAACAATACCCTTGTGGTTATCAAAGCCGTCCATCTCAGAGAGCAGCTGGTTTAAGGTTTGCTCACGCTCATCGTTGGAGTTAAGGGAAGCGTCACGGCGCTTACCAACCGCATCAATCTCGTCAATAAAGATGATGCAAGGAGCCTTTTCATTTGCTTGCTTGAAGAGGTCACGGACTTTTGCAGCACCGCGTCCAACAAACATCTCAACAAACTCAGAGCCAGCAATCTGGAAGAAAGGAACGCCAGCCTCGCCAGCAACTGCCTTAGCAATGAGGGTCTTACCAGTACCTGGAGGGCCTACAAGTAGGGCACCACGAGGGCAACGAGCACCAATTTCTTTGTATTTATCGGGAGTCTTAAGGAAGCTAACAATCTCTTGCATAGACTCCTTAGCTTCTTCTTGGCCGGCAACGTCTTTAAACGTAATGCCTGTATCTTCTCCCTTAATTTCTTTAGCGCTTGAGCGACCAAGATTGCCGCCAAGGCCACCAAATCCACCGCCAAAGTTCATGGAAGGACCATCGTCACCCATGGCGCGCTTAAGGGATCGGTTGATAAAGTAGCCAATGCCCAAGAAGATGACAAGAGGGATTCCATACTGAATAAGGGCATAGAGCAGCATATTTGTAGAGTTGTCAGGAATAGAAGCCGAGAAATCAACTTTGTGATCTCTAAGTGTCTGAACCAGCGTTGAATCATTAGGGAATTGCGTAGTCTCAAAGACCTTCTCGGAATCTCCAGAGCCAGTTGTGAACCTAATGTTTCTGCTGCCCGTATTAAGGTCCACCTTGGTAACTTCATTATTGTCAACCTTGTTAAGGAACTCACTGTACGAGACAGTTTGTACCTGTTGACGCAGAAGTCCTGGTAATAATGTGTTGCTAAGCAGGAGATATACAAAGATGGCTACTGCAATATAGAGTAGCATCGACATAGATCTACGGTGCTTGTTATCGTTATTTGCCATACACGTCCCTTTACCTGTTTGGCTCAAATGTGATATGAGCTCACTTAGATATTGGAATTGTTTTACCCAATCTACATTTTTTATTTCTATAAAAATTTAAAATTTGGATTCCGCATAATTTGTTAAAAACGGTTTAAGCGCGTGTATTACTTAGTTCAATGAGTGCAAGACGTGGTAGTATTACTTACACAAGCTGTGATGAGGACAGTAGCTGGGTAGCGCAAATCTCAAGCGAGCGGAGTTGGTGGAAGTCCGCATTTGCGTCCGTGTGAACATCACCTCGGAGCTGCAGTTCAAACGTACAGGTTTTTTGTACTAGTAGATGCTGCCGGAAATGGTCGCCGTGACAGGCCAGCCGAGTAAACGGACATATCCGTCGCTGGGTGGTTACAACGAAGTGTATTGTGGCGCTTCGTCCCAGCTGTGAGGGACGGGCGCTTTATTTGTGCCCAGAAAGGTTGTGCTTGATGGCAAACGAGTACAAAAAGACCACCAACCTGCCAAACACAGGCTTTCCTATGCGCGCATCACTTGCGCAGAACGAGCCTCAACGTTTGGCTGATTGGGACCAAAACAACGTCTATGAGCTCCTGATGAAGAAGAATGAGGGACATGACAAGTTTGTCCTTCATGATGGACCTCCTTATGCAAATGGTCCAATTCACCTGGGTCACGCTCAGAATAAGATTTCCAAGGACATCATCAACCGCTACAAGGCTATGCAGGGCTTCCAGACCCCTTATGTTCCTGGTTGGGACTGCCATGGTCAGCCAATCGAGCACAAGGTTGAGCAGATGCTTGGTACAGAGAAGTTCAATCAGTTATCTACCGAGAAGATCCGTGAGCTCTGCCGCAAGATGGCAGTTGAGCAGGTAGATACCCAGCGTCAGGGCTTTAAGCGCCTTGGTGTTTTGGGTGAGTGGGACAATCCTTATCTTACCTACGTTAACGACTACGACGCTACTGACGTTGAGATCTTCAAGGCCATCTACGACAAGGGTTCTGTGTACAGAGGCACTAAGCCTGTTCACTGGTGCACTCATGACCACACAGCTCTTTCTGAGGCAGAGATTGAGTATCACGACGTCACCTCAACTGCTATCTTTGTTCGCTTTGAGCTAACCACAGTTCCAGAGGGTCTTGAGGCTTATGCTGGTAAGACCTGGGTAGACATTTGGACTACTACTCCTTGGACTATGCCAGCAGACGAGGCAGTTATTCTGCACCCAGAAGCTAACTACGTTGCTCTTGAGCTTCCTGATGGACACGTAGAGATTGTTGCTGAGGCTCTTGCAGAGAAGGCTGCTGCCAAGTTTGGTTATACCGATTGGAAGCTGGCTCAGGATGCAGAGGGCAACACCTGGAAGAAGACTGGTGTTGAGCTTGCTGGTAATGAGTACAAGCAGCCAATCTTTGGTGATCTTGGCAACACTGGTAAGTTTATTTATGCAGAGTACGTCACCCTTGACGATGGTACTGGTGTTGTTCACTCCGCACCTGGCCACGGTGTAGACGACTACAACGCTGGTGTTCGTTTTGATATTCCACAGACCATGCCTGTTGATGACGACGGTCACTTCTTCAAGGGCGACGGCCAAGGTACTGGCGGCCCCTTCTCTGGTATGGAGGTCAATGAGGCTAACCCTGTCATTGTCCAGTGGCTCAAAGACCGTGGTACGCTCATTCTTGCAGAGGAGATTACTCACAGCTATCCACACTGCTGGCGTTGTAAAGAGCCTGTTATCTTCCGTGCAACAAGCCAGTGGTTTGTCTCCATGGATAAGACTGGACTCCGCAAGCAGGCAGCAGAGGAGCTTACAAAGGTTAAGTTCTATCCTGCAAATGCTGTTAAGCGTATTGGCTCCATGGTTGAGGGACGTCCTGACTGGTGTATTTCCAGGCAGCGTAACTGGGGTGTTCCAATCCCAGCCTTCACCTGCGAGGATTGTGGCGAGACCGTCATTAATGACCAGACGCTTGACGCTGTCATCAAGCTTTTCCGTGAGAAGGGCTCTGATGCTTGGTTTACCGACGATCCTAAGACCTATTTAGGTGACGCTTGCGTCTGTCCTAAGTGTGGTGGCCATAACCTCAAGGCTAACAAGGACATTCTGGATGTTTGGTGGGATTCTGGTGTTTCTCACACGGCTGTTTGTAAGCATCGTCCAAACCTCAAGTTCCCAGCTGATATGTATCTTGAGGGTTCCGACCAGCACCGCGGTTGGTTCATGAGCTCTCTGATGACTTCTGTTGGTGCTTACGGTGTTGCTCCTTACAAGTCTGTTGTTTCACAGGGCTTTACCCTTGATGGTCAGGGTCGCAAGATGAGTAAGTCTCTGGGCAACGTCATTGATCCAAACGCTGTTTGTGCTGAGCGCGGTGCAGACGTCCTGCGTCTTTGGGTTGCTTCCGTTGATACTTCAACTGACGTTCCTTGCGATGACGCCATTCTTTCTCAGGTAGGCGACGCATACCGTAGGTTCAGAAACACCCTGCGCTTCCTTCTTGGCGAGCTTGAGGGTCAGTTTGATCCTGCTACTGATGCAGTTGCTGTTGCAGACCTTGAAGAGTACGACCGTCTTGTTCTTGCTCGTATGTGCGAGGTTCATGCTGCAGTCACCGAGGCTTACGAGGGATATCGCTTTAATAACGTCTTCCGTACCCTCTACGATTACATCATTGAGCTTTCCAACGGTTACTTGAACGCAACTAAGGACCGTATGTACTGTGATGCTGCAGATTCTGCAACTCGTCGTAGCGCTCAGACTGTTTGGGCAGAGATCCTCTCCATGCTTGTTCATGACCTGCAGCCAATTCTGGTTTACACCATCGACGAGGCTATGCAGTTCCTGCCAGAGTCTATGCGTGATGGTCAGAAGTATGCAGCTCTTCTCGACTGGTATAAGGCTCCTATGAGCACCGACGAGTACACAGCATTGCTTCCTGCATATCAAGTACTGGTTGATGCTCGCGCCGCATACACTAAGGCATACGAGACCGCTCTCGAGGCAGGTGTTGTTACCGAGAAGACCACGCAGGCTACTCGTGCAGAGGTTACCCTTACCGCTGAGCAGGCTGCATCCATTTCTCATGCTGGCCTTGACTTTGCTGAGGCATTTGTCTGCTCTGAGGTTACTGTTTCTGAGGGTTCTGAGCTGAGCGTAAGCGTCTATCCTGCAAACGGCGAGCGCTGCGACCGTTGCTGGAACTATCGCGAGCTTGGTGAGGATCACCTTTGCCACCGCTGTCACGACGTTGTTGCGTAAATGAACACTGACCAGCAGCAACATACAACTCACACACTCGTGACCCGCCTTGCAGTTCTCTGCGGGGCGGGCGCTGTTGCCTGCGTGCTTGACCAGGTAACCAAGCTCTGGGTACGAACCTCAATTCCAGAGGGAACCGCAGTACCTTTTATCCCAGGTGTTATGGAGCTCTTCCACGTAAGTAACACCGGTGCAGCGTTTTCTGTGGGCTCTGGAAATGCCCTCTTTTTTGTGGCTCTTACTGCCGTGGTCATAGCCGCTCTTGTGGGCTTTGTAGTTCGCGAGAAGAACCTCCCGCTGCCGCTCATTGCGCTTTTGGGAGGCGTCGCAGGTGGTGGAATTGGTAACGCTATTGACCGTGTTTTGTATGGTCAGGTTACTGATTTCTTTGCTACAACGTTTGTTAATTTTGCCGTGTTTAATGTGGCGGATATCTTTGTGACCTGTGGCATTCTTCTTGCTTTTGTGTACTGGATAATCTGGGACAAAAAGCAACAGCAGGGTAGTGGCAATGAATGAGCGTATCGTTGACATACTAGTTGGACCAGAAGGGGACGGCGTTAGGTTAGATGCGTTCCTTTCTGCCCAAGATACACTTCCCTCAAGAAGTGCCTGCGTCAAGCTGGTAGAAGAGGGAAGAGTAACCATCAACGCTACGCTTGCTACGTCTAAGTCAGAAAAACTTATGTTGGGCGATAGACTTTTGGTATCGCTTCCAGACGCAGAGCCTCAAACAGGCCTTTTACGTCCAAATCCAGACATTCCCCTTGATATTCGCTTTGAGGACCAGTACCTCATAGTGCTCTCCAAGCAGATTGGTCTTGTTTGCCATCCATCGCCTGGTCACGTTGATGACACTTTGGCAAACGCCCTGGTGGCCCACTGTGGCTACGAGCACCTAGGAATGCTTCAGGGAGAAGAACGTCCCGGTATTGTGCACCGTCTTGATATGGACACATCTGGTCTTATGCTGGCGGCAAAATCAGACGAGGCGCAAAAGGCTCTTCAGGACCTCATTAGGCTGCGCGTGCTTGACCGTCGCTACATTGTGCTGGTACAAGGCTATGTTGCCCACGATTCTGGCACTATCGAAACGGGTATTGCTCGCTCAACGCGAGACCGCCTCAAAATGACTGTATCAGATGCTCCTGGCGCACGAGAAGCCATTACCACCTTCAGAACGCTTGAGCGCTTTGAAGCAGGAAGAAAAGGCGAGGGCTACTCGCTTCTTGAGTGCCATCTTTACACAGGCCGCACGCACCAGATTAGAGTTCACATGCGCCACATTGGTCATCCAGTTGTCGGCGATCAGCTCTACGGTAAAAAAGATATGAGCCTTAACCTTGGCCTTAACAGGCAGTTTTTACACTCCTGGCACGTTCAGTTTGAGCACCCTTTTACGGGCGAGAATATCGTGGTTGCAGACACGCTGCCAGAAGACCTGCAAGAAGCCCTTATTTCTCAGAGCGCTATGTCTATGGGAAGGACTTCTGTAGGAGATGAGATTTGTCCACAGTTGTAATATGACTAAAAAGTTTCGCTTCTCATTTCACGTGGTGTAAGAGAAAAGTAGTCCTTAAATTTCCTATAAAACTCTGTTGTTCCTCCATAGCCAATCATTGAAGAAATAGTAGAGACAGGTAATTTGGTATGAATTAACAGCGTTTTTGCTCGTTCCATTCTTTGTTCTAAAACAAGTTCAGAAAAAGTTTTGCCACATTTTTGTCTGAGAAGTTCAGAAAGATAAGTTGGTGTATATGAGTATTTTTCTGAAAGCTTAGCGAGTGTAATACTTTCTGAATGAGCAGTAATTTCATTAAGGATAAGAGCGATCGTCTCATTAGTGTTCCCTGGAGTGAACGTATAGTGAGCATCAGGAGAGAGGCAGGTAATAAGAGTTACAAGTAGGGAAGTAACAATAGCTTCCCAATTTGGTTTTCTTTCGGAATAGGTAATGATAATTTGAGTATAAAGTGTATAAATTTGCTCAATATCAGCTGGATGAACATGTTGTGGCAGTGTATTTTTATTTGATATAAGGTTTGTAGTAAAAGTAAAGAAATCTTCTGATGAAGGCATTAGAAAGAAAAGAAAACTTCCAAAATAGTTTTTACGAGCAAGTATTGAGAGACTCACAATGTCGTCTCCATAAGGTTTTGTAGAAAATTGGCCTAAATTTGCTAAATCAAAAGCAGAAGTGAGAGTAAAAAATCCTCTGATATGAGGGTTAACAGATTCTTCTGTTTCGTAATGTGCACTCAAAATGACATTTGAAGCGTCACCTTGAGCAAGAGAATTCCCATTGGCAAGTATATTTTGAAGTGCTTGAGTTAGTCGCTTTTCGCTCATAATCAGCCTTTCAACGGTATTTTCCTGCGTCAAATTATAGGGCGATAACGCAATTTTATACGAGAAACTCGCATTTAACCTTAAAGAGTCCATTAAGTGTTTATTTTATAAGTGCAGGTAATTAATGTTTTGGAAGGGATGATGAGTATGAATAATCGTCTCTCTCACTTATTTGTTATACGAAAACATATGCTTCTATCCGCCCTTGGTTTGGCAATTGGATATATTGCTGTTGCAATGCTGGGCATTTTTACGGGCGATTTAATTGATAGCATGCTTAATGTGCAAGCTGCTGACGGTATTTGGCAAAAGCTAGGGTTGTTGTTGCTCCTTTCGCTTGTAACGCTTTGCTTAAGCTTTTTTCTCACTGTTTGGATTCCACAAAAGCTCAATTTAGAAGCTGCGGTTGCTAGTTCTGAGGTAGCGATATCGGAATTCTTAAAGATATCGCTTCGTGTTTTTCCAAAAAAGAATGCCGGACACTATCTTAATGTAGTCACTATGGCGGCCTTTGTCTTCAGTGGTGTTCAAATTGCAGTAAGTGTTGAATTTTTAGGTGGTCTTTTAGCAGTTATTGTTTTAGCAATTGTGGCGTTTACGGTAAATCCATGGATTGGTTTGCTTGTCTTGCTTTATATCCCTTTTTACTTGGTGATTATTGATTATCCGAGCAAGAAAACAAATGAGATTTTGACCGAGTCAATGAAAAAACGAGAAAGCTGGCTGGATATCGGTAGGCGCATAATTGAGGAAAAGTTTTCGATTAATGTGCTACGAGCAGAGAACTATTTTGAAAATGCTTATGAGGCAGCTAATGATGAGTATTTTCTCTATGTAAAAAGAAGTAGTTTTTTTAGTGCTTTATCAAAAAACCTTCCATCAGCGCTTTCAAATTTCACGCAAGTCGTAGCCATAATTACAGGTGTTATGCTGCTTTCTATAGGTCAGATGAGTGTTGGAGAGATTTTAGCCGCCTATCTGATTTTGTCAGTATTGAGCGAACCGCTTGATACGGTTTGTTCTGTTAAAAGCTCATATCTTGCAGCAAAAGCGGATATTGATGTTTATCTTGAGCATGAGAAAGAATCCCAAGAGCCTTCAGGTTATGAGAAGCTTTGGAATTCTTCACTTAAACCAGCTGTAAAGATAGGAGAGGGAACTCTTTTAGCTACTCCAGAAGGACCAGAACTTTTCCATACACAAGCTCTCAGTATTCCACAAGGATCTCTCGTGGTGGTAAAGGGCTCCAATGGTTCAGGCAAGTCTTCTTTCGTGGATCTTTTGGCAGGCTGCTCTGATCCATCACTATTCAGTGGTGATATAGAGCTTTCGGATGATCTTAAAGACTGTTCTCGTTTTGCTCGTCCGGTACCTCTTGTAGAAGGAAGCCTTGCTGACAATATGTTTGGAGAAAAGATTGATCGTACGGTTTACAACTTGCTCGATTTCTCTTCTCTTGAGACTCATGCTTTTGACGGAAAAGAAGAGTCCGTTTCTTTGGGCGAGCGACAAAAAATTGGTCTTTTGAGAGCTCTATCCAGAAAACAAGGGGCACTTGTTTTGGATGAACCTCTACAGAATTTAGATGCGCCAACATCACAGAGGCTTTGTAAATATCTCACCAACCTCAAAGGTAGGCGGACTGTCATGGTGATTATGCACTCTGATGAACTAGATCAAGAAGCAGACGTTCTTCTCGATATCCAAGACGGCCAATTGCATGTGCGCTGATGTGGGAGAGGAGATAATAATGAATACACAAACCAAATATAAGTTCAATGTACCTTCATCTCTTGTCATTACAAAGAAAAATGTCTTTTTAATAGTAGGATCAGTATTATCAACTGCTCTTTCTGTAGCTACGAGCTTAGCTTTAGGCTCAATAGTGAGCGCCGTTTCTCAAGGCTCTTGGATGGCTAGTAAAACGATTACTTTTGTAGGGGTATTATTTCTTTCTCTCGTATCAGCAGTCCTTGTTCTTACATTTAAAGGATGGTTTCCTGTGCGTGCGGCGATTATCCAAAGAATGAGTTGTGCTGCGCAGGTTATACAAAGGGTTATTGCGATGCCTGCCCGTGTCTACAAAAAACATGAAAAAGGCTACTACATGAATCTCTTAAGCAGTTCTGCGACCATGTATGGATCTGTGTATAGTGCTGTGAATATTGCTATTTTGAGTTCTGTCGGATGTATCGTAGTGATTTTATTAGCGCTTTTTATTACCAATTATGTATATTTCATCGTAGTGATTACCTATATTCCTATCTTATTTCTTGTGACAAGGGTTCCAGCCAAGCGGATTGCTGATTTACAGCGAAATATTATTCCAGCTCAAGATAGATATTTGAACGAATCAAAACGCATCGTAGAAAATAAAAGAGCTATCAATATTGCTCGAGCTGACATCTTTTATAAAGAGAGATATCATGACATCGGTTCAAGGTACTTGGATTCCATAAAAAAATATCGGTTTAATGAGGGATTGAATGAGAAGATTCCAAGCAGTATGTGCTCTCTACTGCAGATTATTATGCTTGCTCTAACCATTGAAATGTATCAGATTCATGCTGCATCTGTAGGAGATATTTTTATTTCATATCAACTTTGCGCATTGATTCAGAATCCTCTAGCGGAACTTTTTCAGTCAATCATGTTTGTAAAAGCAAATAAAGTTCATCTTGAGCGACTACAAAATACTTTCAAAGAATCCCAAGAGCCTTCAGGTTATGAGAAGCTTTGGAATTCTTCACTTAAACCAGCTGTAAAGATAGGAGAGGGAACTCTTTTAGCTACTCCAGAAGGACCAGAACTTTTCCATACACAAGCTCTCAGTATTCCACAAGGATCTCTCGTGGTGGTAAAGGGCTCCAATGGTTCAGGCAAGTCTTCTTTCGTGGATCTTTTGGCAGGCTGCTCTGATCCATCACTATTCAGTGGTGATATAGAGCTTTCGGATGATCTTAAAGACTGTTCTCGTTTTGCTCGTCCGGTACCTCTTGTAGAAGGAAGCCTTGCTGACAATATGTTTGGAGAAAAGATTGATCGTACGGTTTACAACTTGCTCGATTTCTCTTCTCTTGAGACTCATGCTTTTGACGGAAAAGAAGAGTCCGTTTCTTTGGGCGAGCGACAAAAAATTGGTCTTTTGAGAGCTCTATCCAGAAAACAAGGGGCACTTGTTTTGGATGAACCTCTACAGAATTTAGATGCGCCAACATCACAGAGGCTTTGTAAATATCTCACCAACCTCAAAGGTAGGCGGACTGTCATGGTGATTATGCACTCTGATGAACTAGATCAAGAAGCAGACGTTCTTCTCGATATCCAAGACGGCCAATTGCATGTGCGCTGATGTGGGAGAAAAAATGGATTCAAAGGCATGGGCGCTTTGACCCTTTCATTGCGCTAAGATTGTAAGGTAATTGTTTATCGAGAGATTTTGGCTGATAAAACATATTTGCCTTGAGTTTGGAGCGTAGGGATATATGCCATTGCAATTTAACAGACTCGGTATCACTCCAATCGTTGTTTTTAACTTTATTATCTGGCTTTTCTTTACACTCGCATACTTCTATCAGATCGTGTATATCCTTCGCGTCTTAGTTAAGGGTGAGGTAAAGCTTCCAGAGGCAAAAAAGCAGCACCGCTATGCTTTCTTTATTGCTGCTCACAATGAAGAGCCAGTTATTGGCAACCTTGTCAGGTCCATTCTTTCTCAGGATTATCCTCGAGAGCTTATGGACGTCTTTGTTGTTGCAGATGCTTGTACCGATAAAACAGCTGAAGAGGCGAGAAAAGCTGGAGCAATTACTTGGGAGCGTAATGACCTTGCTCGTAAAGGTAAGAGCTGGGTTATGGATTACGGCTTTGACCGCATCCTTAATGAGTACGGCGACAAATACGAGGCATTCATTATTATGGATGCCGATAACCTGGTTTCTCCAAGCTACTTAAAGATTATGAATCAGGCTTTTGATGCAGGATATCTTGTCTGTACTAGCTATAGAAACTCAAAGAATTTTGATTCCAGCTGGGTAAGCTCTGCATACGCAACCTGGTTTATGCGCGAGGCAAAGTTCTTGAATAACGCCCGTATGATGATGGGTACTAGCTGCGCTGTTTCTGGTTCCGGCTGGATGGTTTCTTCTCGCATTATTAAAGGTATGCATGGATGGGATTTCCACACCCTTACAGAGGATATTCAGTTCTCCACGTTCTGCAGCGCTCACAATATTCAAATTGGCTATGCACCTGCAGAATTCTTTGATGAGCAGCCTTTGACCTTCAAGGCATCGTGGACACAGCGTATGCGTTGGACAAAAGGCTTTTACCAGGTGTTCTTCTCGTATGGTTTTGATCTTATTAAGGGTATTTTTAAGGGTCAATTTGCCTCATACGATATGTTGATGACCATTGCGCCAGGCATGATTTTGACACTGCTTTCAGCCTTTATTAATGGTACTTACATGCTAGTTGGCTATTTGAGCCACGGCTTCGTTGCTACTGACGCAGAGATTGCTATGAGTGTGGGATCTTTGGTCATGACGGTCTTCTCGATGTATGTGGTCTTCTTTATTCTGGCGCTTATTACCACCATCTCGGAGTACAAGCATTTCCATGTAAAGAAGAAATGGCGTATTTTTACCAATCTCTTCACGTTCCCTATTTTTATGATGACGTATATCCCTATTACCGTTGCGGCTTTGTTCAAAAAGGTTGAGTGGGTTCCTACTAAACATGACATTGCTGTTAACTTTGAGGATGTTATTGCTTCAAGTGGGAGTTCAAATTAAATAATTAACTCCACTGGTGGTACAATGCCAAAACACGTTGAGCATGACCGGTAGGTCAGGAGGGAGCCAAAAACAATGGCAAAGTTCTTCGAAGGCGAATCACACACATTTTCTGAGTACCTTTTGGTTCCTGGCTATTCATCAGCTGAGAATATCCCTGCAAATGTTTCTTTGAAGACTCCTCTTGTTAAGTTTAAACGTGGCGAGAAAAGCGCAATTGAGCTCAATATTCCTATGGTATCTGCAGTAATGCAGTCAGTTTCTGGTCCTCGTTTGGCAATTGCCTTGGCCCAGCAGGGCGGCATTGCCTTTATTTATGGCTCTCAGTCCGCTGAGGATGAGGCTCAGATGGTTCGCGAGGTTAAGAGCTACAAGGCAGGCTTTGTAGTCTCCGATTCAACCCTTACTCCAGAAATGACCCTTGGTGAGGTGCTTGACCTTAAAGAGAAGACTGGTCACTCTACCATGCCTGTCACCGATGACGGCACTTCTCGCGGTAAGCTTGTAGGTATTGTTACCTCTCGTGATTATCGTCCTTCTCGCGATGATCGCTCTAAGCTTGTTTCTGAGTTTATGACCCCAGCTGATAAGCTTATTACCGCAGCTGAGGATACGACCCTCAAAGAGGCAAATGACATTATCTGGGACAACAAGCTCAACACTCTTCCAATTGTCGATAAGAACGGTCACCTGGTAAGCCTTGTATTCCGCAAGGATTATGATTCCCACAAGTCTGCTCCAGATGAGCTTCTTGATGACTCTAAGCGTTACATGGTTGGCGCTGGTATTAATACTCGTGACTATGAGACTCGCGTTCCTCTGCTTGTTGAGGCAGGCGCTGATGTTTTGTGCATCGACTCTTCTGAGGGTTACTCCGAGTGGCAGAAGCGCACCCTTGAGTGGGTTCGTGCAACCTACGGTGATTCCGTCAAGATTGGTGCTGGCAACGTTGTAGACGCTGAGGGCTTCCGCTTCCTGGCAGAGGCTGGCGCTGACTTTATCAAGATTGGTATCGGCGGCGGTTCTATCTGTATTACTCGTGAACAGAAGGGTATTGGCCGTGGTCAGGCTACTTCTGTTATTGATGTTGCTCGCGCTCGCGATCAGTACTTTGAGGAGACTGGCGTCTATATTCCAATCTGCTCAGACGGCGGAATTGTCTACGATTACCACATGACCCTTGCTCTTGCTATGGGTTCTGACTTTATGATGCTTGGTCGTTACTTTGCTCGTTTTGATGAGAGCCCATCAGATCGCGTGATTGTCAACGGCTCCTACATGAAGGAGTACTGGGGCGAAGGCTCTGCTCGTGCTCGTAACTGGCAGCGCTACGATCTTGGCGGCAACAAGCGCGGTCTTTCCTTTGTTGAGGGCGTTGACTCTTACGTTCCATACGCAGGTCCTCTGAAGGACGGCGTTGAGGCTTCGCTTCTGAAGGTCAAGTCCACTATGTGCAACTGTGGCGCTCTTGATATTCCAGAGCTTCGCGATAAGGCAAAGATTACGCTTGTCTCTTCAACTTCAATTGTTGAGGGTGGCGCACACGACGTCTTGCTGAAAGACTCAAACCAGCAGGTCAGTTACAATTTCCGTTCGTAGCTCACAGGATTTATGGACTACTGGCGTCACCAAGTATTTTGCTTGGTGACGCATCGCTATAAGAAAGGGGAACTCGTGGAAAACGAGGAAGTACAGAACGTAACCGATACAGGTGATTTTCCTGCCTACGACGCTGAGGCCATTGAAACTAAGTGGCAGCGTGTCTGGGAAGAGCAGAATCTTTACAAGACAGAAGAGGACAGCTCAAGGCCCAAAAAATACGTTCTAGAGATGTTCCCTTATCCTTCGGGCGATCTTCACATGGGTCATGCTCGTAACTACACCATTGGCGATGCTATGGCTCGTCAGGCTCGTATGCGTGGTTTTGATGTCTTGCATCCAATGGGCTTTGACGCCTTTGGTCTTCCTGCAGAAAACGCTGCTATTAAGCACAATACTCAGCCTTCTGTGTGGACTCATAAAAATATTGACCAGGCTGTAAAGACCATGTTCCGCATGGGCTTTGCTTACGACAAAGACCGCATGTTTAACACCTGCGACCCTGAGTACTACAAGTGGGGTCAGTGGATCTTCCTCAAGATGCTTGAGAAGGGCCTGGTATATCGCGCAACAAGCCCTGTTAACTGGTGCCCTAACGATAAGACCGTTCTTGCAAACGAGCAGGTAGTTAACGGTAAATGCTGGCGTTGTGGTGCAGTTCCAGAGAAGCGCGAGCTCTCCCAGTGGTACCTGCGCATCACTGACTACGCTCAGGAGCTCCTCGATGATCTTGATCAGCTTGAGGGCTGGCCAGAGCGTGTTCGCGCCATGCAGGCAAACTGGATTGGTCGCTCTGAGGGCGCAGAGATTGACTTTACCTTGGCAGATACTGATGGTGTCACACCAACTGATACCAAGATGACTGTCTTCACCACTCGTGCAGATACCATTTACGGCTGCACCTTCATGCTACTTCCACCAGAGTCTAAGCTTGCTGCTGAGCTGGTAGGGGATTCAGAGTACAAGGCTGCTTTTGACGCCCTTCATGAGGAAGCTGTAAAGGTTTCTTCCATTGATCGCCAGGGCACCGATCGCGAGAAACACGGTGTATTCACGGGCCGTTACGCAATTAATCCTGTTACCGGACAGACCGTACCAATTTGGGTTGTCGACTACGTTCTTCTCGACTATGGTACTGGCGCTGTTATGGGCGTTCCATCAGGTGATAAACGCGACTTTGACTTTGCTAAGAAGTACGACCTGCCTATTGTTCCTATCATCTGCGAAGAGGGAACTGATATCTATGAGGAGCTCAAGGGAGTTTCTGATTACAAGGTAACCTCTGTTGATTGGGATGGACCAATGGATACCGTGGGTATTCTCGTCCAGTCTGGTCCTTTTACCGGTCTCCGTGGTGGTAAACATTCCGAGGCAGAAGAGGCTGTTGTTGCTTATCTGACTGAGCACAACGTTGGTCGTAGAACTGTCCAGTTCCGCCTTCGTGACTGGCTCATTTCCAGGCAGCGTTATTGGGGCAATCCAATTCCTATGATTCACTGCGATTGTTGCGGTGACGTTCCTGTTCCTTATGATCAGCTTCCTGTCATGCTTCCAGATAATCTTGATCTGGCAGCAGGAGACACGCTTGCTGAGTGCAAGGAGTTTGTAGAGACCACCTGCCCAAAGTGCGGAAAGCCTGCAAAGCGCATCACTGACACCATGGACACCTTTACCTGTTCCAGCTGGTACTATCTGCGCTACTGCGATCCACACAACACCGAGCTGCCTTTCTCCAAAGAGTCTGTGGACCGTTGGATGCCGGTAGATAACTACATTGGCGGTATCGAGCACGCAATTCTGCACCTTCTGTATTCTCGCTTCTTTACTAAGGTCCTCCGTGACCTGGGCATGATTGACATCGACGAGCCATTCAAGAACCTGATGACTCAGGGCATGGTCAAAGATGAGCACGGCGACACCATGTCAAAGTCAAAGGGTAACGTGGTACCTCCAAGCTCTGTCATTGAGCCTTATGGTGCAGATACTATGCGTCTTGCCATTCTCTTTGTTGCTCCACCAGAGAAGGATTTTGACTGGGACGAGAAGGTCGTTGCAGGTGCAAACCGCTTTATCAAGCGTGCCTGGCGTGTGGTATGGGAGCTCTCTCGTACAGCTGACGCTTCTGCCGTACTCGACCACACCACCCTGGACCCCAAGTCACTTGAGCTCAACCGCGTCCTCAACGCTATGGGAATCCGCTGTACCTCTGAGTTTGATAAGGGTCAGTTCAACACTGCTATTTCTGCAGTCATGGAGCTGGTTAACGCAGCAAGTGCCTATATCAACGAGGTTCCTACAGAGTCCAGAGATGCAGCACTTTGCTACAAGGTTGCAAATGACGTTGTAGCTATGCTGGCTCCAATCATTCCTCACTGGGCAGAGGAGCTCAGCCATGAGGCTCTGGGCAAGAACACTCCTGTCTATCATCAGCCATGGCCAGAGTTTGATCCTGAGCAGGCAAAGAGAAATACCGTAGAGATTGCTGTTCAGCTCAAGGGTAAGGTCCGCGCTCGTATTGAGGTTTCTGCCGATGCTTCTGAGGAAGAACTCACTGCGGCTGCAACTGAGGCTATTGCCGATCAGCTTGAGGGCAAAGAGATTAGAAAAGTTATTGTAGTTAAGGGACGACTTGTGAATATCGTTGCCTAACAGCAAAAACACTTGACGAGAAGCCCTTTATCTCGTAAGATATCTCTAAACGTAGTTGTTATTAGTTGGAAGTGGGGTTGAGTTTTGACCCCGCTTCCTTTCTGTATGTAGATGAGGAGGTCAAATGCAAAACGAAGGTGCAACAAAGAAGATCTTGTCCGCACTAGAGCAGGCTGCACTCAATCACCACATTGATATTGTTGATGTTGAGATTGTTGGTTCTTCTAAGAATCCTGTGGTCAGAGTAAGAATTGACCATGATGATCAGATAGCAGAGACCATTTCTCTAGATGAAGTTGCTCAGGAAACATCATGGATCTCAGATACCATCGATGAGCTTGATCCTTTCCCAGCATCATTTACCTTGGAGGTTTCTTCTCCAGGAATGGCACGTCCACTTCGTCGTGCAAAAGACTTTGAGCGCTTTGCGGGAGAAGAGATTCAGCTTCAGACTACTGCCACAGAGGGACGCCGTAAATTTACTGGTAAGCTCTTGGGCATTGAGGGTACAACCATCTCAATTCAGACAGAAGATGAGGTCTGTACTGTTGATTTGTCTGAGTTAAAGAAGTGCGTTATTAAACCAGTTTTTGATTTCTCGGCCTCAGCCAAGAAGTAGATAGAGAGGATTATTCATGGCATCTGAAATGATGGAAGCTTTGATGTTGCTTTGCCAGGAGAAGCACATCGATGAGTTGTATCTGCTGGATCGTTTGGAGCAGTCTCTGGCAAAAAGCTATGCTGACGTCCTCCACCTTGATTTTGGCGCTCGTGTCACCATTGATAGGGCAACTGGCCGTGTTTACGTCTATGAGCTTGTTCCTAAGGGTGAGCCAGACGAGGAGACTGGTGAGTACACAGAGTTTGATGAGGTAGACGTAACTCCTCCAGACACAAGCCGTATTGCCGCTCAGCATGCTAAGGCAGAGATCAAGACACTTGTACGCAACGCTGCCCGTGCACAGATTTATGATGAGTTCCGCGGTCGTATTGGTGACATCATCACTGGTACCGTTCTTCAGTCCACTCCTGATTTCACCATCATTAAGATTCGTGAGGGTGTTGAGGCAGAGCTTCCACACTTTGACCAGCGTCGTTTCCCTGATGAGCGCGATGAGCGTCCAGCAGGTGAGCGTTACCTTCACAACCAGCGCATCAAGGCAATTATCGTAGACGTCCGCGATCCTAATGCAACTCAGCCAGCAGTTCGTGGTGAGCGTCAGCGTCCACCAATTGTTGTTTCTCGTACTCATCCAGATCTTATCCGTCGCCTCTTCGAGCTTGAGGTTCCAGAGGTTTATGACGGTGTTGTAAGCATTCGCTCCATTGCTCGTGAGGCTGGCGTCCGTTCTAAGATTGCTGTTTCTTCCGTTGATGAGCGCCTTGATCCAGTTGGTGCTTGCGTTGGTCCTAAGGGCAGCCGTGTTCGCACCGTAGTCTCTGAGCTCCGTGGAGAGCGCGTTGACGTTGTGCCTTGGTTTGACGATGCTGCACGTTGCGTTGCATCTGCACTTTCACCTGCACGTGTTTCTCGCGTTATTGTTGATGGCGCTACGGGACACGCAACCGTTATTGTTCCTGATGATCAGCTTTCTTTGGCTATTGGTAAAGAGGGCCAGAACGCTCGTCTTGCTGCTCGTCTGACAGGTCTTCACATTGACATCAAGAACGAATCCCTTGCTGCAAGCATTCTGAACAACCTTCCTGAGGTTGTTGAAGAGACTGTTGACGAGGAAGAGATTGCTCATCGTTGCAAGTATGTGAGCCCTAACGGAACTCCTTGCCGCAATATGGCAAGACCTGGTTCTGATTTCTGCGGCATTCATGATGACATGGAGAATGCAGAGATTTCTTCCGATCCAGACTCACTGATCTAGGCAACTACCTGTAACTATCCCGTCAACCGGAAGGTTTTCATATATGGCAAAAATGCGTGTACATGACCTTGCCAAAGAATATGGTATGCAGAGCAAAGAATTGCTCGAGCACCTTGCGGACATGAAGATTCCTGCAAAGTCTGCTTCTTCTACGCTTGAAGATGCATATATTTCTATTGTTCGTAAGAAACTCCAGCCTATTATGGAGGCTCGCGCCGCTGAAATCGCAGCTCAGAAGGCTGCCGAGGAAGAGGCTGCTGCCAGGGAGGCAAAGGCTGCTGCAGAGGCAGCAGAGGCTGAGCGTCTTGCTGCAGAGGCAAGGCGTGAAGCTGAGCGTGCTGAAGAAGAGAAGAAGCGCGCAAAGGAAGAGGCTGCTCGCAAGAAAGAAGAGGAGCGCCGCCGCGCTGAGGAAGAGAAGAAGCGTCTTGAGGCTGAAGAGGCCGAGCGTAATCGCGTAAAGGACACTGCGCCTAAGGCCGCTCCTTCTTTCAATAACCTGCTTGATCAGATTGCTCAGCAGGAAGAGGTTTTGAAACAGCAGGCTGCAGAGTCTGCTGCTCAGAAGAAGGCCGAGAAGGGACCAAGAAACCACGCTCGCGCTAATGCAAGCGAGGCAAGTGGTGCTCCTTCTCGTCACAACTTCAAGAATGAGCGTGATGACGCCTCCATGTCTGACGAGCGTCCAAATGGTAAGCGCAAGAAGAATCGTCGCGGCGGAGATGACGGAGAGGACCGTTATAGCCGTATGGCGCGTGAGGCTGAGGCTTACAACAGAAGCCGTGTTTTGGATGAGGCTCGTGTTGCTATTGAAGAGGCAAGCCGTGAGTCCACTGGCCGCCGTAAAAAGCGTAAAGAGCGTCGTCAGAAGCAGGCTGCAGAGGCTGCTATGGAGCAGCGTATTGAGGAAGCACTTGCAAATGACCAGGATATTTCCCAGCTTGATACTGTAAAGGTTCCTCAGGGCTCTACTGTTTCTGAACTTGCTGAGCTTCTTGGCGTTCCTGCAAATGACATCATTAAGCGCCTGTTCCTGCTTGGCAACCCTCTGACGCTTACCGAGACCATGTCCGATGAGCTTATTGAGATTGTTGCTGATGACCTTGGTCGTCAGATTAAGATCATGTCCAAGGAAGAGGAGAATTCCTTCACCTTCTACGATGATCCTAAGGACTTGAAGCCACGTCCTCCAGTAGTTACCGTCATGGGTCACGTTGACCACGGTAAGACATCACTTCTGGACGCAATCCGTCACACTGGCGTTGCAGCTGGCGAGGCCGGCGGCATTACACAGGCAATCGGTGCATCTCAGGTCACCATTAACGGCCGTGAGATTACCTTCATCGATACCCCAGGTCACGAGACCTTTACCGCTATGCGTGCTCGTGGTGCAAAGGTTACCGATATTGTCATTCTGATTGTTGCTGCAGACGACGGCGTTATGCCTCAGACCATTGAGTCTATTAACCACGCAAAGGCCGCTGGCGTTCCAATTGTTGTTGCTGTCAACAAGATTGATAAGCCAGGTGCAGATCCTACCCGCGTTCGTCAGGAGCTTACCGAGTATGGTGTTATTCCTGAGGAGTGGGGCGGACAGAACATGTTTGTTGACATCTCCGCTAAGCAGAATTTGGGCATCGACGATCTTCTCGAGACCATTCTTTTGCAGGCAGATGTCCTTGAGCTGAAGGCAAACCCAGACACCTTTGCGTCTGGTAACGTTCTTGAGGCTAAGCTTGACCGTGGTCGCGGTTCTGTTGCTACTGTTTTGGTTACACGCGGTACGCTCCACATCGGCGATGCTCTTGTTGCTGGTATGGCCTTTGGCCGCGTCCGTGCAATGCTTGATCCTAAGGGCAACGCAGTCACTACCGCAGGTCCTTCTGACGCAGTTGAGATTCTTGGTCTGCAGACCGTTCCTGGCGCAGGCGATGAGTTCCGTGTCTTCCAGGAGGAGCGCGACGCTCGTGAGCTTGCTGATCAGCGTGCCCTTAAGGCTCGTATTGAAGAGCAGAACCGTGTTAAGCACGTTACCCTTGAGAACCTCTTTGACACCATGGCTGACCGTGACGTCAAGGAACTCAACCTCATCATCAAGGCTGATGTTCAGGGCTCCATCGAGGCTCTCCAGGACTCCCTGGACAAGATGGACCAGTCCGAGGTTCGTATCAGCACCATTCACTCTGCTGTTGGTGGAATCACCGAGACCGACGTTGTTCTCGCCGATGCATCCAACGCAATCATCATTGGCTTTGGCGTCCGTCCAGATGCAAAGGCCAAGCTTGCTGCAGAGCGCGTAGGCGTTGAGATTAGAACGTATAGCGTCATCTACAAGGCAATCGAAGAGATTGATGCTGCTCGTATTGGTATGCTTAAGCCAACTGAGCAGGAAGTTCAGACTGGTGTTGCTGAGGTCCGCGATACCTTCAAGGTTCCTAAGGTTGGTATTGCTGCAGGCTGCATGATTTCTGAGGGCGAGATTTCTCGCGACGATAACATCCGACTCATTCGTGACGGTTTTGTTGTCTACGACGGAAAGATTGCATCGCTCAGGCGCTTCAAAGACGACGTTAAGAGCGTTAAATCCGGCTATGAATGCGGTATTGGCCTTGAGAACTTCCAGGACATCAAGCCTGGCGACCAGCTTGAGGGCTATCGCATTGAGCAGGTGGCTCGTACCGAGTAAGAAGGGACAGCATGAAACAGAATCAGTTTTCTCGTCGTACTAATGAGATTGCTCGAGAAAAGCTCAGCTGGATCCTTTTGTTTGAAATTTCTGACCCTGATCTCCAGCTTGTGACTATCACAAGCTGCGAGGTCTCGGTCGATAAGTCCTTTATGCGCGCGTATGTCAGCTGTGAGCCTGATCGCTACGAGAAGGTCCTCGCAGCTCTCAAGCGTGCAAAGGGTAGGATTCGCTCGCTTTTGGGTCATGCGTTGAACTGGCGCGTAACTCCTGAGCTTGATTTTAAGATTGATACCACTACCGATGAGGCTGAGCGTATTGCTCAGGCGCTTGAGGTAGTTCCACCAACTCTTGGTGTCGAGAAAGACGAGTTTGGATACCCTCTAGCTTCTGATGAAGAGAATTCTGACGAGGAGGCGTAAGTAAGTGACGTCACTGAATACAAAAGTCAGTCGTCCAGAGTTTGACGAGGTTATAGCTCTGATTGAGCAGGCCTCGTCAATCGTCGTTTGCGCACATACTTCTCCTGACGGAGATGCTATTGGCTCTGGATTAGCACTTTCTTCCATTATTCAGAGAAGATGGCCTAGCAAAACTGTCACTAATCTTTTGGCAGATGCTGATGGGGAAGTACCACGTATTTACAAGTTTCTTGATGGTACTGACAGCTTTGTTCCTGCAAATAAGTACGAGGGTACTCCAGACCTTTTTATCTGCGTAGACCTATCTACTGCAGGACGTTTGGCTGATGCAGAAGCACTGATGAACCGTTCTAAGACGGTGGCAGTGCTTGACCATCACCCCTATAACAACGTGTATTGGAATGCAGGACTTGTGCGTCCTGATGCGGCGGCAACCGGTGTCATTATCACCGAGTTTGCATGTCATTTGGGTGCAGAACTTGTTCCCTCAGAGGCACAATGTCTTATGTGCGCTCTGGTAACTGATACCGGTCGTTTCCAGTACCAAAACGCTGACGGAGAGGCTTTTGAGGTTGCAAGTTTGCTGGTAGAAGCAGGCGCATCTCCTTCTCAGATTGCACTTCATGTCTATCAGAGTGACCGCTTGGCATATCTTCACCTTGCCGCAAAGGTTATGGGCCGCATTCGCACTTTTGGTGAGGGTCGCGTTGCTTACAGCTACGTCACCACCGCAGATCTTTCTGCATCAGGAGTTCCTCTTGCCGAGATGGATGGCCTGGTAGACATTGTGCGCTGCGTTGAGGGAACAGAAATTGCCCTCTTCCTCAAAGAGGTAGCTGGTGGAAAGGTTCGCGGCAATCTGCGTTCCAAATCTCAGCTTGATATCTCTGGTGTTGCACGTCAAATGGGTGGCGGTGGCCACACTGCCGCTGCAGGCTTTACCGCTGAAGGCACCATTGACGACGTATTTACTCAGATAGTTCCTCTGCTCATTGATCTTCTCGCACTTGACAAGGAGTCATAGGTGAAGCGAGGAGCAAGTGGAATTAACGCACTTATTGCAGTTGACAAGCCGCTTGGCTTAACCAGTCATGACGTGGTTTCTCGCGTTCGTCGCGCATTTGGCGAGAAACGCGTGGGGCATGCAGGCACTTTGGATCCAAATGCAAGCGGCGTGCTGGTAGTGGGCATTGGCCTTGCTACAAAGCTGTTGGGGCTTCTGACGCTTGACCGCAAGGGGTATGTAGCCGACATTTCGTTTGGAGCTCGCACCTCAACTGATGACGCAGACGGTGAGGTGGTGGCCACGTCGTCAGTACCTGTAGAGTTGCGCGATGAAGCGTTTGCTCGTGCTGCGTGCGCAAAGTTGGTGGGCACCATAGACCAGCTTCCGCCTGCGGTTTCTGCAATCTCTGTTGATGGTAAACGTGCCTATCAGCTTGTTCGTGAAGGCAAAATGCCAGAACTAACGGCACGTAGAGTCACTATTTACGACGCTACGCTTTTGGCGGTGCATACGTCTTCTGCTGAGGATGACTCACTGGTGTGGACGGTTGCTTTTGATGTTTCTAAAGGCACTTATATCAGAAGTATTGCTCGAGACCTGGGTCGATCTCTTGGCACAGAGGCTCACATTAGTGGCCTAAGAAGGACATTCTCTGGACCTATTACACTTGGTAGCTGTGCTTCATTAGAAGAGCTTGAACAAAACCCAGCTCAAGTGCTTGAAGTCAAGCGCCTCAATCCAACTGAGGTTCTTGGTTATCCTGTGCATAGGTTGACTGGAGCAGAATACAAATGTGTTGAGGTTGGAAAGCGTTTTGGTATTCCAGAAGATCTTTCTGAGGTTGCTCATAACTCGCTGGTCAGCCTTGTGTGGAATGATGCTCTTGTGGGAATTTGGACAAGGCAAGGTTCCTGCCTAGTCTGTCAGACTAACTTCTCTCAAGGTATTCTGTGTAAGTAAGGAAGCACGTGAACAAGGTAGAACGCATAAGAGAATCCGTTTTGTATGGAAGTCATCTGCCGGCTCCGCTTGAGCTTGGTGACGCTGACTTCTATACGCTGCGTTCTGACTGCTACAGGCAGCCTTGCGTGTGCGTGCTTGGTGTCTTTGATGGTCTTCATGAGGGCCACCAGGGGCTTCTCGCCAGTGCAAAGAAAGACGCTGAAGCACGCAATGTGCCACTTGTTGGTGTGACGTTTCTACCAGATCCTGTTGAAGTGCTGTTTGATGACTCTCCTCGACGTTTGCTCTCGGGAGAAGACAGGCTTCGCGCACTTGCTGCATGGGGAGTGGACGGCATTCTGGTGCATCACTTTACCCGCGAGTTTGCGGCATTGAGTGCTACGCAATACGTTGAGGGTCAGTTGCTTCCAAGCGTCTCGGCTGTGTCCGTTCATGTGGGTTCTGATTTTGGTCTGGGAGCTCAAGGCGCTGAGGGAAGCGCGTTGCTCACCTCGCTTGGACACAAACACGGTTTTGAAGTCCATGCTCACGAGCTCTTTTGTTCAGGTGGACAGAAAATTTCTGCTACTCGTATTAGAGACTTGCTTGAACAGGGCAAAGTTGAGGAGGCGGCAAGCCTGCTCGGCCGCTGGCACTTTTTAAGCGGTGTGGTCAAGCATGGTCGTGGTCAGGGCACTGGCTTTGGTTTTCCTACGGCAAACGTTGCGCTTGACCTGCATGATTGCATTCCTCAAGACGGCGTGTATGCGTGCTATGTGGTCCATGGCGCAACAGCTTGGCCCGCTGCGGTTAATGTGGGAAAAGCTCCTTCATTTGAGTCTCAAACAGGGCCTTTGCTTGAGGCTAATCTTCTAGGTTTTAGCGGTAACTTATATGATTTAGAGGTTCAGACGGTATTTGTGAAGAGACTGAGGGAATCTAAAAAATTTGATTCGCTGGAAGACCTCAAGCAAGCCGTTCGTGGAAATATAGATTGGGTAGCCCAGAATCTGGGTACGACTTCATATAACTTAGAAAGCGGGGAGGTGGAAGATGATAACTGACGAAGATAAAGAGCGTGTAAGACAAGCAACAGACTTTGTCACGCTTGTTTCAGAGACAGTTGAGCTTAAACCCCGAGGTCAGGACTATTGGGGATGTTGTCCCTTCCACCAAGAAAAAAGCCCCTCATTTAAGATAAACCCGTCCACGGGTCTTTGGCACTGCTTTGGCGCTTGCTCCGAGGGCGGAGACGTCTTCAGTTATGTCATGAAGCGAGAAAACCTGGATTTTCCTGATGCCATTAGATACCTTGCTGATAAAGCAGGCATTACACTTTCAGAAGAGGCTCATGTTTCTAAGGGCCCTCGCAAGAATCGCTTGATTGAGTGCCTTACAGAAGCCGAGAATTACTTCCACTCCATGCTTATGCGTGGAAGGGGAGAAGGTCCTGAAGCAGCTCGTAGCTATCTCTCTGGTCGTGGATTTGGAGCAGCTGTCTGTAAGCGCTGGAAGCTGGGATACGCTCCTGGTAGAGGCGCACTTGTGGCACACTTGCGCAAATGTGGCTTTACCACGCAAGAGATGATTGCTGCCAACCTTGCTGTTGAGCGCAATGGTCGTATCAGCGACTGGTTCTATGATCGCGTGATGTTCCCAATTCATGATGAACAGGGAAGAACCATTGCTTTTGGTGGTCGAATTACTAAAAAGGTTGAAAACGCTCCCAAGTATCTAAACACCAGGGACACTTCTGTCTTTAATAAAGGTAAACACCTCTTTGCCTACGACGTGGCAAAAGAGACTATTGCAGCCCAGTCTGAGGCCATTATTTGCGAGGGCTACACAGATGTTATTGCCATGTACGAGGCTGGCTTTACTAATACTGTGGCAGCTCTTGGTACCGCATTTACGTCTGAGCACGTCAAGCTTATTGATCGCCAGCGTGCGCGCAAAATTATTTGCATGTTTGATGGCGATGCTGCAGGTCAACACGCTGCTGCTCGTGCCATTAAATTTATCGATAAAACAACTGCTGCGTTTCTTTGCGTTGTTTTGCCCAATAATCAGGACCCCATGGAGTTTCTCGCCGAATCAGGTGCAGATAAACTGCGTCCCATCTTAGACTCCGCTCGTCCACTCATGGACTTTGTCTTTGATGCCACAACTGCACAGTTTGATTTATCTGTGCCTGGTGGTCGAGTCAAGGCGCTTGAAGCTTTAGCGTCCTTATTGGCTCCGCTCAAGACATCGGTCCTGCTCAGTGAGTATGCACTTCGTGTGTCAGACCTGCTTCATATTGATGTTGAGGAAGCAAAGCGTGCAATTAAGGCCGCGCCTATTCAAGACGACGCTTCGGATGTTCGTAGCTCAAAGGCGGCACGCAAGGCGCCTCAGAAGAGTGCATTCAACTCCTCGCATAACTCAACTTCCAAGACTTCAACGTATACTGACGGTCCTTCATACGATGATGTCCCACCGTATGATGAGGTTCCGCCATATGACGATCCATCGTCGTATGGTGTTCCTGCTGATGCTTATACATCCCACGGTTCGCAGGGACTTTCCGCAGAAGACCGCAGACAGGTCAACTCAGAACTTGAGCTTTTAAGCGCTATGGCAACAAATCTGTCCTTGGTGCGAGAGTATCAAGACCGCATTGCAGACTTTGTGTGGGCCGATGCTCGCCATCAAACCATGGCATGGGCAATGCTTGCTACTCCAGAGGG
>CAUUHE010000003.1:0-91994 GCA_963544885.1 uncultured Atopobium sp. | reverse complement strand
TCCTCTTCTTAGCACGCGGAGACGCAGGAAGAAATACCCTCACAAAGACTAAGCTTAACCTTGCACGGATTACATCTGAGGTCTGTGAAGAGTCGGAAATGATTGATCCTGATCATCACTATATCCTTAAGTTTGATCAGAGTGCACTGACAGACAACCGCTATCAGGTGCTTGCCGATACCGCCATGATTAAACAGTCTATCCGCATTATCGTTCAAAACGCTGCTCGGTATTCTGCCACACAAACTACCATCTCTTTTAATGTCTCGTACAACGAGAATACTGTTCAGGTTTCAGTTGAAGATGAAGGCATGGGCATGTCTGAGGCAGCAGCTGCTCATATCTTTGAGAGATTCTGGAGAGCTGACAACGCTCGCATTGAAAGTAACGAAGGCTCCGGACTTGGCCTATCTATTGCAAAATGGATTGTTGACAACCATGACGGTTCTATTGAAGTGCTCTCACACGAAGGTGTAGGCACGCGCTTTACCATCGTTCTACCTCGCGAGATGTCATAGTGAACCCAAAGGCACATCCAAAAATAAAAGGTCCTTCTCGCCAGTCGAGAAGGACCTTTTGTTGTAACTCAAGTATGAAAGAAGGCTATCTTCTAAGCGTTGCGCTTACTCTGGTGCAGTTCAACAAACCTCTGCAGCTTTTGAATAACCTCTGGCGTGAGCATGTCCTTTTTGACCTGCCAAGACCAATTACCTTCAGCCTTACCAGGAATGTTCATACGAGCATCGTCGGAAAGGCCTAAAACATCCTGAAGTGGCAGAATAACTACTGCACTGGACGCACCAGCTACTTGCTCCATAAGGTGGTCAAAAATCTGCTGCGATTCATCAGTTGCCTGGCCGCCTGTAAAGCGAGTTTCTACAAATCCCATGAGTGTTTGCGTATCATGCGTGCCACTGTACACAATAGATTCCTGAGCTGGCGCAAAGGAATATCTACAGTCTCCATCAGCAAACTGAATGACGCTCATGCCCGGAAATCCCGTCTGAGAAAGCAGCGCTCGGACCGCAGGGGTAACCGCTCCCAAATCCTCCGCAATAAAAGGCAGTGGACCAAGCTGCTTATAAGCAACCTCAAACAACTCATAGCCAGGGCCAAACTTGAATGAACCCTCGGCAGCAGTCTTTCCCTGCTCAATGGCATAGTAAGACGTAAAGCCAATAAAATGATCCAGTCTGGTGTAGTCATACAGATAGAAAGACCTGCGGAATCGCTCAATCCACCAACGATAACCCTCGTCTTTATGAGCTTGCCAGTTGTACGTTGGATTTCCCCACAGCTGGCCATCCTGAGAAAACGCGTCAGCAGGAGCGCCAGCTTGAAGCTCTGTATGGCCCGTATCATCTAGAGCAAAAAGCTCCGGATGCGCCCAAACATCAGCGGAATCTTCCGAAACAAACATGGGCATGTCGCCAATAATCTGAATTCCTTTAGCGCGAGCCTCTGCTAACGTCTGACCCCAAATAACGTCAAAGGCAAATTGACGCTTTTGATGAAGTTCAATTGCCTGAGTAAGCTCGGGACGCTCAAGTAGCTCTTGTGACCAGCTGCGATACTGCTTTGGCCACTCCTGCCACACTCCCTCACCAAGAAGGTCTTTGATTGCACGGAACGCCGCATACGAATCAAGCCAATACGAGTTTCTCGCCAGAAATGCCTGGTACTCAGCAGCTCGCTTGCTCTGAGGGCCATCGCACTCAGAAATGACTTTCTTCATCGTAGCCTGATCAAGCAAGTTGATGTTTCCTGCAAAGGCGGAAATTCCCGCGTAAGGAGAGCCGTATTCATCGGTTGGGCTGACAGGTAAAATCTGCCAATACTTCTGCCCAGATTTAGCGAGAAAATCGATGAACTCGGAAGTCTTGCGACCAATTACACCAAGCTTCTGGCCTGGCGTAATTGCGGAGTCCTCGTCGGAAGGCAGAGACGTAATGTGAGCGAGCACTCCCATACCAGGCTCAAGTGGTTTTTGTAACCTGTGTGCTGGCTGCACGTTTAAGACCGTGCATCCAAGCTGCCACAAAAAGACCTCCGCCTTGCCATCTTTGACAGGCACCGCTTGTCCACTAATAACGTCAATAACCTGCATATTTTGAGGTACAGAAACATATACCGTCTTAGCGTCTGAGCGGCTCTTATTCACCAGAACACAAATGCCAGAAGCGTCTTTGTTCTGCTGCTCTTGCTGGCCATCCTCTTGAACAGGCCTACGCCAGAAAGCTAAAACATCATCTGAACCGTCCTCAGGAACAAACGGTTCAAACGATCCGTCTACCAGCAGTGGAAGCGTCTTTCTGAGCGCAATAGCATTGCGATACATATGCAAGTAATCCAGGTCTGCTCGCGGACTGCTTCCTGGCCATGGCATAGTTGCGCGATTTGTTGGGTCAACAAATCCCTCAACGCCCATCTCATCGCCGTAGTAAATTGATGGAACGCCGGGAAGTGTCATCTGCAGCACAGCTGTCTGCCACATACGAGCCTTAGAAAGACCGCGCTGATCAGCAGAAAGTCTGTACGTTACCTGCTCATGAGCAGAAAGAGAATCAGGAGTAGGAGCTCCTGCAACCACGTTAATCAAGCGCTCTTTATCATGTGTTCCAAACACATTGAGACAAGAATAAAACGCCTCGTGAGGATAGTTTTCCCACAGCTCCTCAAGAGCTAAAGCAGTTGACTCAGCACCAACTTCATTCATCAAAAATGAAAGAATAGATTTACGCAGAGGGTAATTCATAGGACCGTCAAGCTCTGAGCCCTCAAGATACTGTCTGAGTTTTCCATACGCACGCTTATTACTTGCGTCCTCCCAGACCTCTCCAATAATGACCGCATCACTGCGTTCGGCAAGCGCAGCTGCACGAATCTTCTGAATGAATGAGTCAGAAATCTCGTCAGCAACGTCTAAGCGCCAACCGCGAGCTCCACGACGAAGCCACGTTCTAATAACGCCATTCTCGCCACAAATAAACTCCTGATAATCAGGGTTATCAGAGACAATCGTCGGAAGAGCATCGACACCCCACCAACTCTCGTACGTTCCGTCCTCATGAAAGGTAAACCAGTCGTCATAAGCTGAGCCTGCCTGCTGAACTGCTCCTGGTTCAGAGTAGTTAGAAAATTTATTAAAGTATTTTGAATCAGCGCCACAATGATTAAAAACGCCATCCAAAATAATGGAAATACCATGTTCAGCAGCTTTAACGCAGAGGCGTTCAAAATCCTCTACAGTGCCTAACGCGGGATCAACTTCTAAATAATCCGCAATATCGTAGCGATGATTACTGGAAGCAGCATAGATTGGATTCAAATAAAGCGCAGTTATTCCAAGGTTTTCTAAGTAGGAAAGCTTCTCTTCAATACCAGCCAAAGAACCGCCGTAGAAATCCCACTCAGTCACGCGGCCGTTGGCATCTCGCTGATACTCAGGAGTCTTCTCCCAGTCTTCAACCAGCTGGCGAGAAACCCCATTTCTTGGAACAGCAAGCGCCTGCTTGGTACGTTCGTGCCAGTTTGCATCTCGTGCAAACCTGTCAGGGAAAATCTGGTAGACAACTCCACCCTTGTACCAGCTAGGGTCTTCTACACCTGCAAAGCTGCCACGAGACTTATAGCAAGTAATCTGAAATGATGGTGGCTCGCCATAGGCAAAGCTACCAACACCAGTGCATCTATTTTCTTGAGCACCATATGACCAAACTGCTCCGTCAGAAGCCTGAAGCTCAAAGCGATACCAAATAAGGCCTGTAGCAGCTGGTTTAACAATTGCCTCAAAGCACTGCGCATAGTCAGGTACGCCAGTCGGAAGCGCGCCAGCAAAATCACTCTTTTGCATCACAACGCGTTTCTCGCCAGACAGAGCTTGGGCCTCTGGAGACGATTCAGGGCCATACTCCTGCCAGAGACGAAGCGTTACTGATTGAACATCATCATCCCAAGCAAATATTCTGATTGTTGCTGAAGTACCTAGTTCTACCGCGCCTTTTGGATCTCTACAAACAATGTTTGAGGTGTTGTGAAATGCCTGCATTCTTACCAATCTCGACGACGTACATACCTGATAATCTCAGGGTGTAGTAAATGATACACGTCAAGATATTCATTTGCAGCGTTATGCCAACTAAAGTCCTCTGCCATCGCCTGTTTTACAAGATTTGCCCACGCTTGTTTATCGTTTCTATAAACATCTGCGGCGTACAAAATAATATCTGCCATTTCATCTGCGTTTTGATTGGCAAAACTAAAGCCGGTTCCTTCTCCCGTAAACTGGTTGTACGGTTTGACAGAATCTGCCAGACCGCCCGTCTCGCGAACAACAGGAAGCGTGCCATAACGCATAGAAATCATCTGAGAAAGGCCGCAAGGCTCAAACTCTGATGGCATCAAGAACATATCCGCACCTGCGTACATACGGTGAGAAAGCGCAATATCAAACTCGATACGTGCTGCCATACGGTTGCCATAGTGCTCATCAAAGAAGCGCATAGCATCTTCTTGTTCAGCGTCACCAGTTCCTAGAACAGCAACCTCAATACCTGCACAAATAAGACGGTCCATAGCATAGCGAATCAGGCCTAAGCCTTTCTGGTTGGTCAAGCGCGTAACCATTACCGCAAGTGGCGCATCTGGATCTACCTCAAGGCCCAGCTCCTCTTGAAGCTGACGCTTACACTCCGCCTTACCTTCCATATGACGTGCCGAGAAGTTCTGTGGAATATAAGGATCGCTTGCAGGTGACCACGCACCAATATCAATGCCGTTCAAAATACCACGCAGAACGCTTTGACGACGACGGAAGATGTCATCCATACCCTCGCCAAAGTGCTCTGTCTGAAGCTCTCGGGCATACGTTGGGCTAACGGTGAGCAGATAATCGGAGTAGCAAAGCGCGCCCTTCATAAAGTTAATTGAGCTTGCATCGCACCTCAACTGATCAACCGCAGCTGGAATATCAGCAAGGCCAAGCACATCGCTCAGCATCTTGTCAGTAAACTGGCCTTGGAACTTAACGTTATGGATGGAGAAAACCGTCTTAACGTTGTGGACCTCAGGGACGCCCTGATACTGCTCACGCAAAAATACGGGTGCTAGTGCCGTTTGCCAGTCATTGCAGTGCAGAACGTCGCAGGAGAGCTCTGGGACATGTGCAATCAGCTCACAGAGAGCCTTTGAGAAGAACGCATAGCGCTCTCCATCATCAAAGTAACCATAAAGACCATCACGAGCAAAGTAGGACTCGTTATCTACAAAGTAAAAATCAACGCCTTCATGAACCAGATGCCACAGCCCACAATACTCAAAGCGCCACGAAAGAGGCACCTGAAGCTCGTAGACCTTTTTCATCTTCTGTTTCCACTCAGGCTTAATGGAGCTGTAGAGTGGCGAGATAACCGCCACTCGAGCTCCTACTTTTTTAAGTGCTTGTGGCAATGAACCCGAGACATCTCCAAGGCCGCCCGTCTTAGAAAAAGGCGCTACCTCAGAAGTTGCATAGACAACGCGAAGCTTGCGACGCTTGGAGACTTGGGACATTGTTACGCCACCCTCTTATTGTTTTTACGCTGAATAAGAATTTCTTCGCTGGTACCACGAAGCTCAGTGCCCGCAGGAATAACGTTAGAGCGATCCACAATAGCGTGCTCGACTACAGAGCCTTCCTTAACAATGCAGCCCTCCATCACAATGGAATCGCGTACTACTGCGCCACGCTCAATAATGACGTTACGGCCAAGGATAGAACCAGTAACCGTTCCGCGAATGCGGCATCCTGCAGAAATAGTGGAGTTACTTACTTTTGAGCCAATCTCAAACTTTGCAGGAGCAGTATCGTGTGCCTTTGTCTTGATGGAGCGCTCTGGAGTAAAGAGTTCATTTGCTGGCATGGGGTTCAAAAGCTCCATGTTAGCCCGATAATAAGAGTTCTTTGAGAAGATAGATGCTACATGACCTTCAAAGTGGAAGGTGCGAACCTTGACACGGTTATAGTCAGCGTGGAGTGCCTCAAAAAGATCAAGATAATCGGTAGCTCTATACCAATCAAGCATGTCAATGAGCAGGTCACGCTTGATAATAAAGCAGTCGAGAGAAGCCTCGTCTCCGCGCTGAACACCATTGTGCGTTTTAACTACACGGTCACCGTCAAGCTCAACACCAACAACGTCTCTATCGTTATAACGAGTGGTGTAGGTCATCATAGTGATGTCTGCATCGGACTCAAGGTGCTGGTCAAGCAGCTCGGTAAGATCAGAGTTGAAAACAAAATTTGAAGTGGACAACAGAACATACTCTGCATCAGTTCTCTCAAGATATGGCTTGTTGGAAATCAGATCTCTGAGCAGGAAACGAGCTCCTGCGTGGGAGGTACCAAAAGCAGATCCAGGCAGAATAAATAAACCACCGCTCTTACGGTCCAAGTTCCAGTCTTTGCCAGAGCCAAGATGATCGATAAGTGAGCGATAGTTAAAGGGCATGATTACGCCAACGGTACTAATGTCCGAATTAACCATATTTGAAAGAGGAAAATCCACCAGGCGATATCTTCCCAAGAAAGGCATGGATGCAATTGGGCGTACATCATTGGCGATTTCCATGTTAGTAGACGCATAATTGCAGGTAATAAGACCAATTACTCTATTCATTATTGCTCACCTCTTTCGACTACTACATCATTTCCAACAACAGCAATCTCCTTGTTCAAATCAGAGCTGCCAATATGGACGTTCTTCTCGACCACAGCGTTCTCGCCAAGAATTGCACGAATAACCACCGCACCAGGTTTAACTTCTGCGCCAGGAAGAAGTACGGAGTCAATAACGCGAGCTCCCTCACCAATAACGGCATCGGTAGACAAAATTGAATGGCGAGAATAACCAAAGATCTGGCATCCGTTGCTTACCAGACAGTCGTCTACCTCGCCAAAAGCGCCAATGTACGCTGGTGGACGGGTGGAAGCATTGGACAAAATAGGGAACTTATCCGAGAAGATATCAAACTTAGGCTCAGAGCCAAGTAGATCCATGCTGGTCTCGTGATAACTTGCAATGGTGCCTACATCGCGCCAGAAACCCTCAAAGCGATAGGCAAAAAGACGTTTACCATCATCAAGCAACGTCGGAATAATATCGCCGCCAAAGTCATGAGAAGATTCAGGATTCTTTGCGTCCTCACGCAAGGTCTCAAGAAGCAGGTCTGTGCTAAAGATATAGATTCCCATGGACGCCAGGTTGGATTCTGGCTCTTTGGGTTTCTCGGAAAACTTGGTGATTCTATCCTCATCATCAATGGACATGATGCCGAAGCGAGAAGTCTCTTCCCAAGGAACAGGCATAACAGCAATGGTGAGGTCTGCGTTGTTCTTCTTATGGCAGGCGAGCATCTCACCGTAGTCCATACGGTAAAGCTGATCGCCAGAGAGAATTAGTACGTAATCAGGGTTATTCTGCTCAATGTAACCAATATTCTGGGTGACGGCATCTGCGGTTCCCGCATACCACGCACCACCAGACTGAGTAGCAAATGGAGGAAGAATAGAAATTCCACCACCGCGCTCATCAAGGTCCCAAGCACTACCTGATCCCACGTAAGAGTGCAGCAAATACGGACGGTACTGTGTCAAAACACCTACCGTAGAAATTCCTGAATTTGCGCAGTTGGATAATGCAAAGTCAATAATGCGGAACTTGCCACCAAATGAGACGGCAGGTTTAGCTACTTTTGAGGTCAAAGCACCTAAGCGGCTTCCCTGTCCTCCTGCAAGTAGCATTGCAAGACATTCCCTTTTGCTCATATCCAAATCTCCTCTCTCCCCAACAGAGGTCAATATTCTCAACGCCCTACGACGATTGAACCTAAACGCAGATCCTTACACGTGCCAAATATCTTCCATATACTCCCTGATAGTTCTATCAGCAGAGAAGAAGCCAGAATTTGCCGTATTGTGAAGTGCGCGAGCATTCCAGCTGCGACGATCTGCATAGGACTGAGCAAGCTCTTCCCATGCCTTCACATAGGCGTCAAAGTCAATAAGCACCAGGTCAGGATCATTGTTGATCAGCAGATAGTCACGAATTGACTCAAAGTTACCAGAGAGTCGGCTCAAAGAACCATCGGTCAGCATATTTACAATACGAGCCAGCGTTGGGTTCTGGTTAAGCAGGTTTTGTGCAAAGTAGGTGCCGGAAGCATATACCTGCTGGACCTCGTCTGCACGAAGACCAAAAATCTTGATGTTCTCTGGTCCTGCAAGCTCAGAGATCTCAATATTTGAACCGTCATATGTTCCAAGGGTCAGAGCCGCATTCATCATAAGCTTCATGTTTGAGGTACCAGAAGCCTCTGCGCCAGCAACCGAAATCTGCTCTGAAATATCAGATGCAGCATAGATAAGCTGTGCATTTGAAACAGCAAAGTTTGGAATAAAGACAACCTTAAGGCGGCCCTCAATGCGCTCATCGTTGTTAACTACGTCCGCAACGGAGTGAATCAGTCGAATGACTTCCTTTGCAAAGGTATAGCTCTGAGCAGCCTTACCCGAGAAAATAAAGGTGGTTGGAGCTGGTTTATAGCTTGGGTCATCAAGCATGCGGTTGTAGAGATACAAAATCTTGAAGACGTTAAGCAGCTGACGCTTATATGCATGGAAGCGTTTTACCTGCGTATCAAAGATGGTATTGGTATCCATCTCAACACCAGTTGTCTTCTTGACGTATGCAGCAAGACGCTCTTTTTCTTCTCTCTTTGCAGCGTCCATCTTGTCCAAGAACTCAGCATTGTTCTCAAAAGCAGAAAGCTTCTGAAGTTCATTGGCATCATCAAGCCAGCCGGTACCGATAGCCTCAGTAATAAGCTTTGCGTAAGCGGTATTAGCCTGTGCCAAGAAACGACGGTGGCAGATGCCGTTAGTCTTGTTATTAAAGATTTCTGGACGAAGCTTGTAGAAATCCTTCAAAACACTCTGCTTCAAAATGTTTGTGTGCAGGTCAGAGACACCATTAACCGAGTGGCTAAACAGAATAGAGAGGTTAGCCATACGAACGGTGTTATCCCACAACACAGCTGTTGAGGCGAGAAGATCGGTGTTACCGTTAGAGTCAGCAAGCAGTTGCTCCTTATAGAGGCGATCAACCTCGTCGATAAACATATACAAGCGAGGAAGCAGCTCACGGAAGGTGTTGATAGGCCACTTCTCAAGAGCCTCAGGCATAACGGTGTGGTTGGTATAAGAGATTGCGTTTCTCGCGATATCAAATGCCTCGTTAAAGTCAACGCCATGGTCATCGACAAGCAGACGCATAAGCTCTGGTCCGCACATTGCTGGGTGCGTATCGTTAGTGTGGATGCAGACGTGATCTGCAAAGTGGTCCCAATCCTCACCGTACTTATCCTTGTAAGCACGAAGAATGGTCTGAAGACCAGCGGAGACAAACAGGTACTCCTGCTTCAAGCGAAGAATGCGTCCGTGCTCACCAGAGTCATTTGGATACAAAATGGTTGAAATTGCCTCAACGTCAGAGCGGAACTTATTAGCACGTGCATAATCGCCGGCGTTAAAAGCATCAAGATCAAAGTCTTCCTCTGCTGGCTCTGCAGACCAAAGACGCAGCTTATTTACGGTCTTTGCGCCATAGCCAACAATAGGCACATCGTATGGAACAGCCCTTACTACCTGGCCACCCTCTTGCGAGAACCAGAAGTTGCCATTCTCGTCCTCATGCCTTACAACTGTGCCACCAAAGCGCACTAGTACGCTGGAATCGTCTTTTCTGACTTCCCAAGGATATCCATTTGCCAGCCAGTTATCGGTACGCTCTACCTGTCGTCCATCCTTAATTTCCTGACGGAAGAGGCCATAGCGGTATCTCATGCCATTACCAAAGCCAGCCATTCCCTCGTGTGCCATGGAGTCCAGGAAGCACGCGGCAAGCCTACCCAGACCACCATTGCCAAGGCCAGGGTCTACCTCCTGAGCGGCAAGCTCATGAAGAGAGGTACCCATCTCTTTAAGGCCCTCTGCAACAACGTCGGTAATACCAAGATTGAGCAGGTAATTCTCAAGCAGTGGTCCTAGAAGGAACTCAAGGGAGAAGTAATAGACCTGCTTGTTTGCATGAATATAGGAGGTTGACTGAATTTCTCGCGCCTTTTCTGCAATGAGGTGAGCAAGAACGTTATAGCGCTCCTGATCAGTGCATTCTCCATAATATTTGCCAAGAATCTTGATGAACTTATCGCGATACTGCTCTTCAAAATCTTGTTTATCGGTAAAAATGTTTTGTCCGTTATTTACGGCCATGCTTCCCCCTCTTTGGAAGTTCTTTCTCAAACGCTAAAACAATGCCACCAAGCGGAGGAACAGACAGTTCTACCGAATAATCTCTTCCATTCCATGCCACTGGCTTGGTGGAAAGTTTCTTAGTATTCACAATACCCGAACCGCCAAACTCTTTTGCGTCGGAATTGAATACTTCTTTCCACACGCCTGCAGAAGGCATGCCCAAACGGAAGTTCTGATGGGTTGCAACGTCAAAATTGATGAGAATAACCAGATCCTCGGAAGGCTTTCTTCCGTGACGAACAAACGAGATGATTGATTGCTCATTATTGTCTGCGTCAATCCAATCAAATCCACGGTTGTCGTAGGCATACTGCCAAAGTCCTGGATGATTCTTATAGAAATGATTAAGAGCCTTAATAAATACCTGCTGATGAGCGTGAGTTGGATACTCCTCAGTCAGGTAATACTCAATGCCCTCGTAGTAGCGCCACTCAATAAACTGTGCAATCTCGTTGCCCATAAAGTTAAGCTTAGCGCCCGGGTGGGTCATCTGATGAAGCGCTAGAGCCCTCATTCCAGCAAACTGTCTCCACCAGTCCCCTGGCATGCGCTGAATAAGGCTGCACTTACCATGGACGACCTCATCGTGGCTGAGTGGCAGCACAAAGTTCTCATTGAACTGATACATGCTGGAGAAGGTCAAAAGACGATGGTTACCTGGTCTATAAGGAAAGTCCGTCTGGCAATAGTGCAGCGTATCATTCATCCAGCCCATGTCCCACTTAAGGTTAAAGCCAAGTCCTCCAACCTCGGGAGGATAGGTAACCAGTGGCCATGCTGTGGACTCTTCTGCAATCATCAAAATATCTGGATGCTCTTTCTGAGCAGTCTCGTTGCAGAGACGCAAGAAAGCACTTGCATCAAGATCTTCCTCAGTACCCTTATGGTTAAAGCGCTTCTGAGAAGGATCATCGATACCAAAATTCAAATACAGCATGCTACTGACACCGTCAACACGAATGCCATCAGCGTGATAGTCCTTCAACCACATAAGCAGGTTAGAAACAAGGAAGCTTCTAACCTCACCACGAGTCAGGTCAAACTTAAGCGTTCCCCAGTTAGGATGCTCTTTTTCTTCAAAGAGCTTGGTACCGTCAAACTCTGCAAGACCATGAGCATCTTTGCAGAAACCTCCTGGAACCCAGTCTAAAATGACGCCGATTCCAGCCTGATGGCAAGAGTCAATAAAGTGCTTGAACTGGGCGGGATTGCCATACCTTGAGGTAGGAGCAAAATAGCCCGTTACCTGATAACCCCAAGATCCGTCAAAAGGGTGCTCCATAACGGGGAGAAGCTCAATGTGGGTGTAGCCCATCTCTTTAACGTAGGCTACCAGCTCTTCTGACAGGTCATCATAGGTATAGAAGGCATCTGCGTTTGTATCAAAGTAATCTTTTGGCTCTTCGTTCTGGTTTGCATCTTCAGCATCAGCGGAATCTTCTTCTTGAACAGCCACGTCAGTATGCTGCTTCCAGCTACCAAGATGGACTTCAAAGATGTTAAGAGGGGTATGCAGGAACTTAAGCGTTGCACGCCTCTTCATCCATGCTTCGTCTTCCCAGACGTATACATCTGGGTCAAACGTAATAGATGCCGTATGTGGCCTGACCTCTGCATATGTGCCATAGGGGTCAGCCTTAAAAATCTTCTGTCCAGATGCGGATACAATCAGGAATTTATACAATACTTCCGAGGTGATTCCTGGAATAAAACCTTCCCAGATTCCGCCATGATTTGAGCGAGAAAGAACGTTGACGGTATCATCCCAATTATTAAAGTCTCCAACAACAGAGACAGAGGCTGCATTGGGGGCCCAAACCGCAAAATGATAACCTTCAACTCCATCTTCTTGAACCGCAGGGTGTGCACCTAATTTCTTATGACTCTGGAACCATTTTCCTTGCGCAAACAAGTATGCATCCTGGTCACTCACTGCTAACGATGCATTTAACTCTGCCATACTCACCCCCGCGCTTACCAATGAAATCTACGCATCTTATAGATTTGTTATCCATAAAGACTCGTAGTTGATAGTTACTAAGATAAACCATTACAAGGTAAAACACGGTGACAAACAGTCAATATAACTTTCACCGATAAAAAACGACCGTACGCGTTATTTTTTGTTTTTACCGATTTTTGTTAATAATAGTGAATAAAAATTGCAACTAAAAGAAATGGCAGCTTATCCAAATAAACTGCCATTTGATACAAAAACTTTTTATATAACCGTGAAGCGACTTAAGAAAGCTGGCTCCTACAAGTCCTCTTCCTAAAGTGATTCTTCAGGTTACTTGCAGCTACATCTTGCGTGGTACAGCCGTCTCAGCTGAAGGAGCATGCGCAGCAATTACATCAAGAGCTGCTGTCTCTTGGTCCTTCTCGCCAGAAGCAACTGCCCTACCGTATGCATCGGTATCAAGAATTGCCTGGCGGAAGCGATCAGTTGTAAATCCATAAGGAGCACGACCCCACTCGTTGGTCTTCTGAGCTCGCTCAACAATGATGTCCAGGTCAGCGTCAACTGATTCTGGAGTAATGTCCAGATCGGCCAAGGTGGTTGGGAGACCAAGCTTTCTATTAAGCGCCACCTGCTCCTCAAGTGCCTTAAGGTTGCCGTCAAAGGCATAAAGAACGCAGGTACCAAAGGAAACAACCTCACCATGAAGGTGTTTCTCGCCGCGCTCGCCCAGAGCAGTAAAGGCATTGTAGAAGGCATGAGCTGTTGAAGAATTAAAGTAATACGCGCCACGCTCTGCGCCAAGATTGGTGGTCATATTAGAAACAATACCGGCAGTCACGATGATGTTAAGCACAACGTTTTCAAATGCTTCAGAAACAATACCAGCGCGCTTATCAGCCAGTGCCTGCTCTGCATTGTCAAACAGAGGCTCAATGCAGGCACCTGCGGCAAGAGCTCGTCCCATAAGAGGACTGTGGAGCAGCTCAACTTCTCTGGAAGAAAGTTCAACCTCAGGACCCTTAGAGAAGGCATCGCCAATTCCTGCCCAGAAGTACTCATCAGGGCTCTCTGCAATAATCTGCGTATCAATAAAGGTATGAACAGGTAACTCAGCAGGAATGAAGTACGTATCTGCAGAACCGTCTTCTTTATAAAAAACAGCAATTCTTGTTACAGGAGCGCAGTTAGAAGCAAGTGTTGGGAAGGTAAAGTATGGCTTGTCCAGGATGGTTGCAATCTCTTTACCCTCATCAATTGCACGACCACCACCAACAAGGAAGAGCATATCAGCAGAAATAACCTCAGGCATCGCTGCAATTCTCTTGGCATTTGCGTGTGTAGAGTTAGTGCCGTAAGAAATCCAAGAAGAAATAGAAACCTCAGAACCAGCAAGTGCAGCCTCAAGCTTTGGACGTGCCTTCTCCATTGCAGTTGGTCCACCAATGACTACTGCATTTTTGCCAAAGCGCTTAACAATACGCAGTACGGACTTATAAGCATCAACACCAATGGTGTATGAAGGCAGATACTCCGTAAAAGTTCCGCGAGATTCCATCTTTTCCATAGCGTCCTCCAAAACCTATCTCAGAAAAGCGAGAATATAACTTTAACTGAATTAGTTATGTTTTTGCAGCATAAATCCTTGAACTAGTGTGTCTTCCGCCTCTTTGTAGGCTGACGAGAAAAACTCTGTATCAAGCATTTGATACTGCGGGCAGCTCACACTATTCTGGCGATTCTCCTCTGCAATGCGCTGTATAACCTGAAGTGTTTGCTCAACATCTGAATGCGTAAACCCATACTGTGGATGAGCCGCGGCAACTGCAAAGAGCTCATCAGATACTTCTGGCAGACGATTCATATCAAGCGAGCGCCCGTAAACATCAAAATCTGCTTGCTTACGAATACGCGCATCTTCTCCCGTTGGAATATGATGAGCACGCAAAAATGCTCGCGTATGTGTGTTATACACGTGGTCGCAAACAAGGTGACACCAAATACCCACGATAAGCTCTCTGAGCTGACGCTGATCTACTAAGCTGCGCTGCTCAGGTGAACAATACGACACATTTGGCTGAATAAAGTCAGTCTGTAGCAGATACTCGGCTGGATTAAGGCCACCCATAAAATTACGCTGGTATCGCCTGTAACTTGGAATAGGCAACGTTCCTGGGTATGACTGATGGCTTCGACCGTATCTCACCTTGTGAGAATAGTCTGGAACCATAAAGCCAATGTGCACATCAGGAGCAACGTTTCCAAGCAGAAATGCATCAGGGTAGTGAATATCTACACCCAAGCAACCGGCTCCTTTCTCAAGGAGCCGGTCAGCATGAGCAATATGTACGTTCCAACTTGGCACTACAATTACCTGCTTATCCGCGAATTTCTCCGCCGGTAGAACGAAGAACCTTCTCCACAAGCTTTGTGTGGGTCTTCTCGACCTCTTCTGAAGTAAGCGTTCTGTCGTCTGCACGATACGTGAGCGAGAAGGCCATAGACTTCTTGCCTTCACCAACACGCAGGGCATCGCGGTACACGTCAAAGAGTCTGATGTCGCAGAGGAGCTTGCCACCAGCAGACTTCAAACGCTGAACCAACTGCTCAGCAGTAACGCTCTCGTCAACAACAATTGCCAGGTCAATGGAGATGCCTGGGTAGGTTGGAGGCTCAACAATAGGAAGGTCTTTCTGAGAAAGACGCAAAAGCGACGCAACAGAAATCTCAAAGGCAATGACTGGAACCTCAATGTCAAAGTTCTGGAGCGACAAAGGATGAATGTTTCCAACCCAACCGATTGTCTCGCTACCTGCAAGAATCTCAGCAGCGCGACCAGGCTGCAGCCAACCGTATTGCTCTGGCTCAGCTACACGGAAACGAACCTTAGGGATACGAAGTGCCTCAAGCAGACCCTCAACAATACCCTTGGCATCAAAGAAATCGTAGGCTGGATACTTAGCATTCCAAGCATCATCTGCTGGACGACCAACCAATACGCCACAGACATAGCTTGGCTCATCTGGCTGGCTCTTATCCTTATGTCCAAAGAGTACGCGGCCCAGCTCATACATAGCAATATTAGAGACACCGTGAGCAAGGTTGTATGCAATAGAGCGCAGAAGACCTGGAACAATGGAGCGACGCATCTCAGACTGGTCAGCAACAAGTGGGCTAATAACCTTTACAGGGACGCCTCTTCCCTCTTCGCTCATACCAAGCTTAGAGAGGTCATCTGGACTTGCGAACAAATATGACTTTGTCTCGTTGAGGCCAAGGGAGCGCAGCGTACGGCCAATCTTTCTAATCTGACGCTGATCTGAGGTCAAACCGCCTGCATGGTTTCTAGCAGCAGGAAGTGTTGCCTCAATATCACCTTCACCCCACAGGCGAACAATCTCCTCAATAAGGTCAACCTCGCGCGTAAGGTCCGGGCGGTTTGTAGGAGTAATAACGCTCAGCTCTCCGTTGTCTGCTGGAGCAACCTTGCAGCCAAGGCGCGTAAGGCGAGAAACCATAAACTCTTCTGGAATCTGAGCACCTGCAAGTGCGCAGACACGCCCTGGACGAAGCGTAATAGTTACTGCCTCTTTTACCTTTGGATACACATCAACGATACCTGGGCAAACCTCAGCGCCACAGCACTCCTCAAAAAGAGCTGCTGCAATATCTGCAACAGATGCGCAGCCGTTTGGATCCACAAGACGCTCGTAGCGAATAGAAGCCTCACTCATAAGGTCAAGGTTTCTACTGGTACGGCTGATGTGTCCGTTATCAAAGACCGCAGACTCCAAAAGGACATCAACGGTATTCTCGGTAATTTCAGAATCCAGGCCGCCCATAACACCAGCAAGCGCAATAGGAGTCTTACCGTTATCAGTAATGACGGTCATATCAGACGTGAGCTCACGGTCTTCTCCGTCAAGCGTCACAATGTGTTCACCGTCTTCTGCAGCGCGAACCACAATGTGATACTTGCCATCTTCCTTGGTAAGTTTACCAAGGTCAAAGGCGTGCAAAGGCTGACCAGTCAGGTACATAACGTAGTTGGTAACATCAACAACGTTGTTAATAGAGCGGCCACCACAAGCTGTAACGCGACGAGCAAGCCACTCAGGGCTTGGACCAATCTTGACGTTACGAACCACGCGAGCGGTATACCTTGAGCAGAGCTCAGGGTCAGCAATAGTAACATCTACCTGCTCAGATGCATCTGTACCAGACTCAGAGGCAACACTTGGAAGCTCTATGTGGGTGTCGATGTCATACATTGCAGAAACCTCAACAGCCATACCTGTCATAGAGAGGCAGTCAGGGCGGTTAGGGGTAATCTCACAATCAAGAACAACATCAGACATGCCCAGGTAATCGGTAAGAGGCATGCCAATTGGAGCATCCTCAGGAAGAATCATAATGCCGCTCTGGTCATCGCCAAGACCCAGCTCGCGAGAAGAGCAGTTCATGCCGCAAGACTCAACGCCACGCAGCTTGGACTTTTTAATCTTAAAGTCTCCAGGAAGCACCGCACCGATCATTGCCGTAACAATGTGGTCTCCCTGATTAAAGTTCTGAGCACCGCAAACAATCTGTAGAGGAACAGGATTTCCGTCCTTATCTACATTGTTTTTACCCACGTCAACCAGGGTAACGTACATATGATCAGAATCAGGATGAGGCTCTTTGCTTACAACCTGAGCAGTAACAACATGGTCAAGATTTGCGCCGACACGCTCTATAGCCTCAACCTCAGTACCAGTGCGCACAAACTCACGCTCAAGGTCTTTTGGGTCCTGAGGAAGATCAACGAGCGTCTTCAGCCATTCATAAGATACACGCATGTGATTGCCTTTCTAATAAGACGCCGATGATTAGAACTGACGCAGAACTCTCTGGTCACCAGAGATGAGCATGCGCAGGTCAGGAAGGTCATAACGGAGCGCTGCAACACGCTCAACACCAATGCCAAAGGCAAAGCCTGTGTACTTCTCGGAATCAATACCGCAGTACTTGAAGACATTAGGGTCAACCATGCCGCAACCAAGAATCTCAAGCCAGCCCGTGTTCTTGCAGAAACGGCAGCCCTCACCGTGGCAAACACCACAAGAAACGTCTACCTCGCAGCTTGGCTCGGTGAATGGGAAGAAGTGAGGACGATAGCGGGTAGCGCGGTCCTTACCAAAGATCTCACGAGTAAAGTGGTCAAGGGTGCCCTTGAGGTCACCAAAGGTGATTCCCTCATCAACAACAAGGCCTTCCATCTGCGTAAACTGAGGCAGGTGGTTAGCGTCTGCTGTGTCAGGACGGAATACCGTACCAGGGCAAATCATGTAAATAGGAGGCTCTTTTGTCTCCATGGTGTGTACCTGAACGCCAGAAGTCTGTGTACGAAGAAGCACGTCGGACTCGCCCAGTACGTGCGATTCTTTACCTTCTGGCGCATTATCCACTACGTAGAACGTATCCTTACCAGAGCGGCTTGGGTGATCTTCAGGAGCGTTCAGCGCTGTGAAGTTGTAGTAGGTAGTCTCAACATAAGGGCCTGTCTCAATGGTGTAGCCCATGCTGATAAAGATGTCTTCCATCTCCTCACGTACCTGCTCAATGAGGTGCTGAGTACCAGGGCTCAGACGACGACCTGGAAGGGTAACATCAGTTGCCTCAGCATTAAGCTGAGCCTCAAGGGCTTCTCGCTTTAAGGCAAGCTGACGCTCGCGAATAGCGGTCTCAACGTTAGCACGAACGGTATTTGCAAGCTGACCCATTTGAGGGCGCTGATCTGCGGGAACCTGACCCATCATACGCATAATTGCGGTAAGAGAGCCCTTCTTTCCCATTGATGCAACGCGCACCTTCTCAAGTGCTTCAAGGTTTGTTGCCTTAGCAATTCCTTCAAGTACTTGCTCGCGAATTGCCGAGAGTTCCTCAGACATTCCCATGTAATTACCCTTTCAATAGAAAACCGTCCCTGAGCATATGCCCAAGGACGGAAAATTTCCGCGGTACCACCTCGGTTGATTGCACAGTTTTCTCTCTGTGCAATCCACTTAAAAGCCTAGTTTCGTTAGGCGGACGACTTCCCTACTAAGCAATGACGCCGTTCAAGTTGTAGCTCGGGAGTGAACTCTACCAGCGCTGTGCAGGTGTTTCTCAACCACGAACACCCTCTCTGTTCACAACGTGCTCCGGCAGACCTCTCCGTCAACGCACTTTGTTCAGAGTATCACACTGTGCGAGTTTTGAGCAGCAGCACAACCCTTTTTACCAGAAAGATAAACAAAAGCGTAACAACCGCGAGAAGAACGATGGTTCCTCCAGGTTTAAGGCCAAGCTCATAGGAGACAACAAGTCCACCAAGTGAGGTCAGCATACCCACCGTGCTCGCATACAAACAACATTGCTTCCAGCTGCGGGAAATCTGCAAAGCACAGGCAACAGGAACTACCATCATGGATGAAACAATAAGTGAGCCAACCGTTCTTGCTGCTACGGCAACCACCAAAGCTACTGCGATAACAAAGCCAAAATTAATAAGACTTACGGGTACACCAACACAACGGGCATGACGCTCATCAAAAGACATCAAGAAAAGTTCTTTTCTAAGGAAGAAGCAGAATGCGACTGCAAGTACGCTAATGACCACAATCATCTGAACTTCTTGCTCGCTTACCGTCAGAATAGAGCCAAACATAAAGCTGTTGAAGCTTGATGAATTGGGAACAAAACCTGATAAAACACCTGCTAGACCAATGCCTGCTGCCATAACAATAGCAACTGCAAGCTCTGACTGATCTTTAAAGTGGCGACGTACTCCCTCAACACAAAGAGCACCACCCAAACAAGCGGCAATTGCTCCGGCAACAGGATTAATGCCCGCAATCATGCCTCCTGCAACACCTGCAAGAGAGGTATGTGAGAGAGCGTCGCCAATCATAGAAAGGCGCTTCAATACAACCGTAACGCCTACCAGCGGAATAATTGCTCCCAGAAGAATTCCCACAAGAATTCCTCGCTGCATAAATACGTATTCAAACATTTATGCCCTCCTCTCGTACGAGTCTTGGGCATCTTGAACAACGTCGGACGCAGGACCAAGGGACTCCGTTAAAGCAAAATCATCTAATTTTCCGCGATTGTGGTCGTGGACATGATGAGAGTCAAGGTCACAGTGAGCTCCATGAACTGCACAGTGATCATGACCGTGACCCCTACCTGCAATTTCTGTAGCTTTGTGGTCAGCAACTTCAACAACTCGACAAGCCAGCGCATCAAGAGCTGCAAGATCATGCGTAACAATAAGTACCGCAAGATCTCTAGCTGCATGGGCTTCTCGCACTAGGCTATAGAAATGATTGCGACTCTCTTTATCAAGACCAGTTGTAGGCTCGTCCAAGATAAGCAATGAAGGGTTTCCTACCAGCGCGCAGGCAAGGCGAACTCTCTGGAGCTGTCCTCCAGAGAGTTCCCTAATAATACGCGTGGAAAAATCAGTCATACCTACAAGGTCAAGTGCCTCAAGCGTGCGCTCGCGACGCTCTTTTGCGCTCATCTTTACCTTTTTGGCACGAGCATACTGACTTGCATCTACTAGCTCGACGACGCTTGCAGGAAAGCGATTAACCGATTCAGAAGGAAGCTGAGGGACATAGCCTACTCGCTCCCAATCTTTAAACCGAGTCGAGGGCGTTCCAAAAAGAAGTGATTTGCCACTTGTTGGCTCAAGCTCACCCACCACAATACGAGAGAGCGTAGATTTACCAGCTCCGTTATCACCAATAAGAGCGCAAATCTCACCTTGATGAACGTCTAAATTTACATCGCTTAAGACGCGCGTCTTCTTGTAAGAAAAACTCACGTCTTGAAGCGAAACGGCTATCTGACTTTCCTGCAACACGTCCTCCAAACATCCAGCCTAAGCTGGCAACACACTATGCGAGAGCGCCCTCAAGAGCCTTGAGGTTCTCGCGCATAACAGAGAGGTAATCCTCGCCTGCCTTAAGCTCCTCGTCAGTAAGACCCTCAAGTGGGTTGAGCTCTTCAACACGAGCGCCTGTTGCCTCAGCAATTGCCTGAGCAACCTTAGGACTTACCAGTTCCTCCGTAAAAATAACCTTTACATTATGCTCTTTTACAAACTCAGTAATCTCTTTCATTTCCTGAGCATTTGGCTCTGCATCTGCCTCAACGCCCTCAATAGACATCTGAGTGAGACCATAAGCCTCGCACAAATAACCAAATGCCTGGTGAGAAACAACAATGGTCTTGTTAGGTAGTGAATCCAGACCCTTATGGAACTCATTATCAAGCGTATCAAAGTCTGCATTTGCTTTATCAAGATTGGCAGCATACTCTGACTTGTGCTCAGAGTCCTTCTCGGAAAGGGCATCACAAATATTCTTCATCTGAATCTTTGCATTCAGAGGGCTCAGCCAAACGTGAGGATCGGTTCCACCATGGTCGTGATCGTGGTCATGATCATGGTCGTCTTTCTTCTCCTCATGATCGTGATCATCGTCCTCTTCAAGCTCAAGAAGTTTGACGTCTTTGCTGGTCTCAACTGCTGTAAGTTTTGTGCCAGAACCAAGTCCATCAAGTACGTCCTTGACCCAGTGCTCCATACCAGCACCGTTGTAAATCAAGAAGTCTGCTTCCTGGATAGTCTTCATATCCTTGCTGGAAGGCTCCCAATCATGTGGCTCAGTACCTGCTGGAACGAGGCATGTTACCTCAGCATGATCGCCAGCAATGCGCTTTGCAAAATCGTACATAGGATAAAAACTTGCAACAATGTTGAGCTTCTTCTGGTCTTTATTATCAGAAGCTCCTTCTTGCTTTTGAGCCTCAGGCTTGCAGCCAGCAAGAATAGCACTCACGCCAAAAGCGGAAGCTACAAGTGCGCTACGACGAGAAACGGTTGGATTCAAATTCATGTTACATCTCCCAAAACTATAAAAACCAATACGATATAGTGCCAAATTCTTCAAACAAAATCGTGCGATTGTCCTCACTACCAAGCATAAAAACATGGCGATAAACCCATGTTTCTCCTCACTTCTTTGCCTTTCTACTCACTTCTCATCATCTGAACATGCATTCATGCTTCCCCTTTAGCACGAAAGCGGGCTGTCTTCCGACAGTCCGCTTTCTAAAAGTTAGCCTTAGTATACATATTCCAATTCAAGTCAACGATAAATTTCTTATCTTTTCCACAAACGGAATTGGAATAAACAGGTTAACTGTTTTATCTCTTGCTAACCTACTGATCTTTCTCCGCATACGGAGTAATAATCAGATCTCCACTATTATACTCACCCAAATAAACCTCTGAAGCAGACTTATAACCTTGATGCTCAAGTTCTCTTTCAAGCCAATTCTCTTCCAGGTCCAGCGTCTCAAGAATATTTGTCTGAACTTGTCCGTCAGTAATAAGCGGGAATCTAACGTTCTCTTCTCCTTTTTTAACAATAATCAACTGTCCATTTTGCTCAAGAATGGCACGCTTAACGTCTGAGATATAATTCACTCCTGCCTGGCGAAGCTTCAGCGACACATCGTAGGCAGTGAGACCCATAGACCTACAGTTGTCTACAAGCAGCTTGCCCTTATCAATAACAATAACAGGACGTCCATCAATCAACTGCTTGACCAGCATATTGTTTGTTCTCAACCATTTAAGAACCATAACAATAATGAGCCAAATAAGCAGGACAAGGGTGAACTGCAAAATGGTAATTGAACTGTTGTAGATCATGCCGCCAACAATGCCGCCAAGTACAAAGTTTTGAACCTGGTCAATTGCTGCAGTTGGTGCTAGGTTTCCTTTTCCGCTGACGTTAATTGCCAGAACAAGCGAGAAAAGACCGATGCACAATTTAATGGCAACTTCTAAATAAAAGTTCATCGATCTACTCCTCAACATGCTTAATGTCATTACCAATGAGATTGATCTGTTCAATGACATAGTCATTCTCGGTATTTTTCAAAACGTGATAATACTTACCGTCAACCTCAAGATACGAGGGATTTCCCTGGCTATCAAAGGCAACGTACACGTGGTCAAAATCAACCTCAAGACGTCGAGCGAAGCTTTCTTGTGAGGAAACAATTGACTCATAGTGCTTACTTGCCTGATTAACCTCTAGCACACGATCAAGCTGTAGAAGTCCAAGAAAAATTAATGAGAACAGCGCAATAAGCGCCAGCTCACGATACTTAGAATTCTTTCTATCGCGCATGTAATGCACAAGCGAGAAGATCATCAGAAGTGCAACAAGGCCAAATAGAACAAGCTGAGTCCAGTCAAATACTGTCGCATGGTGAATTAAATAATTATGGGAATAGAACTCCATAGGCTTCCTTTAGTTTGCATTACTCAAGATCTGCTGCTTAAGCCTTGTAAACGCTCTTTCCTCCAAGGAACGTCTCTTCAAGCTGAAGATCTTTTGTAATAACAATAAAGTCAGCATCATATCCAGGACGGATGAAGCCACAAACATCATCAATTCCACAGGAGCGAGCTGGGTTTTCTGAAGCCATACGAACCGCTTCTTCAGCAGAAACAATACCCCAGTCAAAGACGTTCTTCACGCCTTCAAACAGACGAAGGATTGAACCAGCAAGGCTGTGAGACTCATCCATCAGACGAGCAGTTCCGCCTTCAACAACAACAGGGAAATCGCCAAGTTTGTACTGTCCATTAGGCATACCACCTGCTCGCATGCAGTCTGTAATAAGAACGGTATGGTCATATCCCTTTGCATTTACCAGAGCGCGAACAGCGATAGGATTAAGGTGATGGCCGTCGCAAATAGCCTCTGCATAGGTACCGTGGGTGGTCATTGCAGCACCAACCATACCTGGCTCACGGTGGTGAAGACCGCTCATGCCGTTATAGGTATGAACAAAGATGTCTGCACCAGCGTTTACGCAGGCAAGAGCTTCCTCATACGTTGCATCGGAGTGACCAAGTGCAACATGAACACCGCGGTCTGCCATCTCTGCACAGAACTCTGGAGCGCCATCGCGCTCTGGAGCAATAGCAATCTTGGCAATCCAGCCGTCGGCACGCTCCTGCCACTCATCAAAGACCTCTACATCTGGATCAAGGAAGTACGCAGGATTCTGGGCGCCCTTGTGTTTCTCGGTAAAGAAAGGTCCCTCTAGGAAGATGCCCTGGATGCGAGCAGCATCAATGCCGTTTGCCGCAATTCCCTCTGCTGCATCAGCAACAGACTCACAAGCATCACCGGTCTGCTGAACGCTTGCGGTTAGTGTTGTTGGAAGCCAAGAAGTTACACCGTTAGAGAGCAAACCCTGGGCAATCTCAATGACGCCATCAGGATCGCAGTCCATAATATCGTGGTCCAGGAAGCCATGGATATGGGTATCAACAAGGCCAGGCGCCACCCAAGAACCAGTGCGGTCAATAATCTCGCAGTCTGGCTTCTCTTTAGTGAAATGACCAAATACACCGTCTTCTACGAGCAAATATCCTGGACCAGAAGTTGCTCCTGGCAAAAAGAACTTATCTGCTTTAACTGCAAATGTACTCATACGTACCTCAATCATTCTCAAAAGGACGCGCCATAGGCACGTCCTTCTTAGTAATTCCTATAGTGAGTGAATTGTAACACCCTTAACCACTCGATTAACCTGACCAGTTGGAGAAGGTGTGTCCGGTTTGTTGTTAACACGGACTGAGTTCAAGAGCGCCACCACCTGAGCAACCATTACAAAAGGCAGAGCCAAATAAGGTGCTGGTAGAGGCTCTGTAAATACTGGAAGACTAAATGTTCTTCCCGTAAAGTTTGTTGCCCCCTCTTGCTCAATACCAATGGTCAGAGCAGCAATCTGGTCTCCCTTAATCTCGTCAAGAATATCCAGATCATATTGACGCGTATAAGGGTTATTGGAAACAAAATCAAACACCAGGGTGTGTTCGTCGACAAACGACTTTGGTCCGTGACGATATCCCATCGAGGAATCCCACGACGTTGCATTAATACCAGCTGCAAGCTCCAAAATCTTAAGCTGAGCCTCATGAGCAAGACCCACAAAAGGACCAGAACCCAAATAGGTAATGCGGTTGAAATCGCTCTTGAGCCACTCAGCAATCTCTTCCTCACGCTCAATTACCTGCCTACCCAGCTCAGCAGCATCAGAAATCCAAGCCTTCTTCTGTGAGTCATCAGCACTATCAAATACAAGAGTAGCAAGAAGTGTCATACAGCTATAAGAGCCGGTCATGGCAAAGCCCTGGTCATTTGCACCAGGAATAAGAAGTAGCAATGTATCGTCTTTACCTGCGGATTCAACGGCAAGTTTTCCTTCAGGAGCGCAGGTAATATTGATGAGCAAAAGATTTTTAACAATCTTACGGGCAATATTTACTGCAGCAAGACTCTCTGGACTATTACCAGAGCGCGCAAAAGAAACCAAGACCGTTGGATCATCTGGATCAAGACTGCCATAAGGATCAGAAACAATATCAGTAGTTGCAACGGACGCAAACTCAAAAGAGCCCTTCTCGCCATGAGAACGAAGATACGGAGTAATGGTATCGCCTACATATGCCGAGGTACCTGCACCCGTAAAGACCACGCGGGTACGACGACCCTCGCCAAGATTGCGAGCACGCTCGACAAACTCTTTAATTGCAGAAAGGTTCTCCTGATAAATGCCAAAGGTAGATTCCCAAAGCTCAGGCTGCTGCTTAATCTCGGCAGTTGTAATATGAGCGCCTAGTGCCTTTAGCTCTTCTTGGCTCTTCTTAAACATTGATATCCCTTCTCACAGTTATTTAACTGCGTGTATGTACAATTTTGTATCTAAACTGATCCGCACGAGCCACGCTTAGTGTGAACTCAACAATGATATTTCTGTCGTTGTAGGTTGTGCGTGTGAGACTCAAAACAGGTGAACCTTCAGAAATTTGCAATAAAGTGGCGTCATCTGAGCGAGCAATTGAAGCCTTGAACTCCTCTTCTGCTACGCCAATCTTTATGTTGTAGTCTTCTTCAAAAATTTGGTAGAGAGATTTTTGCTCAACATCATGAGCAGTGAGCGAGAAAAACTGTGAAACTGGAAGATAGGTTACTTCCAGCATCATAGGTACGTCATCGGCACTTCTTAAACGCTTGATGCGGAAAAGTTTCTCGCCAAGAATAACGTGCATATGTTGGGCTAAGAACTTATTAGCCTCAATAGTGTCAAACTCCAGATTAGTTGTCTTAGGGACGCGACCTAACTGACGCTGCTGGTCAGTAAAGCTATAGCCTCCCATAAGGTCTGTTGCACGTTCAGAGACGTCTGCAACAAAGGTACCGCGGCCACGCTGACGATAAATGAGCCCCATGTGTTCAAGCTCTTGCAGTGCAAGTCTTACCGTGGTGCGAGAAAGTCCATAGGAATCGGAGAGTTCACGCTCAGAAGGAAGTGGATCGTCTGGATCCATCTCGTTCTCAATACGATAGCGCAGCATATTTGCTAGCTGCTCGTAGAGTGGCTGTCTTCCCATAAACGTTGTCATCAAAACTCTCCTATAAAAGACGGGTGCCCACTAAGTGGACACCCGTCACACTTACTTAACCCCAAATATATGGGAGAACGCCAAAGCCAGAACCAAGAAGTGCAATTACCAGAAGCAGGCAGATGCACATGATTGGAGTCCAGTTACGCTTTGCCATGAGGTAGTACAGGCAAAGGGTAAGAGCCAGTGGGATAAGCTTTGGGCAAACGCCGTCGAGGATCTTCTGGATGTCAATAGAGACAGGAGAAGTGACTTCCTCGCCAACAGTTACCAGGTTAACACCGTTGCCGACTGGAGCAATAGCAGTAGTGCCGTCCTTGCCGTCAGCAGTCTTGCCGCCGATGAACTTAACGGACTCAGGATTCTTCTTGTAGTCAGAATAAGAACCCTCAGCGAAGAGAGCCTTGTCATACTGACCAGAAGCAAGCTGCTCGTCAGAAAGAGTTACCTGAGAAAGAACAACGCTGTGTGTCTCACCGTTAGGGATGTTTGCGCCAGCGCCAAGCTTGGTTCCACCGTAGCAGACAACCAGGCAGCCAACAACAAAGACGCCCAGGATAGAAGCAGCACGAGTGAACTCTTTTGCGTTCTCGGTGAGCAGGGTAATTGCGTCAGTACCCATCTTGTAAGAAAGATTCATCAGCCAATAACGTACAGCAAACTGTGCGATGTTGAAGATGATAAGGAACAAGAATGGTGCAAAGACATTGCCGGAAATTGCCATGTTAGAGGTAATACCAGCAGTAATTGGAACAAGGGTGAACCAGAACAGTGCGTCACCAATGCCGCCCAGAGGACCCATTGCAGAAACGCGGACTGCACGAATGGTTGGGATATCCAGCTTGTTCTGCTCAAGGGAGAGAACAATACCCATAACAAAAGTGACCAAGAATGGGTGGGTATTGTAGAACTCAAGGTTGTGACTCATGGAAGCAGCAAGGTCATCCTTGTTGTCGCCGTGAATCTTCTCAAGACCAGGGAGGATACCGTAGAGCCAACCAGCTGCCTGCATTCTCTCGTAGTTGAAGGAAGCCTGCAGGAACAGGGAGCGCCATACCATCTTGTTGAGCGTCTTCTGATCAAGTGGCTCAGCAGGAGTGGTGTTCTGATAGGTATCAGGAATATTAAATGCCATCTTCGAAGTCACCTCCAGCAACAACAGCAGGAGCAGCATTCTTCATCTTGGTCTGGAGCTGGTAATCCCAGAATGCGATACCAAAGCCGATAAGAGCAAGAAGCAGAAGTGCTGGACCAGAGAGCTCAGGAATGCTGATAAATACGATTGCAGCTGCAAAGCCCATGAGGAAGAAGCCCCAAAGCTCGCGAGAAACCATAACCTTCAGCAGGATTGCAAAGCCGACGAAGCGCATCATGCCACCAGCGACGGACAGTGCATTCATGAGCCACTTTGGAATTGCAGTGGTGATCTGAGTGCCAAATGCAGCACCACCCAGGAAGAACAGGGTAACAATGACACCAAAGAAGAGACCAAGAGCAGCCATTGCACCATAGTTGATACGAGCAATTCCCTTAGGATCGGCCTTCTCGGCGTATGCATCAGCAGTTGCCATTACAGGAGACATAATGGTAAAGATGATGGTTACTGCATACTGACCAAGTAGAGAGAATGGAATTGCTGCAGCTACAGCGGCCATTGGCTCAAGCTTAGTAGTGATTGCAAAGACTGCAGACATAATGCCGCCGATAACCGCGTTAGGTGGCTGAGCACCACCAACAGGCATGTTGCCGATGGTCATAAGCTGATAGGTACCACCAACAATGAGACCAGTCTGAACGTCGCCAAGAATCAAACCAACCAAAAAACCAGTTACGATTGGCTGGTAAAGAGACTCGAGGAAACTAAACTGATCGATGCCAGCGATAAACGCAACGATGAAAATTAATAACACCTGAATAGGGCTAACATCCATCTTAACTCCTCCTTTCAAACACACCATAACTGCCGATGACGATGATCGACAGACTATCCGAATACCTTTGCCAACCTGCTAGAAACGTTGCTCCATTGCAACTTTTTGTCATCTCTACCAGGAAGTTGCGCGCAAAAACTTACTCGAATAGCTTTGAGATATCCTCGACCGGGGTCGTAGGAACACGCCTAATCTCTAGAGTCACCCCCAATTCCTGAAGCTCACGGAAGGCAGCGACGTCCTTATCGTCTACCGCCACACTTGTGGCGACCTGTCGCTTTCCCTCAGCCATGTGCATATTGCCGATGTTCACTTTTTTGATTGGAACACCGCCCTTAACCAGAGTGAGGACATCCTCTGGATTCTCGGCAACTAAGAAAATGTGCTGGCTTGCTGAAGCCTTGTGGATAACATCGATAGTTTTCTGGAGCGTAAAGTACCTGGTTGCAACACCGTTTGGTGCAGCCATATCCATGAGGCCCTGACGCATCTTATTGCCTGCGACCTCGTCATTAGCAACAAGGATGAGATTTGTTCCAAGGGTACCGTTCCACTGAGTAGCAACCTGACCATGAATCAAACGATTATCGATTCGAGCAAGCTTGATATCTGGTTCTCCCATAACAAGTTCTCCTCTCTTTGCGCGCACACTTGTGCGTGCTATCTGCGATTTTCATCGCACTACTCGCAACTTGCGCTGCGTGTTTTACTGCAAATTTATTTATTGTTGGAAACGCTGATTAACGCCCAACGATCCAACGTGATGACCACATTTGGAGCAAACTCAACATCTACTGTTTCTTTTTTGACGTTTTTAACTACGCCATACATTCCGCTGTTAGTCTTAACTTTCTGACCTGCATGAAGATTCTTCAGAAACTCTGAAGTTGTTCCCGCCTTTTTAGAAGAGGCTCTCCAAACAAAGAAGGAATAAATAAGGCCCAAAATTACTAAGAACGCGAGAAGAACAATGGATGAAGCAAGAATGTTCTCTGCTAGATTTGCCATGTGCATCTCCTTAACTCAACAACAAAACGCTACTTAAATACCATCGTCTCCGAAGATGTCATCTTCTGGCTCAACCTCAAGCTCAAGACGCTTATGAACAACTCCCTGGCTACCAGCTAAAACAGCAGTCTCAACCAGCTCATCAAGAGAGGTATCTGCCATGCGGCTACCAAGTGTTTCAAGAAGCATAGGAAGGTTTGTACCGGTAACAACTTCTACGTTTGAATAACTCTGAGCAATAATCATTGCCTGATTAAAAGGTGTTCCGCCAAGTAGATCGCAGAAAACTAGCACACCGTCAGTAGTATCAAGAAGATCGGAAATTGTTGCAGCAAGAGTTTCTGGGTACGTTGCAGCGCCGGCTTCAATAAAAGGAACGGGAACAAAAGCTTCTTGCTCACCAGCAATCATCTTTAAAGCATCAGCAAGTCCGTTTGCAAAAGTTCCATGACCAGTTAAAACGCAACCTACCATGTCAAACTCCTTTCAAAGAGTTGGAAACTATCTGGGGAGCTACACGGAAAACTAGGAGTGTTGATGCTTCTCTCTAAGTGGTAGATACCAGATAACAACCTAATATAAGTATAGTCTAGTGAGCACCTTGTGATGTGTACGTTAACAATCGGCGGCTTAACGGTACTATTTTTACCGTAAACGGTACACACGTTGTTATTTTCGCAGGTAGATATATGGATAAATTGTGACGATGCACTAAAAATTTAGAGCTATTCTTGAAAAATGAGAAGTTCTTATAACGTACCTTTATACGTAATAAACGTAGTAAACAACCCTAAAATCCTGCTCAAATACGGTGAGAAAATAAAATTGGTATTAAGAAATTATGTACTGGTATCTTTTTTTATAACATCTAAAGAAAAGTTTCTTGATGGCGCTTTGGTTAAATAGATTTAATCCAATTTCATTTGCAGTGGCGCTGCTCCATAGTGTTTCTCGCCCCTGCTTTCCTCTGGGCACTTTGTGTGCACTGTCTTTTAGACGAGGTGATATGCGTGATTGTTACCGTAACACTCAATGCATCCATTGATAAGGCGTACTACCTGGACTCTTCTGTTGTAGATGGAACGGTACACAGAGTCTCGGTAGTAGATAATAGCGCGGGTGGCAAGGGTCTTAACGCCTCACGAGCCATTACAACCCTTAACTACCCCGTTTGTGCCACAGGATTTGTAGGCGGCAATAACGGTAGATACCTTGTTGAGTTGGCTCACAAAGATGGTATTACCAGTGATTTTATTTATGTTGAGCAAGAAACCCGCTCATGCATTAATGTCCTGGAGCCAAGCGGGCAATCAACTGAATTCTTAGAGCCTGGACAGCCTATACTTCCTGAAGAATTCCTTGCTTTCAAGGCAAAACTTGTGCAGCTTACCAAAGAAGCCGAAGTTGTTACCTTTAATGGCAGTGTTCCCAAGGGCATTTCTGCCGAGAATTACAAAGAACTTATTGAAGAAACCATGGCTGCGGGCGTGCCTTGCATTGTAGACGCATCCGGTGCACTGCTCACCTCCTGTATTGATGCCCTTCCTACCATGATAAAACCAAACACCGATGAAATCGGTCAACTTCTAGGAAGAGAAGTAACTACAGAAGACCAGGTCATTGAGGCAGCTCGGGAACTGCACAAACGCGGCATTAAAATTGTAGTTGTATCGCTTGGTGCAAAAGGTGCACTCATGGTTTCTGATGAAGGAACCTTTAGAGCAAATCCTCCAAAAATTGAAGCTATCAATCCTGTTGGTGCAGGAGATACCCTTGTTGGCTCATTTGCTGTTGCACTTGCTCAGCAAAAACCAACTTCAGAATGTCTTACCTTTGCGCTTTCATGTGCTACCGCAAGTTGCCTATCTGCAGGTACCGGTCGCTTTGATCAAGATGTTGCAACTAAGATTCAGAAGCAGGTCACAATCAAAAAGATTGCTGAATAATATGCAGCAAGACGGGTTTCTCGCCAAAGGTTATAAAGACAAAACTATTTCTAGAAAACTTACGTAACAGAGTAAGAGAAACGTTACAATTTTTTCAGTCAATCAAAGAGCCCTTTAGGGCGAAAGGAGCAATAGATGTTCGTTACTACTAAGCAGATGCTTCTTGACGCACAGGCTGGCCATTATGCTGTTGGCGCCTTTAACGTTGAGAACCTTGAGTTTGTAATGGCTGTTGTTAAGGCAGCAGAAGAGCGCCGCTCCCCTGTTATTCTTCAGACCACTCCTGGCACCATCAAGTACGCAAGCCTTGATTACTTTGCTGCCATGGTTCGTTGTGCTGCTGAAGAGGCAACTGTTCCTGTTGCTCTTCACCTAGATCACGGTGACGGCTTTGACCGCTGCATTCAGGCAGCTCGTGCCGGTTACACCTCCGTCATGATTGACGGCTCTCACGTTCCATTTGAGGACAACATTGCACTTACCGCATCCGTAACCAAGTTTGCTGGTCCTATCAACCTTCCTGTTGAGGCTGAGCTTGGCAAAGTTGGCGGTAAAGAGGACGACGGCCCAGCTGTTGAGGGCGAGAACCCCTACACTGATCCAGACCAGGCTGAAGAGTTTGTCGCTCGCACTAACTGCACTTCTCTCGCAGTTGGCGTTGGTACCGCTCATGGCGTCTACCACGGCACACCTCACATTGAGCAGGGCGTCCTCAAGGCAATCCGTCAGCGCCTTGATATTCCTCTGGTTCTTCACGGTACTTCTGGCGTTCCAGATGATCAGGTAGCAGAGGCAATTCAGAACGGTATTTGTAAGGTTAACTACGCAACCGAGCTTCGCCAGGTCTTTACCGCAGCCTTCATGAAGTACATGTCCGAAAACCCCAGAAACTTTGATCCAAAGAAGCCTTCCGTTCCTGGTATGGAAGCAATCACTCAGATTGTTGCAAGCCACATGGATAACCTGGGTTCTTCCCACAAGGCTTAAGCGTCAAGGCATAGCCGTCGCACGTATCCTGCTTTTGCAGATAAAAATAAGGCGAGAAGATCGATTGGTCTTCTCGCCTTTGTGTTAAAAGCAAAGCGTTGTTGAAAACGCAAGCCTTAGCAAATCTTGCAAATCCAGTCTGCCTCTGGAGCCTCAATCTCGCCAGACTGAATGCTGGTCAGCGTGTTGCGGAGCTTAGACATAACTGGTCCAACAGCCTCCATACCAGCGCCAAAGACAATCTCTTTCTGTCCGTCAACAACTTTGCCAACAGGAGAAATAACAGCAGCGGTACCGCACATACCGCACTCAACAAACTGGTCAAGCTCGTCAAAGCGGACAGGACGCTCAACAACCTTCATACCCAGCAGGTCTTTAGCAACCGTTGCCAGAGAGCGACGGGTAATAGAAGGCAAAATGGAATCAGTGTAAGACTGTGGAATTACCAGGGTTCCCTCTTTATCAACAAAGAGGAAGTTTGCGCCACTGGACTCCTCAACATAGGTACGAGAGCCAGAGTCAAGATACATACTGTCTGCAAAGCCCTGCTCATGTGCCCAGGTGGTTGGGTACAGAGACATGGCGTAGTTAAGGCCAGCCTTGATGTTACCGGTTCCGTGAGGAGCAGCACGGTCATAAGGAGAAACGGTCAGTGCAACAGGAGCAACGCCGTTAGAGTAATACGCTCCAACTGGAGTGACCATAATACGGAACTCATAGGTAGGAGATGGCTTAACACCAACAGTATTGCCGGTACCAATCATAAAAGGACGAACATATAGCGTAGCGCCTGTGCCAAATGGCGGAACCCAAGCTGCGTTTGCAGAAACAACCTCTTTAACAGCAGCAACAAATCTATCCTCAGGAAATGGTGGCATGACAAGACGAGATGCAGAGTCAATCATACGCTGAGCATTGAGATTAGGACGGAAGCAGACAATATCGCCAGAGACTGTGGTGTAAGCTTTTAAACCCTCAAAAACTTCCTGACAATAATGAAAGATGTTTGCGCATTCAGACAGCGTAATGCTGTGGTCGGTGGTAAGGCCACCCTCATCCCAAGCACCGTCTTTGTAGTGGGCAACGTAGCTGTAGTCACACTGCGTATATGCGAAGCCAAGCGCTGTCCAATCGATGTCTTTCTTCTCCACTGAGTTTGCCATGGCTTTCCTTTCTCCGTGGGTTTTAAAGAATGAACTTCATCATAAACATGCGGATATGAATACCTAGTTCTATTAAATAGTTTGTAACCGAATAGATATTTTGCGGTATAACGTACATGAGCTGAAGGGAGCAAAAATGAATATCAAACTTAAGAGAACTTACGACGCACCAGAAGCTGACGATGGATATCGCGTGCTGGTAGATAGACTGTGGCCTCGTGGTATCAAAAAAGAGAACCTACACGCTGATGAATGGGCTAAAGCCATTGCTCCTACTACTGAGTGCAGAAAAGCATTCAACCACGATCCAGAGCGCTTTGATAGCTTTGTGTCTACCTATACAGCTGAACTTGGCAGCAATCCTGACGCAGATGCCTTTGTTGAACAGCTTAAGAAGCTTGATCAATCTACCGTAACACTGCTTTTCTCGGATAAAGACACTACGTACAACAATGCCGTAGTCCTCAAAAAGTGGCTTGAGACTAAGCTTAAGTAATACGCTTACCCAGCTACGCTTACATATCTTGCGAGAAGAACTCCTGGTAGAACTTCAATTCTTCAGGAGTATCTATGCTTGATGAGAATAAAATATCAGGCTCTACGGCGCTAGTGTTCTTGTCAGCAGCGGCATCTGCAGAAGCAAGCAAGTTTGCCTGTCCAAGCAAACGCTTAAGCTGATGAGCGGCGCCTGCACCACCGTCAAAAAATTCTACGTCTCCTAAAACAGAGCTAATTTGCTTCTTGATAAAGGGATAATGGGTACACCCAAGAACCACGGCATCTACCTGGCCAGTATAATCTCCCAAAAGCTCGGTCAGTCGTTTATGCATCTGTTCTGAATCAGCCTGACCAGATTCAATAAGCTCCACCAGGCCTTCTCCTGGAATAGAGATAATCTTTGCAGAAGGATGCAGGCGCGACTCAAGGTTGTGGTACTTCTGCAAAGAGAGCGTTGCTTTTGTAGCCAGAACAACCACTGTTCCATGAGGATATGCAGTTACGGCAGGCTTAAGAGCTGGCTCAACACCCACAATAGGTACATGAGGATAGGTTGCCCTCAGCTCATCTGCAGCAGCAGCTGTAGCAGTATTACAAGCTATAACCAGCGCTTTAGCACCCTCATCAATAAACTTTTTAGCAATAGCCGCAGAGCGCTGGGCAATCTGCGCTTTTGGTTTAGTGCCATAAGGAGCAAATGCAGAATCGCCAAAATAATGAAATTCCTCGTGAGGCATTTGAGCAACAAGGTGTTTAAGCACACTCATGCCACCAACGCCCGAGTCAAATACACCAATAAAATTATGAAGAGCTAAACGAGCTTCCATTACAAACCTTTCAAACTGAATGTAAAGTATTTTATACCTTTATCATTCAAAGGTTGATTTGCGTCACTCTTGGGTAGAATGCCAAAGATATGTTTTTAACGATTGGAGTTTCATGAGCAACGAAGGTAAAAAGGTAAAGGTCCACTACGTCGGCACGCTTGATGACGGAACCAAGTTTGACTCCTCCCGCGATCGCAACGAGCCACTGGCATTTACCTGCATGGCTGGTCAGATGATTCCAGGCTTTGACGAGGCTGTCAAAGATATGACCGTTGGCCAGATTGTTGATGTCCACATTCCAGCAGCTGAGGCATATGGTGAGCGCCATGAAGAGGCAGTGCAGCCTGTTCCCGTAGCTCAGCTTCCAGGCTCTGAGAATCTTGTTGCAGGTCAGCAGGTTACTCTGGGCACCCCTGAGGGATACCCTGTTATGGCAACCGTTGTCTCTAACGACGGTACCACTATCGTCTTTGACACCAACCATCCAATGGCTGGTAAAGACCTTAACTTCAACATTGAGCTTCTTGAGGTTGAAGAGTAATCCACTCCCCTTTTGTAGAGCGAGAAGGACGTAGATGCTTCTGGCATCTGCGTCCTTCTTTTTTGCGCCTTGAATTCTCATTGCTAGTGCAACAACAAAAGACAAGGTAGTGACCCATGGGTCTACAATGGCGCTTACGACAACGTTCATTGAAAGGAATCCCATGGGTCACTATAGCCATCTTAGCATTGAAGAGCGCGAAGACATTATGGTCTGGTGGAAAAATCATGAAAGTATAAGCCAGATTGCTCGTAAGCTCGGACGAAACAAATCAAGTATTTCACGGGAGATTAAAAGAAACGGTTGGACAATCATTGGAGTGGCGCATCTGTGTTATAGGGCTTCGACTGCCCAGAGAAAAACCGATGTTCGACGCCAGGCTTGCAAGAAACGCACCCTACTCGATGATCCAAGCCTTCGTGCACGTATTGTCTTTCTTATCTGTAGTCGCCACTTCTCACCTGAGCAGATTGCAGGCAGATTACACTTAGAACTTTCCTACGCTCCTGTTAGCTGTAGCACTATATATAGAGCCATACACTCAGGAAAACTAGACTGTGAACTTCCAGGTGTACAGTCTGTACGCAGAAGACTTAGACACCGAGGTAAACGACGGCATACAAAACACCTCATAGAGCGCAGAGGCAAAATACGAATAACTCATGAACTTGTCGAAAGACCAAAAGAGGTTGCAGATCGCCAACGCATTGGAGACTGGGAAGGAGATACTGTCATCGATAAGGCCAAAGGGCCACGTCTGGTCACACAAGTTGACCGTATGAGCGGCTACCTTGTTGGCGGCAAAGCTGCATCAGGGTCTAGTGCCGATGTCAATGTAGCTATACAGCAAGCTTTGAGAGGTGAGGTAGTAAAAACCATAACGCTTGATCGTGGATCTGAGTTTGCTCGAGCAGCAGAGCTTCAAGAAGCTATCGGAGTAAGTATCTACTTCTGTCTTCCACATCATCCCTGGCAAAGAGGTACCAATGAAAATACCAACGGTCTCATCAGAGAGTATTTTCCAAAAGGCACAGACCTCTCATCGATTAGTGATAAAGAGATTGAGGCAGTATATAATGAACTCAATTTAAGGCCACGTAAGCGTCTGGGTTGGAAGTGCCCTTGGGAAGTCTACCATCACCAAACGTTGCACTTGCTTTGAGAATTCAAGACTGAAAAGCCCTTATCGGCCAGTTTTTTAGAAACTGATTTTCCAAAGAGTGCCACATCTTCTCCGATTCGTATCCTGTATAGGAGGGTTAAGCAAGTGCTGTATGAATTTCATTATATACAAGATAGCTTTATTTAGAATCAGTTGAAAGGCACACGTAAGATGGAGAAGTTGGAGTTTAAATGCACTTTACTCGAATATTCCTCCCCACAATCTCTTATGCCCCCAAGGTATCGATCGGAATAACATATATCCCATCTGAACGCCGTCTACGCGCCATCGTTCCCTTACCGAGCAGCACAGCCATAAAACTAGGCTTAGGATTTCTTGCTGCAGGATTAGCAGCCACCTTTCTCGCAACTCTTATGAGATTCGCAGCCGCATCTTCCACTTTAGATTCCCCCATCTTGATTTCAATGGCTGCCCATCGACCATCCATCAATTCAATAATGGCGTCAACCTCAAGCCCATCGGCGTCCGCATAATATCGTAAAGATCCCCCATACGACTTAGGCAAAGCGGAAACGTAAACGGACAAATCATGAATGCAGAGTGACTCAATCAATAAACCAAAAAGCTGTCCGTCTTTAAGTAAGCGTGAAGAGTCGACACCTAATAAACTGGCCACGAGAGACGTATCGCAGAAATATCGTTTTGGTTTCGTGCGCAGCCTTGACTTTGACCTGATTGGCGCATCCCAGCCCGAGAGCTCCTCAATAAAATAGTTGCGTCTAAACTCTTCAAGGTATGAGGATATGGTCCCATCCACCGGAGCTATATTGTCAAAGGCAGCAATATCATCTCTCACGGTACCCAGCGTTGCACTCGTTGCTACATTTCGTGCAAGAGATGCAGCTATGCGGCGGGACAGAAGTGGACTTTTCCCCGCGCGAGGCATGCTTACATCAAAAAGCGCATTAAGATATTCATCGGTAACGGCTCTTGGATCCGCCAATTTTTTTGTTTGCAGAGCCGGCCACCCACCGCGGCATACAATATTGGCTAAATCGGCGAGATCAATATGAGATTGCGCCGGCTGGAAGGAATCTTCAAAGAGTCCCAAAAGAGATACTGCTCCCGTAGAATCTCCAGTCTCTGCAAGACTCATAGTATGCATACGCAACCGTGCAATGCGTCCTGCTCCACTATGTCTTTTTTCATCCTCGGGAGGAGTGGAGGAGCCTGTCAAAATAAACTGTCCCGGCTTATTTGCACTATCATCAATCCTATGACGTACAATATTCCATATAGCAGGTATATCTTGCCACTCGTCAATAACATGAGGGGAATCACCAACAAGAGCAAGCTGTGGATCATCCATATAGATCTGTTCTGATTCATCCACACGTGTCACACTCTCGCCAAATGACTGTGCCGTCCAGGATTTCCCCGACCAACGAGGACCACAAAGTTCTATACCACCAAAGGTATCCAGAAGGACCTGCACCTGTGAATCAATAATACGAGGAATGTATGTTTCCGGCTTAAACTTTGAATATCTCATAAGACCCCCTTCCTCGTAAGAACTATTGTAATGCCTGATGATAGCACAAATTCAACTCTTCATTTATGATTTTCGAGGATTTCCATTTATGATTTTCGAGCTAACTCAACTATGTTTTTCGAGCCATTACATTGATGATTTTCGAAGGATTAACCGCAGTGAGGGTTCACTGAACACCATTGCTCTTTCTAAAGTCCACCGGCGAGAAGCCCTTGTTCCTTCGAAATGCTTCCGTGAACGCACCCGGTTTGCGGTAACCGACCGCCTTACCGACGCTTGCAATCGGAAGATCGGTTTCCTTGAGCAGCCGAACAGCCTCTTCCATTCGTTCCCGTATGACATACGCAGAAGGTGAAAGCCCCGTCGCGGTTTTGAACAGCCTTTTCAGCTTGGTTTGCCCGATGTACAGCTCTGAGGCAAGCCGTGCACAGGAGAGGTCTCCACTCAGGTTGTCGGCAATGTAGGCACTGATATGGCAGATAGCGCGTGTATCATCCTGAGACAGAGCCTTATGTTCTTCGCTTCCATCTTCTCGGGTAGCGTATTCCATAACAAGAGCGACAGCCTCTGCAATCACGCCCTCATAGAACAGCACCGCGGCAATTCCCTTGCCCTGATACGCACGTGCCTTGCGGAGCAGATCGACAAGTTCGGGAAGATCATGTTTTCCGTCAACTTTGATAAAGGCTTCCCGGACATCTCTGATATCCCCAAACCTGCTTTGTAGATAATCCCGATAGTAGTCGGGAGAAATAGTGATAGACGAAGCCCTTGCTACGGCCCCTTTTGAGAATCGCATCTCATATTCTTCATTCTCACCCCCAAGATATACCATGATGGCCCCCGGAGCGAGCGGCGCACCCTGACGTTGCACCATACCCTTGACGTCATCGTAGCATCCCAGGCAGATGTGCTCGGTACAGCGGTACCGCATGATCCCGCTTTTTGCAAAGTTCATCCTGAATGCATTCACGGCAAAAAGACTTCCGCGAAAGTACGCCCAGTACTCACCGGATCCCAGCTCATTTTCAAAGGTGTGTAGGACGCCTTCAGGGCCATAACCACGAACTTCCTTCAAAGGCTTGAGATCCCATCCCTGAAACGCCCCACGGTAAAGATCTGTCTCAATACTTTTCATCTTCCTTCCTTTCCGCTCGTCCGGTTCCCAGGCTTCTTCCTTGATCAGGCCTTCTCATTCCGTATAGGGACGCATCTCATCAATGCAGTTGTCAGGAACATGCTGTTTATCCATTATAAAGCAGAGTTTCCTATAGCTAACAATTGATCGGCAAATCGATCGATGTGCATCGATATAAAGAGTCGACAGTAAGGAGGATCATCTATGAAAGCAGAAGTTGAAAGCTCCAAAAATACCAGGTGGGTCATGCGCGACGTCCTTACATTTGTAATATTCAATCTCATCATCATGATACTTATCACGGTGGCAAAAGTAGTCGAAGACATGCTGTTGGCACCACAAAATACGTTCTTCGTCGGATCATGGCTGTTTCCGTTACTGGCAACACCGTTCTATCTCGTCATGGCCGATCGCATCGGCAAACGTGGCGTACTTTCCGGATCGATCCTCATATTTGGTGTCCTCTACACCTTCATGGGCGGACCCTACTGTGCACCGGTCGCTATTGTGGGCGCAGTCATAGGCGAGCTGGTTATGTGGGGTAAAGATTCTTATCACGATATCAAACGCGTCATCGGCGGCTATATCGTCTATTGGGTGACGTTTGGTTTTTATGGAATCATACCGTATGTACTGTTCAGAGAAGCCTACATGAAACAGTTGGAAACCTACTACAATGCCGCCGACGTTACCGCGATGATCGCCCAATATACCGAACTCCCCTGGATCCTTCTGATGATGGCTTTGTTTGCAGCGGGAACGATCGTTGGCGGCCTTATTGGATCAAAATTCTTGAAAAAACACGTCCGTAAAGCGAAAATCGCATGAACGACATGGAAGAGACGGACATCAAGTGCGGTCTTCTCGGCCTTGATCCAAGAACACATCTGTTGTCGTTCTTTCTTATGGGGATCGTATCCATGCTGATAGTGAACCTCCTTGAGACGGTGCTTTTACAGGCATTCGCCACAGCTTATCTCGCCGCAAACGGACGGACAAGAAGTGCGACAAGGACCTGTGTGAGCTTCACAGTCATATGCGGCCTGAGCTTCCTTCCCCTCCCAGGGCTGTACGGAGTTCTTTTTGTAAGCATGCTGCACATGATTCCCCCGTTTACGACCGGCTGCGCGTTCTTCTCGCTTTCTCCTTCGGCGATCATGTGCGCACTCGACCGGTGGCATCTCCCGCAAAAATTCCTCGTTGGGATCTGCATGATATTCAGATTTGCCTCGATCCTTCCGTTTGAGATGCGCTCAATACTTCGCGGAATCCGCATGCGGGGCATCTTCCCCAGCTTACTGGGTATTGTGAGACACCCCGCGCTCGCATACGAATGCTTTTACACGCCGCTTGTCATGCGCTCGCTGAGACTCTCAAACGAACTCGCCGCATCGGCCGAACTGCGAGGGATTGGGATAGGTACAGGACGAACGTCGGTATATCACGTGGGATTCACCTTGCGCGACGCAATGTGCGCTCTTGTTGTAACTGCAGCCGTCGCCGGCACATATGCGTTGGAGGCGGTTTTGTGAGAGGTACGGAAACCGTCGCTTTGAAGAACGTTTCGTTTTACTACCTCGACGAGTCTGAGCTTTCAGATGAAACATCAGCTGATAGTGAGGTATCAGCCGGCAGATACGAATCTACGGAAAGCTGTGTACAGGATATCTGCCTCAACATCCCGGCAGGCTCATGCACCGTACTCTGCGGACGCTCCGGCAGCGGAAAATCAACGGTTCTGCGCCTGATCGACGGCCTCGCAGGAACCTTCTTTCCCGGCGAGAAGAGCGGAGTGGTCCTTGTACACGGAACGGACGTGTTTGACCTGTCCCCGCGCAATCGCACGAAAAGCATAGGCGTAGTCACACAAGATCCGAGAAGTCAATTCTTCATGGGGACGGTAGGCGACGAAATTGCATTTTCCCTGGAAAATCTGGGTACTGATCCCTCAGATACGATCAAGTTCGTCCAAGAGGCGGCAACACTCAGCGGTGTCAGCCGACTTCTTGCCGAGAAGCTCACCGAGCTCTCAAGCGGACAAAAACAGCGCGTCGCTCTTGCGGCTGCAATAGCCAACCGTCCGCAGATCCTGATACTTGACGAACCCACCTCGAATTTGGATGCAGAGGGGTCTCAGTCGCTTATCAAGATCCTCGGAGAGCTTAAAAGAAACGGCGTGGCACTGATCATCTCCGAGCATAGACTCCATCAATTTTTGCCTGTAGCCGATGAGTTTGTATATCTTCAGGAAGGACGCATAGCCGCTCGGTGGGATGTCGAGAAGTTCACGTCTCTTTCCGAACACGAAACGGCAAAGTTTGGGCTTCGACACCCCGACATGAAATCCGACTCTGAAATCAAGTCCTATCCCGCAAAGGATGCGGACGGTTGGCACATGACAGATGTGACCTATCTATACCCTTCAACAAAACGCGGAATCAAGGGCATTACCGCTGAATTTCCATTCGGATCCGTAACGGTCATATGTGGTGAAAACGGAACAGGCAAAACTACGCTCGCAAAAGTCCTTGTAGGAGCCGCTCGAGAGCAGAGAGGCATCGTCGCCAGAAACGGGAAACATCTTTCCCGTAAAGAACGCCGCCTCCTCAGCTACTTTGTCATGCAGGACGTTGACTATCAGCTGTATGCCGGCAGCGTAGCGGACGAAGTGGTGCTTGGCCGACAGGTGGATGATGCACTCAAGGCACGCGCCTGGGAGGCACTGGCAGCTTTTGGTCTGACGGATTTGGCCGACCGACATCCGGCCAGTCTTTCCGGCGGGCAGAAGCAGCGCGTCATACTTGCGACGGCATACTGCTCAGATGCCGAGCTTATTGTACTTGACGAGCCCACAAGCGGACTTGACGGACACGGGATGCACGAGGTGGTGCATTGGTGCCGCAAACTCGCATCCGAGAAAAAAGCAGTTGTGGTTATAACGCACGACGAACTGTTGGCGCAACTGGCAGGCGATTACATCGTTGACTTGTCATTGCAGAAAAGAGATTGATGTCTCCATGAGTCACATTACGCCAAAAAACCGGACGGCACGTCCCAGTGCATTTTCAAAGCTTTTCTATTTTATGCGGCCCGACAGGAATCGAATGCTCTTCTCGCTTCTTCTAGCATGCATAGGCGAGGCGGCAGGCATGGTTCCTTATATTGTCGTTGCCTTACTTGCCGCGGGATTGGCGGAAGGGACGCTCACGCTTGAGTCAGCTGCTCTCCTATCAGCCGCAGCAGCAGCGGCCCAGATTGCAAAGTTCCTGTTCACCTGGCGCTCTTCCATGATCAGCCACGGGATCGCCTTCAAGGCTCTACGCACCATGCGTGAGCAGATGGCAGAGAAGATGGCTCGTGTGCCCATGGGGACCATCGTCGACACGCCGACGGGCACGTTCAAGAACCGGTTCGTAGACAACGTGAACCAACTTGAGGACGCCATTGCGCACTTCATGCCCGAGCTTCCAAGCACGGTATTTGCGCCGCTTTTGGCAATGATTATCGTATTCGCCATCAACTGGCGTATGGGACTTGCCGGGATTGCCACGATCCCCTTATGCCTGCTCTTCTATCTTGGCATGATGCGGGACTATAAGCCCAAAATGGCCCGCTATATTGCGAGCGAACAGCGGATGAACTCAACGCTGGTAGAGTATGTCAACGGTATCCAGGTGATCAAAGCGTTCGGACGCACCGCATCCTCATACGGCTCGTTTTCCGAGGCGGTAGCCGAATATCACGACTCCACGCTTGCATGGTTTCACCAAAGCTGGATATGGATGGCGGCGATACGGGCTATCGTCCCCTGTACGCTGCTCTTCTCGCTACCGCTCGGCGTTTGGCTACTTTCGGTCGGACGGATCACATTACCTGCCTTCATGGTGTGCATCACCATCCCATTGGGATTCATCGGAGGAATACTCAAGTTCTCCCAGGCGGCAGGCCAAATTTCACGTATGGATACCTGCCTGAACGTAGTCTGGGACTTTTTAGGAGAGCCTGAGCTCTCACGGCCAAGTGAGCGCGTAATGCTTGACGGCAAGTCATTCACTTTTGAGAACGTCTCTTTTTCTTATCATGAGGGTATGGAAGTGCTGCACGATATCAACTTTAAGACGGAGCCGGGGCAGATCACGGCTATCGTAGGACCCAGCGGATCGGGCAAATCAACGGTAGCTAAGCTTATGGCCGGTTTCTGGGATGTACGTTCCGGATGCATTTCATTCGGCGGTACCGATGTGCGAGACATTCCCTTCGAGCAGCTTATGGAGCACGTCTCGTATGTGGCACAGGACACGTTTTTGTTTGATAGGACCATCGCCGACAACATCCGCATGGGCATGCCGGATGCAACCGATGAAGAGGTCGAGACTGCTGCACGTGCAGCCGGCGCTCATGAGTTCATCAGCCGGCTTCCTCAAGGGTATCGCACTCCTGCCGGTGAGGCAGGTGCAAGGCTTTCCGGCGGCGAGCGCCAACGCATCACCATTGCCCGCGCCATCTTAAAAGATGCTTCCATCGTCATTCTTGATGAGGCCACTGCCTATGCCGATCCTGAAAACGAAGCTCTGGTAGAGCGAGCCTTGAGCAAGCTTGTAGCAGGAAAAACACTTGTTACTATCGCCCACCGCCTATCAACGATCACAGGCGCCGACCAGATCCTCGTCATGGACGACGGACGCATCGTTGCGCGCGGACGTCACGGTGAATTGCTGAAAACCTGTCCTTTGTATGCTCGCATGTGGAAAGAACATATGAGCTCTACCGTCAACGCAGAAGAGGAGCCCTCATGTTTGCAATAATGAAACGCATCCTTGACTTGGCCGGAAGCTTCTCACCGGCATCACGCCGCAGCCTCATGGCAGGCATGGTCTGTAATGTCATTAAAGCGTTCTTCATGTCCGGAATGCTCATAGCGGTATGGTGGGCCCTTGAGATGCGAAGCCACCTGAGCGCCGGAGTTGCCCTGCAATGTTTAGGGATCCTCGCCATCAGCGTAGCGGGTCAGTTTGCCTTCCAATATCTCGTGGACATACAGATGGACGCCGAGGGGTTCCACATCTTCCGTGATCTGCGGCTACGGGTGGGCGACCGCTTAAAAGGCGCTCCCATGGGCTACTTCTCAGAGCAGCGTCTCTCGGCGATAACCACCACACTCACTACCACGGTGCACCAACTCGAAGAGTTCATGACCATCTGTCTCACGGGACTCTCGGGCGGCGTAGCTATGGCAGTGATCATGAGTCTGTTCTTCCTGTTTCAAGCGCCACCGGTTGCCTTCATTACCTTTGTCGGCATTGCCGTAGGCCTTATTGTTTTGGATTGGCTGAGAAGACGCTCGACCGCCGTCACACGGGAGGTCACTGCCGCACAGGAGGAAATGACTGACAAGGTGATCGAATACGCCCGCGGCATGGCTGTATTGCGGGCATTCGCGACACCCGATGACGCACTTGCCGCAGCGAAGGCATCCTTTGAGCGGAAACGCCAGGCAGATTACGATCAAGAGCAGGCGGCACAAGGTATCCTCAAGCTCTATGCGCTCGTGTTCAACCTTGCAAGCTGCGGAGTTCTTCTCGCCGCATGCACACTGTATCTGACAGGCGCTCTGTCTCTCTCGTGGGCGCTCACGCTGCTGGTTGCCGCTTTTATGATCTACGGAGAGCTTATCAGCGCGAACAACAGTGCGTTTCTCACCAAGAAGATCGAAGGAGAGCTTAACCGCATTGACGAGGTATGTTCAGTGCCAAAGCAAGACCTTACGGATGAGACGCTCTCACCCGACGGATTTGCCCTGGCCATGGAAGATGTCTCATTCGGCTACGGAGACGGTCGTCGTGTCATAGACGGAGTAACGCTTTTTATTCCCGAAGGCTCAACCTGCGCACTTGTCGGCCCGAGCGGCTCGGGTAAAACGACGCTGGTGAATCTGCTTGCGCGCTTTTGGGATGTCGATAAGGGTCACGTTACCATCGGCGGCATTGATGTCCGCGAGGGAACGGCGGAAAGCCTGCTTGCAAACATATCGATGGTGTTCCAGAGCGTATACCTGTTCAATGACACCGTCGAGAATAACATTCGCTTTGGTCGCCCCGATGCACCGCGCGAAGAGGTCATCGCCGCAGCAAAACGCGCACGCTGCCATGATTTCATTATGGAACTTCCTGACGGCTACGACACGGTGCTTGAGGAAGGTGGGGCAAACCTTTCCGGTGGAGAGCGCCAGAGAGTATCCATTGCACGCGCCATCATGAAGGATGCGCCGATCGTCATCCTTGACGAGGCTACGAGCTCGGTCGACCCGGAAAACGAGCACCTGCTTATGCAGGCAGTAACGGAACTGACACGAGGAAAGACCCTTGTTACCATTGCACATCGCCTGAACACGGTGCGCGATGCTGACCAGATTCTTGTGATCGACGGCGGGCGCATCGTTCAGCGTGGTACACATAATGAGCTAATGAAGGAGGCTGGTATCTACCGGCGCTTTATCGAGATGCGCCGGGAAGCTGCTGGATGGCGTATCATACGCTCTTAAACTTCATGGCTACAACTCTATTGTCACTTATAACTTTTCGTCACAGTGGCAATTGCCGCATCCGTCTCTCCAGCAACTGTCTGTAAGAGTGCACGGTCTGCTTTGGCACCTCCACGGCGAGACCATTCGCACAAGGTTTCAACCCAGTACATTACCATGGCTGACGCCTTAAGGTGCATTGAGAAAGCATCATCATGTGCCGTACGTAGTGAAATTTTGGAAGTTCTTCTCTACATACAAGCTTCTCAAGAATTTTCTCAAGCTTTTCAAGGTTTTTACCCTGCTTTTTTGCGCCAAATAGACAACAAAAGAGCTTGGTTGCATGCAACCAAGCTCTTTTACATAGCAAGTTATTACAGACAAGGCCTTAGCTCAGAACAACGCCGCCAAGCCAGCCCCACCTTGGAGTACTCAAAGCACCAAGCTGAGAAATCCAAGAACTCAAGCTCTGGCTTCTTACAATACCAGAGAGGCAGTGCCTGACCATGCCGCCACCAATGTAAATGCCAACGTGGCCATAAATCAGAGCTGCAGCAGAACCACCAAGGGTTGGAACAGCAATAATCATGCCAGGCTCAATAGCGCTCTGATCAGTAGAGTAGCACCAGGAATAGTACATATCACAAGCGTTGCCATAGAAGGTGCCAACACCTGCGTTTGAGAAGACATTGGAGACCCAAGCTGCACAGAAACCAGCGCCGGTAGATCCGGTATAGCCTGCAGCATTAACAACTGCAGCAGCAGAACCAGAACCAGCAGAAGAGGTTCCTCCTCCACCACCGCCACCAGAGTAGCTACTACCTCCACCGCTGTCGCTTGATGCAGCAGCACGTTGAGCAGCAACACGCTCTGCCTCCTGCTGAGCGGCAAGAAGCTCAGAATCACGCTGAGCGATAAGCTCTTTTACGTTGTCATCAAGATTTGCAACAACGTTTGCAGCGTCCGCCTGACGAGCAGAAATATCATTAAGCTGAGACTCCTGAGAAGCACGGAGATTCTCAAGTTCAGCCTTCTTATTCTCTAGCTCGGTCTTCTCGGACTGAAGAGCAGCCTTATCAGACTCAAGAGCGGCCTTCAGGTTCTTAACTTCCTCAATCATCTTCTGATCGGACTCAGAAATCTTATCGAGGTAGTAAATATTAGAAGTGAGCTCCTCAAAGCTTGCAGAAGAAAGAATCATCTCCAAAGCACCAGCTGGACCAGCCTTGTAGTTGCTGGACATACGAGCGCCAAGTGCTTTTCTCTTCTCGGCAATCTGAGTTTCCTTTTCAGAAATCTCTTTCTGCTTAGCATCAATCTGATTCTGCTTATCTGTAATCTGATCAGAAATAGCGCCAATCTGAGAGTTAGTGTCATTGAGGCTTGCCTGCATGTTGGAGACTTCATTAGAAATCTCATCGAGCAGCTTCTGAGCAGCATCGTAATCACTACGAGCGGCATCAATCTGAGCCTGGGTAACACCAAAAGCAGGACGGGTATTAATCAGGGATGCAGTAACGGCAGCGGCAGCAATGCCCATGCCGGCAAAAATCTTAAGAGCATCACGACGATTGAAAAGAGCAGCGCTCTGCTCCTCAATGGTTGTGCTTTGCTGTTTCTTTAAACTCATAAGGGTCTCCTAGAACGTTTAGTAGTACGGTGTGACCTTTGAGAGACTATTCTACCCGAGATACACGATGATATTCAAAAAGATACGTAATTTACAAACTCTCCGAAACGAATTTCGGGGAGTTTTAGCTCTAAATTGTGAGGTCAACGGTAGGATTTAGCGGTTTTCAATATGTGCAACATTTTTTATTGAAATGGTAATCCTGCCATCAGACTCGTGAGAAAATTCTAGGTAACCTGGACGTTCTGTTAGGTTTGAAGGGAATGAAATCTCAATTCCCGTATCGGTGCGGATTTTATGATTCTTTGCAATTCTGTTAGCAACACCGCGTTTAACAGGAACTTCTTCGGGGAGCTCTCTGCTTGCCACCTGAGCCTCGTACTTTTCCTGAATCTCAGGACGCTCCTCAAAGATACGCTTACCGACCTTAATAGGGTCTACTACCTCTTCTACCTCTGCTGCTTCTGCAACGGCGGCCTTAGCACGAGACACCTCAACAGCAGGCTCAAGTCCATATTCTTCAGCCAGGTCTTGAACAATAACGGTTACCTCACCAATAACCTCATGACTAGACGCCTCTGATGTGCACTCAAGAAAGAGCTCTGGGATGATGAACTTTCCCTCTCCTGCTACAGAGCGGTCATGGTCGTGGAAGTCAATGGCGCCTGTATCCAGGTCAATGACTGCATATGAATCAACCTTTTGCGTAGGAGAAGGCAGCGTTGCGTCTTGGCGCAAAATCTCGTTTGCCGAGCCGTTCACATCGTGGATAAAGGCCTGCTTGCGTGGGAGAAGCACTATGGCAAAGAGGCGTCTTCCCTCACCCTCAAATGCCTCAGCCTGAGCGTCCTCATCATCTGCAGCAGCACTGGCAAGTGCCTGACCTGCGTCGGTATCAATGTAGTCTGCTACAAGAAGATCACACTGCTCAACATCATCTGCGCGACGAAGCTCTTCCCAGAACCACTGAGCAATCTGATGAGAAAACTCTACAAACTCAACGTCTCCGTGAGCATACTCCTGAAGTCCTCCAGCAAAATTGCTGGTAGGAGCAAACTCTCCGTGCCTAGACTCTGGATTTGCCGTAATTTTACGTAGTCTACGCTGTACGTATGACTTTGTCTGACGATCCTCTAAATCCAAGGTAGATTGAGAGAAGTATTTAGTTCCCGTCTCAAAATCAAAGACGTGAAGAATTGCCTTAGTAACTCTAAGCATGTAAAACCTCGTTTATTGCAGATGTTTTGCTGGCGAGAAACCCTAGTGCTTGACGCACATCAGAGGATCGCCGATCTTAACCAGTGGACGACCACCAATCAGTGTTCCAGACTCGCCAATAAGATCGATGCGCTCATACTGGTCTGCATTAACAACAGTAACAACCACAACGTTCTCATATCCTGCTTCTTCAATAGCAGTAGCATCGAATGAAATCAGTGGGGTACCAGCCTTGACCTCATCATTAGCGTGAACGTAACGAGTAAAACCCTTGCCATTCATCTCGATGGTACCAACGCCAATGTGAATCAAAATCTCAATACCCGTATCAGTGGTAAGACCAATTGAGTGATTGGTTACGTTAGTTGCGGTAACGCGGGCATTACAAGGAGCATAGACACAATCAAGACCAACGGGCAAAATACCATAACCCTGGCCAAAGAGACCGCTTGAGATTACTTCATCGTGAACCTCTTGTACGCTTACCAGAACACCAGAAACTGGTGCATAGATAGTGTCTTCCCTGGTAGCAAATGTAGCCTTCTGAGGCTGCTCTGCTCCGTTAGAAGGAACAAACACATTTTTAACCTTTGACCAAAGACCCATAATGCCTCCTTGAGTATGTGCTCTGCACAGATACCATCTGACATAACGTTTCTATTTTACCTAAGCGAGAAGGACGAATGCTCCACAGAGGAACATCCGTCCTTCTTTCACGAATTTACAACACGGCGACGCAACTTACTGCATTCTCTTGGCACCTCTAAAGATGATCGAACGTGCAGCAAAAAAGGTAACCAGGAAGTATCCGCCATACAAAGCAGCTACTACTGCAACCACTCCACCAATGCTGCTAGCTACATCAAAGTTGCCAATCGACTTAATGACAGAAACCATAATGGACATCGCACAAGTAGCGTGCGCAGCTGCCATAAGCAGTGGGAACAGGAAGTACACACCAATCTGAACAAAGAGTGCGCGACTTGCAAGGCCCTTCTCGGCACCAAGTTCTGCAAGAACTTGATACGCACGAGCGTTGTCCGATGCCTCGGAGAGCTGCTGAAGTGCCAGAATAGCGGCGCACGCAATGAAGAGTACCAGGCCAATGTACAGCGCCAGATACGTCACAATACCAGAGAATCCAGCAGTCGATTGAATGTACTCGGAAGCGGTGACCACAAGCATTAAAGAATAAGGATCGGAATCGCTACCAGTTACGGCGCCATCACCAAAGTACTGCTTAATTTGACCCTGGAACTGCGTTTCAGAAGCATCGCCTGGGGTTTGATAGTTGCCTAAGATATATGAGTTGGTCAAAACAACGCTTGAAGGGAAGCTTTGATCAGCAACAACCACAATTCCAAATGCTGGCATAAGTGCAGGTCCACCTTGTGTTTGGGCAATATCAAGCGTTCCACCAACAGCATGAAGTTTGTGACCCTCAATGGTGAGTTCAGGATTATTAGCAAGAGAATCCTGCCAGTATTTTGTGAGATTAGTATCAAGCGTCCAAACCATATAGCCGTCAGTACCAAAGTCAACAGGCTCAAGACCAGATGCAACACGCAGTTTGTTGTACTGAGAAGCTCGCATCAGAGTTACGTTTTTCTGCGCAGGGTCTTCCTGGCCACTATAGCCGGTAAAGTAATCACTAAAGCGCTTGCCTGTTACAGCATCAATAGAACTATACGTAAAACTAGGCGTTGTTGGATTACTTTGAGCAAAGTATGTATCTACCTGGAAGGCATTTTTGATAGTTTTATCCCACTCTGGATCAAGCTTCTGCACTACAGAGAGATAGTCATATGAATCCGCTGGGCCAGGAGTATAACTGCGCTCTGAGCCTGGATTGATTGATACAGAAACATCGTACGTTTTAAGCTTGGAGAAACTGACGTTCAAAGAGTCAACAAGCGAGAAACCCGTACCAAGTCCACAAACTGCCACAAAGAGCATGGCGCAGACTAAAGAGATGGAAACCCAAGCAGTATTAACGCGGGCATTAAACTGACGCAGGATAAATGAGTGAAGACCCTTGTAGTAGAAGCCCTTCTGCATCTGCATGAATCTGAGCAAAAAACCAGAGATTGAGAAGAAAAAGAGTGCTGTGCCCACAGATACCAAAGCAGTAGCCATGGCAAACTCGTCATCTATCTGTTTTAAACCATTGTGCTGAAGCAGGATATAGGAATAAGCAATGATTCCAAGAGAGGCCAAGAAGAGCAGTACTGAAACGGTAAGGTTTCTTACCTTGACGGTCTGAGTTACTTTGTCGGCGTTAAGAAGGTCAATAAGCTTATAGCGGGACACCGTGGTGACGTTAAAAATCAGCGCAACCACAAACATAACCACAAAGTAAATAACCGTTTGAATCAACGCAGTTTGTGAGAAGACAAATTTGAACGAATCAAGAGTTGTGTTGAACATATGGGCCGTTGCAAACATCATAAATTGAGAGATAAAAATACCTGCAACAAGGCCAACTACCAGGGCGAGAAAACCAACAAACAGTGTCTCAATACTCATAATCTTAGAGACATTTCTCTTGGTCATGCCCAGTATCTGATACATGCCAAATTCTTTTTTCCTACGACGAATCAGAAATTGATTAGCGTAGACAACAAGAAATCCCATAATAACGGCAAGAAAAACGCTTACTCCAGAGATGGTATTACTTAAGAGCTGAACAATGCGTCTCTGATCTTCAGAAAGATTCAACACCATAGATTGTTGAGTAATTGAATTGAAGGAATAAAATAGTGCAACGCCTACTGCCAATGTCAGAAAGTAAATGCTGAAATCGCGCAGTGATTTCTTGACGTTACCAAGCGCGATTTTACTGTACATCAGCACCCTCTCCTCCCAGGAATGAAACAACGTCCATGATCTGGTCAAAGAACTGCTTACGGGGTTTCTCGCCACGAACAATCTCATTAAAGATGCGGCCATCCTTAATGAAAATGACGCGATGAGCATAAGAAGCTGCATATGAATCGTGAGTGACCATGGCAATGGTTGCACCATTACGGTTGAGGTTCTCAAGGCTTTCGAGGAGTGTGCGAGCGTTCTTTGAGTCAAGCGCGCCGGTTGGCTCGTCTGCAAGAACCAGCGAAGGGTTAGTGACAATTGCTCGAGCAGCAGCAACACGCTGACGCTGGCCACCGGACATCTCGTAAGGGAACTTGTCCAGCACCTCAGTAATCTGAAGCAGCTTGGCAACGTTTTCTACGCGCTCCAAAACTTCCTGCGCGCGGACATGACCAATGGTTAAAGAGAGCGCGATATTCTCGCGAGCAGTAAGGCTGTCAAGCAGGTTTGCGTCTTGGAAAATAAAGCCTAAGCGGTCGCGTCTAAAGGCAGAAAGCTCTGCTCCACGCAGACTGGAAAGCTCTTGGTCATCAATAAAGATGTGGCCTGCGGATGCCTGATCAATGGTAGAGATGCAGTTCAAAAGCGTGGTTTTACCAGAGCCGGAAGGTCCCATGATGGCAATGAACTCACCGCGAGCTACAGAAAGATTAATGCCGTCCAGTGCCTTTGTGATATTTCCGCGAGTTCCATAGTACTTCTCGAGGTTTTGGCAAACCAAAACAGTGTGAGGGGTAAGTGCTGAAGATTGTCCAGCCACAACAGTTGGCTGAGTTGGAGTTACTTGAGTAGCTGCCATGTTGCGTCCTTTCGTTGGGAGCGAGTAAATCTTGAGATATATACTCCCGCACTACCGTTTACGTTGCCATCGATTGACCTTACGGAAACCTTACGCTTTTCTCACTTTGATGTGTCAAAATATCACTATCAAGCATACGGGAGGGGCATGCTATGCAGTTAGTAATTAAAAGATTTGGGCAGCTTACCGCTAAAGAGTTATATCAAATTCTTTCTCTAAGAGCAGAAACGTTTATTGTTGATCAGCAGATTATGTACAACGATCTTGATAACGTTGATCAAGTTTCTACCCATGTCTTTTATCAGGATACTGACTCGGTAGCTGCATATTTGCGCATCATTGATGCAGGACAGTCATACAACTCCCCTCTTATTGGCCGCGTATGTGTCAGCAACAAAGGTGCTGGTATTGGTTCAAAGCTGCTGCACGATACCCTTGATTACCTGGCACAAGAAAGTAGTGCTTCCAAGGTGTTAGTTGAGTCGCAACTCAAAGCTCAGCCCTTCTACGAGCGCGCTGGATTTACGCAGGTATCTTCTAAGGTACTTGATCACTTTGGCGTCCTTCACCATGTGCTCTCTTTTGACCTTGATGCATATCGTCAGACGAGAAACACGATCAATGTTGATGACGTTCACGTTTCAATTAGACCACTTGAAGCAGCCGACCTGCGCTCACTTCAGAAGCTCAGTGTGGAGACCTTTGTAGATACCTTTATTGACTCAAACACAGCAGACGATTTAGCAAGCTGCATTGACTCGCTCTACAACACAGAAAAGCTTACTCGTGAGCTTGCTGCTAAACATTCCTATTTCTATTTTGTTGAGGTGGAAGACCAGATAGCTGGCTACATAAAGCTCAATACACGTTATGAGCAAACCGAGGGTCAGCGCGATGACTCGCTTGAAATTGAGCGTCTGTATATTCTTCCGCGCTACAAGGGTCTACACCTTGGATCAAAGCTCATGAAATTTGCCCTTGACCTAGCAAAGGAGAAGAGCAAAAAACGCGTGTGGCTGGGTGTCTGGGAATACAATGAGCCTGCTAAGGCGTTTTATTCACGTTGGGGATTCAAGCGCTTTAGTCAGCACACCTTCCAGGTAGGAAGTGATCCTCAAACAGATGAACTGTGGGAGCTTCTACTATAGATCCGTAAAAGACTGGTTGAACGTAATAGAAAAGGTTGAACCTTTACCAATTGTACTGCTCACAGCCAGCTTAAGGCCCATCTTTTTGCAGAGCTCATAGCAGAGATAGAGACCCATGCCGGTGGATTTGGCGTACTTGCGTCCATTTTGACCGGTAAATCCCTTATCAAAAATACGAGAAAGATCCTCTTCAGGAATACCAATGCCATTGTCTTTAATGAAAAGAGTGGTTGAAGTGGTTCCCTCACGTGGCTCTGAGACAGAGGCGGAAATCCAAACGTTCTTCTCGCCAGGTGCAAGCTCTGGATTTGAATACTTTGCAGCGTTAATTAGAAGCTGTCGCAAAATAAACTCAAGCCACTTTGGATCAGCCTTGACCACATGGGCCAAGTCATCAAAATGCGGAGAAACGCCAGCGTCAATGAAAACGCGCGCGTTGTTTTTAAGGGCGTCTTTGACAATAGACTGCAAATTGACGTCTCTGATAGAAAAATCTCGATCTACGGATGCACTGCGAGCATAAAAGAGCGCCTGTTCTACCAGCGATTCAATCTTAGTGAGCTGTGTTTGCACGTCATCCATGGGCAGCGATGGATTATTTTGAGCAACCAAATGAGCTGCAGCAATGGGAGTCTTAATCTCATGCACCCACATCTCAATGTACTCTCGATATTCCTTTGATCGCATATGCTCATCGGCAAGCTGGTCCATCATAGACTTTGACATGCTTGAAAGTGCGTCTTTAAAAAGCCGTTCTTCCAGCGTTGAGGGCGTGTCCAGCATGGTAGGAACCAGATAGCTTTCTTTATCAGTTGCTGCTAAATTCTCAGCAAGCTGCTGGTAAAACCAACGACGATGAAAATAATCGGCTAATAGTGCAGCTGCCCCCACTACCCATAAAACCAGAATACAGTAGGCAATAGCAAACACGTTAAGTCCAACACCTTTAAGCATAAAGCCAATCAACGTGCTGCTAGCTATAAGCGCAAGAAAGAAAATAGTTCGATTTTTTAGATACTTGAGAAACGACATAGCAGCCTACTCAATAACGTAGCCAAGCCCGCGGCGTGTCATAACAAAATCCTCAACGCCAATGCTTGCAAGAGTATTTCTGAGATGGCTAATATTGACCGTCAACGTATTGTCATCAACAAACTCGTCCGACTGCCACAGTTCTTCTTGAATACGCTGTCGAGAAACAACCGTTCCCGCATTTTGCATCAAAAGTGAAAGTATTCTGAGCTCGTTTTTGGTCAGCTCGACGCTCTTTTGATTTGCAGAAACTTTGCAAGAAGAAGAATCAAGCGTCACACCTGCATGTGAAAGCTTTGTTCCTGTTGTGACATCGCTATTTGCGCGCCTCAAAACCGAGGTTATATGCATAAGCAAAATCTGGGTGTTATAAGGCTTGGCGATAAAATCGTCTGCTCCTAACGAGAGCACCATAAGCTCATCAAGGTCAGTATTTCTGCTGGTAACTACAATGATGGGCACGTTTGAGAGCTGTCGTACTTCTCGACAAATCTGTTGTCCGTCAATACCGGGAAGGTTGAGGTCAAGCAAAACCAAGTCTGGATGCGCGGCAATAATCTGTTGAGGTACAGACTCAAAAGACGTGAGCGCCTGAGCCTCAAAGCCGTTTCTTTGCAGCAGCAGTACCAACTCTTGCTGAATCTGATGGTCATCTTCTACAACCAGAATTTTTGTCATGCGTGCTCACCTCCTACTACGCTACGCAAGTCCCACAAAGCGTTGGGCGTTTTCCCAGAGTATGGTATACGTCTTCTCTTTGGGTATATCAAGTCGCTGCCAACGAAGCTCTGCCAAGCGCTCAACCGTGTGCACCACCATCGCTGGCGTGCACTCCCCTCCGCGCAAAGGCTCTGGGGCCATATAGGGGAAATCGGTCTCTGAAATCAGTTGCGCCTCTGGACAGGAAATCATTGCAGCTCGAATATCATCAGAGCGCTTAAACGTTGCCGCACCACCAAAGGCAACAAAACAACCAAGGTCTACAAAAGACTTCATGACCTCAGGACCATCGGTATAACAGTGCAGGTCACAGCCCGCCTTAGGCACACCTAGACGGTTTAGTATTTCAAGCGCCAAATCATGAGCATGTGTATCATCAGCACCATCACGTAAGTGTAATTCAACGCGTTGATTATGCTCGTGTGCAATGGAGAGCTGGCGCTCAAATACTTGGCGCTGGACCTCTTCTGAAACCTCGCAGTACGGTCCAAAATCAAGGCCAATCTCTCCCACGCCAACACAAAGAGGATACTCAAGCAACTCAAACAAGCGCTGTTCAGCCCCTTGACTATAGTCTGGTGCGCTGTATGGGTGAGCGCCTACTACAAAATAGGTGTGTTCAAACAAATACTCTGCAGGTAAATCGCAGGGTACGCAGAGATCTGCCTCAGCCAGCTTTGTAAAAGCGTGGCGTGCCTGCCTAAGGGTGTCCTCAATCCATGTGATAAAAGCGCTGGTATCTGCCCACTTACGAGGGAACTCCGTTGCAATATCTACGGGCACGATAAGCATGCGAACACCTGCCGCAGCTGCTCGCGCAAGAGACTCTGCTGCGTCGTGCTCGTGGAGGCTGCCCAGGTGACCATGGGTATCAGCAACAGGTGCTAAAACGCGAGGTGTTGGACGAGGTGTGCCGTAGATGTCATGGAATAACTGACCGTCAGAAAAAGAAAGTGCTTCCACTTCTTCTGCTGGTAGATGATGCTTTTTCTTACTCACTCAAAGGCTCCAAAGCAGCTGCAAGACAAATAAAATCTTGGCTGGTCAAAACTTCTGCGCGCGCCGTAGGCGCAATTCCTGTGGCGAGAAACGCCTGGTCTAGCTTGTCTTTATCAAAGCCAGAAGCACTCATTGAATTACGAATGGTCTTTCTGCGCTGAGCAAAGGCAGCGTCAATAACCCTCATGGTATGCAAGAGCTCTTCTTCAGAAAGAAGCTTGGAGGTCACCGGGTTTCTCGCCTGGGTGCGATCAAGGCGGACCACAGCAGAGTTGACGCGTGGTGGAGGCATAAAGTTGCCAGGGCCCACTTCAAATCTACCGGTAACCTGGGCAAACAAAGACAGCTTTGCGGTATAGGCACCATATGCCTTGGTAGAAGGCTTGGCGGCAATTCTGTCGGCTACCTCAGCCTGCACCATGACTACCGCTCGCTCAAGCGAAGGAAGCTCCTGGAAGAACTTGAGAATCAGCGTAGCCGCCACCTGATACGGCAGATTGGATACAAATTTTGTTGGCATCGGGGTGCTCGGCGCTGCGCCCTGAGCAACGGCCGGAAGTGTACGGTAAGCTTCAGAGAGCTTCTGCGGCGTGATTGCCAGCGCATCGCCCATGACCAGCGCAAATGAGTCTGGATGAGGCTCCTTACAGGTTACTGCTAAGACTTGCTCAAGCTCAGAGTCCGCCTCAAGCGAGCAAACCGCACAGGCGTTGTCGAGCAAGGCCACCGTGAGGGTACCCAGACCAGGTCCAACCTCAACAATCACGTCGGCAGGCTGAACCTCTGCAAGCTGGACGATTTTCTCGATAACGTGATCTTGCACCAAGAAGTTTTGGCCCAGCCTGTATTTGGTGGCAAGGCCAAAACGTTCCAGCGTTTCTTTAGTGGCGCGCTGATTAGCGAGCCACGATGTTTGATGCGATGCGCTCTCCGACACGATTACTTGCTTGCAAGACGTGGGAACAGAGCGTCTCCCTTAGAGACAGCCAGGCCGCCCTGGAGCTTGCCCCATACGCACTCGCTGCGGGTATCGGTAGAGGTAATCTCTGCCTCGTCAAGGCTCATACGGCGCAGAACCTCTGCGGACGTAGTAGGCATGAACGGCATCAAGAGATGTGCGCAAATGCGGATAGACTCAAGCAGCGTATAGATAATCTCTGCAAGCTCTGCTGCGCGCTCGGGGTCTTTTGCCACTGTCCAAGGGGCAGCGTCCTCAATGTAGTGGTTAGCCGCGTGGACAAGCTCCATGATGATGTTCTTAGCGCCTACGTAGTCCATCTTCTCCATGCACGCGGCGTAGCGGTCATAGATACCCTCAGCCAGCTTGCGCAGAGGATGGTCTGCAGCAACAGAAAATCCATCAAAAGTTGGAGTGACGCCCTCAAAGTACTTATCGCTCATATTAAGGGCGCGAGAAACCAAGTTACCCCAGCTATTTGCCAGGTCAGCGTTATAGACCTGCTCCATGCGCTCAAAGGAAATGCCAGAGTCCTCACCAGGAGTGACGTCGGTCATGAAGTAGTAGCGGTAGCCCTCAACACCCAGCAGGTCCAAAACGTCCTTAGGTGCAATGGCGTTTCCGCGAGATTTACTCATCTTCTCAACAACGCCGGTCTCAGAATTACGGACGTTAAGGAAGCCGTGAGCAAAAATGTGCTCAGGTACAGCCTCGCCAAGAGCCATAAGCATTGCAGGCCAAATGACGCAGTGGAAGCGGATAATATCCTTGCCAACAACGTGCATCTGAGCTGGCCAGAAACGCTTTCTCATTGCAGCAGCCTCTGGACTGTCATCGCCGTAGCCAACAGCGGTGTAGTAGTTGAGAAGAGCGTCAAACCAGACATAGGTTACGTGAGACTCATCAAAAGGAACTGGAACACCCCAGTCAAAGCTGGTACGGGATACAGAAATATCCTGGAGGCCAGACTCAACAAAGCTGCGGACCTCGTTGGCGCGGAAGTCTGGCTCAATGAAATCTGGATGCTTAGCATAGAGCTCAAGCAGTTTATCCTGGAATGCAGAGAGCTTGAAGAACCAAGACTCCTCAGAGACACGCTCAAGCTCACGATGGCAATCTGGGCAGAGGTGTGCGCCCTTGCAACCAGCCTCTTCATCTGCCTTCTCTACCTGAGTCTCGGTGAAGAAGGTCTCCTCGTGGATGCAATACCAACCATCGTAAGATCCCTTATAGATGAAGCCAGCCTCACGCATGCGCTCCCACAGATACTGGACAGCTTTTACGTGGCGCTCATCGGTAGTACGAATGAAGTCGTCGTATGAGACGTTGAGCTCTTCATAGAGTCCCTTAAAGAAAGGAACCTGCGAATCGCACCATGCCTGTGGAGACAGACCGTGATCAGCTGCGGCAAGAGCGACCTTCTCGCCATGCTCGTCCATACCGGTGAGGAAGAAGACGTCGTAGCCAGCAGCGCGTCTAAAGCGAGCCTGGATATCGCAAAGCAGGGTGCAGTACGCAGTTCCTAGGTGTGGCTTTGCGTTGACGTAATAAATTGGGGTGGTAATAAAGTATGACGGCTTGGCCTCGGGCATAATGACTCCCTTTGTATAAGTTGCAATAACTTATCCAGTATAGAGCAAATGCTGGGCTTTCTTTGTGTTGGTATAGTGATTATGCCTCGTGAGCAAGAATTGCCTGGTATGCCTCGTCACGCGCAATACCAAACTTCTGAGCAAGCTCCTTGGCCAGCGCTGATTTTCTGGTACCAGCTGCAAGGCCAGCCTCTATTGCATCCTCAAGCGAGAGCTGAGATTCTCCTTCTGCCTGCGATGATACAGAGGCAAGCTCTTCATCCGTGGGAGCCGCGATAACCAAAACACACTCGCCTTTGAGGTTTTCTTTTGCAGCAAGTGTCTCAACAAGACAAGGAGCCACGTCGCGTACTACTTCTTCGTGCAGCTTAGTAAGCTCTCTGACAAGAGCCACCTGCCTGGTTGAAAACACCTCGGCTATGGCCTCGACCGTTGCAAGCACTCTAAACGGAGACTCATACAGCACAATAGTGCCAGGAATTTGCGCAAGCTGCTGCAAGCGCTGAACAATCTGTCCATGCTTTCTGGGCAAGAATCCTTCAAAGAAGAAATGATCACTTGCCAGGCCCGATGCAACAAGCGCGCAGGTCACCGCAGAAGGACCCGGAATAACCTCCGTTGCAAGACCTTCTGAAAGCGCCGCATCAACCAAATGCTGACCCGGGTCAGAGATGCCTGGCATGCCGGCATCTGACACAAACGCAACACGCTGACCCGCGCGAAGCCTCTCTAGCGTTGGTTCAATTTGCGACTCAATAATATTTTGATCACAGCGCTGCAGTGGCACATGAATGTCAAATGCCGAGAGGAGCTTTGAGGTCACGCGCGTGTCCTCACATAAAATGACATCTGCTGCTGCAAGCGTTTCTTTAACGCGCGGTGACGCGTCCGAAAGGTTTCCAATAGGCGTGCCCACAATAGACAGTTTACCTGCTAAAAGAGTAGATTCTGTCATTACTCGAGCATTCCCCTCTCAAACGTTGCAAGCGCAACGCGCGCGTCCCATGCAGCCAAAAATGCAGAGGTCTTCCAGGTCTGGAAGAACCATGCAGGACACGTATTGTACACTTTGAGCTGGCCTGAAGTATAAATGCGCTCAAGTGCAATTCTTCCTTCTGCCGTCATAGCACCGTCAATGCTAGGCAGTGACGCCGACCACTTGCCCACCATGACTGGCAGACCACCAGAGGCAGACGTCTTCAAATACGCTTCGTTTTTATCAATCAGCTGCTGAACGCCACGAGGACCTGAGCAATCAATTCCCTCGCAGGGTTTATCAAGGTGTGCATCAAGCCAAACGTTTTGATAGGCCTGCTGGCTCATAAAACGCCTAAATCCCTGAGGCCAGCCACCATCTGGAAGAATGACCACAGGCTCTTCTCCTGCCACAGATCTAATGGTCTCATAAGCACGGCGATAATAGTTTCTAAGCGAGTGACCAGGAATACCATCTGTGAGCTTAAAGCCCTTGCGCACACGAGGCTTAACCTCATCGGCTACTTCAATGCCATAAAAACCACTGCGGTGAGCATAGTGAAGGGCAAGCTTATGCAGAATAGAAAGGGACTTCTCCCCAGAAATTCTGGTGCGTGGAGCACCACCTGGCTGGTCATTTAAGCCATCAGGCAGGCCTGGATTTACTGCTAGCACAAAAATAACGTGTAGACCAAGCTCTTCTGCCCATTCAAGAGCCCTATCAAGCTCAGTAATGCAGCTTACATACGGTGTACCTGCGGCTTCTTCGTCAAAAACGTACCAAGGCACAGAAATTCTTACCGCATTAAAACCACGTGCGGCAATGCTGACAAAGTCAGAACTCTGGATAAATGAAGAACGATGCGCTTTAACAAGATTGTGGTAGTCCTCAACGCCCAGCGCTTTAATGAGCTGAGCTTCATCAACACAGCCTGTACGTGCAAACGGCTCAGGAGTTACCCACGGTTCAAGCGTAAGCCAACCGGTTAAATTGACACCCCGCAACGCTCCGTGAGCCATGAAATTCCACCTCGCCAAAAGATAAAACCTCTACATACGTAGAGTATACCCATCGAGGTTATGTTGCTCACATGAGCTTCAAAAAACTACAGGTTACTTCATATTTTTTGAATAAATGGCGCAATTGTTAGGTGTCTCATCAACCTCAACAGAAGATACAGGTAAGCCGTCCGCTTCAAGTTGCTCAAACAGATACTTAGCCAGATTTTCTGCTGTTGTTCTGAACGGCAAAATAGTGAGCGAGAAACCCTCTTCTTTGAGACAACTCAGTGTCTTTTCAGAAAGAGAACCTTCTTCAATCAAAAACGTGTGATCAAGGGAATCGCACAGCGCACGGACCTTGCGCTTAAAGACGCCAAAGTCCATAACCATATCTTTTTCTGTACCAGACTCACCAAGCTCTGCAGTTGAGATGCAGGCAGTCACATGCCAACGATGACCATGCAAATTCTCGCACTTGCCGTAGTAGTTGGTAAGAAAATGCGCTGAGTCAAAGGCGTATTCAGTCTTAAGCGTATACATTACGCGTTGTCCTTTGAACCACGACCGCGATCATCGCGTCCAGCTCTTCTGTGTCTACGACGTGCAGCGTTTTGAGGCTGAGCGTCTCTAGAAGCAGCATTAGGTGCACCGTTAGAACCAGAAGCATTCTGTGGAGCGCTCTGTGAAGCACTCTGAGCCTTCATACCTGCTCTATCACCTGGACGACGAGTCCTCTTTGCACGGACTGGCGCCTGTGCCTCATCAGCTTTCTGTGGCGCTTGAGGAGCATCCGTTCTTCTAAAGCGCTTTCCCTGTGGCTGCTTCTGCGCAGGAGCGGTGCTCTGCTCGCTCTTCTGAGGAGCCTGAGCATTTGTAGCGCTCTCTTCTGTTGCGTGATGGCGACGGCGGGTACGACGAAGCGTATCTGTTGCAGCATCAAAAGTACTGGAACCAGGGTTGACCTGAGCGTTCTTCGAAGTTCTTACACGACGGGTGCGAGAAGAACTTTGAGCGCCCTGCTCTTCTCGGGCATTTCTTGCACCAGAATTCTTGGCGTTTTCCTGCCTATTTGCAGAGCTCTGCTCAGAGCGTTCACGCTTGCGCCTTGGAGTCTCTGTGACAAAGAGATCAGGGTTAATCTCCGGCTCTTCATCAACAATCAGACCGTTTGCCCTATCAAGTTCTGCCAGAGCCATCTGAACCTCAACAGATTCAAGGCGCTCAAGTGCAGCGCGAGAAACGCTGTCCGGCCTGCAAGAACAGCCAAGGTCTTCCGACTTCTGCTGAGCCGCAGGAGATGTGTCCATGTCAGCAAGAGGAATACGTACCACCTTGCCACTCTCAAGACGAAGTGCAATCTCTTCTTTTGGTGTGTTGTACTCAACAATTTTTGCCATGCCCAAAGGAGTCTCAATAACAGCGTTGCGCTTTGGAGCACGGTTTTTAAAGTCACGATACGCTTCAAACTCATAGCGCAAGCAGCACATTAAGCGACCACAAGCACCGGAAATCTTGGTGGAGTTCAGAGGCAAATCCTGCTCTTTTGCCATGCGAATAGAAACTGGCTCAAAAGAAAGGCCAAACCTTCTACAGCAGAGTTCTTGTCCGCAGTGACCATAACCGCCGATAACTGCTGCTTCTTCTCTGACGCCAATCTGACGCATATCAATGCGCTCGTGAAGCTCGTGAGAAAGCTCGCGCACAAGTTGCCTAAAGTCCACGCGATCATCAGCCGAGAAGTAACACACGACCTTCTCGCCATCAAAAAGGTACTCGACGCCAATAGGCTTCATCTCAAGTTCTTCTTGAACAGCAAACTTCCTGAACACAGGAAGCGCAGTCTCGCCCTTGGCGGCAAGTTCTTCTGCGCGAGCAAGGTCTTCTTCAGTTGCTACACGAACAACGTCTTTGAGCTCGGCTTTGTTTGTCTTGTACTCAAACTCCTCCTGAGAAATCTCACGAGGATCAGCAACAGCAAGACCAATCTCTAGACCGCGCTCGGTCTGACAAATGACGTGGTCACCTTCAAGAACGCCGGACTCCTTTGGATCAAACCAAAGGTCGCGCGCGGCGTATTCAAATTTCACCGGGACAACGGTGGGCATGTAAGTGCCTCCTTGATATGCAGCAGCATAACCTCAAGGGTTAGCTGGGGAGAAACAGAGCGGTCCAGGTTGTATTGAGCCTCTTGCACAGCAGCTAAAGCCCCAAGAACACCCTGGGTATGAGTTTGAGATGCAACGCGGTCAATAATGCCTGCTGCATCCGTATTTACTATTTCTTCATCAACTGCTTCGCAACACAAAAGCACGTCGCGAAGAAGCGATTCCAGAATTGCCAACATTTCTATGATACCCGAACGCTCGCGCGCTGTGAGTTCTCGCTTATTTGCAGCTTCAACCTGCTTTAACGCAGCGCTGGTAAGAAAGTCCTCGTTTTGAGCAAGCGCCTCTTCTTGGGCGCGTCTTACGTCACCAAGGGGAATTTTTGCAGCTTCTATCAGCTCTTTTGCGGAAGTAAGTACATCCCACGAGTCGTTTCTGAGCAGGTTGCCAAAAACTTCAATAAGCTGTCTGCGAATATTTTTGCGCGTAGAAGACTGCAAAAACTCCACAGCTCTACCAGGGGTTCCTGTTGCTGCAAGCGCAATACGAGCTTCCTGCTCTGTAGCGGAAATCTCTCGCATAATAGCGGCTTTAGCAGCAGCGTCAGTAAGCGTTCTAAACGCAACTACCTGACAGCGAGAAACAATGGTGGGAAGCACCGCAGAAGAAGAACGCGCAGACAGAATAAAGATAGTGTCTGCAGGCGGCTCCTCAATAGTTTTGAGCAGCGCATTTGCTGAGTTTTCTCTGAGCAAATCGGCGCGGTCAATCACGTAAATTTTATGAGCTGAGCGCATGGGCGCCAGACTAACGTCTGCAATAAGCTGACGAATCTGTTCAATGAGATAGCCGTTTGCGGAAGCTGGGGTAAGTACGTGCACGTCAGGGTGGGTACCGCGAGAAATACGAATGCAGTCGTCACAGGCAGCATCGCCACCTTGAGCACAGAGAACACACTGCGCCAAAGCCTTGGCTGCAAGGCCTTTACCAGAACCAGGAGCACCTACAAACAGATAGGCATGAGCAAGCTTATGCTCATGCAGTGCACGCGCAAGCAAGTTCTGAACCTGAGGTTGATCCTGAAGGCGCGTTAATGCCTGAGGAAGTGGATAGGTGTTCTGCGTAATATGTGCGCTCTCTTGAGTCATAAACGAATCACTCACCAAGCTCACAAATACCAGGAATCAGATCAGCTAACAGCTGACGGGTGCGCGCACGGACCTCGTCAATACTGCCATCTGCATCAACGGCTTTTACACGCTCAGGCTCATCTTGCAGAAGTTGCTTATAACCAGCAAAAACACGCTCCTGGAAAGCAACACCTTCTGCTTCTAGCCTATCGGCATCATTTTGCGTAGCACGCACATGAGCAACTGTTGGTTCAAGCATAAAGACAAGGGTTCTATCAGGAGAAACCCCACAGCTTCCCAAACGATTTGCACGGTGTACAAGGTCTGTATCAAGACCGCGACCAGCTGCTTGATAAGCATAGGTAGAATCGTAGAAACGATCGCATAAGACAATCTTGCCGGCAGCTAGAGCTGGGCGGATAACCTCTCCTACCAGCTGAGCACGACTTGCTTCGTAGAGAAGCAACTCACACTCATCACACATAGCATCGTTTTCTGGGTTAAGTACCACGCCTCTGATCTGCTCAGAAATAGCAGTTCCGCCGGGTTCGCGAACAAAGACCACGTCAAAGTCAAGAGCTTCAAGGTCTTCTCGCAGAAGAGAAGCTTGTGTTGACTTGCCACAGCCATCAACGCCTTCAAGCGTGATAAACAAACCTTGAGATGTACGTGTGCTTTTGTTCATGCTTCCCTCCCTCTTAACTATCTCACGATACAAGCAGATTGTGTTTCTCGCCATGAATATTCTAAAGGTTTTACGTATTTCCACATGAAAAGCGCTCAAAAATGGGTAAAAATACGTATGGAGCGGGCGTTGGAGAGGGACGCTCGTTCTTCCGAAAACGGTGCACCTCTCGATGCACCGTCATACGTTTACTTTTTTGCTGCCTTGGTGGATTTGGTGCTCTTAGTACTCTTACGAGCGCCTCTACGCGGGGCAGTTTTCTTTTCTTTACCAGGGCAATCGTAGTTTGGACACAGCTTCCAAGGACCACGCTGGGTAGTAACAACCACCATAGGTGCCCCGCAGTCTGGGCAAACCTCATCGGTCTTCTCGAGCTTTCCACGAGCTGGTAGAGGATAGCTTGTCTCGCACTCCTCGTAGTTGGTGCAGCGAATAAAACGCTTACCCGTGCGCTCGGACTTGTGCGCTACCAGGTCGCCGTGCTTACCATTGGCCTTACAGGTTGGGCACTCGCCCACAATAAGGTCTGGCTCTGCGTTTGTAGGACAAGCAGGATTAATGCAAGTCTCATACGCACGCTGTCTAAACGGCTGAACCTTTACGCGAGGGGCACCACACTCTGGGCAAACGCCAGCCTCTCCCTCAAGCGGCTCAACGCGTCCCTGAGGCAGCGGATACGTGACATCACAATCTGGCCAACCCATGCAGCCAACAAAGCTTCCACGAGTCTTCAGAGAGCTCTTAGCAACCAAGTCTTTGCCGCACTTAGGGCAGGTTCCCACCTTTGCGTCAGCAGTGACCGCATCAGCAATGGCCTCAGACAGGTCTTCTTTGTGGTCAATGAGCGTATCAATCATGCCTGCAAGCAGGGCCCTTGAGTGCGTAACAACGCCATCACGTGTATCTTTGCCCTCAGCAACGCTTGTCATATCGGACTCAAGCTCAGCTGTCATATCAGGCGAGGTAATGTGTGGAGCAAACTGCGAGAGCGCATCAACAATTGCCATACCAAGCTGACTTGGCTCAACAGGATCATTCTTGAGGTATTTACGCTGGTAGAGCGTATCAATAATGGAGGCACGCGTGGACTTTGTGCCAAGGCCTCGCTTCTCCATCTCTTGAATAAGCTTGCCCTGGCTGTAGCGAGCAGGTGGCTCTGTCTGCTTAGCATCAAGCGACAAAGACTGAATAGAGACAATCTCTCCCTCGCCAACATCAGGAATCTGATCGTCTTTCTTAAGGCCAAAGGGATAAATCTCTCTAAAGCCTGGCTCGGCCAAGACCGTTCCATTTGCAACAAAGGGCTGACCTGCAACATCAAGCGTAATCTTAGTGCCACTCATAGTAGCTGGACCCATAAGGGTTGCAAGGAACCTTCGAGCAATCAGGTTATAGAGCTTCCAAGCTGCGGGCTGCAAAGCATCTGGATTTGCTGCCGCTGTTGGATAAATTGGTGGGTGGTCGGTAGACTCCTGCTTGCCACGCGTTGCGTGCAGCTTTGACTGACCCAAAAGCTTTTTGCAGGTAGGAGCATACTGAGGAACCGCGGACAGCGTACGAACACAATCCTTCAAGTCAAGCGAACTTGGATAGACCGTATTATCAACACGTGGGTATGAAATCAAGCCGTCCATGTACAGAGACTCTGCCAAACGCATAGTTCTAGCTGGCGAGATACCCTCTGCAGCTGCAGCCGCCTGGAGCGACGTGGTGTTAAATGGAGCTGGTGGCTGCTGCTTTCTGCTACGAGACTCAATCTCGACAACCGTTGCCTGCGTTTGATCTTTAACAACGGCGTAAGCAGCATCTGCTTCTGCCTGATCCCAGAATCTTGCGGTCTGGTGAACCATCTTAAAGGTTGCTTCCGCATCATCTTCAGGGGCAGCAACACCAGAAATGACCCAATAGTCTTCTGGCTTAAATGCAAGGCGCTCACGCTCGCGCTCAACAACAAGTGCCAGCGTAGGAGTCTGAACACGACCAGCAGAACGCGTATTGCCCAGACCACCAAAACGTGCAGTGGTTAGATAACGGGTCAGTACAGCACCCCAAATGAGGTCGATATACTGCCTGGACTCACCTGCAGCAGCCAAGTTGTAATCAAGATCTACCAGGTTATTGAAGGCAGTCTCAATCTCTGTCTTGGTAAAGGCAGAATAGCGAGCTCTAAATACCGCCAGGTTAGGATTAACCGAGAGAACCTGGGCAAGCGCATCAGAACCAATCAGCTCACCTTCGCGGTCAAAGTCTGTGCCAATAATGACAGACTCTGCCTTCTTAGCAAGATTCTTGAGCGCTCGAATAATCTCTTTTTCTGCAGGTTGTTTATCTACAGGAGCCCAAATCAAATAGGGCAAGCTAGGGATTTTCCAACCCTTAAGGTCAACGCCGTCTGCCATAAAAGGCTTGCGCTTAACCTTGTAAGGAGGACGCTCAAGACCATCTGGAACGTCTGCAGGAAGGTGCTCCCCTTCTGCAGTTTCTCCGTACCAGCCCTCTTCCTTGTCAAACTTGAGAGCTAAAGGAAAATCAGGCTGCAGAATATGGCCGCGAAGACCAATGGCAACATGGTCTTCTCCGCCGCGTCTAAAACGATAAACAGGAGTGTTGTATACCTTGTCTGCCTCAGGCTTACCCGATTCAGACAGAAGGCGAGCAATCTGCTGCGCTGCGTCGTTTTTCTCGGTAACAACTAGAATCAAAGAACAACACTCTCCAAATTAAAAAGCGGAATTACTAGATTTTGTCCAGCTCATGCTGCTCGTAGTCCTCGCGGCTCCACTTAAGAGCAGCTTTGCCATCGCGGGCAATAATGACGTAACGAGCAACAGCAAGAGCAACTTCGTACAGCAGGATTAGAGCTGCAAACATCAAAATCATGGTGACAGGTGATGCGTCAGGAGTAACTACTGCAGAGAGAATCATCAGTCCAACGTAAACGTAGCGCCACTGCTCACGCATGTCCTTGTAAGGAACAAGGTGAAGAATAGCCAGGTAGAAAATAACTAGTGGAAGCTGGAACGCAACACCAAAGCCAATCTCGAACATCATAATAATGTTGAGGTAATCGCTTGCCTCGTTAATGGTTCCTGCAAACTCCTGCGACTGGCCAATCATCCAACCAATTGCAGTGTTCAAAATAATAAAGTAGCAGAACAGCATACCCAAGAAGAACAGGGTAATCATAGCGGCTACGGTAGGTACAACCCACTTGCGCTCTTTAGCGTTAAGCGCAGGCAAGAAGAACGCCATAATCTCCCAGATGATAATAGGTGTGCAAATAATCACCGAGAAGAAGAAAGCCACCTTAAACCTGATACTAAAGCCACCAAGGACCGAGATAACCGTAAGCTTACCGTCGGTTAAAAACTCCCTGATAGGATCAATCAAAATCTCAATCAGTGCAGGTGTAGCAAAATAAATAATGATTGCGGTAACAAAAAGCGATACCACCACAATGGTCACACGACGACGGAGCTCTCCCAGGTGATCAAAAAGTGGCATACGAGCTGGAGTAATAGGCATTACACGCGAAAGCTGGACTTATGCGTCCTGGCTTTCTCCCTCCTCTCCAGCAACTTCTTCTTTCTTGTCTTCTGCCATGGAGCGAGAAGAACGTGCAGATCCAAGGTTATACAGGTCTTTTGCAGATGGAGCGGCAGCAGGAGTTTCTTCTGCGGCCTGAGGTGCCACGTGCTCAGTTACCTCTGTAGAATCATCAGAGAAAGCAACAGAAGAGGCGGCTTGTGGTGCAGCTGCAGGAGCCTCGTTAGCAGAAGCAGCCTCTGCCTGCTCAGCCTCCTGGGTCTGCTCGGCCTGCTTGCTCTGTTCAGCCGCCTCGGCAGCAGCCTTCTCAGCTGCCTCACGCTCTTCCTTGAGACGAGCACGACGCTCAGCAAAGGTCTCCTGGTGATCTGTATCCTCGCGGTCAGCATCAGATGCAGCATTTTTAAGCTGCTCGGAGCGCTTGGGTTTCTCGTGAAGTGCATCCGCCGCAGGATCAAGTAAGTCTGCACGGACAACTTTATTAAAGCCTTCTTGAGCGTTCTGGAACTGTCTGAGAGCACGGCCAAGCGTGCGACCCATACCAGGTAATTTATCAGGACCAAATACTAAAAATGCAAAGAGCAGAATTAGTACGAGCTCTGTTTCTCCAATGCCAAACACAAGCAATACCTTTCTGGAACAAACATAAACAAGCTCTTTGAACCGTTTCTCAAAGAGCTTGCAAGTTACCAAACCTACTTGCGAACGTTAAGGTCTTTATCAACCCCAAGAAGCGTAAAGACACGCTCCACGTTTTTCTGAGGGTTTGCAACAACAAGCACGGAACCACTCTCTTGTGCTCGATGTGCAGCGCCCACTAAAACGCCAATGCCCGTCGAATCAATATAAGCTACCTCAGCAAAATCAGCTTCAACTTCTTTTGCTCCATCGGCGAGCGCAGTATCCAAAGCATCACGAAGCTCGGAGGCGTTTGACACGTCTACCTCGCCCTCAATGCGAATAATGGTCTTTGTATCTGTAATTTCAGAGCTTATCTCTAGTGCCATAACTCCTCCTTACTTGGTGTTATTTGAAGAGGTAGAGGTGTTTCCGTTTAATGCATCAAGAACTTTCTGTGCATTATCCCTTACACCGGCGCTATTATCGGAATCCTTTTCAATTGCCTTCTGCAGTGCCTCTTTTGCAAGATCTACTTGATCAGTAACACGATACATCATTCCCAAATTAAGCCAACCGTTAGCATAGTCTGGAGAGCGATCTGTTACTGCCTTAAGTGCCTCAACAGCACCTGTTTGGTCTCCTGCGTAGAACTGAGCAATTGCCCTATCAACACGGACTTCATCAGAATCATTTGAAGCAAGATACGTATCGTACTCAGCAATTGCTTTGTTAATCAGCTGCAAAGACTGCTTCTGAACAGAGTCATCTTGAGAAGAACTCTTAAGCGCCATTCCCCAACCTAAATAGGTACGAGCCAAATCAAGATGTGCTGGCAGATTATCTGGGTTGGACTGAATGGCAGACTCTTTTTCTTCTGCCTGCTTCTGATAGACCTGGTTAATAGCCTCAGGAGAATTCTGCTGAGTCTGATGCTGCTTTTGCGAGTTAGAGAAAATGCTGGCAAGAGAAGGTAGCATCATAGAAATAGCAATAAAGAGCGAGAATACGCCAATAGCAATCTTCATGCTTGTAGAAGGACCTGGCTTTTTAGGAGCCTCATCGGGCTTGCGATCCTTTGCCTTCTTTTTTGCTGTCTGGTTTGCCATGGCAACCAGCTCTTTTTCTGCCTTCTGTTCTGGTGTAAGTTCTGGCTTTGAAGTATTAGTTGGCATTCAACATCCAATCGCTTTTTCTAAACATAACTTATCAAGATACGGCAGAATGGGCCTACTTTCAAAGGAAATACCAAAGTTACACAAGCTATCCCCAGACGCTCTGACCGCGATCAACTTTTGCAAGTCGAGCACTTACCTGTTTAACAGCAATAATAAAGACATCAAGCGCTGCATCAAGCTCTTCCAGCGTTGGGTAACTTGGAGCAATTCTGATATTAGTATCAAAAGGATCTTTACCGGCTGGCCATGTAGCTCCTGCAGGTGTCATGGTAACGCCCAGTTCATTGGCGCGAGAAACAATTGCGCGCGCAGACCCAACAGGACCATCAAACGAGACAAAATAGCCGCCCTTAGGATGAGACCAGGTTGCAACGCCTAGATCTCCCAGACCCTCCTGCAATTTGCGTTCAACCAGTTCAAAGCGTGGTCGAAGCAGCTCGGCATGCTTTTGCATATGGGCCTCAATACCTTGAGCATCTTTGAGGAAACGCACATGTGCCAGCTGTGAGATTTTCTCGGGAGAAACTCGAGCAACCTTGAAAGCGCTCTGGATTTCTTTACTGTCTGCAGGACTTGCGGCAACCCATGCCATGCCCGAGCTTGGGAAGGTTACCTTTGCCGTTGAAGCAAAAGCAATTACCAGGTTCTTTTGAGCGCCACCTGCGGCAACCTCTGAAAGTGCATCAAAGATATTGAGGAGCTGAGGAGCCTCAGATTCTGGTACAAAGGCGTGAATCGCGTAGGCGTTATCCCAGAAGATTCTAAAGTCAGGAGCTGCAGGTTTAAGGTTTGCAAACGCACGGACTACCTCGTCTGAATAGGTGATGCCAGTTGGGTTGGCAAAACGCGGCACACACCAAATTCCCTTAACAGAGTTGTCGTTTTCAACAAGCTCTTTGACCACGTCCATATTGGGGCCGTCATCGGTCATAGGTACGGCAACGTTTTCAAAGCCGTAATGCTGTGTAATAGCAAAATGACGGTCATAACCAGGAGCAGGGCAAAGGAACTTGAGTGTAGTGCCCTGAGCCTTTGCAGCCGCCATCTGCTCTGCCCAAGAAGGCTGACCAGCAAGACCGTGGGTTACGGCATGAGAAATAATGTCGTGCATAAGATTGAGGCTTGAAGAGCCATTTACAATGACCTGATCAGCAGGTACACCGGTGAGCTCCGCAGCAAAGGCTCGTGCAGAAGGAAGACCCCAGGGGTCTCCGTAGTTGTCTGCAAAAGAGCCGCCGTCAGTCAGGTCAGAACTGGAGTTAAGCTCATCAAGCATAGGCTTAGACAGCGCCGTCTGCGCAGGGCTTGGCTTTCCACGAGCCATATCAAGCTTGAGGTTTTTCTCGCCAAGTGCACGAGCTTCTTGTCCAATAAGCTCAAGAGCCTGGTTAAGCTCAGCGTCGCTCATCTTCTGATAAGCGTTTTGCTCAGAGGTTGATTTTGGCTGGAACAGCTCGCGAGAAACTAGCTCAAACATGACACTCCCCTTTTCGGTCTCTGCGTGATACAAAGTATAGGTGATTTGAAAATCGACGCGACAAGGAGAATCATGGCAAATTCTGCACAGCCTGGCATGCGCTCGGAGGCATATGGCGAGCTCCAGCACCTTGTTGACAACCTTTATAAGCGCAAACCTTCAGGCACAGTTACTAAGGTTGACGTGCTGATTCAAGCCGAAGTAGACGATCTTGAAGAAGATTTGCAAGAAGTTATTGAGTTGATTCCCTCTGGCACATATGTCCGTGCTCGCCTCTGCGATCAGATTAACTCAATTGTTACGGCGCACGGTTGGGGCTTTACCTACGGCACGGTCGAGTAGTCTTAATCTTCCTTTATATTGTTCTGCCTTTGGTGCTTATAGAACTCTGCGAGGTGTACAAAAAGCAGGCCCAAGATTGCAGAAGCAAACGATGCAGCAAGAACGGCTACTTTAGCTGCAAGAATCTCCCCTGCGTCTGGGAATGCAAGGTTAGAAATAAGAATTGACATGGTAAAGCCAAGGCCACCCATCAGACCAACGGCTGCAATTTGAACCCAGTCAACCTTTGCAGGAAGTTTGCAGATTTTAACCTTTACCAACAGGAATGTCACAAGAATAATTCCCAATGGCTTTCCAAGAACGGCGCCAAAGAATACGCCGTGAGCAATGTTACTGCTAAGAAGCGCACCAAAATCAGCACCTACCAGCGTAATCTGCGCGTTTACAAATGCAAAGATAGGAAGAACAACAAAGTTCACAAAGACAGAAATGTAGTGCTCAACGCGCTGAAGTGGTGGAGTTACGTGGTGCATGACCTGCTCAATCGAGTTGGCACCATGTGTAAAGTCATGCTGACCTAAAACGTGATGCTCATCATCGTAGTGATCATCGAGCTCACGAGCGCGCCTAGAAAGCCAACTGCCCAGCTTGCTCAGACGAACATCAGAGTGAGATGGCAAGAAGAAGGCAAGGAGAACGCCCGCAAGAGTAGCGTGAATTCCTGAGTGATACATGCAGACCCAAAGAACCAAGCCAACAAGCAAATACGGACCAGAAGAGTAAATCTTCAGACGATTCATTCCCCACAAAATAACAAGTACTCCAAGAGAAGCTGCTAACCAGGCAATATCTGGCGTGTGACCATAGAAAAGTGCAATGACCACAATTGCCAGGATATCGTCAGCAATAGCAAGTGTCTGGAAGAAAACCTTGGTTTGCGGACTAATTCTGTTGCCTAAGAGCGACATGACACCCAGCGCAAAGGCAATATCGGTTGCAATTGGTGTTGCCCATCCATGAGGAGCGGTACTTGCGTTAAGCGCCAGATAAATAAGGGCAGGAACAGCAACGCCACCAACAGCGGCAAGCATAGGAAGCATTGCCTGTCTTGGCCTTCTGAGCTGGCCAACAGTTACCTCATACTTGAGCTCAATACCTACAAGCAAGAAAAAGATAGCCATGAGAAAGTCATTAACAAAGACCTCCAAAGCCATATGTGCATGAATCATTCCAAGCGAGAAACTCATTTGGACTTCAAGAATTTCTCGAACCACCTCATGAGCAGGTGAGTTGGCAACTACAAGTGCAATAAGAGCTGCAAGCACCATGACTGCTGCTGCAATAGTGCTGTTAGAGGTGATTTTCTTTAGAGAAGAGCGCTGACTAATTCTTCTTACAACTGCGGGCTCTCTATAAATACTAGACATTATCTGCCGTTCTCTCTTTATCTAAATGGTATTGACCGTTAGCTATGCAAGTTTTTCTCGATGTATATGCCTAGTGTACCGTCTACCTACCGTTGAGGGCAACTTGTCATATCTCAAGAAAACGGGGTAATATCTCTATGTAAAATGTGGGTAATAGAAAGTCAACGTTTGGCTACTTGTAGCACGTATATATTTGGAGCGGATAATGGACACTAAGCGAATTGCCATCATCACAGACTCAGGAACTAATGTCCCACCTGATTTTGTTGCTGAACACAATATTCGTATCACCCCACTTCGCATTAACTATTCTGATGGCTCTTCCTATGAGTCTGGTATTACCATTACGCCAGCAGAGCTTGTTGCCCGCTTTGAAGAAGAAGTTCCTAAGACTTCACTTCCTTCTCCTGAAGGAATTAAAGCTGCCTTTGATGATGCAAAAGCAGCAGGGTACGAGGGTGCTGTTTACGTTGCTATCTCCTCTGGACTCTCTGCTACCTGCGATACTGCTCGCATGATTGCAGAGTCCATTACAGACTTCCCTATTTATGTTGTTGATACCAAAAACATTGGTATTGCTTCCGGTCTTATTGTTATTGAGGCTCAACGTCTTATTGAGCAGGGCCTTTCTCTTGAGGAGATTGGCGCCAAACTTGATCAGGCTTCTCTGAACACACGCGTATACTTCTCCGTTCCAAGCCTTGAGTATCTACGTAAGGGTGGCCGCATTTCTGAGGCAATTTATCGCATTGGTTCCATGTTGAACATCAAACCTGTTCTTACCTGCGATGAGAATGGCAAATACACCATTGCCAAGAAGACTCGCGGTTGGCAGAAGTCTCTTGCAGGACAGATTGCTCTAGGAGCAGCCTTTGCTCAGCAATTTGACCGCGTCCATGTGGGAATTTGCTGCTCTGCGCCAAATATCATTTACTCCGAAATGGAAGCCATGATTAAAGAAGCAATCCCTAATGTCACCGACTTTAGGTATGTCGAGGCTGGCTCGGACCTTCTTGTCCATACGGGACCAGGCCTTGTTGGTTATGCCGTATTCGGTTACTAACAGTTAATCGCCTCATGCAACTAAGAACAGCCGCCCACACAGGCGGCTGTTTTCTTGTAGAGAGTATGTACGGCGAGAAGGGCTTCTCGCCCTATGCGTCTAGGGTTACAGCGATGGCTGGTCCGCGAAGAAGCCTTGGTCGTCAAGAAGATTGGAGCCGTCAGCAGCCTCAGTAGCCAGCTGATCGCAGCGCTCGTTAAGCGGATGACCTGCGTGGCCCTTGACCCACTTAAAACTTACCTCATGGTCTTCCATAGCAGCAAGGAGGCGCTTCCAAAGATCCACGTTTTTGACAGGCTCTTTAGATGCCGTTTTCCAGCCTTTTCTAATCCACCCCGAAACCCATTTTTGATTAAACGCATCAACCACGTACTTAGAATCGGAATAAAGCTCTACCTGGCAAGGACGCTTAAGCGCCTCAAGTGCAACAATGACGCCAAGGAGCTCCATGCGGTTATTTGTAGTGGTTTTATAACCCTGACTGAACTCTTTTGTATGCTGCTGACCGGAGGGATCGGTGTACAGAAGCACAGCCCCATAGCCACCAGGACCAGGGTTTCCTCGAGACGCACCGTCTGTATAGACTGTAACGTGCATGTATGAGGTTGCAGCCTCCATACCAAATCTCCTCTAGAACGAGCGTTGAACGTGCCTACTTTGCCTCAGCCCAGTTAGAACCATAGCTGACATCAGCAATTAGAGGAACACGCAGAGTAACAACGTCTTCCATGGTCTCTTTTACCAGTTTAGAGACTGTCTCAATCTCTGACTCAGGAACTTCCAAGTCAAGTTCGTCGTGAATCTGAAGAATCAGCTTTGATGCAAGACCCTCATCACGCAGGCGTTTCTCGACATTAATCATTGCAATTTTGATAATGTCTGCGGCACTTCCCTGCATAGGGTGATTCATAGCAGTGCGCTCGCCAAAGGCAATAAGCTGGCGATTTGACTGGTTGAACTCTCTAATATGACGCTTACGGCCGTACATGGTAAGAGCGTATCCACACTCGTGAGCAGTGCGAACAGAGTCATCAAGATAGGCACGAACGCCAGGATATGCGTCAAAGTAGCGGTCAATCATCTCCTGCGCTTCCTTGCGGGAAATCTTAAGAGACGTTGCCAGACCAAAGGCCTGCTGACCATAGACAATGCCAAAGTTAACTGCTTTAGCACGGCTGCGAAGTGCTGGGGTAACCTCTTCCACAGGCACGCCAAAGACACGAGCGGCAGTTGCTGCATGGAAGTCAGCACCAGAGTTAAATGCTGCTACCAGGTGCTCGTCAGCTGAAAGGTGTGCCAGCAAGCGCAACTCAATCTGGGAGTAGTCGCAGGCGAGAAAAACGCTGCCCTCGGGAACGGTAAAGGCAGTGCGGACACGATGTCCCAGCTCAGAGCGGGTAGGAATGTTCTGCAGGTTTGGATCAGAGCTGGAAAGCCTACCTGTTGCAGCAACAGTCTGATTGAATGTGGTGTGGATGCGCTTATCACCACGAATAAGCGCGGGAAGCGCATCGAGATAGGTTGACTTAATCTTGGCGCGCTCACGATACTCAAGAACGTCAGCAACAATCTGGTACTCCTGTGCCAGGTCTCCAAGCACCTTTGCGTTGGTGGAGTAGAAACCAGAACGTGTCTTTTTGAGGCCATAGGTTGGAAGCTTGAGCACGTCAAACAAGATGTGCGAAAGCTGGCTTGGAGAATCCAAGTTGAAATCCTCGCCTGCTGTCTGGTGAATACTTGCTACACGCTGCGCAATATCTTCACCCAGCTCCGAAGACTGCTTGGCAAGCTCTTGAGGATCAACGTAGAGACCACGACGCTCCATCGCAGCAAGTACAGGCAATAGCTGCATCTCTAGAGAAGTAAAGAGCTCCAAGGAACCATCATCTTCAAGCTTTTTAGTGAGCACAGGCACAAGAGCTCTAGCAGCTACAGCTCTTAGTGCCGCAGCAGGAATCTCATCTGTAGGCTCAGGAAGCTCAGAGCCAAAGTACAGCTCAACCAAGCCGTTGATATCAAAGCTTGAACGATCGGACTCAAGCAGATACGCAGCAACACCTGTATCAAAGAGGCGGTCAGAATCGATAGTTTCAATATCTAGCTTTTGTGGCTCAGATGAATCAACAGGGCTTACCTCATGAAGCAGCGCCTTGACATCGTCTGCAGCAACACGGGCTTCTCGCAAAATACGCAAGAGTGCTGCGGTGGCGTTTTCTCCTTCAAATTTGAGGAGCGCCTTTTCTGTAGACACCCAAAGCGTGCGAGAAAGGCTAAAGAGGGCTCCAGCGTCCGCAGCTGAATCCTCAGCAACGCCAATCCACTCCTGGTTCTCAATTGCAGCAGTGAGCGCAGCAGATGCATCTCCTGCCTGCAAAAACACTGATGGAATAGGAAGTGCAGGTGTAGCAGAGGCGGTTTGTGCGACTGCGCCAGCGGCAGAGCCACCGGCCATGCGAGCAAGCCTTGAGGTCATACCGGTAAAGCCCAAAGCAGAGAAAGCCTTGACCACGTCATTTGGATCAAATGTTGGGAACTGAGCGTCGTCCAGGTTGATATCAAGCGGCGCATCAGTGCGAATAGTAGCAACCTTGCGGGAAAGCAGCGCGTCATCAATGTGGGCGCGAAGGTTTTCTCCCACCTTGCCCTTGACCTCGTCAGCGTGAGCAATGACCTGGTCAAGCGAGCCATACTCCACAATCAGCGCAGCGGCTTTCTTGGGGCCAATTCCGGGAACGCCCGGAATGTTGTCGGAAGAATCTCCCTTAAGACCATAGAAATCTGGAACAAGCTCAGGCGTAATACCTGCATAGAGATCTGCCACAGTCTCTGGTGTCATAATTGAGACGTCAGAGACGCCCTTGCGCGTAGAGACAATCTTGACGTTTTCTGTGGAGAGCTGATACATATCGCGGTCGCCCGTGAAGAGCAGCATCTGATAGCCCTCTGCCTCACCGCGGCGAGCAAGGGTGCCCAAGATATCGTCGCCCTCCCAGCCTTCAAGCTGGCAGACAGGAACATCAAGCGTCTTGAGCAGCTCCTTGACTATGGGAAACTGTGCATGCAAAGCGGGGTCCATCGGAGGACGCTGAGCCTTGTACTGAGGCAACATATCAATGCGAACCTGTGGTTTACCCTTATCAAAGGCGCAAATGACACCATCTGGCGAGAAGGACTCAACAAGCTTGATAAACATGTTGAAGAAGCCAAACAACGCGCCAGTTGGCGTACCATCTGGAGCTGCCATTGGCTGACGGATTGCATGGAATGCTCGGTGCATGAGCGAGTTTCCGTCAATAACGGCAATGGTCCTACGTGGTTTAACTGCACCTTCTTTGATTGATGCAACCTCGTTTTGATCTGTAGTATCAACTGGCATAGTAGTATCAGACATACCTGCTCCTCTTAGTTTTGTGTGCTTCTATTGTACTAAGAGTTCCTCTGCTTATGCGCGCCAGAGCCCATGGAAACAAAGCCCACATCTCATTTGGGCAGCGGCCAAAATTTTTTGTAATCGTTATGTTTCTGTTTGTATCCTCGCCACTCTGCCTCTGCCAAACGTGCGAAAATAACAACCAACATAACGTGCTCAGCACGCGAGAAAACAGACTAACTGCCAGCATTTACCCACAAGGAGGGGCTGTGGCTCACGACAAAGTTTCTCAGGAATTTGGCTCACTTCTCTTTACCGACGCAGATATGCAAGAACGTCTGCCAAGGCCAACGTACAAGAAACTTCGTAGTGTCATCCAAGACGGCAAACCGCTTGACCTCGACATTGCAAACGAGGTTGCGCATGCCATGAAAGAATGGGCACTTGAAAAAGGTGCTACTCACTTCACGCACTGGTTCCAGCCTCTCACAGGTATTACTTCCGAGAAGCATGACAGCTTTATGACTCCTCAGGGAAACGGCACCATTTTGATGTCCTTCTCGGGAAAAGAGCTGGTACAGGGCGAGCCTGACGCATCAAGCTTCCCTTCTGGTGGCCTGCGCGCTACCTTTGAGGCTCGTGGTTACACGGTTTGGGATCCTGCAAGTCCAACCTTCATCAAAGACGAAGTTCTCTGCATTCCAACTGCATTTATTTCATACACCGGAGAAGCTCTGGATAAGCGCACTCCTCTGCTTCGTTCCCAGGTTGCCCTAGAGAAGCAGGCCAAGCGTGTTCTTGCACTTTTTGGACAAGAGCCTTCTCGCGTTGTTACAAACATTGGCCCTGAGCAGGAGTACTTCCTTATCAAAGAGGAAGACTTTGAGCAGCGTCCTGACCTTATTCTGTGTGGTCGTACCCTCTTTGGTTGTGAGCCAAGTAAGGGTCAGGAACTTGACGAGCACTACTTTGGCGCTATTCGTCCAACCGTCAACAACTTCATGAAAGAGCTTGATGACGAGCTCTGGAAGCTGGGCATTCCTGCAAAGACCAAGCACAATGAGGTCGCTCCTTGCCAGCATGAGCTTGCACCTGTCTTTGAGCAAGGTGCACTCGCTATTGACAACAACCTCCTGACCATGGAGAAGCTCAAGCTTCTTGCACCGCATCACGGTCTTGCCTGCCTTGAGCACGAGAAGCCCTTTGAGTACGTCAATGGCTCTGGTAAGCACGACAACTGGTCACTCTCCGCAGACAACGAGAACCTGCTCGAACCTGGCGATAAACCTGGCGAGAACCTTCGCTTCCTGGTCTTCCTTGCGTGCCTTGTTGCCGCTGTTGACTCTCATGCAGACCTTCTGCGCATGTCGGTTGCATCTGCTGGAAACGATCACCGTCTTGGCGCAAACGAGGCTCCACCTGCGATTGTTTCCGTCTTCCTAGGCGCCGCGCTTTCTGTAATTGTTGATGATCTTATTACTGGCTCCGATGTTCACGGTGCAAAGCGCACTCGTATGGACCTTGGTGTACCAACACTACCTGCAGTCCTTAGGGACAACACAGATAGAAACCGTACCAGCCCCTTTGCTTTTACTGGTAACAAGTTTGAGTTCCGTATGTGCGGCAGCCAGCAGAACCTCTCTGATCCTAACGTCATTTTGAACACCATTGTTGCCGAGCAGTGTGACCGCTTTGCAAACGATCTTTCAAATGCTTCTGAGGAGAACTTCACCAAGGAAGCTTTGAGGTGGGTTATTGATACCTTCAAGGCTCATGAGCGCATCCTCTTTGAGGGCAATGGCTACTCAGGCGATTGGGAGAAACTTGCCGAGGAGCGCGGCCTTCCAAACCTCCGCACCACCCCTGAAGCACTTCCCGCAATGATTGCTCCAGAGAACATTGAGCTCTTTGAGCGCTATGGTGTTCTTTCCCAGGCAGAAGCACAGGCTCGCTACGTTGCAAAGGCAGAGCAATACGCTAAGGTTCTCAACATTGAGGCTCGTACCATGCTGTATATGACGCGCCACATGTACCTGCCTGCCCTCTTTACCTACTCAAGTGATGTGGCCTCTTCAGTTGCTGCTAAGCAGGCTATTGGTATTAAGAGCGCTGCAGAAACAGAGATTGTTGAGAAGCTCACTGCAGGTATTGACGAGATTTACGCAGCTACCAACAGCCTTGATGAGATCAATACCACAGCTCACCAGATGAAGGATCAGCCTCAGGAGCAGTGCGAATACTACTGCAATGAAGTTCTTCCTGCTATGGCCCGCCTCCGTAGCGCCGTTGACTCCATGGAACTCATTTGCGGACACGACTGGTGGCCAGTTCCTAGTTACAACAAGATGCTCTTCTACGTCTAGTTCTTCATCAGAACTTCTTGGCGAGAAACCCGGTCTTCTCGCCACTCCATCTATACAGCAAAACGGCTCAGTTTACCTGGGCCGTTTTTTTGGTGTCTAAATGCGTAACGTATGGAAAGAGCTATACGTTGATCAACTTACTGTAGGTAGCGTGGACGTCTTCAAGCTTGATGAGATTGCCTTCTGCATCGGTTGGAGCAGGAGCTATCTGCATTGATTCACTTACTGCTGTCAAATTCAGACGATCTGCATACCAAGGCGTTGGTGTTCCCTCAATAACTGGCGAGAAGAACGAGTCCATTTCTCCCATGTGTTCAGCAGAATCTCGCTTAGTAATAAATTCCTGCCATAAATACGCTGAATACGTATGTTTTGACCCCTGACATACAAATGACCTTATCGTAGAGAAATAAGAAGTGCCTGGCAGAATAACTGAAAGATTATCAAAATCGTCTTTAGTAATTGCTCTATAGGCAGCGCTCAGCGGACAAACACAAGCCCTGTACCTGCCAAATCCTGTGTCTCTAATAGCTTGATAAGTACTCTCAGAAAATGCGTCAACATTTTCAAACAAACTTTGGATAATCTGAGTGCCTTTATCCAGACCATACTGTCCTAAAAAGAGCGATTCAAACTTCTTGCCCGTATACGTAAGTGCGGGGTCAGGAATAACATACCTTCCACGCAGGCCATCTGTAAGAAGATCGGTCCATTCGTGAGGACGCAAAATCTTTTTCTCATTAAGGCGTTCTTGATTTACCAGTAAAACCAATGGATCTGCAGCGTAGGCATACCAGTGTCCGTTGGCGTCAAAAAATTCAGGGCGCACGTACTGGTCTGCTGAAGAAACTTCAAACGGTTGACAATATGCGGAAGTCTCAAAATTTTGCATGAGAGCTTCGCTTGCCAGAAAAATAACATCAGGTTTCTCAAAACCCCAATCGGTACCAGATTTAATATCAGAAGTTTCAGACTCCGCACTCTTACCAGAAGCGTATGTTTGCTTAATAAACTCCTGAATTTCTTCCTCTGTTGCCTCGCCCACCGTAACAGGAAGAGAAAACATTCTTGAATATGTTTCTACCAGGGGTTTTGCCGCTTCTTTTGAGGTGCAAAGCAGATTGAGAGAGCCTTCTCGTTGTGCAAGTTGAATGAGCGCTCGAGCGTAGCCCGGAACTTTTGAATTGAGCTGTGGAGGGAGAAGTTCCTGCTGGACATAAGAAATTCCTGGGCTCAAAACGTTTGCTACGGTTGCTATTACGGGCGCAGCAACCGCTGAGACAGCCAGGATAATAAATGAGGTTCGTGTAACAGAAGTGGCAGTTGGTGGAGTGATCTTCTCGTCAGGGTCTTTTGGTCCAAAAGTTTTATGCAGCTTCTGGCGCAGACAATCTGGGATAAACTTCACGCTACCTCCTTACCTGCTACTCAGTCCATCTGGTCAAACAAATTTTATCCAAAAAAGGCTTTTAGTCCAATCAGGATAAGCACTACACCACCGACCATCTCGGCGCGATCACCCAAAAGCGAGCCGAGTTTTTTACCAATGAACAATGCAATAGTGCAGAGGATAGCGGTAATAACGCCAAAGAGTGTCGAGGCAACCAAAATGTCTACGCTATGTGCCCTAAAACTTACACCAACAGCAAATGCATCAATTGCCGTAGCAACAGCTTGAAATACTAGCTTGCCATAAGAGAGTGTTGTAGCGCCTTGCTGAGCTTCTTGTTGAGCTTCTTCCTCATCTTCTTCAGAAGCATCTTCTTTGAGCGCCTTATAGCCGCTGTACAGCATGTTTGAACCAATGAAGCCAAGAATAACCAACGAGACAATACCTGCGTACTTCTCAATCAACTCTGCTGCAATGCCACCAACAAAATAACCGGCAAGAGGCATGACAAACTGAAAGAGACCAAAGAAAAGTGGCATGCGCATAAGGCGAGAAAACCTATGGTCATCAAAGGCAAAGGTGTTAGAGATAGTGACAGAGAACGCATCTGTTGCAAGCGCCACACCCAGCATTAAAATTTCAAGTAGACCCATGTGTCAGTTCCCAGGTATCATTAAATCTTGTAACACGAAGGAGAAATTTTAACGCCTGTAAGCTGTTTTAGGCTACTCTTATATTGAAAAACTACGAGGAGTCTTATGCCTGCTTTAATAACCCACTATCTGTTTGGCGCAGAGGTGGTTCATGATTTACCGCAAGAACTTGTTGCAACTGATGCAGAGGTCAATGCATTCCTGCTTGGAAACCAGGGTCCTGATCCCTTCCTAGCACGTCATCTTGCCTGGCCAAACCACTCACTTGCCTGCAATAGACTACATCGTCGTATGCATGCAGGTCATATTGTTGACGCGTTTCTTTCTATTCGCGATGGTGTTTCTCGCCTCCCGCAGAGCGACATGCCAGCTGGTCGTGCGTTTGCACTTGGTCTCTTAGCACACTACGCACTAGATAGGATTGTCCATCCGTTTGTGTATTCCCAGCAAGATGCGCTGATTGAGGCGGAACCATCTCTCAAAAATGCCTACAGAGAGCTCCATCCTATTATCGAAACGGATTTGGATTCATACCTTCTTTGGCACATGCGCCACACTACCGTTGAGACGTTTCCACCAGCTGAGGTGCTTGAAGCCATTGAATCCACCAAACACGTTGGTGGCGCGCTTTTCTCGCAAGTAGCGCTTCAGGTATTTGGCCTTAATGTCGGCGTTGGTGAGTACGAGAAAGCCCTCCAGGATTACGCTCGCATTTACCACACGGTAGAGCGCACTGATCCTAAATACACTACCAAGCTTCCTGACGTTTTATACAAGACCGAGAAGTTCATGCGCCCTTCAAACAATTCGTACGTTGCCGCAATGGCTCACCGTATTGTTATGACTGAGGACTTCCCTACCGCTAATCACAAGCGTCTTCCTTGGAAAGAGCCTTACAACGGAGAAATTAAGACTGAAAGCATTCTTGATCTTATGGATGAAGCTCGTGAGTTCTACAAAGAGCTTGTTCAGGCAACTATCTTAGGTCAAAGAATCACCTTGGAAGAACTGGTCGACGGTATCAATTACATGGGCAAACCTGTTGTAGAAATGGTTGATGACGAGGACTAACTCGCAGCAAAATACAAATGCGTTGAGCATTCAAACACGTAAGAGAAAAGGCAACTACTTGAGTAGCTGCCTTTTTTACTAACGCTTATCTACAATCTGTCGCATGCTGTAAAAGCGCATGCTATAAAAACACATACCATAGAGGTCGACTCTACAGAAGTGCTTCTTCCCACGCAGGCTCCTTGAATCCAAGCAAGATAGTATTGCCTGCAACAACCAAGGGGCGCTTTACCAGCATACCCGTGGTAGCGAGCAACTTATAGGCATCGCTATCGCTCATACCCGCATCAAGCTGCTCCTTGATGTTATTATCGCGATACACCATGCCTGAAGTATTGAAGAATTTCCTGATGGAGAGACCGCTCAGTTTGTGCCACTCAGCAAGCTCTTCTGCAGTTGGGTTCTCCTCTTTAATATCGCGCAGCGTATAAGAAACACCATGCTCATCAAGCCACTTGAGAGCTCTCTTACAGGTAGTACAGCGAGAATAGCAAAGAACCAAAATGTTTTTATCTGCCATGGCTGTGCCTTTTTGATCAATTATCGATTACATAAACGCAAACTTTTTTGATTTACAAGCAATCCTAAAATCAATATTCCTAAAGAAATGCCATAGATCATACCGATAAAGAGGTCATTAACGTTTGATGCTGCGCCCAGGATGATTGCTAAAATCAAAAACATCATTCCAAGAGAAACATACTTACTTTTTAGTAGGTTCATTTGGTTGTCTCCTTTTTACTGACGGTAACGAAGCATTATAAATCAACACCTTGTTACTAACCATGCACATTTATGCAGGTGCCTGACCTGTTTCAAGAATTTGCTGGAGCGCAGCCTCATCAAGTACGGGAACGCCCAAGCTCTCAGCCTTTGTAAGCTTAGATCCCGCGGCTTCTCCTGCTACTACGAAGCTAGTCTTTTTGGATACAGAGCCAGAAACCTTTGCTCCCATAGCTTTAAGCTGAGCACCAGCCTCATCACGTGTGAAGTGTTCAAGAGTTCCCGTTAAAACAAACGTAAGCCCAGCAAGTGTCTGAGGAAGCTCGTTTTCTGGCTTCTCTTCCTCAAGCACTACGCCTGCCTGACGAAGACGCTCAATAACGGCAACATTTTCTGGTATCGAGAAGAACTCGTGTACAGATTCTGCAATCTTGGGGCCAATACCTGGGATTTCAGCGATTTTCTCGACAGGTGCTGTAGCAAGCGCCTGAATAGAGCCAAACTCCTGAGCAAGCAGCTCTGCAACGTTAGCACCAACATGCCTCATGCCAATACCAAAGAGCACACGGCCAAGACCTCTTGTCTTTGATTCCTCAACCTTTGCCATTACCTTCTTGGCAATAGTGTGACCCACAGGAATGCTGTCACCAGAAAGGTGATCTGCGGTATCAGTATCGTACACACGGCCCGTAGGCATGCTGGCCAGCACCTCTTCAGTAAGCTTATCGTAGAAGTCGGCTACATCAGAGAGAACACCCTCTTCAACCATGCGGTTAATAAGCTCGTCACCAAGGCCGTCGATGTCCATGGCCTTACGGCTACCCCAGTGAATCAGACGCTCAACCGCCTGAGCGGGGCAATCAATAGAGACACAGCGGAAGGCCACCTCTCCCTCTTCCTGAATAACAGGGCTACCACAGCTTGGGCAGGTAGCTGGCATCTGGAACTCAACAGTATCTGCAGGTCGAAGACTCAAAACTGGTCCTACAACCTCTGGAATGACATCTCCTGCCTTGTGGACAATGATGGTATCGCCCTCGCGCACGTTTTTACGACGAATCTCGTCAAGGTTGTGAAGAGTTGCACGCGCAATGGTAGAACCTGCAACAGTAACGGGATCAAACTCAGCAACAGGTGTGAGTACGCCCGTACGACCCACCTGAATACGAATTTCTCGCAAAACGGTCTGCTTTTCCTCTGGTGGGAACTTAAATGCAATAGCCCAACGAGGAGCGCGAGAAGTAAAACCTAGAGCTTCCTGACTGGCAAACGAATCAACCTTTACCACCACGCCATCAATGTCGTAGTTAAGGTCTCCTCGCTGCTCAAGAGCTTGCGCACAGAAATCGTGAACTTCCTGAGCACTCAGGCAACGACGAGCATGAGGATTAACATTAAAGCCGCAGCTACGAAGCCAGTTTAAGAACTCCCACTGACTGTGAACATCAAGAGGACCCTCATCGGCTACCGCATAGATAAAGGTCTCAAGGTCTCGATGAGCGGTAATCTTTGGATCCTTCTGACGCAAAGATCCAGCAGCTGCATTTCTAGGGTTAGCAAAAGGCTGTTTACCTGCAGCATCTGCATCTTCATTCAAACGAATAAAGGAATGCTTGGGCATATAGACCTCACCGCGCACCTCAATGCTCTGATTAAGGCCTCTATTCTCAACCTGCTCAAGACCAGCAAGCGCCAGCTCTCGTGGTACGTCAGAGATAGTCAAAACGTTTGCCGTAACGTTTTCTCCCGTACTACCATCACCTCGTGTAGCAGCACGTACAAACTGTCCGTCACGATACGTTAATGCAACACCTAAGCCGTCAATCTTAAGCTCACAGGTATATGCCACTGGGTTTGTAGGTGATGCACCAAGAGCCTCATCAGTTCTGGAAAGCCATGCATCTAGCTCTTCTAGGTTCATAGCATCGTCCATGGAATACATGCGAGCGGCATGCTGGACAGGCTCAAACTGCTCAGAAACGTATCCACCTACGCGCTGGGTATAGCTATCCTCAGTTACAAGCTCTGGATATGCTGCCTCAAGCTGCTGAAGCTCAATAAGAAGGCGGTCAAACTCAGCGTCAGTAAGCTCTGGATTATCAAGGGCATAGTAGGCATATGCCGCATGGTTCAGGATTCTATTGAGTTCTGCCGCACGAGCGACATCTTTTGGCGAAAGGGCTGCCATTACTACTCCAAACATAAAAACGTAGGTGCAAGAAATCTTGCACCTACCAGGTATTTATTTGCGTCCTCTTAAGGTTCTACCAAGGGCCTTAAGGGCTTCTCGCCTTGCGCTGCCATATGGTGCAATGGGGTCAATAATCTTGCGCAGAGGGCTTGCATCAGAAAGCGCACGCTCGTGGAACTCTGTGACATCGGCGTCATTTCTAGCGCCTGGCACCATGTCCTGAATAATAACCTCGTAGAACGGAGTGTTGCGCGCGTACTTCCAGAAATAGGAAGCCATGTCGCAGCTAGCGTTCTGCCAAGGCTTAATAGCACCAGCAAAGTGAACAATCTTTGGGGCACGACGTGCTGCCTGATAGTCATCAAAGACGCTATTTGGCGCCATTGGATAGAGTTTCTCGGCACGTCCAAAAATGTTATGCGTAACGTTCCAGTCAGCAGGGAGATAAACAACGCGACCCTGGCACTCGCTGTTCAGAATATCTTGATCGTTGTAGATAAAGATTGGATTGGATGCAATGCGCAACCATTCTGGAACAGTGTGATAGCGACGCAGTTCAGCGGTATTAAAGACCATAACTCCCGCCTGGAAGTACGCATAAGGATTCTTGAGGTTAAGCACATCAAGGCTGTACTTCATGCGATCTCCACCGCGAACATTAAGGTTTGCCAGATAATCAATATCAAGCGTTGCAGCAATAAGATTGCTGCCCATTCTTACATCAAAAAGTTCAGCAACATTACCGTTAACTACAAGGTCAGAGTCAAGATAGACAACCTTATCGTAAGCAGAAAGAATGTCTTGAGCCAAGAAACGGAAGTACGTTTCAACACTAATATGAGCATTATTAGTGTCTAGCTTGTAGTCTTTAACCATACGCCACACGTTATAGAACGTAATACGAGCATTCTTATAACGCGAGAAGTACTTCTTAACCATCTCCTGCTTTGAGCTGCCAATATTGGTGTTAAGGACAACTACATCGTAGAAGCGGTTAGGGTCGGCGTTTTCAAGCATTGAACCCATAGCGCAGGTAAGAATTGGAACGTAGTTATTATCTGCTGCAAAGACAACAGGGACAACATTTTGACTTGCAATCTCAGGCTTCTCTTCAAAGAGAGGAATGAACTTCTGGCGGGGCTCTGGATTGGTAAAGTGAACGCACTGGAGCTCTTTTACCTTCCAGTTTTTGCCCTCTGTACGAAGCATATGCATACGCCAGATATTAAAGAGACGCTCGGTCAGATGACCTGGAGTTCTCAGGGCCTCTTTGCTGTACGTAGACATATCAGTACGAGCAGTCCACTCATCAACAAGTGGGAACACCCATGCTGCATAGCGATCAAAGAGCTCTTTGCGCATGATGTACATGTTGCAGAAGCACTGTTGATGACCGTTGAGAAAAGCGTTTACATCCTCTGTATACTCTGGGTGACGCTCAACAATAAGCGCAGCCATGGTATCCATATCCTTTGGATGCAGCAGTGGAGCAGCATGGTACTGCTCAAGAGGTGTGTTAGCGCTTCCAGGGAATTTGCGAATATCCTTTACCCCCGTGGTAATAAGGTCATAGCCTTCAATGCACTGAGCAATGGTCTGATCATCAAGACCATATTTCTTAATAGCATCTTCATCAATGAAGTCATCCACAACCTCACCAAACGGATTTTCTGGATAAACCGTATCGGTAAAGTTAAAGTAGCGACGATAATGGCCAAAGCCAACATAGCGAGCATTGGTGATGTTCTTCCATGCCCAATACTGCGTAGTCATCTCGCAATACATTGGGTTTTTCTCGGTAATGTTATCGCCCTCATCGTCATGGAGCATATACGTAAAGCGATTACTCTTCTGACCTGGTCCTACCTGAATAGGCTGAAGGTAGTTGCTTGCGGGAACATCAACATCTTTATGAGAAGTGATAAGAATGCGAATAGGCTGCTGCTCAAACATCTTTACCATGTGCTTTCTTTCTAGATATTCCATGTGCTCATCGGCAATCTGTTTCATGCGGACTGCCCTATCAAACGACAGTCCCTCATCCTGATGCATGAGAGCAGCATATTTCTTTGCATACGTCCTGTAGCGATATGCATCACTGTCTTCTGGAAGCTCTGTATCAGTAGCAATAGCCTCGTAAGCAATATCCCTTACAAAGCGATAGAGCTCTCGAGCTGCTACTGATGGTCCAAAGAGGATGGCAAACGGCTCAAGAGCAGCCTCTTGATCTTCAGGAGCAAGACGGAATCTCCACTCAGCACTCAAAAGCTCCAGTAATCTATGCTTCATACCCCTAAACGAATTGAGATGAGCAATGGTATCTGTCTTGCCAATATAAAGTTCTACTTGATCAATGTTGTCTAAGAACTGATAGCAGAACTCTCCGAACTTATCTAAAGAAATACGAGAAGCACCAGTTACTCCGATGCCATAGTGGTACAAAAAGCCTCTGCAAGACTCAAAACCATCGGCAGTCTGAGCCTTATCTGCCAGGATAAATACCTCATAGGCATCTTCTGCTCTTACCAGGCGCTCCGAAGTCATCTCTGCAAAAGCAGAGCGGAAAAGTTCTCCGCGATACAAGCGTTGCGTGGCGCGCCAGTCAAGCTTCTGCCCATAGCCCTCATCATAAATAATGCGTAGGATATCATCGCCTTGAGTAAAGTCTGATTGCTGGTTAATGTAGCTTTCAAAAGACTTTGCATCAGCTGGGTCAACACCATTTTCTGGAATAACGGTAATGCCAAGGTGGAGAATATCAACAGGGTTCTGATCAATACGAGCAACTACCTGCTCAAGAAAATCAGGAGTAACCTCATCATCACCGTCTAGACAAAAGACCCACTCGCCTTTTGTATGAGCTGCAGCAGTTTTACGTGCAAGATGAAGTCCCTGGTTAGTTGCATGAGTAACAACTTTGAACCTTTTGTCATCCCCTACTGCCGTAACGATTTTCTCTGGAGTGGAATCTGTTGAGGCGTCATCAACAATAATTGCTTCAAAATCACCAAACGTCTGATTCTTTACGCTTTGAATACAACGCCCAATGTACGATTCGATGTTGTATGCAGGAATTACAAAAGAAACCTTAGGCATACCAACTCCTTATAAATAAGCAATCTCAACTATCTTCTATCTTATCTAAAATGTGCCTTCCTGGGGCGCGCAAAAGATGCCTACTCAACGCTCTTCAAGCTCTCCACCATATCAATATTTTTGAGCTTTGGCCGCATAGCAACATATACCAACAGCGAGAAAACAAGCGTGAGTCCAAAGGCAAACCAATAACTTGGTGCATGAATAGCACGACCAAACATAACAAGATCAATCTCAGCGGTTTGAACTACAAATCCCTCAAGATATGTTCCTAGAACAAGTCCAAAGAGTGCTCCAAAGACGGCTAGTAATGCAATTTCTCTAAAGACATAGGCATCAACTTCATGACGTGTAAATCCAAGTACTTTGAGGCTGGCAATCTCTCTAATGCGCTCTTCAATATTGATATTAGTGAGGTTATACAAGACGATAAAAGCCAACAGAGCTGCAGCCACAATAAGAATGGCTACCACGCGATTAACTACGGCAAGTGATTCTTTGTAGGTATGAATAGCCTCATTGACGTCATCTACTGTTGCAACTCCTGCCTGGTTAATAAGCTTTTCTCCAAACACATCTCTTGTTGTTTGATCTTCGGGAAGCGTTGCATACCAGCCATCCGTGGCGTCGTCTTGAATGCCCAGGGAACGCCATGCAGAAGGTCCCACATACAGATACGACCCAACGTAATTCTCGGCAACTCCGGTAATAGTAAGCGTACTTGGCTCACCTGAAGCGTTTCCAATTCTGTCTTGAGCATAGACCTGAATGGTATCTCCCACACCTACACCAAGCCGTTTTGCAAGCTTCTCTGTAATTACAACCGAGTCTTCTCCAAGCTCTATTGCTTGACCAGAAAGGCGATTACGCAGGGTTGCTAAACCGGTGAGGTCTTGAAGAGAATTGCTGGTCATAATAGTTGTTCTTGTCAGCGAGCCTGCCTTTTGTGTAGGTGACTCAAGAAGAACATTTTCTCTGGTTATGCGATGAATATTTGTGGCGCCCACTTGATTGAGCTCTGCATTAATCTGATCTGCTTCTTCCTCAGAAACATCGGAGGTCATTCCCACAATGTAGTCATAATACGAGATAGCTGGCCATTGATTATCAATGATGTCGCTAATAGAATCTCTAAGGCCAAAAGCCACTAATAAGAGTGCAGTACATCCAGCAATTCCCACGAGCGTCATAATCAAGCGCCTCTTATAGCGGACAAGGTTTCTGATTGTAACTTTCCACGAGAAAGACAATCTGGACCATAGAGGTTCAACGCGCTCAAGCAAAATCTTTGAGCCCGCTTTTGGAGCTTTTGGAAGCATGAGGCTAGATGGCTCTTCTTTCAATGAGGATAAAACAGCAGCCATGGTTGAAAGAAGCGTGATGCCTATACCGGAAAGTCCAGAGAGTAGCGCACTATCAAGCTGAATAGAATAAGGAGCTCCCCCATTTGGGATGGTATAAATTGACCCGTATGCAGAGATAATAACGCCTGGCAACACTTGACTTAAACATGCTATGCCAATAACGGCACCCAAAAGTGAGGCGAGCAAGGCATATAACAGGTACTTTGCCGCAATCTGAACAGTTGAATAGCCAAGCGCCTTATGAACACCAATAAGCGTGCGCTCTTCAGATACCATGCGCGTCATGCTGGTAAGTGACACCAAAGCAGCCACCAAGAAGAACATCAACGGGAACACATTGGCAATATCGTTGATACGCTCAGAGTCTGCTTGATACGCTGCAACACCAATCTCTTTTGTGCGATCAAGTACATACACATCGGGTTCTTTGAGCTCGTCAATTTTCTTTTGAGCCTCATCAATTTTTGCCTGGCCATCAGCAAGCTGTTTTTCAACCTCAGCGCGTTGATCCTCTAGACTTTGTCTTCCCTCGTTAGTCTGAGTCTCTGCATTTTGGAGAGCTGTTTGTCCTGCGTTCAGGCGGCTAAGCGACGCGGCAAGTTTATCCTGAGCTGCAGACAGCTGATCTGCAGTAGCAAGCCTTGCCTCCGCCAAATCCTGACGCGCCTGAGCTACCTGAGACTCTGCCTCATGCAGTTGAGCCGTGCGCTGATCTAGCTCTTCTCGCGCGGCTGCTAAAGCCTGCTGCTGGGAAGCCAGCTCTGCCTCTGCAGCGCTAATCTGCGCCTGTGTGGCGAGAAGAGCGTCTACTTGCGAGGTTGGTAGACCTAAAGCACTGAGCTGCTGCTGTGCTTCTTCAAGTGTAGAAGCCGTAATTCCTTGCGCAGCAAGTCCTGCAAGAAACGCATCTCTACCCGCTTCAAACGCACTCTTTTGCTGCGTAAACGTTGCTTGTCCTGCATTATAGGCAGCAAGACCAGCCTGATACTGGGCCTCTCCTGCACTAAGCTCAGCTGTACCCTGGGCTATCTGAGCCTCTGAGGCAGTAATCTGAGCTTCTGCTTGTGCAAATTGCTGCTCAGCACTGTAGCGCGAAGCTGTAAGCTGCTGACGTCCCGCATCATATTGACGCTGACCATCAGCCAGTTTTTGCTGTTGAGCGGAAATCTGCGCTTCTGCGTCATCAAGCTTCTTTTGAGCATCCCCTAGTTTATCTGCGGCTTCCTGTCTTGATTGCTCCAGCTTTTGACGAGCCTCATCAACTTGAGTCTGAGCATCATCTTTGAGCTCTTGCAAACGAAGTGAAGCAAGTGACGGATTCATCTGTGTAATGCGTTCTGCAACGCTATCAACTACACTCTGATACGCAGATGAGCCGCTCTTATACCTGGTAGCACCCTGAACTGTCAAATACACTTCGGTATAGGGGTCATCGTTTGCAAAAGCATCTTCAGTGACATACACAAACTGCTGCACAATGCCATTGCCTAACGATGTGGTGCCAAAATTGCTGACATACGGATAGGTTGGCGCATTTACAAAACCAACAACTGTGTACGAGCCGCCCTTTAAATGAACACCGTTTGAAGTATCTGGTAACTCAATCTGTTGACCAAGGCTAATATCCGCACGTTTCTTGGGATCTGCGCTCATCACGCACTCGTAAGGTCCTTGAGGAAGTCTTCCTTCAACCACTATTGGCTGGTTAAGCTCACCGGGTCTAAAAGAACTCACACGAGCAGTAGATTGCGACGACGTCAACGTAGCCATAACGTCTACCGTACGAGAAGGCATAACCGTTTCAACGCCCTCAACTGACACCAGGGCGGAAACGTCCTTCTCGCTTAATCCAAGTGTTGAGATGACGCGAAGGTCATAGAGATGCTGGTTTGCGTAAAACGTATGAGCCGCTTCTTGCATGTCAGGACTTGCCATTTTGAGTCCCGCAAAGAAGCCGCAGCCCAACGCCACAATTCCTGCAATTGCAAGAAATCTGGCGAGAGACCCTTTGATGGTCCGAGTAATCTCGGTAAAAAGAGCACGGGGCATAACTACCACTCGACAGTAAGCGCGTCGGCTGGGTGTTGATTAATTTCTACCGATTGAGCTTGACCCTCTTTAACGTGGATTACCCTATCGGCAATTTGAGTGAACGCAAAGTTGTGCGTAACAATAGCCACAGTTTTATGCTGTTCTTTGCACATATCCTGCAAGAGCTTAAGAATTTGCTTTCCTGTTTTATAATCCAGCG
>CAUUHE010000002.1:0-107925 GCA_963544885.1 uncultured Atopobium sp. | reverse complement strand
TCGTGCAGAATGTTGGCGTCTTCCAGCTGGTCAAGCACAGCCTCGTCAGTCTCTTCTCCGCGAATCATGCGCCCGAAGAGTTTGCAGAGCTCAATAGCCTCTTCTGGAGTGCGGTCAATCATCAAGTCGCTCATGATGTCGGCCGACGCCTGAGAAATTGCGCATCCACTGCCGACAAAAGCAGCCTCGGCAATCTTTCCGTCCTCAATACGCACGGAAAACGTCAGCTCATCGCCACAAGAAGGGTTAACGCCCTCGTGGGAGACGGTTGGGTTGTCCATCTGATATTTGTAATCGGGGTGAGAAACGTGGTCCATAAACTCAGCGTTATACAGGTCGTTTGCTGCCACTTATTTCAACTCCTTGTTTATTTGCTGCTGACCGCGCTGCCAAAGATCTTCCATACCTGGTTAAGACCCTCGATGAGCTGGTCAATATCGTGTTTATCGTTGTAGAACGCAACGGATGCGCGGCAGGTGCTGGACTCGTGCAGCTCAATCAAAAGCGGCTCGGCACAGTGATGACCAGCACGAATGCAAACGTTGTTCATGTCTAGGATGCTCGAGACGTCGTGTGGATGAACGCCGCGCACGTTAAACGCCACAGCGCCCACGTGGTTTTGTCCTAGCTTAGAGCCAACGATGTCAACAAAGTCCAGCGTGCACAGTTGCTGCACCAAGTACCTGGCGAGAAGTTCTTCTCGCTTCTCGATCTTTGCCATATCCAAGCCGTTGAGGTATTCGACAGCGGCGCCGGTAGCATAGATACCTGCGGCGTCCTGCGTGCCTGCCTCAAACTTCTCGGGAACAGGAGCCCAAACAGCGCTGGTTTCGGTGACGGAATCAATCATTTCGCCACCGGTAAGGAACGGTGGCATGGCATCAAGCAGTTCAGCGCGACCCCAGAGTACGCCAATACCCATAGGTCCACACATCTTATGTGCCGAGAAAGCTAGCAGGTCGCAGTCAAGATCGTGCACATCAATAGGGATGTGAGGTGCGGATTGGGCGGCGTCGACAACCATGTAGGCGCCCATAATGTGAGCGCGCTTGGCAATGGCCTTGATATCGTTGTGAGTGCCCAGCACGTTGGAGACGTGTGTGACAGACACAATCTTTGCGCGCTCGGTAATCTTTGACGCAATCTCTTCTGGTGTAATCTGGTACTGCGAATTCATGCGCAGGTACACCAGGTTAGCGCCGGTAGCTTTACAAATCTGCTGCCAAGGGATGATGTTGGAGTGGTGTTCCATAATGGAAATGACCACGTCATCGCCTGGCTTGAGTGCATAGCGGCCAAGGCTTGAAGCAACTAGATTAAGCGCCTCAGAAGTGTTGCGCGTAAAGATAATTTGCTGGCTTTCTGGCTTGCCGTTTTTATCGACAGCGCCAATGAACTTTGCAATCGAAGCGCGAGCTCCCTCGATAGCTGCGGTTGCTTCCACACTCCAACGATACAGTCCGCGTAGGGCGTTTGCGTTCATGGTCTCGTAGAAGCTAGACTGCGCCTCAATAACTGTACGGGGACGCTGAGAAGTAGCAGCGCTGTCCAAGTAAGCTACCTCGGGGTTTGCTGCCAGCAGCGGAAAATCTGCCTTGTAAGGGTTATCGGTAATCTGAGCAACTTCTGCGTCGGTCATTACGCGACACCACCTTTGCTGGAATCGGCTTCAGCGCTGGAATCCCTGCCATCACTGGCAGCCAGGGAGTTGCCAGCTGCGTCGTCACTAGCTGCAGCTTCTTCATAGTCGTGAGCAATTTCTGCGCCCAGCTCAGCCTCGCAACGCTCAACAGCCACGCGGTGGGAAATCTCCTCAGGTGCGTTGATGATGGCGTCTTCAAAGAGCGCGCGCACAAACAGCTGCTCAGCAGCCTGGCGAGAAAGTCCTCGAGCCGCAAGGTAATCAAGCTGCTCAGGGGAGACGGATCCAATGGTAGCGCCGTGGTTACCAGCAACGTCGTCTTCATCACAGAGAATAGCAGGCATGGTCTTGTTGACAACGTCGTCACCAAGAATCATGACCGTTTCAATCTCGTTGCCCTGGGCATCCTTTGCACCGCAGACAAGATCGATAGTTGCGCGAAGCGTCTTCTTAGCTGCCTCGTTAAGGACGCCGGACTCGGTGAGCAGCGCGCGCGTAGAGGTACCACGCATGCGTACCAGGTGGTTGATATCAAGCGTTTCTTCGTGAGTAGCGTGATAGCGATTGTTGAGGTCAAGGCGAGCTCGAGCACCAACCAAGTTAGCGGTGAGTCCAAGACCAATGGTTGAGCCGCCCAGAGCGTACTGCTTAACATCAACAGCCGCGTCTTGGTGAACCTCAAGACCAACGCTTTCAAGGTGCTGCTGGCCTTCGTTGACACCAAGCATCTCAATGAGGTGCAGCTTTGCACCAGTCTCAACCACAATGCGGGTGAGCGCAGCGCTTGTTGGGAGCGCGTTACTGCCGTTCGCGGCGCCGCCCGCAGGTGCGCCGTCGCTCGCATCGCCTGCAAACGCAGCGATAACTACGGTAGCCTCGGCACCTTCGCGTACAATGATGCCGGTGTTAGCACACTGATTTTGAGCTGCAGAAACAGCAACAACAATAGGCTCATCTCGCTTGGTACGAGCGGGAACGTTGTAGAAATCAGACTTGAATGCCTGTGACTCTACGTAGTCAGTAACCTCCTGGCCCATTCCACACTCAATACGCTCAAAAAGACGAGGCAGAGGCAGGTACACTGTGCCTGCATCAGCGTGATTAGGGACGGTAACCGACAGTGAGTTAGCGCGTAGACGGTTCCATGTCTGAGCTGCAGGAACGTTGGCGCGATTAATCAAAACGTTATCCATTAGCCAATCGCTCCTTCCATCTCAAGTTTAATCAGGTTATTCATCTCAACGGCGTACTCCATTGGGAGCTCCTTTGAGACAGGGTTTGCAAATCCGTTTACTACCATGGTGCGAGCCTCAGCCTCAGAGCAACCACGGCTCATCAGGTACAAAACGGTGTCGTCAGAAATGCGGCCAATAGTTGCCTCGTGACCAATCTGAGCAGTCGCATTGCGAACATCCATCTCTGGGATGGTGTCGGAGCGGCTGATGTTATCCAGCATCAGCGACTGGCACGAGAACGCCACGCGAGCGTTTTCTGCCTTGCGTCCAACGGTCACGGCTGAGCGGAAAGTGTTGACGCCGCCATCCTTGGAGATGGACTTAGTGTCAACGTTTGCCGAGTTATTGGAGCCGTTGATAATCACCTTGCAGCCTGTATCCAGGTCTTGCGTAGCGCCTGCAAACGTAATACCGGTGAACTCACAGTTAGAAGAATCGCCGTTCATGATCGTAGAAGGATAGAGGTAGGAAACGTGGCTACCAAAAGAGCCCGAGACCCACTCCATCTTTGCATTGCTGCCAATAATGGCGCGCTTGGTGTTGAGGTTGTACATGTTCTTTGACCAGTTTTCGATGGTCGAGTAACGCAGACGAGCGCCGTCTTTAACAAAGAGCTCAACAGCTCCTGCGTGAAGGTTTGCTGCATAGTACTTAGGTGCGGAGCAACCCTCAATAAAGTGCAGGTCAGCGCCTTCCTCAACAATAATAAGCGTGTGCTCAAACTGGCCAGCACCTTGAGCGTTCAACCTAAAGTAGCTCTGAAGTGGGTAGTCCAGAGTGACATTCTTGGGAACATACACAAAAGAACCGCCAGACCAAACGGCATAGTGCAGAGCCGCAAACTTGTGGTCTGAAGGAGGAATCAGCTTGCCAAAGTACTCTTTAACAACAGGCTCCCACTGCGGATCGTGCAGAGCATCCTCAATGGTGGTGTAAATAACGCCCTGCTCAGCAACTTCCTCGCGCATGTTGTGATAGACAATCTCGGAATCGTACTGAGCACCAACACCAGCCAGGCTCTCTGCCTCTGCCTGCGGAATGCCCAGACGATCAAAGGTATCCCTAATATCCTCAGGTACGTCGTCCCAGCTATTTGCCTGCTGAGTCTTTGGCGAGACATACGTGGAGATGTGGTTTAAATCCAAACCTGCAATAGAAGGTCCCCAGTTGGTAGCCATCTGGCGCTGGTGATAGGTTTCCAGGGCCGACAACCTCATCTGGAGCATCCACTCGGGCTCTTCTTTTTTCTCGGAAATAGCACGCACAATTTCTGGCGTAAGGCCATCATCGTAGCGCTCGTAACCCTCTTCGGACTTGGTGAAGTCGTAGAGCGAGCGGTCTACGTCAGCGACCTCAGATCGCTTCTTCTCGCTCACTAGTTAGCACCGCCCTCATCAGACTGGTTCTCAAAACGCTCAAAGCCCTCGTGGTCAATCTGATTGATGAGGTCAGCAGGGCCGTCTGCTACCAGGTGACCCTTAACCATAACGTGAGTGCGGTCAATCTCAAGGCGCTCAAGAATGCGGGTGTTGTGAGTAATGATGAGCAGCGAGCCGTCACAGGTCTCGCGATAAGCCTGAATACCCTTTGAAACAACGGAAAGTGCGTCAACGTCCAGGCCGGAGTCGGTCTCGTCGAGAATGGCAAGCTTAGGCTGAAGCAGCAGAAGCTGGAGCATCTCAACCTTTTTCTTCTCGCCACCAGAGAAGCCGACGTTAAGCTCACGCATCAAGAAGCCCTGGTCAAGCTCAAGCTGATCAGAAATCTGGCCAACACGCTGACGGAACTGACGAGCAGTCATCTTAAGCTCAGGGCGCATCTGTGTAATGGTACGCAGGAATGAATAAAGAGGAACGCCAGGAACCTCAACAGGTGCCTGATAGGAGAGGAAGATGCCCGCAAGAGAGCGCTTATCTGCAGCAAGCTCAGTTACATCCTCGCCGTTAAAGATAAGGGAGCCATCGGTAATCTTATAGGTAGGATCACCCATAATGACGCGGCCAAGTGTTGATTTACCTGCGCCGTTAGGTCCCATCAGAACGTGAGCCTGGCCATCACCAATGCTCAAATCAATTGAATGCAGGATGGATTTCTCCTCGGTACCTGCAGAAATTCCGTTTACACGGAGTAGCTCAGTTGCCATAAATCTCTCTCCAAATATCTCTACGTGCAAGCACGCGATACGTTTGTGACTAGCCACTTTGGGCAGCTCTAGAGCGAGCAAAACCTTGTGCTAGTGCGGTTTTGTGGCAAAGACAAACGCCAATGTCACCGATGTCTTTGTCATACCCCAAAATCCGCTAATTCATACTAAATGGTAGGAATTAAAAAGCAACCCTCACATACGCACTTTTTCACGTTTTCTAGAAAATAATCGGATTTTTTCATAGGTTTCAAAAGTTATAAAAGCTTTTCTGCGCCAGAGTTGCCGCTCACGGGTAAACTAGAAACGTCTATGTTCTAACAAGGAGGATTCATGGGTCAGAGAATTCAAGGTACCGAAGATCTTTACGGCGGCTATATGCGCTCTTGGGAGCATATGCAGGATGTTGCCCGCCATCTGTTTGGTACTTATGGCTTTGACCGCATTGAGACTCCTGCACTTGAGCAGGTAGATACCTTTGTTCACGGCATTGGTGAGTCCACCGACGTCGTACGCAAAGAGATGTTCCGCGTCTTTTCAGGTGCGCTGCTTGAGGACCTGCTAGCTGCCGGCAACGAGTCCGGTCTTAAGCCTCGTCAGCGTATGGCTATGCGCCCTGAGGGAACCGCTGGTGTGGTTCGTGCTGCTGTTGAGCACAACTTTGTGCCACAGGGAGGAACGCCCGCAAAGCTTTGGTACGCTGAGTCAATGTTCAGGGGAGAGCGTCCTCAGAAGGGTCGCCTGCGCCAGTTCCACCAGGTAGGTGTTGAGTGGCTTGGAGCTTCTGATCCAGCTGCCGATGCAGAGTCCATCATCATGTTGATGAAGTTTTACGAGCAGATGGGTTTCTCGCCAGCTGATATGAAGCTCATGATTAACTCCATGGGTGATGCGGAGTGCCGCCCAGCATATCGCGAGAAGGTCAAGCAGTTTATTCTTGATCACAAGGATGAGATGTGTGAGGACTGTCTTGAGCGTGCGGAGATTAATCCACTTCGTGCATTTGACTGCAAAAATGAGAGCTGCCACGCGGTTATGAAGGATGCTCCACTGATTTCTGACAACCTGTGTGATGATTGCCGCGCTCACTATGAGCAGGTTAAGGCATATCTGGATGCTGCGGGTATTTCATACGTTGAAGATCCAACGCTTGTTCGTGGTTTGGATTACTACACGCGTACTGTTTTTGAGGTAGAGATTCCAAACGCTGGCGTTGGCGCTATCGGCGGCGGTGGCCGTTATGACGGTCTTGTTGAGCTTGAAGGCGGAAAGCCAACCCCAGGCGTTGGATTTGCTGTTGGCTTTGAGCGCATTATGCTGGCGCTAGAAGCTCTTGGTGTTGCAGCTGAGCCAGCGGCTCCAAGCTGTGTGTATGTTGCTTGCGCAGGTGCTGAGCAGGCTCCTGTTGTATTTGATACTGTGCTGGCATTGCGTGAGGCTGGCATTAGATGCGAGGCTGATCGTACTGGTCGTTCGCTGAAGGCTCAGTTTAAGCAGGCAGATAAGATGGGCGCAACGCTTTGCGTGGTTATTGGCCCAGATGAGGTTGAAGCTGGTGCGGTAACCCTTCGTGATATGGAGTCTCACGAGCAGGTACAGGTACCTGTTGACCAGCTTGTTGTTGAGGTTAAAGCAAGACAGTAACAAATAGGACTGGAAGTCAAATTTAAACCTCTCATGTCTTAGGCATGAGAGGTTTTTGTTTTGTTAGGCAACTTTTACAGCAGGAAGGCTTGCAGTCGCATCCGTTGTATCTTCGTCCTGCACGTGAGGCCATGAGCAGCTGCGGACGTCGTCAGAGGTAAGGCCAAGCCAACGAGCACGATGACCGTCAATTTTTGTTGGGCGGCGGTGGAGCCACAGAGAAATTCCCAGAGTCCAAAGAGGCAGCAAGTAGAGGAAACTTGCAGATAAAAGGCTCATAGAAGGTGCACCAATTGCAGAGAGCACCGAGATGTTTGAAATGGACCACGGTACCAGAGGAGCAAGAATTACAGCGCTATTCTCGATATCCAAGGCAAGAGCGCTAGAAGAGTTCTCTGCGTTCTCGCATAGGTCGTTTGTCAGCATAATAGCCAGCGTCTGATTACAAGAAACCATTGAGGTAAACATGCTGGTAATCAGAACGCCAAAGAAAGGCGTGGAGTTATCGGAAAGGTCAGCTACCAGCTGGCACATACGGCGAAGCAGGCCAGTTGTCTGGAAGAGACCAGCGTAGCTTGAAGAAATGGTCACGATTGTCAAGACGTTCATCATGGAGAAGACACCGCCGCCATTAACCATGTTTGCAACGGTAGCTCCTGGAGCGCGAAGGCCAAAGAGCAGGATGACAGGCAGGTCTGTGAGCGGAACGCGCTGGATGGTGACACACAGAATGCAGGCAAGCACCAGGCTGGACGCCATGGTCACAATGACATCCACCTTAAGAAGCGAGAAAACAATTACAAGAAGTGCTGGTGTAAGCGAAATCAAAGAAAGCCTAAAGGAACGGCTCAGAAGACCAGTAATGTCGGGAATAGTTCCCGTGTTTGCCATGAAGAAGTCCCAAGCCACGTAGATAACACATGCGGCAATAAAAGGCACCACGCTGGTACGAAGCATGCGGTTAATGTTCTTGGATAGATTGGTATCGGTGAGCTGCGAAACAAGGATTGCGCTGGTAGACATGGGGGAGCAACGATCGCCAAAGTAGCTACCTGCAAGAACAGCGCCACCAATAAAGAACTCGCTTGCTCCAATTGCCTTACCAATAGACATGCAGATGATACCCATGGTTGCGGCAGTACCAAATGCCGTGCCCAGAAGCATAGACATCATGGTGCAGAGCAAGAAGGTTGCCAGAATAAAGACAGAAGGAGAAATAAGAGAAGCAGAAATGCTGACAATCTCTGGAATGGTTCCAGCTGCTCGCCATGCTGCGCTCATAGCGCCTACAACAGCAAACAGCGCAATAATTGTTTTAACTTCCCAGACGGATTCAAAGGCTGCTAAAAGAAGCTTTTTTGCAGAGATTTTGCGAGAGAGTCCGTAACCAAAAAAGAGGAAGAAACCAATGGTCAAGATAGAGGTAAGAGGGAAAGATAGGGCTGTACCTACGATGAGCATCACCGCAAAGGCACTTAGTACTATTAGCTCTACCATTCATCCACTCCAAACGAATTTCTTATGTAAATAGAGTAGGCAACTAAAAAGTTGAAGTCCAACTGTTTTCAATGGTTATAATTACAAGTAATTTTTGTAATACAGTGGGGGCAAAAATGAACTTTCAAACCATGGATTATTTTGTTGCCGTTGCAGAAGAAAAGAGCTTCACTAAGGCAGCTGAGCGTCTGAGCGTAACGCAGCAAACGCTCTCGGCAAATATTGCGGCAGCAGAAAAAGAACTTGGTTCTAAGCTGCTAGAACGTACGGTCCCGCTGTCGCTCACGTTTGCGGGAGAAGAGTTCTTGCGCTATGCCCGTAGGTTTCAGGCTCAGCGTCGCGCTATGGATCAAGAGTTTCTTGATATTGCGGGCAACGAGCGAGGTCGCCTGCGTGTTGGCGTCACTGCTACACGAGGTCACATCATCATGCCGCGCTCCATTGCTGCTTTCCAAAAATTGCACCCAAATATCTCCATTGAGCTTGATGAGGGCGAGAATGACGAGCTTGTTGAGTGGCTGTCCGAAGGTCAGCTTGACTTGATTGTTGCAACGGTTAATTCGTCGTCGTATGACTTGGTTGTTAAAAAGCTGTTTGACGAGAAGATCGTTCTGGTAGTTTCTCAAGCGCTTCTTGAATCTTTGTATGCAGATAAGGTTGACTCGGTTGTTGCGCAAGTCAAAAAGACGGGAAAGCTCACGGCCTTGGAAGCTTGCCCTTTCTTAACGGTAGGTAAGCGAGATATTGCTGGTAGTTTTGCTCGCCATGCGTTTGCCGCGTCGGGTATTTCTCCCACTATCAAGGTCATGTCCAGAAACTCCGAGACGCTTTTGGCGCTTGCCATGAGAGGCGTCGGCGCGTGCTTCTTGCCATCTGAGCTGGTTGCCTCTTCTTACTACGACTTTGAAACGTCTGGTCTTCACATCATTGAGCTGGGAAAAGAGATGTCGTACTCGGTCAGCGTAGCTTGGCGCCGCACCGATCATGTGTGGAGCGCTATCGAGTCATTTGCCCAGGTGCTTTCTGAGCAGCGGTATGTGGTTAAGCGAGGTGAGTAGCGTGGATGCTCTTCAGTCTGAAAACAACCTTGAGGTTTTGTATCAAGACGACTATCTACTTGCTGTGAATAAACCAGCGGGAATTATCGTTCATGCGGACGGCACCAATGAACCCTCGTTAACCGATGCAGTTTGCGAGAAAATCCGTGCACTTGAGGGCTCAAGAGAGGTAGATCTTTCCCAGGTCCAAGCTCTGAATCGCCTTGATAAGGAGACTACGGGCATAGTGCTTTTCTCGCTCAAAAAAGAAACGCAGCCGCAGTTTGACCAGCTTATTGCCTCCAAGGAGCTTTCCAAAGAGTATCTTGCAGCCGTTAAGGGAGCATTTGAACCAAATAAATTGCTGATAGATAAGGCAATTGGAAAAGATCGGCATGATGCTCAAAAGATGAGGGTCTCAGCAACAGGCAAACCTTCTCAAACGGAGGTGCGCCTCATTAAGGTTGCATCGTCTGTGCAAGGTCAAACTCAGAGCTTGTTACTGGTCAATTTGCTGACAGGAAGAAAACATCAAATTAGAGTGCATCTCTCGTCACTTGGATTTCCCCTGGTAGGAGATATGTTATACGGAGGGGCGTCTTCTCTGCAGCGTGCTTCAAAAAAGAGGTGTAGACCGCAGCCGCTAATGCTGCATGCATATCGCGTTGGATTTATTCATCCAGTCACGAGCGCAAAAATTGTGATTAAAACAAATATTCCAGAGCGATTTTCTTATTTTGGTGTCACCGAGGTGGACTTATAGTACATACTTTGTGGTAGAGACATACATTCATTTTGTGCGGATACGTTACCCAGACGTGCATAAAGTGAACGAGGAGGGGGAGAAATGCCTGGCACAATGCGAGGTGTCTATACCAACCTGACTGAAATCCGCAGGAAGGTATTTAAAGAAGTATCAACGCTTGCGTATGAAAAAGCAGATAAGAGCGTTGATGAAATTGCTCGCCAGATGGAAGAGCTGCCTTACAAGATTATTCCTGGTGATATTGCTACGTATCGTGAGAGCGTCTTCTTGGAGCGCGCTATTGTTGGCGAGCGCATTCGCATGACTATGGGCATGCCTATGCAGGGCGTGGATCAGCCAGAAAAAATTTCTGACGGCCTAGAAGAGGCCTCTCGACCTGAGGTTTATTACCAGCCACCGCTGATCAATATTGTCAAGTTTGCGTGCAACGCATGCGAGGACAATGTGTATCGTGTCACCAACGCGTGCCAGGGCTGTCTTGCACACCCTTGTCGAGAGATTTGTCCTAAAGAAGCAATTAGCTTCGTGGACAAAAAGGCATATATTGATCAGGAGAAGTGCATTCAGTGCGGCATGTGCTTCAAGGTTTGCCCTTACCAGGCAATTCATCACCACGTACGCCCTTGCGCCGCTGCTTGTGGTATGGACGCTATTGGCTCTGATGAGCACGGTCGTGCAGATATTGATTACGAGAAGTGCGTATCTTGTGGCCAGTGCCTGGTCAACTGCCCCTTTGGCGCAATTGCCGATAAGAGCCAGATTTTCCAGGTAATTCAGGCTATCAATGAGGGTTATACCGTTGTTCCAATTGTGGCTCCTTCGTTTGTTGGTCAGTTTGGTAAGGGCAGCGTTGGTCGTCTTCGTGAGGCCTTCAAAGAGATGGGCTTTGCCGAGGTAGAAGAAGTAGCAACCGGTGCTGACCTCTGTACTGTTCAGGAAGCAGAAGACTTTGTCAAAGAAGTCCCAGAAAAGCTTCCCTTTATGGGAACAAGCTGCTGTCCTTCCTGGTCTGCAATGGCTAAAAAAGAGCATCCAGAGCATGCTGATGCTATCTCTATGGCACTTACTCCAATGGTTTTGACTGCTCGTCTAGTAAGAAAACAAAATCCCGAATCCAAGATTGTCTTTATTGGACCATGCACCGCTAAGAAACTTGAGGCACTGCGTCGCTCCGTTAAGTCAGAGGTTGACTTTGTTTTGACCTTTGAGGAGCTGGCAGGAATGATGGAGTCTAAGGGTATTGACTACACCAAGCTTGATGACGACAACTCCGACTTTGAAAACGCCTCCCATGACGGTCGTGCTTTTGCAGTTGCTGGCGGCGTAGCAGGCGCCGTAGTAAACGTCATTCACCAGAAGTACCCTGATAAAGAAGTACCTATCATGGCTGTTGACGGCCTTGCTGAGTGCCGAGCTATGCTCAAGGATGCTGTTAAAGGTAAATATCCAGGTTATCTTCTTGAGGGTATGGCTTGCCCAGGTGGATGTGTTGGCGGTGCGGGTACCCTGAGTGCCGTTAACCGTGCTGCTGCGGCAGTTAAACGTTATGCAAAGACTGCTTCTTCCGACCTGGCTTCTGCGAATAAATACAACAATCTTATTCCAGAGCTTGCTGGTACTGTTTCTGCTGAGATTGAGATTGCCGAGGTTCTTGAGGTTCAGAAGCCTGTTGAGTAGACAGGTTCTCTCAAATTAAACGTAAAACGCCGGTGCGCTGCATCGGCGTTTTTATATGAGATGCAGCTTATTAAGGTAATTTACCTAGTAAAAAAGGACCTGCGTTAACAGGTCCTTTAAGTTTTAGCTGAGAGATAGTCAACAAAATGCTGATTATTTTGAATTACTCAGATTTTTCATTCTTCATAGATGCATAGAACGTTGCATGCGCAAAAACATCTTTAATAGTTTTTCCATTAATAAAAGGAAGAGCGAGAAATTCGTCTACCGTAGGAACAAGTTCAGAACAATCTACAAAGTGGTTCTTTGAGTTTCTGATGCTGGTGTCTTGAGCTCTCCATGCTTCAAAATTTACATCAGTGAGGTAGTAAACCTGGTGTCCGACTTGCATGTACACAGAGTGATTACTGTGCAGGTACTCTACCAGGTCTTCGTAAGAAATCTGGAGAACCTCAGAACTTTTCTTGCCCATGATGCAATCCTTTCCACGTCGCTTGCGCGCAAATTATGGACGCACTTTTATTGACTATACCGCCCTCCGGATATGCTTATTCAGACGAATTGAGAGGCATAGGCAAGCGGACGTTTTTTCTCGCTCAACGGCAATGAACGGATGGTTGTAATTTTTAGTGCTACTATTTGAGAATTTCTTGCACCATTTCTTCTGCAGAGTTACAAAGGGTTGTAGCACCAGCAGCTAGAAGCGTGGCTTTATCTCTAAACCCCCAGGTAACGCTAATGCAAGGCATGCCACTGTTGCGTGCCGTTGCAACATCAACTTCAGAGTCTCCAATATAGACGGCATCTTGAGGGTCAACACCAATTTGAGCAAGGGCATAATGGACAGGTTCTGCATCGGGTTTTCTCTTAAGATCATCTCGCTGACCCAAGGCAAAATCAAATCTACCTGGGAAGAAATTGCTCATCAAATCTGCGATGGCAAAGTTTGGCTTGTTTGATACAACGGCGCATTTAACGCCTGCTGCTCTGAGCGTATCAACCGCATCAAGTATGCCAGGGTAGGGTGCAGTGTTGTCCAAACTGTGATCAGCGTAGTGTTCCTTAAAACATGCAAGTACGCGTTGATATGTTGCATCATCGGTGTTTTCTGGCACAGCATCACGGATAAGCTTTGCAACACCATTTCCTACCATCTGACGCACCTCATCAACGGTATAGGTAGGCATATTGAACTGCTCAAGAGCGTAATTGGTTGCCCAAGCAAGATCAACAATAGTGTTCAGAAGTGTTCCGTCTAGATCAAATACAGCGGCTTTATAGGCCATGAAAGCTCCAAGTTCTTCTCGCCCTGTGAGAGGGCTCATGTGTATCAATTTCAGTCTAGCGTAAAAGTGTGGCGGTAAGTTATTTATTCCTCGTGAATCTCCACTAAGTTTAGATTGAGAGGATTCGACTAAACGTTGGAGAGTACAATGGTTTATCTATGAGCAAGAACGCGCCGTCTACACGTTTTTGCCGTCTTGAAGGCGCTTTCCGATTTGGCACAGGGAAGCAAAGACGAAAGGATAAAAATGGATTGTTCCTCAGAAAACCCCCAGAATTATTCCGCTCACGCAGCTGCTGATTTGCACAGCATGCATACGCATACCTGCGGAGAGCTTCGTGCAGAGCATATCGGTCAGACCGTTACGCTCACTGGTTGGGTTTGGCGTCGTCGTGACTTTGGTGGCCTAATCTTTGTTGACCTCCGTGACCGCGAGGGTTTGACCCAGATTCTGTTTGACCCAGATGTTGATGCAGAAACATTTGCAACTGCAGAGACTATTCGTCCTGAGTGGCCTGTTCTGATTTCCGGTACGGTTCAGCATCGCTCTGAAGGTCAGACCAATGAGGCTCTTGCTACCGGTGAGGTAGAGGTGCTTGCTTCAAAGATTGAGGTTCTTAACACCAGCGCTGTTCCACCATTCCAGATTGAGAACCACATTGACGTTAACGAGGACCTTCGCTTGAGGTACCGCTATGTTGACCTGCGTCGTCCTCAGATGGCACAGAATCTTCGTATGCGCTCTGATTTTGCATTTGCGCTTCGTGAGGCATTCCATAAGCGTGATTTTACCGAGGTAGAGACTCCGGCGCTGTTCAAATCTACTCCTGAGGGCGCTCGTGACTTCCTGGTTCCTTCCAGAATGCAGGGCGGAAACTTCTATGCACTGCCACAGTCTCCACAGCTGTTGAAGCAGCTGCTGATGATTGGCGGTATTGAGCGCTACTACCAGATTACTAAGTGCTTCCGCGATGAGGACCTTCGTGCAGATCGTCAGCCTGAGTTTACACAGGTTGATATGGAGATGGCATTTGTCCGCGAGGAAGATGTCATGGCCGAGCTTGAGGATATTCTGGGCGATGCATTTGCAAAGATGGGCATTGAGTTCCCAGCTCCACTGCGCAAGATTCAGTACTGGGACGCAATGGATACCTACGGCTCCGATAAGCCTGATACCCGCATTGGTATGGAGCTCCACGATGTCTCTGAGGTCTTCAAGCAGTCCAGCTTTAAGCTCTTTAGCTCTGCTGCTACAACAGAAGGCCAGTACGTCAAGGCAATCAACGTTAAGGGTGCAGGTACCTGGCCACGCTCTCAGGTAGATAAGCTTGCCGAGGTAGCCGCCGGCTTTGGTGCCAAGGGACTTGCATGGGTCGCCTTCAAAGAGGACGGTTCCGTGGGAGGTCCTATCACCAAGTTCTTCTCGCCAGAAGAGCTTGAGGCACTGCGTGCAGAGATGTCTGCTGAGGCAGGGGACTTGATTCTCTTTGCTGTGGGCGGCCGCCTGGAGACAGATGAGATTCTTGGTGGTATGCGCCTGCATATGGCAAAGGTCCTGAATGTACCGCGAGAAGGTCATGATTTCCTCTGGGTTGTTAATTTCCCACTGTTCCACTGGGATGAGGAGACTCAGTCTTATGCCTCTGAACATCAGCCCTTCACGCTTCCTCGTGAGGATGAGCTTGATCTTTTGGACACTGATCCTTTGGCTATGGGTTCGTATACCTACGACTTTGTTATGGACGGCTTTGAGGCTGGCGGCGGCGGAATGCGTATCCACAACGCTGAGCTGCAGCTTAAGATTCTGGAGAAACTCGGCTTTACTGAAGAGCGCGCAAAGGCTCAGTTTGGTTTCTTGATGGAGGCTCTAACGTTTGGTGCGCCTCCAATGGGCGGCTTTGCACTTGGTCTTGACCGCGTGTGTATGCTGCTCGCAGGTGCTGATTCCATCCGCGACGTCATGGCCTTCCCAAAGACTACTTCTGGCTCTGATCTGATGTCGAGCGCTCCTTCACCTGTTTCTAATGAGCAGCTCAAAGAGGTTTCGCTTCAGACGCTTCCAAAAGAGGCTTAAGCAAACCAAGAAAACTAAGCAAAGCAAGACAGTAAGGTACGTGGTGTTTTAGTAATGAATGACGCTTCTGTAAAAGAAAAAGCTCCATCTGCTCGCGCTGAGTTAAAGGTAATCTTGGACCACTTTGGCGCGTACAAAAAGGACTTTGTCATGTCGGGACTCTGCGTGTTTGCAGAGTCCCTACTCGAATTAGTGATTCCTGTACTCATGGCCCAAATTGTTGACCAGGGCATTTTGCAAGGCAACCTTCAGACTGTTTTTGTAAACGGCACCGTTATGGTTGTCTTTGCTCTTCTCGCCATGTTTGCTGGTATTGGCTATGCTCGCTACTCAGCAAAGGCAGCTATGGGACTGGGCGCTCAACTCAGACAAGATGAGTATCGTCGTATGGAAGAGTTTGCTTTTGCAAATCTTGATAAATACGATTCATCCTCTCTGGTAACGCGTTTAACCTCCGACGTAACCATTATTCAGAACGCCTTTGCAATGGGTACACGCCCGTTTATGCGTGGACCAATTATGCTGGTCATGGGCTTGGTTATGGCATTTATTATGAGTCCAGAGCTGGCGGTAGTGTATTTTGCCGTGTTGCCTTTCTTGGCGATTGCACTTTTCTTTATCGTGAAGCGCGTTGGCCCTTTGTACCGCGTTATGCAAAGTGCAATGGATAAGCTTAACGAGGCTCTGCAGGAAGACTTTGCGGCCGTGCGCGCAATCAAGGCATATGTCCGTGAAGGATACGTCTCCGAGCGCTTTGAAAAAGTTAATACGCAGTACGCGCAGACTGCTACAAAGACCTTTGGCACTTCCGTTTTAAACCTGCCTATTTTCCAAGCATCAATGTATGTCACTAACGTGGCTATTCTTTGGTTTGGTGGCCAGATGATTATGGCTGGCAGACTGGGTGTTGGCGAGCTCACGGGCTTCATGAGCTACGTACTACTTATCATGAACTCTCTCATGATGATTTCTGGCGTGTTCTTGCTTACTGCTCGCGCCATTACTAGCGTGCGTCGAATTGGAGAGATTCTTTCCGAAGAGCCTGCTATTGAGTCTCCAGAGCACGGCTTGACTGACGTTAAGAATGGCGAGGTTCGTTTTGAAAACGTGTCCTTCAAGTACAGCCAGAGCGCTGAAGAGGACGTTCTTGAAGACATTAACCTCTCGTTTGCGCCAGGCTCCACCGTTGGTATTCTCGGCGGCACCGGTTCCGGAAAAACTACCCTTATCCAGCTGATTGCTCGCTTGTACGATGCAACTGAAGGCACCGTATTTGTTGGCGAGAATGACGTCCGCTCCTACAATCTTGTTTCACTTCGTGACGCGGTGTCTGTTGTCCTCCAGAAAAATGTGCTGTTCAGCGGTACCGTCCGCGACAACCTGCTCTGGGGAGATCCCAATGCAACTGATGAGGAGCTGCTCCATGCATGCTCTATTGCATGTGTTGATGAGTTTCTTGACAGGATTGGTGGCCTAGACGGTGACCTTGGTCAGGGTGGTGTCAATGTTTCCGGTGGTCAGAAGCAGCGTCTTTGTATTGCGCGCGCGCTTTTGAAGAAGCCAAAAATTATCATTTTTGATGACTCTACCAGCGCGGTTGATACCGCAACTGACGCAAAGATTCGTGCAGGACTTGCCGAACTTGCTGACATGACAAAAATCATCATTGCCCAGCGTGTGAACTCAGTTATGGACTCAGATCAGATTGTCGTTCTTGATAACGGTAGGGTCCATATGACTGGCACTCACACAGAACTTCTCGCCAAGAGCCCTATCTATAGAGAGTTGTATGAGTCGCAGACTGGCGGTAGTCAGTCGGACATTGACGCTGCTGGCAAGGAGGTGTCACATGGCTAATCGCGCAGGAGGAGCACGTCCTCAAAACATTGGACATACCATCAGAGTGTTTGTCTCGTACTTAGGTCATGCTAAGAAACGCCTTATGTTGGTGGCACTCCTTGTTTCTATCAGTGGTTTAGCGGCGCTTCTGGGCACCTATATGATTAAGCCTGTTGTTGCTGCAGTGGGCAGGGGAGATGTAAGTGGCTTTACCAACCTTGTTGTGTTTACGGCGGTTGTGTATGCAATTGGCGCTCTTACCAGTGTTGGTTACACGCAAATTATGGTTCGCGCTGCTCAGAGAATTGTTTTTGACATCAGACGAGATCTCTTTGAGCATATTGAATCGCTGCCGCTGAGGTTCTTTGACCGCCGAACTCGCGGCGATATCATGAGCTTCTTTACCAACGACGTGGATACCATCTCGGAAGCGCTCAATAACAGCTTTGCCAACCTTGTTCTGGCGTTTATTCAGATGGTTGGCACGCTTGTGCTGCTCATTGTTCTTAACTGGCAGCTGACGCTCATCACTGTTCTCTTTGACGTTTTGATTGTGATTTATGCACGCTATGCAAGTAAGCGCTCTGCTAAACATTATTCGGTGCAGCAAAAGAGCCTTGGTGTTCTCAACGGTTTTGCAGAAGAAACCATTTCTGGCCTTAAAGTGGTTAAAGTTTTTAACCACGAGGATGCCAACTTTGCTGATTTTCTAAAGGTCAATAAGGAGTTACGGCACTCTGGAACAAGTGCTCAGGGCTACGCAGCAACTATGGTTCCTATCACGGTTTCGTTGACGTATATCAATTACGCCGTGGTCACCGTGGTTGGCGCACTGCTTGCCGTAAACGGACACGCGGATGTTGCAAGTCTTGCGTCCTACCTGGTCTTTGTTCGCCAGGCAGCCATGCCGTTTAATCAGTTCACCCAGCTCTCCAACTTCTTGCTCACCGCTCTCGCTGGAGCTGAGCGCATCTTTGCGGTTATGGAGATGACTCCCGAGGTTGACGAAGGCAAGGTTGACCTGGTCCGCGTTAGTGGTTATGAGTCAGGAGAAGAATCCTGGGCATGGGTCACACCGTCTGGCGAGAAAACCCCTCTTGCTGGAGACGTTCGCTTTGATGACGTGACCTTTGGATACGACGATGATCAGACGGTCCTTGCAAACCTCACCCTGTTTGCAAAGCCTGGTCAAAAGATTGCATTTGTTGGCTCAACCGGCGCTGGTAAAACAACTATTACCAACCTCATTAACCGCTTCTACGATGTTCGTAGCGGAACCATCACCTACGACGGCATTCCAATCAATGACATCAAGAAGTCTGCACTAAGGTCCTCCCTGGGCATTGTTTTGCAGGACACACATCTGTTCACGGGTACCATTGCGGACAATATTCGCTTTGGTAAGTTGAATGCTACTGATGACGAGGTTATTGCTGCAGCAAAAATCGCAAACGCAGATAAGTTTATCCGCCGTATGCCTCGTGGTTACAACACCGTACTTACCTCAGATGGCGCTAACCTTTCCCAAGGTCAGAGGCAGCTTCTGGCAATTGCGCGTGCTGCTATTGCCGATCCTCCCGTGCTTATCTTGGACGAGGCAACTTCCAGTATTGATACGCGTACTGAGGCACTTATCGAGAAGGGCATGGATGCCCTAATGGCGGGCCGTACTGTCTTTGTGATTGCTCACAGGTTGTCTACAGTTCGTAATTCGGACGCCATTATGGTTCTGGAGCATGGCCGCATTATTGAGCGCGGTACTCACGATGAGCTTATTGCAAAGCATGGAGAGTATTATCAGCTGTATACAGGCTCGCGAGAGCTAGAGTAGGGGCGTTTATTGTGATTGAAGCTTTAGCTGTTGCCCTTGGTGGAGCACTTGGTAGTTTAGGTCGCTGGCAGTTGGGGGTCCTCTTTAAGCAGTGGATTCCTAACCTGCCAGTTGGTACGTTTGCTGCAAATGTAGTTGCAGGTTTGATTATTGGTTTTGTAACAGGGCTTGATCTTGCAAGTCCACTTCAGCCACAGGTAAAGCTATTCTTAGCCGTGGGTCTTTGCGGAGGACTTTCGACCTTCTCGACCTTCTCAAATGAAACACTGACGTTTATTCAAGCAGGTAACTGGACCGCTGCAGGCGTGAACATTGCAGTTAACGTTGTAACGTGCCTGGTTGCTGTATTCATTGGATTGAAATTATCTGCCGTTGTGTCGTAGCTTGATTATTCGATCGTCTAAATTAAAAGCTAGTTATCCGTTGTTGGATAGCTAGCTTTTTAATTTGCTTTCTTCGATTGTAGTTGCCGCGTTTTTATTTTGTCATCTTAGGCAGCACAAAGAGCACGATTCCCATGGTAACAAGGGGGATACAAGCTACGCATACAAGTACAAAGAGAGCATTTTGAGCTCCTGCAAGGGTGCTCGTAGCCAAGTCTGTAGCTCCAAGCTGAGAAGCCGCTACTACGCCAGAAATAACGCTGGTGCCCATAGCGCCAAAGAGCTGCTGCATTGTGTTGATAACAGCATTTCCATCTGCCTTGCGGTCTTCTGGCAGATGTCCCAAAGCTACCGTAAAATTGTTTCCCATCTGAAGTGCCTGGCCAATAGCAAAGATGGCAAAAATATACGTAATCATTTCTACGGTAAGCTGGTGAACAAAGAGTAGCAAAAGGAGCATGCTGGTAAGGCAGCAAAGAATGCCTGTAACAATAGGCTTTTTAGCGCCCAGCTTGTCTAAAATCTGACCAGAAATTGGTGCCATAACTGCGCCAATAGCACAGCCTGGCAACATCTGAGCTCCTGCTGCGGTAGCGCCTGCACCTAGTACTAGCTGGGAGAAGTTAGGCAGAAGATACGACTGACCAAGAATAATAAATTGCAGAGCAACAATAGCAAAGAGCGAGAGCACAAAGCCCTTCTCGCTAAATACCTCAAGGTTAATGATAGGAATTTTTGGAGATTTATCAGATTGCTCCTGGTATTTAAAGGAGTTCTCGTGATACACAAAGATCGCAAGCGAGCCCACAAAAATCACCATTGCAAGCAAAACAGGAATGCTAAGCAGGCCAAACGCGCTGGACTCGTCAATAACAAAGATAAGCGCAATAAAGCTTACGGTAAGCAGCAGCCAGCCAAAGACATCAAAAGAAATCTCTTCAGTCTCATGGCTTTGTTGGATTGAACTAATTCCCAGTACAAACGCCACAATCAAGAAGGGGAGAAGACCGGCAAAAATCATTCGCCAACCAAGATGTTCTGCAATCCAGCCACCAGCTGAAGGTCCTACTGCAGGTGCAACGGCGGTAACTAGCATACCGATGCCCATCATGACACCCATGTTTTTAAGTGGGGCCTGCTCGGTGATGATGTTGAACATCAGTGGTAGCGCGAGACCGGTGCCAATTCCTTCTAAAATACGGCCAAGCAGCAATAACATAAACGTTGGAGCCGCAAATCCACAAAGAATGCCGCTGATGTAGAAGATCATGGCTACGGTAAAGATGCTTTTAGTTTTGAATCGTCTGTTTAAAAACGACGACATAGGCATGATAATAGCAAGAATCAAAAGGTACGAAGTAGTCATCCATTGTACCGTTGAGGTGCCAATAGAGAATTCCTCCATTAACGTTGGAAACGTCACGTTCATGGCAGTTTCTACGACAACTCCCGAGAAGGACATAATTCCTGTTGCAATTACAGAAAGAACAAGTTTTGCGTTGAGCTCTCTTTTAAACATTTAATCCCTTCTTTTCTCGGCGGTACATCGTAACACTATTCAAAGCAGGTTTTATAGCTGTGGGCGTATTCGTTGAGTTTTGATGTGTTTTTGTTTATGGAGAATGTTATTTTATAGATTTCTCTTTCTTTATAATTGAATCAATTAGTGGTATAAATAACTAAAAGAGGTGATGAAGATGTCTAGTTCTTTTATTGCCAGTAGAACATATCTACCATCTAAAAATGAAATTTCTAGGTTCTAATAATTTCTTTATTTTTACATCAAATGCCCTGTGAAGTGATATTTCTTGACATGAATTAATTACCTCAATAGTGGGCTTTTGATTATTTAGGAGTATGAGTTTATGGGAGCACCAGAAATAATAATTCTTATTGTTCTTTTTTTAATCTTATTCGTCATGTTTTTCTTTGGACGAAAGGCTCTTATTTGGCTTTCTCGCTATCTTAAGAAACTTGATGGCTTACAGGATTCTATTGATGATTTGAATAGAAAAATATAAGCAGCGATTTGATTAATTTAAGTTAGAAAAACGGGGTGGTATTAAACCACCCCGTTCTGCTTAGCAATATAGCGTGTTGGAAAACAGCTTATTTAGCTTTGCCCTGGTTAGCAACAGCGTTAATCTTTGCCTCGATGACAGCTGGATCGCCAATATAGTGCTTATCAACGATGTTCCAGTCCTTGTCAAAGGTGTATGCGCAAGGAATGCCAGTTGGGATGTTGACCTCAAGAATCTCTTCTGGAGTGAGGTGCTCAAACTGCATAACAAGAGCGCGAAGGCTGTTGCCGTGTGCAGCAATAAGAACACGCTTACCTGCCTCAAGCTGTGGCTTGATCTCCTGCTCAAAGTAAGGCCATGCGCGTGCAATGGTGTCCTTCAGGCACTCGGTATATGGAAGGTCCTCTGCTGGGACATCGCGGAACATCTCCTGAACGTGAGGATCGCGCTCGTCGCCTGGCTCAAGAGCTGGTGGCTGGACATCAAAGGAACGACGCCAAATCTTTACCTGCTCCTCGCCGTGCTCAGCAGCGGCGTCTGCCTTGTTGAGGCCCTGAAGTGCGCCGTAGTGACGCTCGTTCAGACGCCAAGTTTTATGAACAGGAAGCCAGTTACGGTCAAGCTCATCAAGAACATGATTCAGAGTGTGAATAGCACGCTTGAGCAGAGAGGTGTAGCAAACATCAAAGTCGTAGCCAGCCTCTTTAAGAGCACGACCACCAGCTGCTGCCTCCTCGTGACCAGTCTCGGTAAGGTCAACGTCGGTCCAACCAGTGAACAGGTTGAGCTTGTTCCACTCAGACTCACCGTGGCGAACAATAACAAGGTGCATGTACTGATCTTCAGCCATTAGGCTTCCTTTCTACGCGTCAAACTTTGTGCGCCCTACATGGCAAACACCAAGCTTTTAGCAATACTTCACATACAGGTGCAAGACAAAACGCTTGCGAATAATATTCTACCGCACACCGAAAAATACGTGCGAATCAATGTCTAAAAGATTTTGCAAATCGCGTGTACCAACTTTGAACTGCCTCCCATTTCTTGGACACGAGAAATAGGAGGCAGTTCACAACACACCTAAGTCAGATAATCTGTCAAAAAGACGTATACATGACGCTGAAAATACCCCAATCATGCAGATTATCTTTATTAGATGTGTAAAATGCCCGCATCTGAGCAGATTATCTGACTTAGGTGTGTTCCGTAGATACTGAATTTATCGATAGTTAAATTTCTTATATAAGTCTATTCATATTTAAGCATATTAGGTTAAGTTTATGCATAGGTATGCATATCAGGTAGTGTGACCGCCTAGCTGCCTGGCTATCTTGATTAGGAACATGTCAATTCTTCAGCAGAACCTACCAAAGCTGCGCTATTTTGTGCGCCAGGCCTAAAAGCCGACGCTAACACGCTGCAGAATCATAATCACCCGCATATGAACTGCGCCCCAAAACTTGGACATAAGAAATGGGGGGCAGTTCACTTTGACTTAGATGGCAGTTCTCAATTGTTTTGGTAAGAATTTAGATTCTGCAAATAATTTATAATTCAGCGCATGCAAGCATGCAATGAGGGTATAGTATGCCTAAGCTAACAAATTGAGGAGTATCTGTATGAGTCCTATTGATATTTTGGTTGTCCTTATCGTCATTGCTCTTGTTGCTCTTTGTGTCCGCTCTCAACTTAAGGGCGCAAAAGAGGGCTCTTGTTCCGGCTGTTCTTCATCCAGCAGCTGTGGCACTCATCACGGTGGAGACGGTCACTGTGGTGTTGCTCAGAAAATGATTTCTGACGTCGATAAGGCTTTTGACGCTCAATAGGTCAATTGTCACAATTTCATTAACAATTTTTACCATTCGCCCGGTTTCAGGGAAGTGGAAACATAGCCGTAACAAGAATGTGTCATGGTAGTTACGATTCCAGTTTTCTGACCCGGGAGGACCGTATGAGTACGGATAAGAAAATTGATTATATTCTTCGCACGGTAGAGGAACGAGATGTTCGCTACCTGCGTCTTTGTTTTACCGATGTACTCGGCGGATTAAAGGCTCTCTCCATTTCCCCCGAGGAGCTAGAAGAGGCTTTTGTTGAGGGTATTGGTTTTGACGGCTCCAACGTTGACGGCTTTGCTTCCCAGGAGCAGTCAGATCTTCTCGCGTTCCCTGATGCAGACACGTTCCAGATTCTTCCATGGAAGACAGATGACGGTGTAGTTGCAAACGTATTCTGCGATATTCAGACTCCTCGACGCGAGGCCTTTACGGGCGACCCACGCCTTGTACTGAGAAATGCTTTTATCAAGGCAGAAGACCTTGGCTACGTTGCAAATGTTGGTCCTAAGCTTGAGTATTTTTATTTTGTGAGCGGTACTGAGCCAAAGCCTATTGATCAGGCGGGATATCTTGATTTGAATTCTGCCGATCTCAGCCATAGCCTTCGTTATTCCACGTCTCGTGCGCTTGAGAATCTTTCTATTCCTGTACAGTATTCTTTCCATGCAGCTGGCCCTGCACAAAATGGCGTTGAGCTTCGTTATGCAGAGGCGCTAACCTGCGCAGATAATATTGTTACCGCTCGTCTGGTTATCAGACATATTGCAACGCTTCATGGTGTGTTTGCATCGTTTATGCCAAAGCCTCTTCAGGGCGTTCCTGGCTCAGCCATGCTTTTGAATCAGTCGCTTCTTGACCATGATGGCGAGTCTTTATTCTGGGCTCCAAAGACTGAGTCCGAGGCTCACCTTTCTGAGCTTGCTCAACAGTACATTGCAGGTCTTATTAAGTACGCTCCAGAATACATGCTTATTACTAACCCAACGGTTAACTCTTATAAGCGCTTTGACCGTGATTCTATCCCAGCATATGCAACATGGGGCCGCAAAAACCGCTCTGCTATGGTTCGTATTCCTACGCACAAGCCAGGCAAGCACGTTGCCACCCGTGCTGAGCTGCGTATCCCTGATCCAACCGCTAATCCTTATTTGGCCAACGCCGTTACGCTTATGGCCGGTCTCAAGGGCATTGAAGAAGGTCTCTCGCTTCCTGAAGAGTTTGTGGGCGGAAATCCTGCCGATTATGGCGAGAAGCTCCCAACTAATCTTGGAGAAGCGCTTGAGCGCTTTAAGCAGTCAGAGCTTCTTAAAGATGTTCTTGGCGAGCACATTTTTACCTATCTGTGCGAGCGCAAGGCAGAGGAGTGGCGTGAGTTCTGTCTCACCGTTACTGATTGGGATACTCAGAAGTACTACGCAGGTTGCTAAGCAACTATTCCTCTTGCAGTTATATGTATCTTTGAACCCTGCTCTGAATTATTCAGAGCAGGGTTTTTTGACGAGAAACCCTTCTTACGCTCGAAGAATACTGCTTTCTTTTTCAAATTGTTACCGTTTTATGAACTGAAAAAATTACTTTTACCTGGTCTTTATTGGATAGAATGACTAAATAATAGTCATTTATACAAAGAAGTTGTTCTTCTCGCCATTTTTATGCAATAAAAACGAGAATAGTGGATAAAATTATAAGTAGATTTTTCATATTTGCTTCCTATAATTCATTCCAATGAATTTCAGCTCAGATTTATTCAGGAAGAGGCAAATATGAAATCGTCACTGGTTACTACCGTTAAAAAGAATGCTCTAAAAGGCGTAGCTGCTGTTTTTATGGCATGTGCACTGATGGGTCTTATGGCTTGTTCGCCTTCTAAGCAAGAAAATGCTCAGTCAAGCGCCACATCACAGTCAGAGTCTGGCTATACGCTGGTAACTAAGGGTCATCTGACTGTTGTTGCAGAGCTTGGTTTCCAACCATTTGAGTACTTTGAGGGCAACTCAACTACTCCTGTTGGTTTTGACGTTGATCTTATTACTGAGATTGCAAAGAGGCTTAACCTCGAGGTTACATATTTGCCAAACCAGAAGTTTGACACTCTTGTTCCAACTATTAAGCAGGGTGGCAAAGCAGACGTTGCTATCGCAGGTATTACCATCACTGACGAGCGCTCTCAGGAGGTAGACTTCACTACTTCTTACCTCGACTCCAATCAGTCCCTGGTTGTTAAGTCTGGCAGCACCGAGACCGAGCAGTCGCTCAACGACGCTTCTAAGAAGGTTGTTGTTCAGACAGGCACCTCTGGCGAGGATTGGGCTAAGGAGAACCTTCCAAACGCTACTATTGTTTCTGTAGACGACGTTGCTGCAGCAATGGCGGGAGTTCAGACCGGCCTGTATGACGCAATGGTCATTGACCTGCCTGTTGCTTCCAATCTGATTAGCACTTCATACTCTGATCTGACTATTGCAAAAGAGATTCCAACAGGTGAGCAGTATGGCATTGCTGTTTCCAAGGACAATCCTGCGCTGACCGAGGCTATCAATAAGGTGCTTGCAGACATGGAGAAAGACGGAACCATGACTGCCCTTAAGACCAAATGGTTTGGCTCTAACATCTAGTTTTACCAGCTCAGCAAAAAGTGCTTGAAGTCAGATTTGGCTTCAAGCACTGCTCTGTTTTTAGTATCAGCGTTTAGGCACCTCAAGCTCTAAAGGAGTTTCACGTGATTGCACTTTTGCACAAAACTATGTCAGGACAGCAACTGTCCTTGTGCATGTCATCTGCGAGTTTCAAGGCTGAATCTGCGCCCCAGAGTCTAGCTCATGATTCGGCTGAGCCAAAGCGCTCGCACAATCACGCGTGCTCCGCACTGCTTGTGGCGTTTCTCGCTACTCTGCTTTTAAGCGGATTATTCTTTGTGTCCTTGAGCGCGTTTTCTGTTCAGAGTGCTTTTGCGCTTACTACAAATAAGGCAACAGCTAAGTCAAACCAGACAGAAGGCAATGGCGTTATTGGTGGTAAAGAGACTCGTTTAACCTGGGAGGGAACAGTTGAGGACGAGCAGGTATCCCAGCTGACCTTACAGCTCCCAGAGGGCTCTGATTTGCAGAGCGCAACTACTAAGGTGACCGTTCTTTCAGGACTTACGCGCGAGAAGATCGAGGCAACGGCAAGCGTCCAGGGAACGCAGGTTGTGATTTCTTTTGCGACACCGGTAGATGCTCAAAAGCTGATTCGTGTAGAGATTTCCGGTATAAAGTTTCCTGCTGACGGCGGTTCGTACACTGTTGAGGGAACATATAACACTGAGCAAGGGACTCAAAAGCTTGCCTCTTCTCCGCAAATCAACATTATTTCTAATACGCCTGTTCAGGCTCTAGTGAATTGGCTTGACGCTCAGCCTTGGGTTGAAGCATGGAACTCCAATCACTTCTTGGGCATGTTCTTAAAGCCTCAGCTGATTGTTTCTTCCGTTGTAATGCTGTTCCCTGGATGGCTGGTTTGTCTGGCAATTGTAATTTGCGCTTATCCTGTGGCTATTGTGCTGGGAATGGGCTTTGCCCTGCTTAAGATCTCCAAAAACCCGCTCCTGCGCGCGCTTGCAGTGGTATACATCAATCTGTTGCGCGGAACCCCATTTTTCCTGCAGATTTATATTCTGTTCTTTGGTCTTCCTATGTTAAATATCAATCTGGACACCAATCTGCTTGGCTTTATTGTGGTTGCTATTAACTCTTCTGCGTATCTTTCAGAGATCTTCCGCGCGGGCATTCAATCAATTCCGCAGGGTCAGTATGAGGCAGCAAGCTCTCTTGGTATGAATCGTTTCCAGACCATGACGTTTATCATCATTCCTCAAACTATCCGCCGTGTTATTCCGCCTCTTACCAGCGACTTTATTACGTCCTACAAAGATACCTCGCTGCTTTCTTCTGTAGGTGTTATGGAGTTGATGATGTTTGCTAAAAACCTCACCACCTCAACGGGAAACATGACGCCCTACATGACAGCAGCTCTGTTCTATTTGGCAATTACGCTGCCACTTATTAAGGTAGTTGGCAGTATCGAGAAACACATGGAGCAGTCAGAAACAGGTAAAACCGTAAGCGCTACAGCAAGCACCACAGCAAACACTGCAGCTAGTAAGACCCAAGCTTTTTCCAAGGAGGAAAACTAATGTCGTTCTTTTCTTTTAAAAAGAAATCAAACACAGAACATTCTGCTTTGGATGCTGAAGTTGCTGCACAAGAGGCATACAAGCGCGATAAGCCTCTTACTAACCACGCTTTTGAGGCAGGCGAGCATCCTATTGTTCGTATTGAGCACCTTAATAAGTCATTTGGTACCACGCCTGTTTTGAATGACGTGAACCTGACTGTTTGGCCAGGCGAAGTTGTGGTTGTGCTTGGCCCTTCGGGCTCTGGCAAGTCCACCATGCTGCGCTGTATCAATCTGCTGGAGACTCCTTCTGCAGGCCATATTCTTATTGAAGATCAAGAGATTACGGGCACAAATGAAGCAGAGGTCAACGCCCTTCGTAGAGATGTGGGAATGGTCTTTCAGCAGTTCAATTTGTTTGGTCATTTAACGGTCAAAGAGAACGTAATGATTGGTCAGATTAAGGTTCTAGGAAAGTCAAAAGAAGAGGCAGAGGCGGAGGCTCTCAAGCAGCTTGAGGCTGTTGGCCTTGCCGATAGAGCAGACTTCAAGCCTGGCGCACTTTCCGGTGGACAGCAGCAACGAGTGGCTATTGCGCGCGCTGTGGCAATGCATCCAAATGTACTTCTTTTTGACGAGCCAACCTCAGCGCTTGATCCCGAGCTTGTCCGTGGTGTTTTGGACGTCATGCGTGACTTGGCAAAGAACTCTGGCATGACCATGATTGTGGTAACGCACGAGATGGGCTTTGCAAAAGACGTGGCAGATCGCGTGGTCTTTATGGAAGGGGGAGTGGTAGTTGAGCAGGGAACCCCTGATGTTATTTTCAACAATCCACAGAACCCACGAACAGCGGAATTTATTGGTGCCATTGCATAAAACCGATACTTTTTATAATTAATGCGCATACCGTAAAAAATAATTTAGGGCGAGAAGATCTTCTCGCCCTAATTGCAGATAATGAGGTATATCTGCTCTTTATTCGCAGCTTGTGGTATGCTTTATAAGATTAAGCTTATCCTAGGGGGAATCGATGCATCACAAGAATATTCTTCTTGTATCTGCAACGACACGCTTACATGAACGTATGCGTGAACTTTCGCATGTCATTGATGTGTCTATTGCTCTTGCAAATGCAGCCTCATTTTCTCAGGCTGCGGCTTCTGGTCATACCTTTGACCTGATTATTCTTGATCAAAAAGAACTTTCTCAAGATGTTATTAGCACCGTTGAGAATTATTCTGCGCAAAATGGTGGAATTGCTCGCCTGTTTGTAGCTGACCTTGATAATCTTTCTAAATTTGTTCTACCTGTTCAGGGTAAGAGCGATTTTATTTTGTCAACAGCAACTATCCAGGAGTTTAGCTTGAGGTGCTCACTGCTTTTGTGGCCAGGCACCGAGAGCACTTCTAGAGACTTGGTTATTGTTGACAATATAAAGATTAACCTGGCAACATACCAGGTTTACATTGACGAATCTCCCGTTGATCTTACGTATATGGAGTATCTGCTGCTGTCGTTTTTGGCAACTCATCCATCTCGCGCATACTCGCGTGAGGCGTTGTTGCAGCGCGTTTGGGGCTTTGAGTATTGCGGCGGTACCAGAACAGTTGACGTTCACGTAAGGCGTGTTCGCTCTAAGATTGGTCCTCAGGCAGCTGCTCATCTTGAGACGGTACGTGGAGTAGGCTATCTGTTTAGAGCATAATAGCAGGTACAAACTGCGTTTAATGGGATCTGCAAACTTCTTTCTTACGAGCAGGACTCCCGCACGTCTTTCTCATAATGAGAAACGAATTTTTGTCCGGTATAACGGGTAGAATACACATATTGAAAAATTGGTGTTTAGCGCAGAATTATTTGCGTTAGCTGTTTGCATCAAAGTGATGTTAAGGAGGATGTCTATGGAGAACCAAGCACATGGTTTAACCACAGATTCCGCTGTTTATAAGCGTTTCTCGCCAGTTAAGCAGACTGGATTTATATCTATGTTCAAAAGCTCAAGTGTAAAAAGAACAGCTTGTGCAATTGCTTTTGCCGTTGCTTGTGTTCCTACCATTGCTTTGGGAGAGGGAATTTCTAAGCTTCCTGCAGTATCTGGTCAGGCAACTATTTCTCAAGCAGCGACGTCTCGTCCTGCTGCAGAACCAACTGATACTAAGACGGCAGAAACGGTAGCTTCTAAGGTTTTGCCTTCGGTTGTGTCCGTTAAGGCTACCAGTGATTCATCAGGCTCAACCGGTTCTGGCGTTGTATTGAACACAAATGGAGACATTCTTACCAATTACCACGTCATTGAGGGTATGGATACGTTCTCTATCTCCGTTAATGATAAAGAGTATGAGTGTACTGTTGTTGGTACAGATCCAACCTCTGACCTGGCCGTTCTTCATGCAGATCTTAAAGGGGATAGCCTTACTCCAATTGAGATTGGTAATTCCGATAACTTGGCTCCTGGTAGTTGGGTTATGAGTGTTGGTAGTCCATTTGGTCTTGATCACTCTGTTTCTGCAGGTATCGTGTCTGCTCTTTTTCGTGGAGATATGCTTGAGACAGAGGGTGGAGAAACCACTATTTATGCAAACCTCATCCAGGTTGATGCAGCTATTAACCCAGGTAATTCTGGCGGCGCTCTGGTTGACTCTAATGGTCAGCTTGTGGGTATTTGTACGTTGTTCTCGTCAGATACCAAGTCATTTGCGGGTATTGGCTTTGCAATTCCTTCTAACTATGCCATTGATATTGCAAATCAGATTCTTTCTGGCCAGCAAGTTAAGCATGCCTATATTGGTCTTTCTATGCAGACCGTTACTCCTCGATTTGCAAAGCGCAATGATCTCTCGGTAGATTACGGTGCGTATGTAGCAGGCCTTCTTGATGATAGTCCTGCAGAGGGTGCTGGTATTAAAAAGGGTGATGTTATTGTCTCTATTGGTGGAGAGCGCGTAGTTTCTGCTGATGCAGCTATTATTGCCGTTCGCTCTCACAAGATTGGAGAGACCGTTCCTGTAGAAATCATGCGTGGAGAAGACCGCCTTACCATCAACGTCACGCTTGGTTCTGATGAGACGCTTTCTACTAAGAAAGAGAAAGAAAAGAACAGCAAGAACGAAACAAATAACGATACTGATGATAAGCAGGATCGTACTGAAGATGATGATTCCTATAGGTATTATCGTCAGCAAAACTATTGGGAAGAATTCTGGGATTACTTCACTAATCCTTATGGAGATAAAGACGTTGATTCCGATAATCCATTTGTGAACTTTGTTGAGAGCGTTACTAACAGCATTGCTCAGGTAATCTACGGGATTTTTGGTTAACACTCAGATTGCGTTTGCTGTATTTGCGTTTGTTTGTTCTGCTATGAGTTAGGGGAGTCTTGTGGATTTGCTTGTGCTGTTAGTTTTGGCTGTAGTTGTCATTGTGCTTATCGTGAGCCTTGTCACACTTTCCTCTAAGCTTTCGCAAGTAAAGACGCTGCAAGAGCAAAGTCAAACATCATCTGCAGAGCTTACAAGAAGCTCCCAAGAGTTGGATCGTCGTGTTACGGATAACATGGCAAAAATGCAAGAGCTTATGGATACAAAGCTTGAGAAGGTAAGAGAGGTAGTTGATCAAAAGCTCACCTCAACACTGCAAAATCAGACAAAGCAGACTGATCAGCGCATTGCTCAGCTTGATGCTCGCTTTGATGCTTTTCAGCGTCGTGTGGATGACAACATGAAAGCTACTTCCCAGGCTTCAACTGAGCAGCTTGGTAAGGTTAGAGAGACTGTTGACAAACAGCTCAGTGATATGCGTAAAGAGAATGAAACAAAACTTGAACTCATGCGTCAGACCGTTGACGAGAAACTCCAGAAAACGCTTGATGAGCGTATGACCCAATCGTTTCAGCGCGTATCTACGCAACTTGAGCAAGTTCATCAAGGCTTGGGAGAAATGCGCGGCCTTGCAGAAGGTGTTGGAGACTTAAAGAAAGTTCTTTCTGGCGTTAAGACTCGCGGAATTGTTGGAGAAATTCAGCTTGGCGCAATTCTAAGAGACATTCTTTCTCCAGAACAGTATGAAGAGAATGTAGCTACTGTTTCTGGCTCTACTGAGCGCGTGGAGTTTGCTGTTAAGTTGCCTGGAGAGTCAGGGGAGACTGTCTGGCTTCCTATTGATTCTAAGTTCCCAGGAGATACGTACGAGCACCTAGTAGATGCAATTAACGCAGGAAATGAAGAGGCTATTGCTGCTGCTAAAAAGGGTCTAGAGACTCGAATTAAGGCAGAGGCAAAAGATATCTCTACAAAGTATATTGCCCCACCAGAGACAACTAACTTTGCTATTTTGTTCCTTCCTTTTGAAGGACTTTATGCAGAGGTAGTCAGTCAGACGGGACTGCTTGAGCAGCTACAGAGAGAGTATCGCGTTAATGTGTGTGGACCTTCCACCATGGCCGCACTTCTTAACAGTCTTCAAATGGGATTTCAATCTGTTGCTATTCAGAAGCATGCCGACGAGATTCAAAAGGTACTCTCTGCGGTTAAGACAGAGTTTGAGACGTATCAGACTCAGCTAGAAAAGGCTCGATCACAAGTTCAAAAAGCAGAAAAAGCACTGGATACCATTTTGACTACAAGAACAAATGTTATGAGTAGAAAATTGAGAACTGTTACCGCATTAGAAAATCTCGATGAGGCTCAGAAAACGTTGGGGATTAGTGGCGTGGTAAATAATGAAGACGAGGATGAGAAGTAAGTAATTTTTTCGATAATTGATAAGTTGTTCAAGATACATTAAAGAAGAATATATATTTAGTACGGTCCGAGAGGAGATGAAAAATGATCCAGCGGGAATCAAATCTTGACCATGATACTTTGCTTCCTCTGAATGTAAAAAAGGTGAGTAGATCATACAGGATGAAAGAAGGGAAACGTATAGTTTTAGATAATGTGTCGTTTTCTGTTCATTTAGGGGAAATAGTTTGTGTACTCGGACCGAATGGCGCTGGAAAGACTACTTTAGTAAAAATTGCTTCATCACTTTTGCTCCCAGATTGTGGAGAAGTGGAAGCATGTGGTGTAGATGTCCTTAAATGTCCTCGCAAAGCTTGTAAGAATATTTCTTTAGTTCTTGGTGGAGAAAATGGGTTTTATCTTCACACTACTGCTATTAATAACTTAAGATATTTTGCGCAAGTGAGTGGTGTTCCTTTTGATGAGCAAGAATCAAGAATTAAAAACGCTCTTCAACAAGTACATTTAGTTGAATTTTCAAATCAAAATGTATCAACTTTTTCTAGGGGAATGAGACAAAGGCTTCATCTTGCAAGAGCTTTAATTTCAGCTCATAGTTTAATTCTTCTTGATGAGCCAACATCTGGTTTAGATCCAAATAATGCGGCAGATGTCAGGCGGCTTATCGCTGAGTTACGTCATATCCCTAGTGGTATTTTACTTACGTCTCATAGCATGAGAGAGGTTGAATTATTAGCTGATCGCGTGCTTGTTCTCAAAAAAGGAAAGTGTATTTTTCTGGGCAGCTTAGAGGAGTTGAGACAGAAAGTAAAAATAGAGGGCGTATATACGTTTATAACTGATTGTCTTGATGAATCTAAAATTAAAATTTTAAAGGAATGTTCTGGAATTGCATCAGTTGAAGTTCTTGAGAAGTTTGATTCAATTTATGTGGATGTTTCGGGAAATAAGAAAATGGTTTTTGATTTATGTGTTGATGATTTTGGTTGGAAGAAAGTCAATGAAAGACGTGCCTCACTCGAAGAGGTGTACCTTGCTGTAATGGGTAAAGATAATGAAAGATAGTGTTAATTCAATTTTTGATATGCGCTCAGAATTGCAGATGTTACGCTTTCATACGAGTATGTTTTTAACGACTCCATTCTTTTTAATAAGTGTTCTTGGATCATGCTTTAGCTTCTCTTTGTTTAAGATTTTTTCAATGATTCAGGGGTCTAGTAATCATTCATTTTGGGTTTATTCATCTATCGCAACTATATGGGCTTCTACAATTCTCTCAACAGGTATTATTGGATATCAGCGTTATCAGGGAACTTTGGATTATTTGTTTATAAGTCCGAAGGGAATTGCTAATATTTTTTATCCAATTATTTTTTCTGCAACTACATTAGGTTTAGTTCTTGGAGTACCGTGCTCTATTCTTCTTAGCTTATTTTTTGATGTTCCTATTATTCTTTCTATAAATGAGATATTGGCACTATTTTTTTCAACGGTTGCATGCGCCTCTTCATCTTTGGTTTTGTCTTCTTTATATGTTTTAACAAAAAATGCTTCATCATTTGAAGGCCTTATTTTAACTGGTATATGGATAGGGTCTGGTATAGTTTTACCAATAGAAAACTTTCCATTACCAATGCGTATAATCGCATACTTACATCCTTTGACTCCAGCAGTAAAGTTAATTACCTCAGCTACTGTCCAAGATTTTTTCTTGTATTCGGTTGTTTGTTTGATTCTTTCGATTGCATATGTTTTTTTAGGACGGTTTCTAATTCAATTAGCATTTTCAAATCTTCGCAAGGATGGAGATTGTTCATAATTATGAAAAAAATTACTTCATATATCTATCCTGCAATTTGTATATCATTGACTTCTTTATCCAGCTACGGCTCTATTTTAGCTTTTTGCATCCAATTTTTTATTGAACCTATTTTTTCATATCTATACTTTATTCTGTTTGGTATGCAGCTTTCTGCTTCAAGTATGTCACTGCTTGTAGGAATTTTAACTTTATCAGCATGGCTTTCTGCAATGCAATGTTCGGCCAATATTATTGTTCAAGATCGATTTGCTAAAACAATTTTTATGTATTTAATTTCTCAAAACCGTGCAATGGTATTCTTTTTAATTAGATACATAACAATTACTGTTATTTGTTTTATGAGTTCTCTTATAACCTCAGTTATTGTTCTTTATATTGCAGCAGCTGATGTTCTGGCCCTACTTGTTCCTTTATGCATATCCCTTATTCTTGCTTCTCTTGGTGGTGCTATATTTGGAGTATTTTCTTCAGTAATTGGTTTATTGTTAACTGATGGATTTGCTGTACTAAACTTATTATCAATAAGTATCCCCATACTTTCTGGAGCTGTTATACCACTTTATTTATTTCCAAACCCTTTGATTTCTATCTGCAAGTGCATTCCGATTTCATGGATTGTTGAAAGTGTCGGATTATTTTTGAGTTTTAATACAAGTGATGCGTTTCTATTGTGTGGTTATGCGTTGTTCTTAGAACTTCTATGGATATTGATAACGCTTGCTTTCATCTCTTTTTGCAACAACAGACAGAGAATTACTGGTCAAATAGAGGGAATGCATTTGTAAATACTGTATAAAGATACCCATAAGGGGTAATTTCCTTCGGATATTAATAAACCATAAGGGTATTTGAAGGAGGTTTTATGGGAATCATGGGCAGATAAAAACAGCGGCTTCGGTCGCTGTTTTTTTGTTGCATAAAAATACCTTATGGGGGTATACTGTTTACAGAAACTAATACCCCCTTAGGGTATGGAAAGGAGGAGAGATGGCTCAGAAAAACGGCCAACCACAAAAGACATGCTGTCATTGTGATCACAAGACAACCCCTCGCTCAAGCGAACTTAAAAGCGGGGTTTCTCGTCGTATTAACCGTGCAATCGGCCAGTTAAATGGCATTAAAACAATGATTGACGAGGATCGTTATTGCGGAGACGTCCTTATTCAGCTTGCAGCAGTTGAGTCTGCGGTTAAGGCCATCTCAAGAGAAGTAATGCAGGATCACCTGGAGTCTTGCGTAGTTGACCGCATCCAGTCGGGTGATACAGAAGTTATTGATGAGGTCATGGACCTCTTTAAGCGTTTTATGTAAGGTGGCGTTATGGATCAGAAAGTTTTTGATGTACAAGGAATGACGTGTGCAAGTTGTTCTGCGCACGTAGAGAAGGCGGCAAACTCTGTTTCTGGTGTCTCTGAGGCTCGCGTTAATCTGCTTAAGAATTCTATGGAAGTTGATTACGACGGTAATCCAGATACCCTCAAGCAGATTTCTGACGCAGTAAGCAAAGCAGGCTATGAGGCAACACCTCGTAGCGACAAAAAAGATTCTGCTGCAACTACTAAGGCAGATGCTACCGATGCTTCAGAAAAGGCGGTAAAGCAGAAGAGAGTCGAGTTTATTTCCTCAATGGCGTTTGCCATTCCACTGCTCTATCTTGCTATGGGTGATATGATAGGAGCACCTGTTCCATCTGCTGTTTCTGGAATGAATGGCATGATGAACTTGGCTCTTACTGAGCTTTTGCTTTGCATTCCTATTCTCTTTATTTGTCGTCACTATTTTATTGGCGGATTCCGCGCGTTTTTACATGGCTCGCCTAATATGGATTCGCTCATTGCGCTGGGTTCAGCAGCGTCGTTTGCTTACAGTGTTGTTAGCCTGTACCAGATGGCAAATGCTTTTATTGCAGGAGATATTGCTGCAGCTCACCAAGCAATGCACGGCATGTACTTTGAGACCGCAGGTGTGATTCTTGCTCTGATTTCCCTGGGCAAGTTCTTTGAGGCGCGCGCAAAGGGTCATACCACAGGTGCAATTAGCGCACTTATGAACCTTGCTCCAAAGACGGCTATTCTCGTCAAAGACGGTGCTGAACAGGAAGTTCCTGCAGAGACCGTTGTAGTGGGAGACGTTCTTGTGGTAAGGGCAGGTCAGTCGATTCCTGTTGATGGCCAAGTCATCGAAGGAGAAGGATCTGTCGATGAGTCCGCGATTACCGGAGAGCCCGTTCCTGTAAGTAAGACCGTTGGCGATTCCGTGACCGGCGCAACGGTATCTACCGGTGGCTGGTTTAAGATGCGTGCCACCGCTGTTGGCGATGACACTACGCTTGCAGGTATTATCCGCCTGGTTGATGAGGCGACAAGCTCCAAAGCGCCTATTGAGCGTCTTGCTGACAGCATTGCTGGCATCTTTGTACCTGTTGTCATTGGAATTGCATTGGTAACGTTTGCTGCATGGTTTGTCTTTGTAGCTCCTGGTAACTTTGCGGTTGCTCTTTCGCACGCTGTTGCTGTTCTGGTTATTTCCTGCCCTTGTGCACTTGGCCTGGCAACACCTACCGCCATCATGGTAGGCACCGGCCAAGGTGCTTCAAATGGTATTTTGGTCAAGTCTGCCGAGGCGCTTGAGGGCGCAGTCCGAGCAACCGTGGTTGTTCTTGATAAGACCGGAACGCTCACTGAGGGCAAGCCGAGCGTAACTGACGTACTTTGTGCAGGTGGAACTTCCGAGCACCAGCTCCTTGAGTATGCATATGCGCTTGAGCAAAAGAGCGAACATCCACTTGCGCAAGCAATTGTTACGTACGCTCAAGAGAAGCTTGGAGAGTCTGCAGGTAGCTTTGTTGACATACAGGAGTTCTCACAGGTTGCTGGTGGTGGCCTTACGGCAAAGGTTGGCGAGAAACGCCTTGTGGCAGGAAACGCTCGTCTTATGGAGCAGGAGGGCATCAGCACACAAGAGCTGACTTCCCAGGCTCAGCAGCTAGCTGAACAGGCAAAAACACCGCTGTACTTTGCACTTGAGGGTAAACTTCTTGGTGTCATTGCTGTAGCCGACAAGGTTAAGCAAACTAGCGCATCTACCATTGCTCGTCTTCGTACTATGGGCGTTAAGTCTGTCATGCTTACTGGAGATCAGGCAACAACGGCAAACGTCATTGGTAAGGAACTTGGCGTTGACCAGGTCATTTCTGACGTCTTGCCAAGCCAAAAAGAGTCTTACATTAGGCAGTTCCAGGATGCTGGAGAAAACGTTGTCATGGTAGGCGATGGCATCAACGATGCTCCAGCACTTGCGCGAGCAAACGTGGGAATTGCAATCGGTGCAGGTACTGATGTTGCTATTGAGTCTGCTGACATTGTTTTGATGAAATCTGATCCAGCTGATGTTGCTACCTCAATTGAGCTTTCTCGCGCCACCATGACCAACATTAAAGAAAACCTGTTCTGGGCTCTGTTCTATAACACCATTTGTATCCCTATTGCTATGGGCCTGTTGTATCCATTTGGCATTTCGCTGAATCCTATGATTGGTGCAGCCGCCATGGGCTTCTCGTCAGTCTTTGTTGTATGCAATGCACTGCGCCTGCGTACCTGGAAGCCAAAGAATACCAGCTCAGCAACTCGCCAAGACGCTCATGACACAAAACCAGTCATTGACGTTCAACCTAAGTCCATAAACGACGCATCCGCGTCACAGAAGGAGGAATCTTATATGGAGAAGAAACTAAACGTAGAGGGCATGACTTGCCAGCACTGTGTTGCACACGTCACACAGGCTCTTGAGGCTGTCGAGGGCGTCTCTAAGGCAACCGTTTCACTTGACGAGAAGAGCGCTGTAGTTGAGCTATCTTCTGATGTAGCTGACAGTACATTGGCTGATGCTGTTGTTCAGGCAGGATATGAGGCTACTATTGCCTAAGGTGGGCAAGTAGACGATCTTTCTCGCTAGAATCACTAAATACCGCACGTGCAGCATTTTCGGCAAGCTCACGTGCGGTATTTTTGTCTAGACCGCAGTGCTGCTGCAAAAGCTCAAACTCGCGCAAGAGGGTAGTGTTGGAGACAGTCATGTTGTCCGTGTTGATAGTGACCATCAGGCCAGCATCAAGCAGTTGCTCAAGAGGGAAGCGCTCTATTGACTCAAAGATGCGCGTTTGAAGGTTGCTGGTAGGGCAAATCTCAAGCGCAACATTTGCAGCCTTGAGGTCCTGGATAACGCCTGCGTCCTCCAAAGAGCGAACACCGTGGCCAATGCGTTGTGCGCCAAGTCGAAGTGCAGCCTTGATGCTTTCTGGGCCAGCTGCTTCTCCCGCGTGGATAGTAAAAGGAACGTCTTTTCTTTGTGCTTCAGTAAAAAGTGACGAGAAATTCTCTGTGGCAAAGAGTGCTTCTGCTCCTGCTAAGTCTGCAGCTACAACGCCATTCCCAAGATACGCTGCAGCCAGATCAATTGACTCTTCATTTTTGTGCTTAAGCTCTTTACCTGTGCCACGCATAGCGCAAATAAGGTAAGCCGTGTGGAGCGCTGACTGTGGATGCTCTGCATAGAAGTCAGCTCTACCAGCAAGAGCAGCCTCAAGAACTTCTTGCTGAGAAAGACCTCCTGCAGTAAGACTTCCTGGTGCAAAGCGAGGTTCAGCATAGAGAATGTCCTCTGCGTCAAGTTGCTCGTGAAATGCCTTTGCAACCGTACGAATGCCCTGTGCTGACTGCATAAGCTTGAGCGGCAGCTCAAATGTAGCAAGATACTGGTTAAGATCCTGGCAATGAGCTGGGACTTGCATCTTTTCTTGAAGTTCAGCCAAAGAGAAATCAAGTCCCGCTTCTGCTGCAAGTTGAGCTGCGGCAGGAAGTGGGATTGATCCATCAAGATGAACATGCAAATCGATAAGAGCACAGGAGCTCATGGCGCCTCCTACAAGAAACGTATGCTATGGCGCAAAGAGCGCAAACTAGATAGCTACATCATACGGTAGGGAAGTGGCGTTTTCCAAATCGTTCGCAAGTTTTTCAAACTGGTATCCATTGACGCGCTCTAGTAGGCGTACTTCATCAGGCAAAACGTCATAGTGAATCTGTGAGCAAATAGCGCAGGCAATAGACCCAATGGTGTCCGTGTCTCCACCCATCTCCGCGGCTATTCTCGCTGCTTTAGAGACTTTACCCTGAGAAAGCTTTACCACTGCAAGAACTGCAGGGATGGTCTCTATGGTTTCGTAACCACAGCCACAGTAGTCGTAGATGTCTCTTGATGCTGCTAGGGGAGCCTCAAGGTTTTTGGCACCCTCGCAAAACTCCAGCGCCATGATGCACTTTTGGTACATGCTAGGCATAGGCATTTGTGTACCAATTTTTGTGTAGAGAGCTCGGTGTCCGTAACTTAAAGCAGTTTCAAGAGCGTCCTCTACCGTAAACGAGTTTTCAGAAAGACCTCTGCTTATGGCGGCAACAATCATTGCTGCACCCATGATAGCTACGTTGGTTCCGTGCGTGGGAAGCGCAAGTTCAGTAACACTGTTAATGAGCGCATGTTTGTCTTTCCAACTAACAATTGAAGCCATTGGCGCACATTTCATGGCGCATCCGTTAGTGGTTCCAAGGCGACCGCATGTTTTAAGCGAGTGGCCAGAAAGTCGATTGGCTAACGCAGCTCTTGTAGAAGGGCCAACTACCTGGGCAGCGTTTGGCTCTGTTGCCACATAATTTTCTAGCGCATCAAAGTAGCGGGATTGGTTAAAAACTCCCTGGTTATCAATGATGTTTTTAGTCAAAATGATTGCGTTTGCGGTGTCATCTGTAGTTTGACCTGCGGTAAAAGGTCTTCCAAAAAAGTCATTTTTAGGTGGATTTGAAAGACTTTGAACTCCATCAGGAAATGCAAAATCAATTTGGTGTGGTGACATCATCTCTGTTGGCATGCCATAGGCGTCGCCATAGGCAAGGGCCGTAAGCATCCTATAGAGTTTGATTTTTCTTGCCGTATTCATGTTACTCACGCTTCTTTATGTCAGAAGAACGTGATGTTTTGACTCTGCAGAGACTCTTGTTACCTGCAGAGATAAGCTTCTCATAGCAGCATGCCATGATTGCTCCCCTCAATTAGATATTCTCTGTCTTTGCAGGTTTTTCTTTACTGTGCCGTAAGGAATGCCTCACTCCTTAGATCCTTACTTTCCCAACTTGTAGTCGCAATACAAGCTAGATGGCTCAGACAGAAAATATCTCCCCCAAGTATGTTTAAAGATATCAAATATTTAAGTATTACTACAGGGGGTAAGGCGTATTAATCGGCAGACGGTAGCTGAAGAGAGCTTAGAGGCAACTTATTCACAATAGTGACTACATGCTGTCTTATATTCTCTCTAACGCACTGAGCCATTGCTGGGTAAAATGGATGGTAGCAATCTGAAAGGAATGGACATGCCCGCAATTTTGACTCATGACTTCTTTGGCAAGGATGCCTTTGATATAGCTGCAGGCAAACTTGGTTTTTCTACGATGGAAGAGCGAGAAGCTTTTCTGTTAGGCAACCAAGGTCCAGATCCGTTGTTTTATTTAGCAGCAGACCCGCTGCTGCATCGCTATGCTAAATATGCGTCGATCATGCATAAAGAAAAAACGCCTGAACTTCTTCTTTCTATGCGAGACGCAATTGCACCTCTGCCACTTAAAGACGTTGCGGTTGCTCGCGCCTATATTGCGGGATTTCTCTGCCACTATATGCTTGATTCCACTGCTCATCCCTTTGTCTATTACTGGCAAAACATGCTTATCTCTCAAGGCGTAGAGGGCTTGGATGAATCTGCTAAAAATCAAGTACATGCAGAAATCGAGAAGGACCTTGATGAAGCAATTCTTTACGCTCACCTTGGTAAAACGGTAGCTACCTATAGGCCTTATAGCGAGGTTTTGAAGGCATCGCTGCATACGCTTTACGTTTTGGATAGGGTGTTTTTCTTTGCGTTGCTATGGACGTATGAAAAACCTACCGATACCAGGATTTTCTCGTCAGCTGCTGTTGATTTTAGGATTATCCAGCATCTAGCGTATTCGCCGACAGGCAAGAAGAGAAAGCTACTTGGTCATCTTGAGCGTACTTTTGGTACAAACAGGTTTTCTTTGATTGAGGCGCTCTCTCACGGGGCAAGGGAATCCTCCGATTCTGACTTTGATAACAGAGCAGGAAATGAGTGGACTGATCCTTTTACGGGAGAGGTGCGCAAAGAGAGCTTCTGGGATTTGTATGACCATGCGCTGGCAAATGTGCCTTATGCACTTGACGTTTTCTTCTCGCCAGACTTTAATCTTGATACTGCAAAAGAGCTTACGCAAAATCTGAACTTTGATGGTCAGACGCTTGCAGATGAAGGTTCGACAGAATAGGTTTTTGTGGCAACGTACGTTTTTTCTGATATTCACGGTCATGTGGAGCCGCTTAGGCGTGCTCTAGAGCGTATTAATCCAACCGAGTCAGACGTGTTCTATTGTCTTGGTGACATGATTGATCGTGGTCCTAGCTCGCTTGCCACTATTAAGACAATTCGCGAGCTTCCTAACTGTACGGTCTTAATGGGCAATCATGAGCAGCTTGCGCTGCAAGCGTTGGACCCAGAAGCCGATATTGAAGCTCAGTTCATGTGGCAGATTAACGGGGGAGACGCAACACTTGCTGAGCTCAAGACGCTTTCTGAAGAAGAATATGGTGAGCTGATTGACTGGTTGCAGGCACTTCCTTTGTACGCCACCGTTGAGGTCCAAGGCAGAGATTTTGTTCTGGTTCATGCGGGCGTAAGGTCTAACGGTGTTCCCTTGCCAACCGCCTGGGATAAGGCTTCTTTGGAGCAGTACTTAAGTAAGCAGTCTGAAAACGATCTTTTGTGGATTCGTGAAGAGTTCTGGCAATATCCTACGGATTTCCGCACGTCAGAAGCAGCGTATCCTATTGTAATTTGTGGCCATACACCCACTCCTTTGTTAGCAAGTTTTGGTGCAAAAAACTTGAACCGCAGTGCCACCACTCCTGATGGCCTTGCGCAATGGGTCCAGTCAGATGGCGATAAGTGGGGAATTGACACAGGCACTACAGGTGGAGCCGGCTACGGCCAAGTAACTGTGCTGCGCCTTGATGATTTGCAGGAGTTTGTTGAGCCGCTGCAAGAAGGTGAGTAGTTGTGGCTGCGAAGATGTCACAGCCTGCCGGCGAAGCTGCCAAAACTGTGCTTACGCATGTAGAAAACACGCTCGACCCCATCATTTTCCCTGATTCTCGCGTGTTGCTTTTGGGATCCATGCCTAGTCCCAAGTCCCGAGAAATCGGTTTTTACTTTGGCAACCCTCAGAATAGATTCTGGCGCGTAGTTGCTGCGCTCTATGGCGAGAAGCCCCTCAAGTCCATACCTGAAAAGATTGACTTCTGTAAAAGACATCATCTTGCCCTTTGTGACGTGCTTAAGGCTTGTGACATTAAGGGTGCAAGTGATGCTTCTATTGCAAATCCGGTTCCGCACAACATTGGTGCTCTTATTCAAGATTCATCAATCTGCGCTATTTTTACGCTTGGTGGGACGGCAACAAAATTTTATAAGCGTTATACCGAGCAACAAACCGGTATTCCTGCACGTCAACTACCCTCTACAAGCCCTGCTAATGCACGTATGTCAGTTGATGATTTAGTGGAAGAATTTTCCATTATCAAAAAATTTACCAATTGTGAGTTGACAATATCCTAGTTGCAGCTAGGATTATACGCATGCGAATTATGGCTACGACATACACTGCACTTTGTGCATGCACCGCGATGTGTCTGGTGCCCGGGTCACATACGACCAGGGTGTAATTGTCGCTGAGCAAAATTTTCCTGGTATAGACTCGGGCGTAAAGCTATTTTGTAACTCTTGTGTGAGTATTCACACATCCCGAGAGGATTTATTCGCATGGACTGGAGCTTCATAGGGGAACATCTCCCACTGTATGCAGAAGCTGCAAAAATAACGCTTACCATCTCTTTCTTTGGAGTTATCTTCTCGCTTATCGTTGGTTTGATAAGTGCTCAGATTTCGCTGACAAAAATTCCTGTTTTGAGCCAGCTCAATGCTCTCTACGTTGAGCTTTCCAGAGGAACACCCCTGCTTATTCAGCTGTTTCTTATCTACTTTGGTCTGACTAAAGTTGGGCTCAAAATGGACGCAGAGGTAGCTGCTGTTGTGGGCCTAACATTTCTTGGCGGTTCCTATATGGCAGAGGTGCTTCGCGCAGGTTTTGAATCAGTTGCAGCTATTCAGTTTGAGTCTGCACAGGTTCTGGGTCTCTCCAAGATTCAAGCGCTCCAGCACGTTATTCTTCCACAGGCACTTTCTGTAGCAATTCCAGGCCTTGTTGCTAACGTCATTTTCTTGATCAAGGAATCTTCCGTTGTTTCCGGCATTGCCCTTGCAGATTTGATGTACGTAACCAAGGATATTATTGGAATGCAGTACGACACTACAGAAGCCCTCTTTATGCTGGTAATTGCCTATGTGATTATCCTTGTTCCTATTTCTTTGCTTGGCAGCTTGCTAGAGAGGAGGCTTGACTATGCCCGTCGATAACATTTTGCTGCAGGAAGGAGTGATAACGCGCCTTCTTGGAGGTCTCGCAACAACGGTGCATATTGGCCTTATCTCCGTGGCGCTTTCTATTCCTCTTGGTGTTCTCGTTGGACTTTTTATGACATCCAACAACAAGGTTGTTCGTGCAATTCTTCGCGTTTACCTTGAGATTGTTCGTGTTATGCCTCAGCTAGTGCTGCTCTTTGTGGTGTTTTTTGGTACTTCTGAATGGTTTGATGTCAACTTTGATGGTATTGAAGCTTCAATTGTGGTCTTTACCTTCTGGGGAGCAGCTGAGCTTGGAGACCTGGTACGAGGGTCATTAGAGTCAATTCCAGCATCTCAGTATGACGGTGCGTTTGTACTTGGTCTTTCTCGCCAACAGACGTTTTTTAAGGTCATCCTGCCTCAGGCTTTCAAGCGTCTTTTACCACCAGCCATTAATCTGATTACGCGCATGATTAAGACAACGTCACTGTGTAATCTGATTGGCGTGGTTGAACTGCTCAGAGTTGGAAGTCAGATCACCGATTTTTATCGCTTTAAGTTCCCAACCGACGGAGCACTTTGGATTTACGGAGCTATTTTCTTCCTGTATTTTGCTGCCTGCTTCCCACTTTCGTATCTTTCACGCAGGCTTGAGAGGAGCGCCTCACATGAGTAACACCGTTTTAGCAGTTAAGGACCTCACTAAGGTATATCCCTCAAGCGAGAAACCCGTGCTTGATAAGATCTCGCTCTCCATCAATAAAGGTGAGGTAGTTGTGGTGTTGGGACCTTCCGGTTGCGGTAAGTCTACGCTACTTCGCGCTATTGTTGGCTTGGAAGACATCCAAGGGGGAGAGGTACTTCTCCACAATCAGGTAATTTCTGGTCAGAAGAGGGAAAGCGCTGCAACAGGCATTGGAATGGTTTTTCAAAGCTATGATCTGTTCCCCAACATGACGGTTTTGAAAAACGTAACTCTGGCTCCTCTGGTAGTGCAGAAGCGCTCAGAGGATGAGGTTTTGGCACAGGCAGAAGAGCTGCTTCGTCGAGTAGGACTGTGGGAGAAGAAAGACGCTTATCCATCAGCACTTTCTGGCGGCCAAAAGCAGCGCGTGGCAATTGTTCGTGCTCTTATGACTAACCCTGAAGTTCTTTTGCTGGATGAGATTACCGCAGCTCTTGATCCCGAGATGGTTCACGAGGTTTTGCAGGTAGTTATGGAGCTGGCAGAGCAGGGAATGACCATGCTGGTGGTAACTCACGAGATGCGTTTTGCTCAAGCAGTTGCTGATAGAGTCATCTTGATTGATCAGGGACACATCGTAGAAGAGTCGTCCGATGCACAAGAGTTTTTCTCGGCACCTAAAACAGAAAGGGCACAAGAGTTTTTGCGCACCTTTGAATTTGAACGTGTACATAAGTAAACAACGTGTTTTTGCATGTAGATGATGTAGTAATTGATTCAACTTGTTAGGATTTAAAATGAACTTCTTTGAAAATACTTCCGCTTCTCTTTCTCGCCGTGCTTTCCTTGGTGCAGGCGCACTTTCTGCTGCAGCTCTTTTGGCTGCTTGCAAGAAAAAGGATTCCGATGGAGCTCAGGGCGGATCTTCTGATACAGACTCAAAGTTCAGAACTCTTGATGACATCAAGAAGGCAGGCACAGTAAATATCGGCGTCTTCAGCGACAAGGCTCCTTTTGGTTATGTTGATGCAAACGGCAATTACGCTGGTTACGACATTGTTTTTGCTGAGCGCCTTGCAAAGGATATGGGCGTCAAGATCAACTACATTTCCACGGATGGACAAAATCGTGTGCCTTTCTTGCAGTCAAATAAGGCTGATATCATGCTGGCAAACTTTACGGTAACCGATGACCGTAAAGAGAAGGTTGATTTCTCCTTGCCATACATGAAGATCAAGCTGGGTGTTGTTTCTCCCGCTTCTGCGCCAATTACTGATGTTTCTCAGCTTGATGGAAAGAAGCTTATTGTCTCTAAGGGAACCACGGCAGAGGTCTGGTTTACCAAGAACGCGCCTAAGGTTGAGCTGGTCAAATTTGATAGCTATGCTGATGCGTATAATGCTCTACTCGACGGCCGCGGTGATGCGTTTTCAACTGACAATACTGAGGTGCTCGCATGGGTCAAGTCTAACCCTGGCTTTGTTGTTGGCATTGATGACCTGGGTGATTCCGATACTATTGCCGCGGCTGTCCACAAGGGTAATTCTTCGCTGTTGGAGTTTATCAACAACGAGATTACTGGTCCCCTTGCAGAGGAGAACTTCTTCCACAAGGCTTATGAAGAGACCCTTGCTCCAATTTACGGCGACGAGGTAGATCCAAATACTATGGTCGTCGAGGGCGGCAAAATCTAAGTTATAGCTCTCAGTTTTACGCGCCGCGTCGTCCTCAATACTCAATACGCCCATTTCGCGAGAAGACCCTGCAGCTTGTAAGGTCTTCTCGCTTTTGTAGCTAAATTGTTAATTTGTACAGCGCTTTTCAAAAATGCTTCTTTGTGCTGATAAAGTAGGTCAACTATTTTTTGACCACCAGGGCAAAGGAGCTGATAATGGCAGCTGAACAGCAAAAGACAACTCGTAAGATTGGCGTCCCCAGGTTCCCTGGCGATATTATGCTTTATCCGCTTTCTGTGGGCCTACTGCTTCACTCTTTTTTCCCTCAGGTTCTAGAAATTGGTAGTTTTACCACAGCTGTTGCTAAGGGCGCCCCTGCGATTGTTGGTATTGTTCTGCTGTTTGTTGGCGCCTCCATTGATCTGAAGACTGTTCCAAAGGTTCTGAAGACTGGTTTAACCATCCTTATTCCAAAACTTGCTATTGCTATTGCCTTTGGTCTCTTTGTTGCCAAATTCATGAACGATAACTTCTTTGGTCTTAATGCGCTTTCTATCATCGGTGGTATTACCTTCTGTAACGTTGCTCTGTACATTGGTATTACTGCTGAGTATGGAACTCCTGATGAGCAGGGTGCGGCTGCAGTTTTGTCTCTTGTTGCGGGTCCTGCAGTTACCATGATTGCTCTAGGCGCAGCAGGCGTTGCAGCAATTTCTCCCACCGCGCTGATTGGTACGTTGCTTCCTCTGGTCCTTGGTGTTGTTCTTGGCAACCTTAGCCCATTTATCAGGGGACTTTTGGTTCCTGGTATTAACCCTTGCATTGCCGTTGTTGGTTTTGCGCTTGGTTGCGGTATGAGTGTTGAGAACCTTATTACTGGTGGTCCATCAGGTATTCTTTTGGCAGTTCTGTGCATCATTACCGGTATTCTTACCATGCTTGTTGAGCGTCTTCTTGGTGGTTCTGGTAAGGCAAGTCTTGCCAGTGCAACTATTGCAGGCACTGCAACAACCACTCCTGCTGCGGTTGCTTCTGTTGATCCAACGTATACAGCTCAGGTTGTTGCAAACGCAAACGCTCAGCTAGCAGCCGCAGTGGTTATTACTGCACTTGTAGCTCCAGCATTTACCGGTTGGCTTGATAAGAAGCTTGCTAAGAAAAATGACGCCAGTGCGGTACAGACTTCAGAAGAAGTAGCTGCTACTGAGTAATTAAGTAAACTTCATATAATGCATACGAACAAACCCTCTTCTGCGTTGATAGAAGAGGGTTTCTTGTTGGCTAAAGATTGTAATACTGTCTATTAACCTCGTAGTATATAACTATAGTAATTTAACTTGTGATTGGAGGTGCGCATGGAAGTTGGGGAGTGGAGCATTAGTTCTCCAGCATCTAAGTTTTTACTTGGTGCACCATGGTCAGAAAAGCTTGCTCACGGATGGGTTCATCCGCTACGCATCTCTTCCAATCAGCTTAGAGTCATTGGCTCTTGTTCTTCTTGGCACCCCGGTCTTTTTAAACAGATGGCAGCGTGCACTTCAGATATTCAAGTTGCTTTTACCACGGACAGCTCAGAAGTGGCACTTGATTTAAAAATTGATGAACTTCCTAAGGGGTCCTCGTCTGTTTTACAGTTACTTAAAGCCACGTATTTTAAAAAGCTCAGCTCTGTATTTGTGACGGTTGACGGTAAACCTTACAAGAACTTCTCGCTGGATGATGCGGACGAACATACACTTTCTATTCATCTAGAAACAGAAACCTCTCAGGATGATCTTGCTAGACTTCCAGGTTTTAATGACACGCATCACGTGAGTGTTTACTTGCCTTGTTTGCAGAGCGCTTCCGTTAAAAATCTCCGTGGCAATGGCACGTTTTTCTCGCCCGATGAGCCTAAGAAAAAGCTGGTGGTGTTTGGGGATTCTATTGCGCAGGGTTTTGTTGTGGAGCGCCCAGATAAAACTTGGCCGCACTGTCTTGCTAAGCGCAGGAAGCTTGAGGTGGTTAACCAGGGAATTGGTGGACAAGTTTTTCAGCCTGGCTCGTATACGTTCATTGAGGATGCCTCTTTAGTGGTTGTTGCACTTGGAGCAAATTATCGCTATGAGAAATGCACAAAGTCGCAGGTAACATATGATATTCAAAATTCACTCTGGCAGATCTCTCAAATGTATGCGGATACTCGCGTGGTGGTTTTAACTCCTACCCCTCATTTTGAGGAAACGTATCCCACACACCCTTATTCTTGTTTTGCCGAGATTCCTCAAATTATTGAAGAGGTTGCCGGTAAGTTTGGTTTGCCGTGTATTTCTGGAGAAAAACTATTGCCGCAGGAGAAGAAATATTTTGCTGACGATGTGCATCCAAATTCAAAGGGAGCCGCACTGTTAGCAAAAAATCTGTTTGAAGCCTTAAAACAACCAGTTCAGGACAGTCTTTTTTAGACGTCAAGCCTCCCTAGAAGCTCTCTCAAAATTCAACACGAGTTTTTGTCCGGTGAAACTTCTACACTAGAGGTGAAAAATATCTAGAGAGGATACACATGAACATCACTAATCCTTTTGCACCTCATATGACCGGGCAACTTTCTGAAGAAACTCAGGCTCTTGTGGCTGAGCAAATAGCCAAGGGCACCTTAAGTCCTTACGCGTGCAAAAATGAAGACATCATCCGCCGAGACTCCACCCATGATCAGGCATCGCTTTTGCGTCCTGCTTTTATGCGAGATGTCGAGAAAATTATGCACACCCCTGCGTATAACAGGCTAAACGGCAAAACACAGGTCTTCTCGTTCCGTGCACATGATGATATTACGCGCCGTGGCCTTCATGAACAGCTTGTTTGCAGAGTTGCTAAAGATATTGGACGTGCACTTGGCCTTAACCTTGATTTGATTGAGGCAATTGCTCTTGGTCATGATGTGGGACATACTCCTTTTGGTCATGCAGGGGAGTATTTCCTCAATGATATTTATCACGAGCAAACGGGACGTTGGTTTTTCCACAACGTACAGAGCGTGCGCGTGCTTGACGGCCTCTATGCAAGAAACCTTTCTTTGCAGACACTTGATGGAGTAATTTGCCACAACGGCGAGTTTGAACAGCAGATACTTCAAATGAGCGATCTTTCAACTTTTGATGAGTTTGATAAGGTGGTAGAAGATTGCTGGGAGAGAGGTCCCCAGGCTATTGCACACCTGCGTCCTATGACGCTTGAAGGTTGCGTTATGCGCATCTCGGACATCATTGCGTATGTTGGAAAAGATAGACAGGATGCGCTTCGTGCTGGCGCTGCAACAGAAGAAACGTTTGATGATGGCCTTGGTGGCGCCTATAACGCATGGGCTACCTCTGCTTTTGTTGCAGATATTGTTCAGAACAGCTTTGGCAAGTCTCAGATTTCTCTCTCAGAAGAGGCGTTTAAAGAGATGAAACGAGCAAAGCGCGAGAATTACCAGAAGATTTATGGTGCATCAGAAGCCAATGGTGATTTCTCTGAAGACATTAAGCGCCTGTTTGAGAAATTGTATGAGTACGAATTATCTTCGCTTAAATCTGGCGATCAGAGCCTTGCAATCTTTAAGCATCATATTGAGCCAGTAAGCAGGCACCTTTCTAGGTACGGCCATACCTATGACTGGAAGAGTGACGTGCATCGTACTGTTGTTGATTTTATTTCCGCAATGACTGATGACTACTTTGTGGCTACCTGCGAAGCGATCTTCCCAGAAGCTCAGGAGCTCTTCCCAAAGAGAAGCTACTTTGCAGAAGGAGTACGTGCGTAAGGTTTACCACTCAGTCACGGTGTGGCAAACGGGCTCGCAAAGAGCATTTGTGTTAAGCCGGGTTTCTCGCCAAGCTTTTATGTTTGAGACGGGGTAAAATAGCTGCATGGATACTTTATTTTCTGGCATGGAACGTGCCGCTAAAAAAGCTAATGCACCACTTGCTGCCCGCATGCGTCCTACTACGCTTGATGGATACGTGGGTCAGGAAGATGCGGTTGGTCAGGGCTCCTGGCTGCGTAAAGCTATTGAGCACGATACGCTCTCGTCCGTCCTGCTGTATGGTCCAGCAGGCACTGGTAAGACCACACTTGCACGCATTATTGCACATACAACACACGCAGAATTTGTAGAAGTATCTGCAATTACGGGAACTGTTAAAGATCTTCGCAGAGAGATTGAGGCCGCAGAATCAAGGCTTTTAACAGCAGGTAGAAGAACTATTCTGTTCATTGATGAGATTCATCGCTTTACGCGCTCTCAGCAAGACGCCCTACTTCACGCAGTAGAAGACAGAATAGTTGTACTCATTGGCGCAACTACAGAAAACCCTTACTTTGAGGTTAACAGCGCTCTGATTTCTCGCTCTCGTGTAGTGGAGCTGCATGCATTGTTAGATGAGGCAATCGATGAGCTTATTCAGCGAGCACTTGAGTCAGAAGACGGTCTTGCTGGCGCATTTGTCCTGGAAGAAGATGCTCGTAAAGAGATTGTGACACTTGCGGGCGGAGATGGTCGCGCAGCCTTAACTTCTCTTGAGCTTGCTTCTCAGATGGTTGATGTTCCAGAATCTGTTGACGGCAAAACATCTGAGCTGCTTGTGATCACCAAGCAGAACGTTCTTGAGGCAAATCCTCGTCGCGGTCTTCCCTACGATAAAGCAGGGGATATGCACTATGACATCATCTCTGCGTTTATTAAGTCCATGCGGGGCTCAGACCCTGACGCAGCACTGTATTGGCTTGCGCGCATGATTGATGCAGGTGAAGATCCTAAATTTATCGCTCGCCGCATTATGATTCTGGCTTCAGAAGATATTGGTAATGCTGATCCACAGGCGCTGCTTATTGCACATGCAGCATTTAGATCAGCCGAGGTCATTGGTTACCCTGAGTGCAGAATTAATCTTGCCCAAGCAGTTATTTATATGGCGCTGGCTCCAAAGTCTAATGCTGCAGAAGCAGGTATTGATGCAGCACTTCATGAGGTCAGAACAGGTCCAAGGCGAGAAGTTCCAAGTTACTTAAGAGACCGCACACGCCCTGGTTCTGAAGAGTACGGCAACTACCTCTATCCTCATAATTATCCTGGCGGGTGGATTGAGCAGCGTTATCTTCCAGAGGGACTTGAACGTGGCGCGTTCTTCTCGCCATCCCCAAGAGGTTGGGAAGCGTGGAGAATTGCAGCTACAGAGCGTGATCGTCACGAGGAAGCTTAGGATATTGAATTAGTTAAGTGGGAGCATTAAGAAGGCGCTCCTCGGGTAGAATAAAAAGAACTGTAACCGTTAGCTTTGAGGGATGGCATAGATGGATTACTTACAGATTGCCCTTGTAGTCTTAGCCGTAGCTGGTGTTTGGGCTATTGTCGAGGTTGCTCTGACCCTAAGAACAACAAGAAAGTCAATTACTGAGATTACACTCTCAGCTAACAATACCATTGAGCAGATTCAGCCTGTTATTTCAAAGATTGATGGCATGGTTGATGAACTTGATCCAACTGTTAAGCAGCTACCTGCACTTATGCAGAAGGTTGATGAGGCTGCAGAGAATGCTAATACCTCCCTTGAGAGCCTCAATGTAGTTCTTGGTGACGTGGCAACCGTTTCTGGTGCAGCATCAGCCGTAACTGCCACTGTCAGCAAAGCTGCAAGTGATGCTGTTACAGGTGTTGTTGAGTCTGTTTCAAAGCTGGGAACTGGCCTCGGTGGATCTTTGAATCCTTCTAAGCTTGCTGAGGCTGCTCAGGCTCGCTTGAGCGGTGCAACTGCAACAGCTCAGCAGAGTGCACAGCGTGCTCAGGAGTACCTTGAGGAGCTTCCTCTGCTTTCTCAGGACAAGGCAAAGCATTCTAAGCCTGCTCGCACTGAGCAGTTCTATATTGAGTACGGTTCTGAGTCTTCTCAGAAGACTGAGGAGTAGATTGTAATGGCACAAAAAATTGTTGAGCTTTCCGCTCCAGCAGATCCAACATTTGCTCGTTCAGTCAGAATGATGGCTGCAAATCTTGCCGTTTTGTGCAAGATGAATGTTGATGAGCTTGAAGATGTCAAAATGGCCGCTGAAGAGGGCTTTGTCTTTGCATGTGGCACTCAAAATGAATCCGTAGATATTACGTTTACCCTCGAAGACAATGCTATGGCTATTGACTTTGATTTGGGTGATGAAGATCCAGTTGAGTCTGAGACAGATAATTCTCAGCCACTTGAGCTTGTAGAGCTACTGCTCTCTGCTATTTGTGACCAGTTTGAGCTCAGTGACGACGGTTACACACTTCATCTTGTGAAGATTTCTGGCGGTGCACATGCCTAAACCTGAAGCAAACGAGGCAGTACAGGCATCTGCAGAAGAGCAGAAAGCCGCAAGAAGAGCTGCTCGTCGTGCTTCTAAAGGTACCCCGGCCTGGGATAAAGATAGAACACGCCAGCTCTTTGCCCAATATAAAGAAACAAAAGATCCTGAGGTAAGAGACCAGCTCATTGTGAGTCACTTAAACCTCGTACGCTTTTTGGCTTCTAAGTTCAAAAACCGTGGAGAACCTCTTGATGATTTGATTCAGGTGGGAACTATTGGACTTATCAAAGCAATTGATAGGTTTGAGCCTGATCGTGGTCTTGAATTTACAACGTATGCAACGCCAACCATCATGGGAGAAATTAAGCGTCACTTCCGTGATAAGGGATGGTCAGTACGTGTTCCTCGACGTCTGCAGGAGCTTTCGTCCAAGATTAATCAGGTTACTGATGACTTGACTAAAGAGCTGCAAAGAAGCCCTTCAATTGAAGAGATTGCCCAGCGCCTTGATACTAATGTTGAAGAGGTTCTTGAGGCTATGGAGTCTTCCAGTGCTTATAGCTCTGTTCCTCTTGAGGGAGGCGGCTCCGGCGCTGATGGAGACGAGACTCCTTCAATCATTGATCAGTATGTAACCGAAGATGAAGATCTTGCTGGTTCAGATGACCGCATTGTTCTTGAAGAGGCTATCAGGGATTTCTCTCCACGAGAGCAAGAGATTATTCGTATGCGTTTTGTTGAAGGCCTTACCCAGGTTGAGATTGCGGAGAAACTCAACATCTCTCAGGTGCAGGTTTCAAGGCTGCTTCGTCGCACCTTAAAGCGTATTCAAGAAAAGATTGACCCAGAAAGTGTGAACCGTTAATGGATCAAAAGCATCAAAATTTTTCCGATTCGGTTCAGAGATGGAAACAGCGTGGCTTAATGGTGTGGACAGTCATTGGTCTGACTGCATTGTTCGCGCTTGCATTGCATGTTCTTGGCATCCTGGGACAGGCTGTTGAGCTGCTCGCCATTGGCGCTATTGTTGCGTTTGTCTGTAGCCCTGTTACTAATTGGCTTGAAGACAGGGGAGTGCCACGTGGCATCTCTGCTCTTATAGCTCTTGTTCTTACGCTCATTGTGCTAGTAGGATTTCTTATTCTCATTGCCCAGCCATTGGTATTTGAGCTTACTACGCTACTCAGAAATGCTCCTTCGTATGCAAGTCAGATAGGAGCAATGGCAAGGGAGTTTTGGCAGAACTTTGACACTCAGAGTAACCCCGCTGTTAGACAGACGGTAGAACTTGTAATTGAACAGGCGTCAAGTATTGGAATATCAGTTGCTTCTGGTATTTTGAGCTGGCTTTCCACATCTGCTTTAGGCAATATCTCTTCTATGGCAAACCAGCTTATGGTCTTCTTCTTGGGTCTGGTGCTTGCGTATTGGTTGGCTAAAGACTATCCCGTTATTGTTCGTGAGATGGCCATTATTGCTGGTCCTCAAAAAGAGAATGAGTTTAGGCTTATTCTTGCAATCTTGAGTAGATCTACCAGTGGCTATATGCGTGGAACTATCATTACCTCTGCGGTTAATGGCGTTCTTGTGTACTTTGGTTGTTTGATTTTAGGTAACCCTTATGCTGCTCTCATTGGTATGGTAACAGGAATCTTCCACATTATTCCTGTAGTTGGACCGGTTTTCTCGGCAGGTATTGCTCTGATTCTGAGCATTTTGGTAGACCCCATCATGACCGTATGGACCATCGTTATCTTGATAGTTGCTCAAAACGTTGTTGATAACGTGCTCTCACCTTTGGTTATGGCAACCAGCGTCAAAGTTCACCCGGGTCTTTCGCTCGTCGGCATTGTTATTGGTAGCGCTCTTGGCGGAGTGACTGGAACTATTCTTGCCATTCCTTTGACTGCAGCTCTAAGAGGTATTTTTGTGTACTTCTTTGAGAAGTATTCAGGCAGACAGATTGTCTCGCCAAATGGCGCGCTTTTTAACTCTACGCAGTATGTGGATGAGACAGGCGCCATCCTTCCAGAATATGATGCTCTGGACGATCCAAAGTTCTTTGAGGAGTCGCGTCTTGTTGACCAAGACACTACGGCTCATGTGCGCAGTAAGTCGCCAATTCCCGCACCAAAGATTCTTGGTCATGATTTTTCTCAGTTACTTTTTAGGAATACTCAAGAAGTTACTAAGGAACCAGATAAACCATCGTCAGATGCGGTAGACTCAGACAGTACAAAAGAGTAGTCATTTGAATACGGAGAAGTACTTTATGGCTGACTATAAAACAATGAAAACAGCAGAGATTCGTGAGGACTTCCTAAGCTTCTTTGAGAGCAAGGGTTGCAAGCGCTATCCTTCTTCATCTCTGGTGCCTTCTGACCCTTCACTGCTTCTTGCTAATGCTGGCATGAACCAGTTCAAGGAGTATTACCAGGGCATCAAGACTATGAAGGAGATTGGTGCTACATCTTGCCAGAAGTGCCTTCGTACTAACGATATTGACAACATTGGTGACTCTCGCCACCTCTCATTCTTTGAGATGCTGGGTAACTTCTCCTTTGGCGGTTATACCAAGCGCGACGCATGTACCTGGGCAATGGAGTTCATTTCTTCTCCAGAGCACTTGGGTCTGCCTCTTGATCGTCTGTACTTTACTGTCTTTACTGACGACGATGAGGCAATTGAGATCTGGAAGTCTCTTGGTGTAGCAGAAGACCACATTACCCGTCTGGGCGAGGAGGACAACTTCTGGGCAGCTGGTCCAACTGGTCCTTGCGGTCCTTGCTCCGAGATTTACTTTGACCAGGGTCCTGAGTTTGAGGGAGAGGCCCCTGGAGACGATGGCGACCGTTATCTTGAGTTCTGGAACCTCGTCTTTACTCAGTTTGATCGCCAGGAAGATGGCTCTCTGCCTGAGCTTCCTCACCGCAACATCGATACCGGCATGGGCCTTGAGCGTATTGCAGCTATCATGCAGCATGAGGGCACCAACTACGAGGGCGACATCATGCGTTCCCTCATCTCTTTGGGCGAGAAACTCTCTGGTAAAAAGTATCACTCAACTGACGAGATTGACCGCAGCCTGCGCATTCTTGCAGATCACTCCCGTGCAGTCACCTTTATGATTGGCGACGGTATTCTCCCTGGTAATGAAGGTAGAAGCTACATTCTTCGCCGTCTGCTCCGTCGCGCTGTCTACCACGGCCGCTTGCTGGGCATCCAGGGAACCTTCATGGCAGAGTACGCACATGAGGTTGCCGTTCTGCTTGGCGCAGAATACCCAGAGCTTGTCGAGAAGAGCGCTCTTATCGACGGCATCTTGACCGCAGAAGAGGAGCGCTTTGGCGCTACGCTTGACGCAGGCGAGTCCAAGCTCACCGCTGAGCTTGAGCAGCTTGAGGATGGCGCACAGCTTTCCGGTGAGGTTGCATTCCTTCTGCACGATACCTACGGATTCCCTATTGATCTTACTCGTGAGATTGCTGCAAATGCAGGTCACGTTGTTGACATGGACGCCTTTGACGCTGCAATGACAGAGCAGCGTGAGCGCGCTCGTGCATCTGCTAACCGCGATGCCTGGGGTAATGCTCAGAGCATCTGGGTTGCACTCTCTGACCGCCTTGATGAGACCGTCTTTGACGGCTACGACAACAATGAGCTCTCCGGCGTTCGTGTTGTTGCTCTTGTTCAGGATGGACAGGAGGTTGAGTCCGCTTCTGCTGGCTCTGAGGTTGAGGTTGTACTTGACCGCACACCTTTCTATGCAGAGATGGGCGGCCAGGTAGGGGACACTGGCAAGCTGACAGCTCCTGGTCTCTACGTTCACGTCACTGATACCAAGCACCGCGACGGCGGACTTGAGTCCCACGTTGGCGTGGTAGAGGAGGGCACCGTCTCTGTTGGTGACTCTGTCACCGCAACCATTGACGCTGGTCGTCGTGAGCTCATTCGTCGCAACCACACCGCAACTCACCTGCTTGATGCAGCGCTCAAGAAGGTTCTGGGCGACCACGTGAACCAGGCTGGTTCTCTTGTTGCTCCAGATCGTATGCGCTTTGACTTTACGCACTTTGAGGCTCTTACCAAAGATGAGCTTGATCGCATTGAGGGCATGGTAAACGCAGAAATCTTTGCTGCTAAGCCTGTAGTTACTCAGATTATGAGCATTGAAGATGCAAAGGCCGCTGGTGCTGTTGCACTCTTTGGCGAGAAGTACGGCGATGTCGTACGCGTTGTCTCTGCTGGTGCAGAAGACACTCCATTCTCTCGTGAGCTCTGCGGTGGTACTCACGCACGCAACACAGCAGATCTTGGCCTCTTTAAGATTATCTCTGAGAGCTCCGTTGGTTCTAACTCAAGGCGTATTGAGGCTGTAACCTCTATGGGCGCTATTGAGTACGTTGATGAGCGCTTGGCTCAGCTTGATGAGGTTGCTGCAGCTCTGAAGGTTCGCCCTTCTGCTGTTGCAGACCGTGTTGAGCAGCTGCAGCAAGACCTGCGCGCTGCAAACCACAAGCTTGAGGCAGCTCTTACTGGAGCAGGCAGCAATCAGGTAGCAGAAGCACTTAAGTCTGCTGTCCAGCTTAATGGCTATAGCTGCGTAATTGCTAAGCTCGAGGGCCTTTCTGGTAAAGAGCTCCGCTCCGCATGGGATGGTATTCGCGATGCATCTGACGGCCAGCCTGTTGCTTGCGTCATCGCATCCGCAACCGCTGACGGTAAGGTTTCTTTGCTTGCAGGTGCCACTGATTCTGCAGTTGCAGCGGGTTTCTCGGCAGGAGACATTGTCAAAGAGATTGCAGAGCTTGTTGGTGGTCGCGGTGGCGGCAAGCCAGCAATGGCACAGGCAGGCGGTTCAAATGCTGCAGGAATTGACGCAGCACTTGAGGCTGCAAGAACAAAGCTTGGTGCGTAACGTTTGCGCGTTTTAGCTCTAGATATTGGTGAAGTTCGCATCGGGGTTGCTGTAAGTGACCCCGATGGTGCTATTGCGTCACCTGTTTGTGTGCTTCCTGCGCAAGAGGTGCTCTCACATGCACGCACGTTTAAAGATGTGCTTGAAGATTGGGAGCCAGAACTGCTTTTGTGCGGTCGTCCTAAAACGCTCGCCGGCGAAGATGGACCACAGGCCCAAAAAATTACCGCTCAAGCTGAGCAAATTGCGAAGAACTGCCAACTTCCATTAGAATTTACTGACGAAAGACTTTCTTCTGCGGAAGCAAAGAAGATTCTTCGAGCGCAAGGTTTATCTGAAAAAGCCATGCGTGGAAAAGTTGACATGGTTGCTGCTTCGCTCTTTTTGCAATCATGGCTTGATGCACAGATGAATAAGGGAGACTAAATGCCCACCCTATCAAATGGTTCTTCTCCGCGTCGTCAAGGCGCACATTTTTCTTCTCCTGTACCAGAAGGACAGGCTCAGGAAGAGCAGGCTCAGCAGGAACAGATCACGCAGCCTTCAGTTGAGGCTACAGGATCGCTGCCTGCACTTACCGGTGGCAAGCTTTCTTCAAGAAGCGCTCAAGTCACTCATATGGCAAAGAACAAGCAGGTAAAGCATAGAGATAAGAAGGCTTCAAAGCGTTCTCGTATTTTTGCGGCACTTATCGCTTTTATCATGGTCGCGGCCCTTGGCATCTTTGTATGGAAAGTAGCGCTTCCAGAGCTTTCTCGCGCTAATTCCGATACACAAGAAATTACCGCTGGGCAGCAAGTTACCGTTACTATTCCAGATGGTGCTGGTGCGCAGGAAGTCGCAAAGATTCTTTTTGAGAACAAAATTATTGCTACTAAGAGCGAGTTTTTAAACCAGGTAAAGCGTCAGGATGCTGAGCAGAAAATCAAGAGTGGTATCTATGTTATTACCACTGGTACCAAGCCAGCAGACATCGTTCATCTGCTTATTTCTGGCCCTAATGCTCCTGGCAGTGGCTTTGTCGTGCCAGAAGGTTATACCGTTTCTCAGGTTGCTGATTTGGTTCAGGACTACTTTGGTATTTCTCGCGATGATTTCTTGAATCAGGCAAAAGCATCCAATTATGTTGCTGACTATCCGTTCCTTGCTGGTGCGGTAGATGCTAATGATTCCCTTGAGGGCTACTTGTTCCCCAAGACCTATACCTTTACAGAAAGCAATGTAACTGCCGATACGGTCATCCGTGCCATGCTTGATCAGTTTGAGACGGAGACAGCTGATCTTAACCTGGATGCCGCTCGCATTACGCTCAATAAGCGTTACAACTTGAATCTTACTAACGAGCAAATCATTATCATGGCATCTATTATTGAGCGAGAAGCCCTGACTGATGATGACCGTCCTAAGGTTGCATCTGTCTTCTACAACCGCCTGTATGATGATATGTATCTGCAAAGTGACGCTACCCTTGCTTACTCTTTGGGTAGGGAAGCTACTGCAGAAGAGCTCAGCTCAATGACAAGCGACCCGTACAACACCTATGCATTTAAGGGCTTGACTCCTACGCCTATTTGCTCCCCAGGTTATGCCTCTATTAAGGCAGCTATGGATCCAGCAGCAACCAATTATTACTACTTCTGGATTACCTCGGATGAGCACGTATTCTCAGAGACGTACGAAGAGCATCAGCAGGCTATTGAAAACGCACGCGAGCGTGAAGCCTCAAGCAAGCAATAGTTGGTGTGGCATGAGTTTGATCAAAGCAACACAATACGTTTCTGCTGTTGAATACATCTCAATAGAGGATTTGGTTCAGCAGGGGATCAAACTTGTGCTCTTAGATCGCGATAATACCTGTGTGCCCCGAGACACCAAGATGGTCCCGCCAGAGGTTTCTGCTTGGTTTGAGAAGGCTCATGCGGCTGGATTAACGCTTTGTCTCATCTCCAATAATATTCACCTCAATGAGGTCCAGCGTAGTGCTCACGAGCTGGGAATTGAAGGAGAGGGCTTTGCGTGCAAGCCGCTTCCCCGCGCGCTAACTGCTGCTATGAAGCGTTTCTCGGCAACTAAAGAGCAAACCGTGATGGTGGGAGACCAGATTTTTACTGATATTATTGCAGGTAATTTGGCTGGCGTCTCAACTATTTTGGTAAAGCCGCAGTCCAATGAGGATCTTTGGTACACCAATATCATTCGTCACGTCGAGCGCCGCATTTTAAAAAATGTAACTTTTACGTCATAACAAGACGGCTTTAGTTTACTTGCTCCAACTCGATGATAGAATCATCTTGAAAGGCTGGAGGAGTATGGAGCTTCGCGATTCAAGATACGTTGTACATGAGGGCTGTGATCATATCTTTTTTGTAGGCTTTCTGGGCGCCGGAAAGTCTACACTCGCACGTAATTTGGGCGAGCTGTTTCATCGCCGTTATGTTGACACCGATCGCCTAGCAGAGCGTATAGCAGGTAAATCACTGGCAGAAATCTACGAAGATGACGGTGAAGAGCTTTTTAGGCAGGCGGAAACTGAGGTTTTGCACACGCTTAAGTCTAAGAAGTCACTGCTCGTAAGCTGTGGCGGTGGAATTGTCGAGAAGGACGTCAATCTTGCGCTTATGCGTGAGATGGGAGTCATTGTGTTTCTCGACGGCGATCTTTCTGACTCGCTTCGTCAAATTCAGCGCACGGATAGGCGTCCTGATCTGGGAAGTTTTGAAAACGCTACTCAGCTTTATAGACGCCTGCGTCCACGTTATGAGGCCGCTGCTGATATTACTATTGATATTCGTGAGAAAACGTTTGAGCAGGTAGCCATTGATTCTGGCAAGCTGCTTTGGGAAAGAGGTCTTCTATGAGTGACAATGTTCAGGCTGAGCTTGAAGAGGAATTGCCACCTGTTCAGATTAAACAGTGGGTTTCTATTCCTGGTGGCTCTATTGCACTTCGTTCTGGTGCGGGCGTGCTTTCAAACTTTGGTACCGAGCTGAGGACTGCGGTCGGAAGACCCCATCGCTGTGCTTTTCTTGTCAGCAATCAGGCAGACGAAGACCTTGCTGAGCTTCTGCGTAGAGACCTCACTACCATTGGTTTTCTCGTCACACGTGTAGATGTAGAAGATGGCAAGGCAGCAACTACTGTGGCAACTGAGGCACAGGTATTGTCTGCTTTGGCAGAAATGCACCTGACAGCTGATGATTTAGTAGTTGCCGTGGGCCACGAGGGCGTCATTTCTCTTGCTAACCACGTGGCAAACAAGTGGTGTGGGGGAGTCTCCCTTGCTACTGTTCCGCTTGATTTAGCAGCAGTTATTGTCTCGTCTATTACTCCTCGCGCGCTTGATACTGATGCTGAACATCAGCGCCTTGTTACCACTAAGCCTTGCGCTCGTTTCTGCTTTGCAGATCTTGAGGCTATGGATCTTTGCGATGACAGCGCTAAGGTTGCGCAGGTATGTATGGTTGCAACGGCTATGTCTGATAATGAGGCGGAGTTTGGCCGCATTTGGGATAGAGCAGATAACCTCTCCTCTGGAGTTGCCGATATAGTTGCAGAGCAGCTAGCAGAGTCTACTAAGACCCGTGGCCGCCTTTCTGATTCTTCCGCTATTGCAATTCAGCAGTCGGTTCCTTACGGTTGGGTTTTTGTGGAGGCGCTTCGTCCGCTCATCTCAGCTGATCAGCCTCTTTCTGCACTTTATGCAGACGCACTGCGTTTCTCGGCAAGAATTGCTGTGGCTAAAGAGTCGCTTTCTTTTGACGATATGCTTGCCCAAGACGAGATTCTTGAGCGCTTGAATATTGGCTTTGTTACCTGTGACATTACTTCTGAGCAGCTTATCGAAGCGCTCAAACAGGAATGTTTCCGTTCTACTAATCGTTTTATGTTGCCGATTCCAATGTCTATTGGAAGGGTAAGATTAGCTTCGGTCGACGAGGAACTTCTCGCCGAACATGCCCGCGCTTGGTGTGAGGCTCACGCTTCGCATTAAAGTGCCGCATCTTGCAGTAAGGAACCTGTTTTCTGAGGCGACTCCACAAGGTGCAACTCTTTGTTGTAAACATCTCGAGAAGGGATTTGAAATGGCAGATTTACAGGCAGCAGCAAAGCGCGTTGCGCGCTTTCGCGAGGTAATGGCTCAGAGGGGTTACGACGCTGTTGTTCTACGTCACAACCCAGACCTTCGTTGGTTGACTGACGCTGAGCGTACCTTTGACTTTGAGCAGGCACATACTGCATTTATTACGCAGGATGAGCTCTTCATGCACACTGACTCTCGTTACTACAACACATTCCTGGAGCGCCTTGGTGCTGATTCTCCATGGAAGTTTGACCAGGAAGTCACTACTCCTACCGAGTGGGTTGCCGCTCATATTGCTGAGGCTCGTGCTCGCGTAGTTGCTATTGAGGACACCGTTGATCTTGCGTTCTTTGATGGTCTTGAGCAGGCATTGCGTGATCGTTCTGTTGCTGCTTTGCTTCCACGCATGCATGGTGATATTGCTGAGCTGCGTATTGTTAAAGACCCAGCTGAGATTGAGCTTATGAAGCACGCTCAGTCAATTACTGACAAGGCGTTCCTCCACATCTGCGAGTACATTAAGCCAGGCCTCACTGAGCAGCAGATCCGCGCAGAACTTGAGAACTACATGCTCTCTAACGGTGCAGACGCTCTGTCCTTTGATTCCATCATTGCATCTGGCCCTAACGGCGCTAATCCTCACGCACAGCCAGGTGAGCGCGTAGTTCAGACAGGCGACATGATTGTTATGGACTATGGTGCAGGCTATCTTGATTACCACTCAGATATGACCCGTACTGTTGTTGTTGGCGCACCTTCCGAGGAGCAGCAGCATGTCTTTGACGTTGTCCGCAAGGCAAATGAAACTTGCGCAGCAGCTATTCATGCAGGTGTAACTGGTTCTGACATCCATAACCTTGCAGTTAAGGTTATCTCTGAGGCTGGCTACGGTGAGTACTTTGGTCACGGTCTTGGCCACGGTGTTGGCGTTGAGATTCACGAGCGTCCATTCTTCAACCCTCGCTGGAACAAGGTTATTGCAGCAGGGTCTGTTGTTACCGATGAGCCTGGCATTTACCTGCCTGGTAAGTTTGGTATCCGCCTTGAGGACTTTGGCGTTGTTACTGAGGACGGCTACGATGTCTTTACTCAGTCCACACACGACCTTGTGTCTGTTGGCTGCTAACTAGACGCGATATACAGAATTTTTACGGCCAGAAGCTTTGGGTTTCTGGCCGTATTTTTTACCGTATCTCCTAGGGCGAGAAGACCTTCTCGCCTAAAAATTAGCTTATACAACCTAAAAAATCTAAAAAGAGTTAGGTTAGTGAAGACACGCTTCAGATATATGTAATAAAATCAGAAAAGTAAATGTTATTTTCATTGTTATGTTTACAGTTTCATTTGTTTTATTAGGTAGAAAAGAAGGAGGTAGAAGTGGTTAGTATCGTTCTAGCCAGCCATGGCAAATTTGCCGAGGGCATCAAAGATTCTGGCGGCATGATTTTTGGACCACAGGAAGGCGTTGTGGCTGTAACGCTTACTCCTGATATGGGCCCAGATGACCTGCACCAGAAGATTCTCGACGCAATTGCCACGCTTGAAGATCAAGAGCACGTTTTGTTCTTGGTTGACCTATGGGGTGGCACCCCCTTTAACCAGATTTCTCGCGTTCTTGAGGAAGAGGGTAAAGAGGATTGGGTTGCCGTTACTGGTCTTAACCTCCCAATGCTTATTGCAGCATATGGCTCTCGCCTTGGCGTAGATACCGCCGCCGAGGTAGCAAAAGAGATTTACTCTGAAGCTCGTATGGGCGTCAAGATTAAGCCAGAAGAGCTTGAGCCACAAGAGGCAACTCCTACTGATGTTCCTGCTGCTCCAGCAGCACCTCAGGGAGCAATTCCTGCAGGTACCGTTATTGGCGATGGCAAGCTTAAGATTGTTCTTGCACGTATCGACACCCGTCTTCTGCATGGTCAGGTTGCAACTACGTGGACAAAGATGACCAAGCCAGATCGCATTATTGTCTGCTCTGACGGTGTTGCTCAAGATGAGCTCCGCAAGACCATGATTATTCAGGCAGCTCCTCCAGGAGTACATGTCCACGTTGTTCCTATTAAGAAGATTATTGAGATTGCTCACGACACTCGTTTTGGCAATACCAAGGCAATGCTTCTGTTTGAGACTCCTCAAGATATGCTTCGTGCTATTGAGGGTGGCGTAGAAATCAAGGAAGCAAACCTTGGTTCTATGGCTCACTCTGTTGGCAAAGTTGTTGTTACCAACGCAGTTGCTATGGATGAGGACGATGTAAAGACTCTTGAAGCTATCCGCGAGTGCGGTACAACGTTTGATGTTCGTAAGGTTCCTGCAGATAACGCAGAGAACTTTGAGGCAATGCTTAAAAAAGCTAAGTCTGAGCTTGGCGCCCGTAAGTAACTAGAAGGAGGTAGAAATGACACCTATCACAATACTGCTTGTCGTAATTGTTGCTCTTCTCGCTGGCATGGAAGGTATTCTTGACCAGTGGGAGTTCCACCAGCCCCTGGTTGCTTGCTCACTGATTGGCCTTGTGACTGGTCACCCTGCTGAGGGAATTATCCTCGGCGGTTCTCTTCAGATGATTGCTCTTGGTTGGGCAAACATCGGAGCTGCAGTTGCACCAGACGCAGCTTTGGCATCTGTCGCATCTGCAATCATTATGGTTTTGGCACTTAACGGCGGAGACACTGACACCACCGCTGCTATTAACACCTCTATTGCACTTGCAATTCCTTTGTCCGTAGCAGGCCTGTTCCTCACCATGATTGCTCGTACTATTGCAACTGGTATTGTCCACGCAATGGACGCAGCTGCCGAGAAGGGCGATTTTGCTGCAATCGAGCGTTGGCACATTGTAGCTATCCTCATGCAGGGCGCACGTATTGCTGTTCCTGCAGCTGCTCTTTGCTTCATTGACCCAGCTATTGTCACTGATGCTCTAAACGCAATGCCTAAGTGGCTCACTGGCGGTATGGCAGTTGGCGGCGGCATGGTTGCTGCTGTTGGTTACGCAATGGTCATTAACATGATGGCTACTCGTGAGGTTTGGCCGTTCTTTGCTCTTGGCTTTGTCTTTGCTGCTATTAACCAGCTCACTCTTATTGCTCTTGGTGTTATTGGTGTTTGCCTTGCTATTCTCTACATTGGTCTTAAAGACCTTGCTAAGCAGGGTGGCGGCGCAGGTGGCGGATCTGGTGATCCGCTCGGCGATATTATTGACAACTACTAATTCTGAAGGAGCGTGAAACTAATGGAGAATAAGATTCAGCTTTCTAAGAAAGACCGCATGTCTGTTGCTCTTCGTCATCAGTTCCTTCAGGGTTCTTGGAACTACGAGCGTATGCAGAACGGTGGTTGGGCATTCTCAATGATTCCAGCCATCAAAAAGCTTTATCCAAACAAAGAAGATCAGGTAGCAGCTCTTAAGCGCCACCTTGAGTTCTACAACACTCACCCTTATGTTTCTGCACCAGTCATGGGCGTTACCCTTGCACTGGAAGAGGGACGTGCTAACGGTGAGCCTATTGACGATGTTGCAATTCAGGGCGTTAAGGTAGGCATGATGGGCCCTCTGGCCGGTGTTGGTGACCCAGTCTTCTGGTTTACTGTCCGTCCAATTCTTGGAGCACTCGGCGCATCTATTGCCGCTGGTGGTTCTGCACTTGGCCCTATTCTCTTCTTTGTTCTGTGGAACGTCATCCGCCTTTCCTTCCTGTGGTACACCCAGGAGTTTGGCTACAAGGCAGGTGCCTCAATCTCTTCCGATCTTTCTGGCGGCATGCTGGGCAAGATTACCGAGGGTGCTTCTATTCTTGGTATGTTTATCATTGGCGCCCTGGTACAGCGCTGGGTTTCAATTTCATTTACCCCAGTTGTTTCTACCATTCCTCAGCAGGCAGGTGCCTACATTGATTGGACAAGCATTCCTTCAGGAGTAGAGGGAATGCACCAGGCATTAAAGCTTTACGCTGCACTTGGACCAAACGGTCTTGATCCAGTGAAGGTAACCACACTTCAGTCCAACCTTGATTCCCTTGTTCCTGGACTGGCAGCTGTTGGTCTGACACTGCTCTGCTGCTCACTGCTTAAGAAGAAGGTCTCTCCAATTGCTATCATCCTGGCTCTCTTTGCCGTTGGTATTATTGGTCGACTCCTTGGCTTTATGTAATGAGTAAGCGTACGCTCTAGTACTTAAAGTCGCACGAATATGGGTCGCGCTCTATAATGGGTGCGACCCATTTTTTGAAAGGATTGTATGGCTCAGTCTCAAAACAGTACGGTTGACTTCACCGCAAAGGCAACGTCATTTCATGGGCTAGCTACGTATGGCGATATCCTTATTGGCAACAAGGCCTTTGAGTTCTACAACCAAAAAAATCCCGAAGATTACATTCAGATTCCCTGGGATCAGATAGATCATGTGGCTGCCTCAGTTATGGGACGCACCAAAAGCATTTCTCGCTTTGCCATTTTTACTAAAAGCAATGGTAATTATTCGTTTTCTACGCGAGACAACAAGGCAACACTGAGGGCAATTCGCGCCTATATAGGGGAGGAGAAACTCGTGCGTTCTCCAAACTTCTGGTTTGTCTTTAAGCACGGACTTATGGCAATTCCACAGCTTCCTCGCCTTATTAAAGAGAGTTTTATTAAAAAGAAGTAAGCAAATTTTGCATTTTCACAAGAGCCGCCAGCACGGAAGGCGTGAAACTGATAAAATCCAACATGCATATACGTGTCGCGGGTAGTTTGAAAATTCACGTTCTTCTCGCGACTTTATCGAGTGAAAAGAGTTAGACGTGGCAACTATCAGCACCGCAGATTTCAAGAACGGCCTTGGCCTTAAGATTAACGATAAGTACTACACCATCGTTGAGTTCCAGCACGTAAAGCCAGGTAAGGGCGGCGCTTTTGTCCGCTATAAGATTCGTGACCTTCGCTCTGGCCGCGTTATTGATCAGACCTGCAACGCTGGTACCAAGTTTGAGAACGTTCTTCTGCTCACCAAAGAGATGCAGTACCTCTACAACGACGGTGAGTCCTTCTACTTCATGGACAACGAGACTTACGATCAGGTAGCTGTCCCTGCTGATTTCATTGGCGAGAAGAGCGTCTGGTTCAAGGAGAACGATAACGCACAGCTTCTCTATGCAGACACTGAGCTTCTTGGTGTTGAGCCTCCAATGTTCATTGAGGCAGAGATCACTGAGACTGACCCAGGCTTCAAGGGTGACACCGTTCAGGGCGGCACCAAGCCAGCAACTATTGAGACTGGCGCCACGCTTCAGGTCCCAATGTATCTGAACCAGGGTGAGCGCATTAAGGTTGACACCCGCGACGGCAAGTTTGTTTCTCGCGTTTAATGCATTCTCTTTGGGTGCATAAGCATCCAACAGTATTGAGTAATTATTTCAAAGACAGTTTGTCTTTTTAGGGGGTAGACATGGCTGAAACAGAGCTTCGTATAGCAGGCATCGGCATCTCAAAAGATGTAATTTCAACGGTTGTCTCCGGCGCAGCTGGAAGTGTTGAAGGTGTTGCCTCCGTTGGCGGAAACGATACCCTGGCATCCAACCTTATTAACGTCTTTACCAGCAGAAGCCTTGCTCCAGAGAAAGCTGTAGAAGCAGGTGTAGAGAACGGTCAGCTCCATCTTGGAGTTCACCTTACCGTTTTCTATGGCTATCCTTTCACAAAGCTTGCATCTGAGGTAAGGCTTGCTGTTGCAACTGCTGTAAATGAGCAGATTGGCGTCAGCATTGCTTCCGTTGATGTTTACATTGACAGCCTTGTTTTTCCTAAGGAGTAGGCTTGAGCGTTAAGTTTTTTGGACGTACCCGCGCCCGTAGCCAAGCACTACAGCTTTTATTCCAGGCTGAAGCCACTAATCGCAGCGTTCTTGAGGTCCTTGACGGAGACTACACGCTCTCCGAGGGACCTCTTGACGAGTATGCGCAGTCGCTGGCAGTAGGAGCAGATGGCATCAGAGATGATCTTGATGACATCATTGCTGCTTACTCAAAAGACTGGGCAATTGATCGCATGCCTTCCGTAGACCGCAATCTCCTAAGAATTTCTCTTTACGAGATTCTTGAGGTTCCTGAGGTTGATGTAGCTGTTGCTATTAACGAGGTAGTTGACCTTGCTCGCGCTTACTGCGGCGATGATTCTCCTCGCTTTATTAACGGCGTTCTTGGTCGTATTGTTGATGACATTGAGGCTGGAGAAGACATTTATTCTCTATGTCATAAACAGCCTGCTGAGCAAGACGTTTCTGAAGAAGAGCCAGAGAGCTCTGTGGAAGATGCAGAGTAGTCATGGCAAAAATCGATACGTCTGAATATCAGAGCTTTGACCAGATAACCGCAAGACTTGATTCAATTGTTGATCAAGTTCGCGATAAAAACGTCTCGCTGGAGCATTCTCTTGACCTCTTTGATGAGGCAATTGCTCTAGGCTCAAAGGCTGTCAACATGGTTGACACCACAGAGTTTACGCCAGAAGAGGAAGAGCGTCTGATTCAGGCTCAGGCAGCAGGGGACGCAGCTGACGCAACCGGCGCAGCGGCTGCCACTGATGAGCAGGCTTCTTCTGAGCAGGTTGAGGCTTCAGCTGCAGATGAAACGTCGTCTGATGATGCGGTTTCAGAAAGCGATGAGCACTAGTGGCTCAACGCATTTCTCGCCAAAGGCTCGATAAAGAGCTGGTTAGGCAAGGATTTTTCAAGGACACTCAAGCTGCATTACGCGCAATTCTTGCGGGTGATGTTTCTACGAGCGACAGAAGACTAACTTCAGCAGGAGAGCTTGTTCCTGAGGGATTGTTTCTGCACGTAAAAGGCGCTATCCCGTATGTGAGCCGAGGCGGACTTAAGCTCGAGCGTGCCTTTGAAGTTTTTGATTTTACGGTTCAAAATAAAAAATGTTTAGATATTGGCTGTTCAACTGGTGGTTTTACCGATTGCCTGCTTCAAAATGGGGCTGCTTCGGTTACCTCGGTTGATGTTGGCTATGCACAGTTTGATTGGTCGCTCAGAAAAGACAGCAGGGTTGAACTGCTCGAACGTACAAATATTACGTCCCTGCCAGAAATGGGTTACTCGCACGTTTTTGATGTTGCTGTGTGTGACGTATCGTTTACATCAATCTTGTCAATTCTTCCTTCTGTTTTAGACGTTCTAGCTCCTGAAGGAGTTTTTGTTACGCTGGTCAAACCGCAGTTTGAAGCTAAGAGGGAAGAAGTGGGCGAGGGCGGTATTGTGACTGATACTTCCGTGCGTCTGCAAACGCTGCAAAAGGTTTCCGATGCGTTTAAGGAAGCTCATATGGGTCCTTTGGGCGCGTGTGAAAGTCCTATTCACGGCGCTAAGGGTAACGTGGAATATTTACTGTTTGGTCAGCTTGAGGCAGGTTCGTTTGATTTAGATCTTGCTTCAGTGGTATCGAGTCATTCTGTAGAAATAGTGAAATAGAACGAATGTTCTATTTTGTAGTATTGTTCGTAGTTTTTTAGGTATACTAAGTACATCGAATCAGACGTGTTAACTGTTTCAGTTGTGCAATCAAGCAAAATCGGGAGAGTGGTTTGCGTGAAGGTACTTCTTGTTCCAAATTATTCAAGAGAAGTTGCTGTTTCTGGTGCACGTGAACTTGAAGAATGGCTCTTTGAACAGGGCTGTGATGTTCAATGGGCGCACGATAAAAAGCTTTTCCCGGATAAAGTTGTAGATTGTTCTGATTGCCAGCTTGTTATTTCTCTTGGTGGAGATGGAACGCTTCTGAGGGCCGCCAAAATTGTTGAGTATTCTGAAATTCCAATTTTGGGCATCTCTTATGGTCACCTTGGCTTTTTAACCAGTGCAACTCCTCATCAAATGATTGAGATGGTAGCTGATGCTCTTGCTGGAGAGCTCCACGTATCTAGAAGAGCAACACTTGCAATAGAAACAGAATATGAGCTTCCATCTGGAGAAACTTACGCCGAGAAGACCTTCTCGCTCAATGATTTTGCAGTTTCTAGAGGTGGAGCAGGCGATATGGTTGAGTTTACGGTTTCTGTATCAGGCAACCATATTGATAAGCTTCGCGGTGATGGTTTTGTTGTTAGTACGGCAACTGGATCCACCGGTTATGCTCTTGCTGCTGGTGGTCCTATTGTTACACCAGAGTTCTCGGGAATGGTTTGCGTGCCAATCGCACCACATACTATCTTGGCTCGTGCATTCCTTACCTCTCCTTCTGATGTGGTTGAAATTACCATGTCAAAAGATAGACCAGCAACATGTCACTTCTTCTCTGATGGACAAAACATTAAACATCCAGAGGAGGGTGTGGCTACCAAAGCTCGTATTAGCCGTGGACCAGGAGATATCATTCTGCTTGATAGAAGTGCTGATAGTTTCTATCGTTCAGTTTCTCGTGTATTTTACGGTAAAACTGGTCAGTAAGCAGGTCATATATGCTTGATGAACTTCGTGTGCAAAATGTTGCACTTATTGAAGACGCTTCTCTTGCACCCGCCTCAGGTTTAACTGTTTTAACAGGAGAGACAGGTGCTGGTAAAACCGCTCTTTTATCTTCCATTAAGCTTTTAGTAGGAGAGCGCGCTGATGCTTCTGCAGTAAGAGAAGGAACAGACGCTCTTAGGGTTGAGGCACGCTTTTTTACCTCGCCAGAAGATCAAGAGGGCATTGTTGTCTCTAGAAAAGTCTCTGCTGATGGTAGAGGCAGGGTAGAGATTGATGGCCACATGGCATCAGTTAAAGAGCTGGCTGGAGGCATTGGAACATCAATTGATCTGTGTGGTCAGCATGAGCATCAAAGACTGCTTGACGTAAAAAATCATGTCAGCATGTTGGATGCATGGATTGGATCAGATATTCAATCTTGTCAGACAGAGTATGTAGAAGCTCTTCATGCTTACCATGCTGCAATCGCTGAACTTCAACGAGTTATTGAAGTAAGCCAGTCAAGCAATGCAAAGATTGATGAAGCGGCATTTCTTGTTCAAAGAATTGATGAGGTCTCTCCTAAAGAAGGAGAGCTAGAAGACCTAGAAGAGCAACTTCCTCGGTTTGAACATGCAGAGGCTCTCCTTCAAGCTGCAGGAGGAACACACGAGTTACTCTCAGGAGATGAGGGCGTTATTGATTCTCTCTCTGATGCAGTTCAGATGCTTCAGAGTGCTGCAACGTTTGATGCTACGCTAGGTAACTATGCAGAGTCTCTTTCAAGTGCACTTATAGAGATTGAGGATGTTTCTTCAGAGCTCAGAAGCTATGTTGGATCTCTCGATTTTGATGAAAAAGCACTTGAAGAGATGCAAAGTCGTATGGCTCGTCTTCAGGGTCTTATGAGAACGTATGGCCCTGGTATGAAAGATGTATTTAAGAAATACCAGGTAGCTCAAAACCTTCTTGAGGTTACAAGAGACACAGAAAAGCTTGTCCGTGAGGCACAGGCAGAAGTAGATAAAGCAAAAGAAACTCTTACCGTAAAGGCTCAGGCACTTAAAAAGGTTCGTGTTGCTGCAGCTCCAAAACTTTGTGATGCTGTTACTAAGCAAATGAGTCATCTGCAGATGGGTTCAGCTCAGATTGAATTGAACTTTGAAGATCTTCCTTTTGAGCAGTGGAATAAAGTTGGTTCTACAAAGATTGAGCTTATGTACAAGCCTTCAGCTCAGATGACTGCTCGTCCGCTTAGAAAAATTGCCTCTGGTGGTGAGGTTTCTCGCGTCATGCTTGCATGCAAAGTGGTTCTAGGAGAGTCTGACGTTTGCGATACGCTTGTATTTGATGAAGTTGACGCTGGCGTTGGTGGAGCTACTGCCGTTGCTCTTGCAGAGGTTTTAGCGCAGCTTGCTAAAACACATCAGGTGATTGTGGTAACTCACCTGCCACAGGTTGCTGTTATGGCCTCTAAACAGTATGTAGTCTCAAAGACAGAAGAACATAACGCGCTCCCTGTAACTTCTCTTACAGAGGTTTCTGGTACTCAGAGAGAAGAAGAGATTGCACGCATGCTTTCAGGCTCTATAACTGAGGCTTCTTTGGCTCACGCACATGAGCTGCTGTCAGAAGCTCGCTAGATTTTTCAGAACTATATGGACATAACAATGTATTTGTTTGGAGATTAAATTTCTCGACACTATGGGCCTTAAAGCGGAATAATATAAAGACCCGTAGAAATGTAATTGGCTAATCTTACCTACGGGAGTAATCCATGACCAAGCACATATTTGTAACAGGTGGCGTTGTTTCCTCTCTTGGAAAAGGAATCACTGCTGCATCTCTCGGCCGACTTCTTAAGGCTCGTGGCTATAAGGTCATGATGCAAAAAGCTGACCCATATCTCAATGTTGACCCAGGCACTATGAGTCCTTTCCAGCATGGTGAGGTTTTTGTCACTGAAGACGGTAAAGAGACTGACCTTGACCTTGGTCATTATGAGCGCTTTATTGACGAGAATCTTACCAGGGAGTCCAACTTCACCACTGGTCTTATTTACCAGTCTTTGATTCAGCGCGAGCGTGCTGGAGACTTCCTTGGTGGTACAGTCCAGGTTATTCCTCATGTAACCGATGCAATTAAAGCTCGTTTTGCCCGCATTGAGGAGGTTACTAACGCAGATGTAGTCATCACAGAGCTTGGTGGCACCATTGGCGATATTGAGTCTCAGCCTTTTGTTGAGGCAATTCGCCAGTTTAGAAAAGAGCGTGGCGCAAGCAACGTTGCTATTATTCACGTAAGTCTTGTTCCTTATATTGCTGCTGCTCATGAGGTCAAGACTAAGCCTACGCAGCACTCCGTAAAAGAGCTTCGTTCCCTTGGTATTCAGCCAGACTTTATCGTCTGCCGTTCTAGCCATTCCGTGGATGAATCTATTCGCGAGAAAATCGCTAATTTCTGCGACGTCGATGCAGATTGCGTTTTTGAGAATAACGACTTGCCTTCAATTTACGACGTTCCAGCACACCTGGCAGCACAGGGATTTGACAAGAAGGTACTTGAGCGTCTTGGTCTTGAAGTACGTTCAAGTGATCTTGGCGGCTGGGAAGCATTTACCACTGCTATGCATAAGGCAAATGCGCTTGAAGACACAACAAGAATTTATGTTGTCGGCAAGTATACGCAGCTGCCTGATGCCTATCTTTCTGTTATTGAGGCACTTCATCACTCCGGCATTTTCTACGGCAGACACGTTGATATTCGCCTGGTGAATGGTGAAGAGCTGACAGAAGAAGACGTAGAGCAGGAGCTTGCTGGAGCAGACGGTATTTTGGTTCCTGGCGGTTTTGGTCTGCGTGGCGTAGAGGGCAAGATGGTTGCTATTCGTCGTGCTCGTGAACTCAAGATTCCTTACCTTGGTGTCTGTCTTGGTATGCAGATGGCTGTTACTGAGTTTGCTCGTGATGTCTGTGGAATGGAGGGCGCAAATTCAGCAGAGTTTGGTCCAGATACTCCATATCCTGTCATTGATCTTATGCCTGATCAGGAGGATATTACTGACAAGGGCGGTACCATGCGCCTCGGTTCTTATCCTTGTAAGGTTGTTGAGGGAACTCTTGCCTATGAGGCATATGGCAACAACTTGGTTTACGAGCGTCACCGCCACCGCTATGAGGTAAGTAACGTATTCCGTAATCAGCTTGTTGAGGCTGGTTTGGTAGTCTCTGGTGTTTCTCCAGACGATCGCCTTGTAGAGATGATTGAGCTTCCAGAGTCTGTTCACCCTTGGTTTGTTGCAAGTCAGGCACATCCAGAGTTCAAGAGCCGTCCAACTCATCCTGCGCCTTTGTTCCGTGAGTTTGCACGTGCAGCAATTGCTCATCATGAGGGCGTTGACCGTCATGATGTAAATCAGACTCTTTAATTAGAGCCTTTAGTAGGGAAGATTACTTATGGACCTCGCTCAGGCGCGTACAGAATTTTTAGCGTACGTCGCTGTTGAGCGAGGTCTTTCTGTAAATACGCTTGATGCCTATACCAGAGATTTAGAGGGTTATCTACTCTGGTTGAGTGGCAAAAAGATTACTTTGCCCAACCAGGTAACTCGCGCTAATGTGGAAGAATACATTGGCTCTCTCAGAGATTTAGGTATGGCTCCAGCTTCGGTTGAACGCCATACTGCAGCTATTAGAAACTTCCACAAGTTTATGGCTGTCGAGCAAATTTGTGAGTCCTCGCCAGCTGAAGATTTACCTACTGCAGCAAGAATTCAAAGGCTTCCTGATGTTATCTCTCAAGAGAAGGCAGAAGAACTTCTTGATCAGCCGTTCCCTAATTCGCCTTTAGGTATTCGTGATAGAGCAATACTTGAGTTGTTGTATGGCTGCGGGCTTCGTGTATCTGAGCTTTGTGATCTTGAGGTTCGTGGAGTCTTTCTAGAAGATGAACTCTTGCGTGTTTTTGGTAAGGGCTCTAAAGAGCGCATAGTTCCTGTATTAGGCTCTGCGCATCGTGCACTTAAAACATACCTCTATGAAGCTCGTCCACTCTTACTGAAGCATGGCCAGGTATCTGAGGTGTTTGTAAACGCCAGAGGTGGACGTATTTCTCGCCAGTCAGTACATAAACTAGTGGCAAATTACGGCAGGGTAGTAGGGATTGAAGGTTTGCATCCTCACACGCTGCGCCACAGTTTTGCCACACATCTTCTAGAAGGCGGCGCTGACCTTCGCTCGGTGCAGGAGCTTTTGGGACATGTTGATATTTCAACTACACAGCTCTATACGCACGTAGATAGGTCTCACATTAGGGATGTATATCTTGAGGCTCACCCAAGAGCTCACGTTCGTGCGGACAAATAGACGAGCTTGATGCAACAGTGACTTGCGCTTGACGCAATCGCGGAGCAAGCGTGGGACAGGCGTGGGGCAAAGTGATGACCGCGTAAAAGCAAGGCGAAGGCTTCGTTAGGGCAACGTGTGATTTTCGCCACGAGTTCACCACAATTTCCCCAAAAATTTTCACTTCATAAAAAATTTAATAAATCGTGTCTAAGACTAAGAAAATCCGTTCTTTTGTAGTTCGGATTTTTTTAAACACTACATATTGTGGTCAAAATGTCATATCTCACATCTACGTTAAACCCCAGCTAGACCATAAGAAAAATACTTGGTGTTGGAAAGTGTTTTCTAGTGTGTGTAAGTGTCGGAATGAGTTATATTTATTCCACGTTCAATCGACGGACTATGCCCAAGCGTTGCTGCGCACACACAACACAAACACAGCCCGCGCGGCAAGGGGCGCCAACGTGAAAGGGGGAGACATGCTTACTGGTCAGTATCAGCGTTCGCTGGACTCCAAGATTCGCGTGACTCTTCCTGCACCTCAGCGCAAGCAGCTTGGCGATGTTGTCATCTTGCTCCGTCGACAGGACGCGCTTTACGGCTACTCACCTGAGGCGTATGAGGCTTGGATTGCAAGTCTGAACCTCAACCCAAGGAACCGCGACGACGTCACAGCACTTCGCATGCTGAACGCAGCAGCAACAACCGTCGACATTGACTCGGCCGGCCGCGTTGCTCTGGGAAAGATTGACGAGTCCGATCCACAGGCTAGGGAGAAGCTCCAGCTTGACCGCGACGTCACCATTGTCGGTAACGGCGACCACTTTGAGATTTGGAACACCAACAAGTGGAACAGCCTCTTCTCGGCAGATGACCGCGTTGCAACGCTCGAGGACCTCATCTTTGGCGCCTAGTGAGGCGAGAAGATCGTGAAGGTAGAAGACGGTAACTTGAAAGTCGAATATCGGCACCAACCAGTAATGCTTGCAGAAGTGCTGCGCGAGCTGGACCTCAAGCCAGGTGAAGTTGTTTGCGACTGCACCTTGGGAGGAGCGGGTCACACCGTAGAGATGGCAAAGCTGATTGCTCCAGACGGTCTTTCCATTGGAATTGACCAGGACGCAATGGCTCATCAAGCAGCAGCTGCTCGCCTGAAGCAAGAAGTACCAAACGCGGAGTTTTTACCGCTTAAGGGAAACTTTGGCGACCTCGACGAACTTCTCGTCTCTGCAGAAGTCCCCGGAGTTGACTGTTTCCTCTTTGACATTGGTGTTTCTTCTCCTCAGCTTGATATCCCAGAGCGAGGCTTTTCGTACCACGAAGACGCCCCGTTGGATATGCGAATGGACCCGGGCAAACAAACTCCAACTGCACAAGAGGTCATCAACACCTATAACGAAGCCGACCTCGCCCGAATCCTTCGAATTTACGGAGACGAGAAATTTGCTTCCCGCATTGCACGACGCATTGTGCAAACGCGAGAAAAGCGTCCCATCCAAACGACGCTTGAACTTGTTGAGGTAATCAAGGCGGCAATTCCCGCAGCAGCACGTCGTCACGGCGGTCATCCTGCCAGAAAGACGTTCCAAGCACTTCGTATTGAAGTAAACCACGAGCTTGAGGTTTTGGAACGCGGACTTCGTTCTGCAATTGCCTGGGCTAATCCAGGAGGCAGGATTTGCGTTATCTCGTACCACTCGCTTGAAGATCGTATTGTCAAGCACGTGTTCTCCGAGCTCAGCCAAGGTTGTATCTGCCCGCCAGACCTTCCGGTTTGTATGTGCGGTCAAGTGCCGATAGTTGACGTGATTACGCGCAAACCTCTTGTGGCAACTCCAGAAGAGATTGAGCGCAACCCAAGGGCGAGAAGTGCCCTGATGAGGGTAGCGGTTAAACGCGACCCAGAGAAATGAAGTACCCCATAGCACGTGTTGCTTGTTGTGAAGAAGTTTTTGAAGGGATTGAAGTTTAATGGCACGTTACGGATCAGAAGCTGTAGCACGCACAACTCAGTTTGAGCATGAGTACGCTCCTGAACAGAACACTCGCTCATCTTTTGAGGTTGTCCCTGGTGGCGGCCTTGATGCTGATGCTCGCCGTGGCGTAAGCAGCCAGTTCATCCAGCGTGTCAAGCTTATTGCTGTTGCTGCAGCACTCTTTTTGACGCTTGGTGTTGTCCGTATTGGTATCTCTACCGCTACGGTTTCAACTCTTCAGGCTAACAACGTCATCAGAAATGAAATGCGTGCAACAACCGCAACTAACGATTCCCTGCGCGTTTCTCGCTCCCTGCTTGCAAGCACTACACGTATTGAGCGTATTGCTACTCAGAATTACGGTATGACTCTTGAGACAAATCGTCCTGTTGTAGATGTAAGCGACAACGCTTAGGCGTAAAATATACGTTGTGAGTACGCAGAATCGACATACTCGCGCATCGCGCAGAAAAACTCCTGAGGCCTCGTACGACGAGGCCTCTCGTGTGCATTTTCGTGGTCATCGTGGTAGTAGCGGTGGCTCGGACGGTGTTGGCCCTGAAGGTAGACTCCGCCGCGTAGCAGCTGCTATGGCCATTATGGTGGCAATTGTTGTCTTAAGGCTTGCTTGGCTGCAAATCTTTACGGCAGCAGATCTTGCAAAAGGTGCCGAGAATAACCGCACCAACGATATTGTCTTGCACGCTCGTCGCGGTACCATTTACGACCGCAACGGTAACGTCTTGGCCATGAGCGTTGACTGCAAAGACATCTACGCCAATCCCTCAGAAATCAAAGACGCCAGCACCGTGGCTCAGGTTTTTGCCTCGCTTTTAGGCGGAAGTCCTTCAGACTACCTTGGAGACCTGCAGCAAGACACTACCTTTGTCTACGTACGTCGTCGTGTTGACACGGATACCGCTTCCAAGATTGAAAAAGCACTTGACGAGAAAAACCTCAAAGGCGTCTATTTTGTTAACAACACCAAGCGTGTCTATCCATATGGCAACGTTGGCGTTCAGATTCTAGGCTTTGTAAACGCTGATAATGAGGGCGCTTCTGGCCTGGAGTATTACTACAACGATATCCTTGCGGGCACTAACGGTCACATGATTGTAGAGACCGGCGCTGGTGGTACGCCAATTGCGGGCGGTACTTCAAACATCACTGAGGCACAAAACGGCCAGGATATTGTTCTTTCCATTGATATTGAGCTGCAGAAGAAGGCAGAAGAGCAGCTGACTGCTGCAGTAAAAGACTTTGAGGCCCAGCAGGGTGGCTCAATCATGGCTATGAATCCTCGTACCGGAGAGATTTATGCCGCAGCTTCATACCCTCTGCCAGATTTTAAGAGCGATAACGGCGTTGACTACGAATCTCTCAACCTCAAGCTTGTCTCAAGTATCTATGAGCCAGGCTCCGTATTTAAGGTAATTACTACCTCAATTGGTATAGATGACAACCTCTTTGGTCCAAATTCAACCTTCAATATCCCAACCGAGCTCAAAGTTGGCGATAACAAGGTTACCGACGATGACTGGCGTACCAGCGCCATGGACATGAGCGTAAGAGAGATGCTCAGACGTTCCTCCAACGTTGGTATGGCCTTCCTCGAGACGCAGCTCATAGGTGATGAGCGCTTTGCGGCAGGAATTGACAAGTTCGGCATTGGACACGCCACAGGTATTGACTTCCCTGGTGAGGCTACAGGAATCGTCCGCTCTCTGGATGAATATGAAGGCCCAACCGGTGGAAACATGGCGTTTGGTCAGGGTCTTGCAATCCCATTTATCCAGGTCATTCGCGCATATACCGCTGTTGCTAATAAGGGAACTATGGTGACTCCGCACTTTATGGTTTCTAAGGGCGGTCAAGAGGTTACCTGGCCTACTAAAGACGTTATTTCCGCTTCCACAGCTTCGGCCGAGCTTGACATGATGACTACCGTTGTCAAAGAGGGTACTGGTGTTCGCGCAGGTATCTATGGCTATACCGTTGCTGGTAAAACAGGTACGGGCCAGCAGGTTGTGGAAGAAACCGGCTCGTACGGCGAGAATTCCGGTTTTGTTGATTCCTTCTGCGGTATCGTGAATCCATCAGAATCTGATTTGATGGTTTACGTTGGACTTAACGATACCCACCAGCTTGCATCGCAGTCTGCCGCTGTGGTCTTCTCGCAATTTGCAAAAGACGCAGCTACACGCCTTAATATTCAACCAATCAATAACTAGGAGAGCTCATGGTTAAGCTTTCGGTTGAACAGATAGTCGCAGCTACAAATGCACGACTGCTCCACCGCGGAACCCGCGAGGTTGCGGGTTCGGCCGTCATCGACTCTCGCGAGGTTCAGGAAGGCTCGCTCTTCGTGGCCTTTGCTGGCGAGAAGGTCAATGGAAACTCCTATCTCTTATCTGCTGCCCAGGCGGGCGCTGCTGTTGTGGTGGCATCTGAGCCTGTAGCAGACAATCTGCTCGACAACCTGGCCGCCACCGGAGTCAGCGTTCTTGAAGCCGCTGACGATGACTGTGAGGCGTTTCTGCTGGCTCTTGCCACTACCTGGCGAGAAGCCCATCCAAACTGGCTGGTTGTGGGCGTAACTGGATCGGTCGGAAAGACTACCACCAAAGAAATGCTTCGTCGTGGCATCGGCGCAACCCGTCGCGTACATGCTACCGCCGGCAACCACAACAACCTTATTGGCCTGCCGCTCACGGTGCTTTCTACTCCAGAAGATACCGAGGTACTTGTGCTTGAGCTGGGCATGAATCATGCCGGTGAGATTACCAGGCTTACTTCTGTTGCCCGTCCAACGGTGGCGGTCATTACCAACGTTGGTACCAGCCACATCGGTCTTCTCGGCAGTCGAGAAAACATTGCGCGCGCCAAGGCAGAAATTGTTTCTGGCATGCGCGCATTTGACTCAATTGAACCTACGCTTATTCAGGCTTCGGCAGGGGACTACACCAAGTTCATTGCAGATGAGTTTGCTCGCCCTGCTCGCGTTGTCTGCAAGACAGTGGGCGCCACAGAAGCTGACGTCATGAGCGCGCAGCAGATCACTCTTGACGAGGAGGGCCTTCCAACTGCCACTATTGTTGCTGCGTCCGGCTGGTCACGCACGGTAACCCTTGAGGTACCTGGACGCGTTGTTGTTGACGACCTTCTTTTGGCACTTGAGGCTATAGAGACGCTTGGTCTTGACCTTGACGCAGCTGCAGAGGCTATTGAGCAGATGCCTGCCACTCGTATGCGTCTTTCGGTACTTGACGCAACCTGCGGTGCCAAGATTATTGACGATTCTTACAATGCAAGCCCTAACTCGACAGCTGCAGCCCTTGACGTGTTGATGCAGATGCCAGCGGAAGGTCGCCGCATTGCTCTTATTGGAGAGATTGGCGAGCTTGGACCAGAGGAGAAGCGCCTTCACGGTTATGTGGGTGCCTATATTGCTGCTAAGAACCCAGATCTTGTTGCCTTTGTAGGCACAGGAGCCGCGCGTGAAATGGTTGAAGCTGCGCGCGTTATGGGCTTCTCGGAAGATAAAATTGAACAGTTCAGCGATGTCAACGAAGCACTTACCGTGCTCGGACCAGTACTTGCGCAAGGAGACGTTCTTCTCGCCAAGGCATCGAGGTCTGCCCAGCTTGATATTTTTGTAAAAGGAGTTACTGAGTAATGTTTTACCAGACTATTTACCCAACATACCAGGTGTTTGTTGCGCTTGGTGTCTCCTGCATCATCACTTTGGTCTTAATGCCGCTCTTCATCAAACTGATGAAGAAAGAGGGAGTGGGTCAGCAGGTTCGTGCTGACGGCCCTCAGCAGCACCTGGTCAAGCAGGGTACTCCTACTATGGGCGGCGTCGTTATGCTGGTAAGCATTGTGCTGACCTGTATTGCACTTGCTCAGTGGAACACCGACCTCATTCTTGCTATGGCAGCTATGCTGCTCACGGGCTCGCTTGGTCTTCTGGACGATATCGAGTCTGTTGCTCATGGAAGAAGCCTTGGTCTCACCGCATCTCAGAAGATGGTTGGACTTATTACCATTTCTGTGGCATTTTGCCTGGCAGCAGTCAATATTTGGGGCATTACGCCCATTATTGCGTTCCCTGGTGGCCTTGATATCAACCTGGGCATCCTCACTACTACCGTCAATTTAGGCGGAAACGTAATTTCTATCCCTTGGCTGTATCTCTTCTTTGTCTTTTTGCTCATGGCAGGCCTCTCCAACGCTGTTAACCTGACCGACGGCCTTGATGGCCTGGCCGGTGGCTGCGTTATGGTTGTCATGATTTTTATGGCTGCAGTAGCTTTCCGCTATGGCGAGAGTAGCCTTGCTGTTTTTGCCGCATCGATCGCAGGCGCTTGTATTGGTTTTTTGTGGTTTAACAGCTATCCTGCAAGCATTTTTATGGGAGACACCGGCTCTCTTGCCTGGGGCGCTGCCTTTGCGGCCCTGGCCGTTCTTACTAAGACAGAGGTAGTTTCCCTGGTCATGGGCGGTCTTTTTATCATCGAAGCACTGTCCGTTATCATTCAGGTTGTCAGCTACAAGGCAACTAAAAAGCGCGTATTCTTGATGGCTCCACTGCATCATCACTTTGAGAAACTTGGCTGGAACGAGACAAAAGTTGTCTTTAGATTCTGGATTATTTCCGGCGCATTTGCCGCTCTGGGCTTTGCCCTGTACTTCCAGCTTCATTAAAGGTATTGCTCTTAGAAAGGATCGCTTGCGTGTCGCTTCTAGAAACACTTGGAAATGTATGTGTTCTTGGTTTTGGTAAAACCGGCGTCTCTGTCTGCACGTATTTGCTGCAGCAGCCAGAGGGTCGTGTGTCTTCCGTAACTCTTGTGGGCGGCGCAGATGCTACTGTTGGCGAGAAGATCCAAGAGCTTGCAGACTCAGGCGTACAGGTACAATGCGGCTCCGATCAGGTTAAGGGAACCTTTGACCTGACTATTGCATCTCCTGGTATTCCAGACACTTCTGAGCTGTTCTTAAGTGCAAAGGCAGCTTCTCAGCAGATTATGGGCGAGCCAGAGTTTGCCTATCAAGAGAGTCCTTCACAGTGGATTGGCATTACTGGCACAAACGGTAAAACTACTACCACAAGCTTGACCACGTCAATCCTGCAGTATGCAGGCCTTGATGCAAGCGCTGTTGGCAATATCGGATTAACTATTACGGACCAACTTGCAGAGAGAAAACCTAAGAGCTGGTTTGTAGCAGAGCTTTCAAGCTTCCAGCTTGCTACTACTCAAAAATTGCATCCTCACGTTGCGATGCTTTTAAACATTACGCCGGATCACCTTGAGTGGCATGGTTCACTCGAGGCATACGCTGCTGCTAAAGAGAAGATTTTTGCCAACCTTGATGCAAATGACCTGGCAATTGTCTCTGACTTGGATGAGTTTTGTCAAAACGTGTCTTCTCGCCTTGAGGCTCGCGGCATTGCCGTATGCCATCTTGCCCAGACAGATCCCGGTACGCAAAACGCCGCATTTGTACGCAATGGAGCGCTGGTAGTCAGGCTATCTGGTAAAGAGATGGAGCTTGTAGCAGCTGACGCACTCCACATTAGGGGAGCGCACAATGCACTCAACGCTCTTGCTGCAGCTGCATGTGGCTTATTCCTGGGACTTGATATTGTTTCTATTAGGCATGCCCTGTTGGACTTTATGCCGCTTGAGCACAGAATTGAGCCAGTTGATACGGTTGATGGTGTGTTGTACGTCAACGATTCCAAAGCAACAAACACTGATTCAGTTGAAAAATCATTAACTTCGTTCCCAGGTAAAGACGTTATTTTGCTACTTGGCGGTCACGATAAGGGCACAGAGCTTGATGAGTTTGCTCAGAAGGTTTCCGCTACCTGTGCATACGCAATCTGCTTTGGAGAGGCAGGTCCTCGCTTTGCAGAGGCGCTTCGCCGCGTTTCTGGCGGCCATGCAGAAGTAGTAGAAGAACCTCATATGCGTGAAGCTTTTGACCGTGCGGTAGAGCTTGCTCGTCCAGGTTCTGTAGTGCTTCTCTCACCAGCATGTTCCTCATTTGACGAGTTCACAGGCATGGCTCAGCGTGGTCGTGTCTTTAAACAGCTGGTGGTAGATCTTGCTCAAAAAGAGAGCGGTCGATAATGGCTACCAGCAGAAACAGAACAGGGGAGCGCGCGCAGCAACCACGTACTTCTCGCCAGAAATCTTCCGAGGGCTCGCAGGCTAAAGGCCGCTTTGGTGCTATTCCAGAGCGTTTTATGCAGCCTCGTCTGGTGCTTCTGGTATCAACGGCTATTCTGGTGTGCTTTGGCCTGGTAATGATTTATTCCGCATCCTCGATTTCTGCAATGACTTCTGAGGACATGGGCTATAACCCCTTCTACTACGTGCAGCGTCAGCTTGGCTTTGCTGCGGCAGGAGTTGCGTTAGCGTTTATTGTTTCTCGCATTGATTACCGTGCAGTAGTAAGAAACTTGCAGGTACCTATCTGGATTGTGACCTTTGGAATGCTAGCAATTATTTTTACTCCTATTGCTGGCGCTGATGCATATGGTGCAACCCGTTGGATTTCAATTGGACCGTTTTCTTTCCAGCCGTCTGAGTTTGCAAAGATTACCATCTTAATTTCTGTCTCGTATTTGGCTCAGCAGTACTTTATTGATCAGACCATAGATCAGATGGAGTTCTTTAAAAAGTTTGCTATTGCTGCGCTTGCGCCACTGCTTCTTATTTTGGCCCAGCCAGACAAGGGCTCCACATTGATTATTGTGGGAACACTTTTGGTCATTGGCTACCTTGCCGATGTTGACCGAAGAGTTCTGGCAACTATTGCTGTTGCTGGCTTTATTGGCTTTGCCTTCTTATCTCTTAAAGATGATTATTCTCGTGCTCGCGTTGTGACTATGCTCAACCCTTGGGCTGATTATTACGGTGCAGGATATCAGCTTGCTCAGGGCTTTTATGCCTTTGGCTCTGGTGGAATTTTTGGTGTTGGCTTTGGTTTTTCTCGCCAGAAATATTCCTATCTTCCTATGGCTCACAATGACTTTATTTTTGCGGTTATTGGAGAAGAGCTGGGCTTTATTGGTGTTTTGGGTCTTTTGGCTGTATTTGGCGCCCTGGTATGGGCAGGCTTTAAGATTGCTCGCTATGCACCAGATTTGACCGGCAGGCTTATTGCTGCAGGTTGTACCTCTATGTTTATCATCCAGGCCTTTGTTAACATCGGTGGTGTTTTGGGCCTTTTGCCTCTTTCTGGTAAGCCTCTGCCGTTTATCTCTTACGGCGGTTCAACCATCATGTCTAGTATCTTGATGGTTGGTCTTTTGATGTCTGTTTCAAGGCAGTCAAGGCTTCCAGAAACCGAGTACGATAGGCAACGTGCTTCTTGGAGCATAGCTGAAGAGCAGGATACCTTTGATGCTCCAGGTTTTGCTGGTCTTACCATGGTTGATGGTGGGGTAGGAGTAGGCATGCCACTCCCACGTTCTTCTCGCCCTAAGAGCAGTGCACAAAGCTCCGCGCGCCCATCACGAGGTGTTTTGCGCTCAAGAGATGACGACGCCCCTCAAGGCCGTATTACGACAGATGCCTCCGGAAGGCGCAGGATTGATTTGGGACCTTCTGCATCGGACAGGCTTCGTGGAAACAACAGGGCTCGCCGATAGCTGATTTCTAGGAGATGGATTGCATGGTAGAACAGAAGAAACTCTCTGTTGCAATTGCTGCAGGTGGAACCGCTGGTCACATTAACCCAGCTCTGGCTCTAGCTGAGGAGCTTCGTGAGCGCGGCCATCAGGTTACGTTTTACGGTCAGCCCAACAAGCTTGAAGGTACGCTGGTACCTGAGGCGGGTTTTGAGCTGGTATCTATCCATGTAAATGGCTTTGATCGCAGACGTCCTTGGACGCTCATCAGCGCGGCATACAATCTTGAGCGCGCAAAGATGCAGCTGCACAAGCGCTTCAAAGAGCAGGGTGCACCTGATGTTGCTATTGGTTTTGGCGCCTATGTCGAGCTGCCTTTGCTTCAGCTTTGTGCAAAGCTACACATCCCCTATTTAATCCATGAGCAAAACTCAGTAACTGGTCTTGCTAACCGTGTATCTGCTGGTAAAGCAGATAAGGTGTGCATTGCGTTCCCAGAGGCTCGCAAGGCTTTTGAGGGCCACGTAAAGGCTCAAGACACTATTGTGGTTACCGGCAATCCTGTACGTAAGAGTGTTCTTTCTGCTGACAGAGCCGCCTCGAGGCAAGAGTTGGGTATTGCAGACAATCAGACATTGCTGCTTATCTTTGGCGGTAGTTTGGGCGCTCGTAGTATCAACGAGACGTTTGCTGCGCTTAAGCAGGAGCTTCTTGCCCGTCCTAACCTTCGCATCATCCAGTCAACAGGCCAGAAGCTCTACGACGAGGTTGTCTCGCTTATGAAGCTTTCTGACGAGGAGGCTGCTCGCTGGGAGGTTAAGCCCTACATCTCCAACATGGGCGCCACCCTTGCTGCGGCTGACCTGGTGGTTTCTCGCTCCGGAGCATCTTCTGTGGCCGAGATTGCAGCGCTTGAGCTCCCCAGCATTTTGGTGCCGTACCCTCTGGCAACAGCAGATCATCAGACTACTAACGCACACCTGTTGTCGGATGCGGGAGCAGCTATTCTGGTGCCAGATAACCAGGTGGGTACCACGACCTTCTCGACAGCTCTCTTTGATCTGGTGGACAACGCAGATCAGCGCAAAAAGCTTTCTGAGGCTGCTGCCACACTTGACCAGCGCAGTGCCGCATCTCTTGTGGCTGACGCTGTGGAAAGTGCCGTTTGTGGCGCATAAAACATTCGGTTTTGCGTTAGAGTAAACATGTCTTGGTATGTCCAGGACTCAAACGATAACAATACTTGGAAAGGCTCTCTTATGGCAGATTCCATGGGCGAGAAGACCATCTCGCGTGCACATTTTATTGGAATTGGCGGCGCTGGCATGAGCGGAATCGCTCTTGTTCTGCACGAGCGTGGCTGCACTGTTACCGGCTCTGATCTAAAGAGCTCGCATTATGTTAGAGAGCTTGAAGATGCAGGTATCCAGGTTAGCATCGGCCACACCGCAGCTACCATTGACGCTGTGATGCCTGATGTCATTGTTACCTCTACCGCAATCCCAGAGACAAACCCAGAGGTTATTCGTGCGCGCGAGCTTTCCATTCCTATTTGGCCTCGCGCAAAGATGCTCTCGTATCTCTCACGCGGACGCAAGACCATTGCTGTTGCTGGCACTCATGGCAAGACCACCACATCTTCCATGGTTGCAACCATGCTGGATAAGCTGGGCGCCGATCCATCATTTTTAATTGGCGGCGTTGTTGAGGGTTATGACACTAACGGCAAAAACGGCAACGGCCAGTACTTTGTCTGCGAGGCTGACGAGTCTGACGGTTCGTTTATGTTCCTTAACCCTAACGTGGTGGTAGTCACCAATATTGAGGCAGACCACCTTGATCACTACGGCTCTCTAGAGAATATCGAGAAGACCTTCTGTGAGTTTATGAGCTTGCTTGATAAGGAAGAAACTGTTGTTATCAACGGTGACAACCCTCATTACGTTGAGCTTGCTCAGTCAACTGGTAGGCACGTAGTTAGCTACGGTTTTGACCCAAGCTGCGATTTTGTTTGCAAGCAGGAGGAGAGAAAAGCTGGTATCGAGAATCCTCTGACCATCAAGACTCCTTCTGGTCAGACCATCTCTGTGGTACTTCCAGCTAACCCTGGTAAGCACAACGTTGCTAATGCAACCGCTGCAATTGCCGTTGCCGATGCTCTTGGCTTTGATCTTGAGGAGGCCGCAGCAGCGCTGTCACAGTTCAAGGGCGCACGCCGTCGCTTCACACACGTAGGTGACATCAACGGCATTACCGTTGTTGACGATTACGGTCACCATCCAACCGAGATTGCAGCAACCATGTCTGCAGCTCTTCCTCTTGGTTTCAAGCGCGTTGTTGTTGTCTTCCAGCCACACCGCTACAGCAGAACGCAGGATTTGGCGGATTCGTTTGCACATGCATTTGATGGCATTGACGTTTTGCGCGTCATGGATGTCTTCTCAGCAGGTGAGCTGCCTATTCCAGGTGTCTCAGGCAAGACCGTCTCTTCAAAAGTTCAAGCTGCCAATACTGTTCCTGACGTGCGTTATATCCCTTCTCGCCGAGATCTTATCGCCGACCTTCTTGATACGGTTAAACCAGGAGATCTACTGATTACTCAGGGCGCAGGTGACGTCACTCAGATTGGTCCAATGTTTATCCGCGCACTCAAAGAGCGTCTCCAGAGCAACTAAGGCCTTTGCTGTGAGCTTGTTTAACGCCTATGTAAGCCTTTCTGGGGCCCTTGATGCAACAATTAAGCAAGATGAGCCGCTAAGCCACCATACCTCCTTCAGGATTGGCGGTAAGGCGTCCCTCTTTGCTGCTGTTCATAGCCACGTGGCACTGGTACGCGTGCTTGAGGTGCTTGCAGCTAATCGAGTTGATTGGGTGCTTCTGGGCAAGGGTTCAAACATCCTTGTCTCCGATGAAGGCTACAACGGTTGCGTTATTGTGCTTGACGATGAGCTCTCCACCATTTCAGTTGGCGAGAATAACCTCATTACTGCAGGTGCAGGTGCGCTTACAGCACGTGTTTGCAATGAGGCCATGAAAGCAGGTCTTTCTGGCCTTGAGATGTGTGCCGGTATCCCTGGAACCATTGGTGGCGCGCTTTCTATGAACGCAGGTACCAGGCATGATTGGATTGGTAAAACCGTCCGTGATTGCGTGGTACTTAAGCCTGGTAAGGGTCTTGTACGCTACGACGCTTCTGAGATTGAATGGGGTTATCGCTATACCACCTTTGCTCCAGACGAGATTATTCTTGAGGCAACGTTTGCACTGACACCGTCTAATCGTCCTAAGGTTGCTCTTGGTATGGATACACTCTTGCAGCGTAGAAGAAACACGCAACCAACTGGTCAGCTTTGCTGCGGTTCTGTCTTTAAGAATCCAGGTAGTAGGTCTGCCGGGGCACTTATTGAAGAGTGCGGTCTTAAGGGAGCCACAGAGGGCGGTGCACAGATTTCCGATATCCACGCAAACTTTATTGTGAATACCGGCAACGCCAGCGCTTCAGATGTCATTGCGCTCATGCGCAGGGCACACGATGCCGTGCAAGAAAAGTTTGACATTGATCTTCAGCCAGAGGTTAAACTTCTGGGTTTTGGGGCATAGGGAAGATATGGCAGAAGATACTTCAAAGCAACCAACACGCCGTAAGGGCACAAAGAGGGAGCCTTTATCGTCTGGAACTACTCAGACAACAGGGGCTACTAAGCCTTCTTTTATGAGCAAGGCGTTTAAGCCTAAGCCAAAGGTTGAGGCTACAGCTTCTGACGCCAAGCCTTCTGCTAAAAAGATTTCTACTAAAAAGCCAAATAACGCTACAAAAACTGCTGCTCAGGCTCGTGCCGAGCGTATTAAACACAGCAGAAAAGTATCGTTTAAGGCAGTACGTACGGTTCTCATTGTCTTGATGAGTCTGGCCATTCTTGCTGGCATCGCTTTTCTCGTCCTACGCTCTTCCTCAATCTTTGCTATTACCAACATTCAGGTTGAGCCAACGGAGCACGTTACTAACGAGCAAATTCAAAAGCTCATTGCAGTAGAAGAGGGAACAACGCTGCTCAATATGGACGAGTCCCTTATCACTGAGGAACTTCAGAAAGATCCTTGGGTGGCGTCCGCAACGTACGAGAGACAGTTCCCTAACACGCTGCGCATCACCATCACGGAGCGCAAGGTCACGGCCATAGTGGCGCTTTCTTCTGGTCCTGTTGCATGGTATTTGGGCGAGAATAACGTCTGGCTTGAGGCAGATCAGCTTAACGTGCCAGAAGGAAAAACTACCGCTACCGTTGCGCTTGAGAAGGCAACCTCAGAGGGCGAGCTGCTTATTACCGATGTTCCTGCAACGGTTTCTCCGGTAGCAGGTACCACGGCAACAGACGCAGAAATTCAAGCGGTTATGCAGTATCAGTCTACGTTCTCATCAGAGCTTACTTCGCAAATTGTGAGTTACTCAGCAAGTAGCGTTGATGCAATCTCTGTCACCCTAACCAACGGTGTACAGGTTGCTTTGGGCTCTCCAACACAGATTGCTGACAAAGAAAAAGTGATTCTGGCAATGCTTAAGCAGTTCCCAGGAGAGCTTACGTACTTGAACGTAAGAACACCTGCAAGCCCAACCTATAGGCGAGTTTCTACCGGAAATGTTCAGTCTGGTTCTGGTGTTTCGTAGGGAAACGTGTAATCATCGCGCGCCGTTAGGCTATTTTTTCCTACCGTTTACCAGGTTTCTTCACAATTTCTTCATATTATTTGACTTGCATGGGTCAGTTGTGCAAATATACCCCGCTTTGCATGAAGCGTAAGCCTTAACTTGAGGTTTAGGGTTTTATACAGCGGTTCTGCGAGCGCATAAACGTAGCCTAAGCGCAGTCGCGCTCCGGGACAAACGGGCACAAGCGTGCCTCAAGGAGGAAGACATGATTAAGGACACCGATACCCTTAACAACTATCTTGCTGTTATCAAGGTTGTTGGCGTTGGTGGCGGCGGAACTAACGCTGTCAACCGCATGATTGAAGAAGGCATCCGTGGCGTTGAGTTCGTTGCTGTAAACACCGATGCACAGGCACTTGCAATCTCCGATGCTGACATTAAGGTTCACATCGGTACTGACATCACCAAGGGTCTTGGTGCTGGCGCTAACCCTGAGGTTGGTAAAGAAGCAGCAGAGGATAGCCGCGACGAGATCAAGGCTGCACTTGCTGGCGCTGATATGGTCTTCATTACTGCTGGCGAGGGTGGCGGTACTGGTACCGGCGCTGCTCCAGTTGTTGCTGATATTGCAAAGAATGACGTTGGCGCACTGACCGTTGGCGTTGTTACTAAGCCATTCTCCTTCGAGGGCCGTCGTCGTTATGGTTCTGCAGCTGACGGTATCAAGACTCTTTCCGAGAATGTTGATACTCTCATTGTTATTCCAAACGATCGTCTGCTTGATCTTTCTGAGAAGAAGACCACCATGCTTGAGGCATTCCGCATGGCTGACGATGTTCTATGCCAGGGCACCCAGGGTATCACCGACCTCATCACTGTTCCTGGCCTGATCAACCTCGACTTTGCAGATGTCTGCACCATCATGAAGGGCGCAGGTAGCGCAATGATGGGCATTGGTATTGCTGCTGGTGATAACCGCGCCGCTGATGCTGCAACTGAGGCAATCTCTAGCCGCCTGCTTGAGAGCTCTATTGAGGGCGCAACCCGCGTTCTTCTCTCTATTGCTGGTAACAAAGATCTTGGTATTCAGGAGATTAACGAGGCAGCTGACCTGGTTGCTAAGAACGTTGACCCTGACGCAAACATCATCTTTGGTACTGTTGTTGATGAGTCCCTGGGCGATCAGGTTCGCGTAACCGTTATCGCAACTGGCTTCAATGACTCTAACGTTCAGCAGCAGCTTCCAACTCTGAACACTCAGAGCGCAAGCCGTCCAAGCCGTCCTGCTCAGCCACAGCCAACTCGTCCTGTGACTGCTCAGCCACAGCCTGCTCGCACCAATAACTCTTCTAATGAGAAAGAGTTTGATATTCCAGACTTCCTTAAGCGTAGCCGCATCTAAACATGTGCGCGCTGAATAGACAGTGCTTACACGGCGTGACCCTGCTCATGGATCCTGAGGTTCCATGCGGGGTCACGCTCGCATTTACCGAGCGTACAGGTGGTTTTTCAGAAGGGGAGTTTAGCTCCCTCAATCTGGGCAGCAGATGCGGAGATAATCTGCAACAGGTGCAAAAGAATCGCCAGCTAGTTTTAGAGGCTCTTGGAGCAAAAGAGTTCTTCTCGCAACTCCTTATTCCTCATCAGGTGCATGGAAGCAACGTTGTCTGCCTGACTTCTGATACACCTGAGGCTTTTGAGCAGGCTAAAACTGAGGCAGAGGCTGGTGCAGACGCCATAGTATGTACGGTTCAAAATACGCCTGTGATGTTGGCGTTTGCCGATTGTGTGCCCGTAATTCTTGTAGCTCCCGGCGGATTTGCGGTGGCGCATTCTGGCTGGAAAGGCACAATTGCCCGCATTTCTGCGCGCGCAACCGAGGCGCTTTGTCAGGCAACTGGCTCCACACCCTCCGAGGTCAAGGCCTATATTGGCCCGCATATTGGCAGCGCTGATTACGAGGTCTCACCTGAGCTCATTCAGATGTTCTCAAAAGAGTTTGGTTCAGGCGTTGTAGACCGCGCATCTGGCGAGAGGTACTTGGATCTTGGATATGCTGTCAGAGCTGCACTGGTAGATGCTGGCGTACGAGAGTCTGCTATCGAAGAGGTTGCTGACTCGACGGCCTCTACAACTGAGAGGTTCTTCTCGTACCGTGCAGAGCATGGTAAGTGCGGAAGGCATGCAGCTGTTGCTTATATGGCTGCAAAGTAGGGTAGAAGACGTTTAGCGCTATCGGAGAAGACGTTTAGCACTACAGAGAAGCGTTTAGCACTACAGAGAATCGTTTAGCGCTACAGAGAAGCGTTTATCGTTACGTAAGATATTGATGAATTCACCGCAAGAGATGATGGCTATGACGTACGATTCAGACGAATATCTTGAGTTTATTAAGGCTCGCAAAGCTCAGATTGAGTCGCTTGTAGCGGATGCTGCAAAAAAGTCCGGCAGAAGCGCCTCTGAGATTGAAATTGTGGCCGTTTCCAAAACGGTTCCTGTTGAAGCTGTTCTTGCAGCTTATAAGGCAGGCTATAGGGTTTTTGGCGAGAATCGCCCACAAGAGCTGACACATAAACTGACATGTTTATCTGAAACTTCTTTTGCGTCTGAAATAACGTTTGACATGATTGGTAATCTTCAGAAGAACAAGATTAACCAGGTAGTTGGCAAAATTCGCTACATTCATTCAATTTCTTCTGAGCACCTCGCAGAGGCGGTTTCAAAGCGCGCGGAGGCAAAGGACTCTCAGGAGTCTGTGCTACTTGAGGTAAACGTCTCCGCTGAAACGTCAAAATCGGGTTTCTCGCCAGAAGAGGTATCTGAGTCTGTCCAAAGGATTGTTGAGCTTCCTCACATTTCTGTTGTAGGTCTGATGACTATGGCGCCAAAGGATGATCCAGAGCGCGCTAAGAGGACGTTTGCAGGACTCAGAGAATTGCGTGACAAGCTGAGTGAGCAAGTTGGTTTGAAGTTAAATGTTCTTTCTTGTGGCATGAGTGATGACTTTACGTATGCCATTGAAGAGGGTTCTACTACTATTCGCCTGGGTCGAGTATTGTTTGATCCAGCCTATACGTTGAGTGGGCACTAAAATAGTTGCAAGTTTTTGATACAGTAGTAAGAAGTTACGTGCGTTACAGAAAGGCACAATGATGAGCATTCTTGATACGCTAAGAGCAAAGCTTCGTGGTGGTCAGGACGATGAGTACTACGACGATGAGTATTACGGCGACGAAGGTTATGACGAGGTAGATGCAGCTTCTCCTCGTTCCTACGATGACCGCGCACAGCAGGGTTCTTCTAATAGGCTACTGGGCAATCCATCCAGACCAGAGGCAGAGAGTGTTTCTGTTTACACACGCTCTGGTAAGCCAATTAGCACCAATCCGGCTGCTTCTTATAATCCTCAGCAGGATATGCGCTCCCGTGCTTCTGCGTATGCATCTCGTCAGGAGCCCTCTGGATACACTCCTTCTTACGAGCACGCCGTAAGCCCAAATCTGCCAACTCCTGGCGATATTGGTCTTCGTCCTGTGAGCCGTACAAGCTATTCTGGACAGCTGCCACCATATGTTCTTCGTCCTGTTTCTTATGACGATGTTCAGTCGGTAGTTCGCCGTGTTCGTACTGGTCAGCCAGTTGTTCTTATCTTTAAGAACACCAACATCGAGGTTGCTAAGAGAATTTTGGACTTCAGCTTTGGTCTTTCTTATGGCCTTGATGGTGCTGTTGAAGAAGTTGCTGACCGCGTTTTTGTTGTACTTCCTCATGGCGTCTCTTTGACGCAGGCTGATCTTGATAAGCTTGCTGATGAGGGAGAGATTACCAGGTAACTGGAGGTTTTTGTGTTCTTGTATTATGTTTTAAACGCACTCTATACCTTGTTTAGGATTTACAGCGTCTGCATTGTGGTATGGTGCCTGTCCTCTTGGATTACCGTTTCAAATGATTCGGTTAAGAACATTCTTAAGGCTATTGGCAAAATTGTTGAGCCATATCTCAATGTGTTTAGGAAGGTGATTCCTCCAATTTCTGGCGTCGATCTCTCGCCGATTGTTGCACTTTTTGTGCTTAATCTTGTGGAACGTTTTGCCATTTCGACGCTGGGCCTTATACTAATATAGGAAACTAGTTTGTCTTTAATTACAAACTGAGTAGTTATGATGTGTGGTACGTCTACTCGCAGACTGAAAGGGAACAAAGATGGCAATCACACCAGCAGACATCGAGCAGCAGACATTCTCTCCTGCTGAGACCGGCTACAATCCAGAGGAAGTTGACGCATTTCTTGAGCAGCTCTCTTCTGAGGTTGATGCAATGCTTCAAAAGATCGCTGACCTTAAGGGCCGTCTGACCAGCACTGAGCAGCAGCTTGCTGCAGCACAGGCTCAGGTTGCAAACCTTGAGGAGAACGCAAGCGTTCCTTCTGTTGAGGAGACAAACGCAGCTGCTATCGCTGCATCCGAGCACCAGATTTCTCAGGTCCTCATTGTTGCTCAGCAGAGCGCAGATAAGCTTGTTGCAGACGCTCGTGCAAATGCTGAGCGCATCCGCAACGAGGCAGATCAGAAGGCTCGTGAGGTTATCCGTCAGGCTCTTGCAGAGAAGCAGACTGAGCTTGATGAGATTGATCGTCTCAAGCAGTCCCGTGAGGACTTCCGCGCTGAGTACCGTAAGCTCCTTCAGCACTTCCTGGATGATGCAGACTCTGTCTTCCCAGAGACTGTTCTTACCAACAACGCTCCAACTGGTTCCCAGAATGCTGCACAGCCTGCAGCACAGCAGACTCAGGTTTCCGCACCTGCACCTGCAGCTGGTGACTTCAACGATCTTGACTAAGTTATAGTCACTCCATTTGAACTGATAAGCGTCCAGCTTTGCTGGGCGCTTTTTTGGTATAAGTCGTCTTGAGCAGTAGCCTTACAGCCCAGAGGTAAGCTCTTGGTTAAACGCCTGCTTTTGTTCTATATGATGCACATCCTTTCTGTTTTCTCGCCCCTGATAGCGAGCAGGTATGCCTTGGCTACGCGCAGCTTCTGCACTTGTGGTTGCGGTAAGCTCAGGAAGCCCTTGCCAAACACGCTTTGACATCCAATGAGCGCGCAAATCGTAACCCCTCTCTGCAGGTCCACGACCTTCTAGACCAACTCCTTCGTAGAAGCGTCTCCACATGGCTTGCACGTATTTCTCATCAGTTGCAAGGTCTGTTCTAGAGAGCAGCTCTTCTAAAGAAGTGTCATCAAGCTGAATGGTTCCAAAGGTCTTCATTTCTGGGGCATAAAAACTGACTATATGGTGAGCTGGATCAACAATAAAAAATCGTTCCGTGCTCATCCGTTTGACAAAGTAATTGCAGGTTAGTGGTACTACGTTTGCATTAGGCTGAAACACAGACATGAAAGAGCCGTCTGACATGCGAGAAAATCGAACAAATTGACGCGTGTGCTCTCGTTCAGTTTCTACTTGTCTGGCTAATGCGTTAAATTCTGCCACGGTTGGGTCAGCAATATCTTCAAGCGCTCCTATGCCATAGGAGAATGCAAGACGGATGTACCTATGTACAATCTCTGGCATAGCATGAGCATCTGAAGCACATGCCAAAACAATGCGACGTGTTATTTCTCTTGTGCCTACTTTCTTCTCTAGTCCAGTTAGAACTCGTTTAGCCAAGGCTACTACTGAGTCATCAGAGGGGTCTGGTCCACAGAGAACATGCTCCCCAAGACTAGGCTGACAAAAGCTTTCTCTAACAAGACGTACGTGTGCTGGGTTAGCATGCGAGAGATAGGTGAGCCCTACAGCCCCTACAACGCCTTCTAAGCTTGGATTGCAGGAGATAACAACCTTCTGAGGCTTGGAGAGCCTTGTAAGCCTCTGAACAAGCGAGACAAGCTCTACACTTTGATCAGAAGAGCCTGAGTTGAGAGGACTCAATACGACGTCTTGTTTTGTTGTATGAACTTGCTTTGGCATCAGCAATTACCCTCTGTTTAATCAATTCTTGGTCAAGTGGGGCTGAGGCATCTCTTACGCCACAGCAGGTAAGAAAATGGTGTGATCGTTTGAGCTGTATTCCCAGCCGTTTAAGATCATCAAAGGTGAGACGAGATCGTTTTCTTGCGGCAATAATTCTTCGTGCACCGGTAGGGCCAATACCGGGCACTCGTAAAAGTATTTCTAGTGGAGCATCCATAATCTCTACGGGAAATTGATTAAGATGTGCCAGTGCCCACCCAAGCTTTGGATCAATTTCTAAATCAAGCCAAGGTGCTTCTGGAGAAACCAGCTCATCAGGAGAAAACGCATAGTAGCGCATAAGCCAATCAGCTTGGTAAAGCCGGTGTTCCCTGCGGAGGGGGACAGGAGTGTCCAACTCAGGAAGACGATTGTCTTCTATAACAGGAATATAGGCAGAAAAGAATACTCGTTTTAACTCAAATTGCTGGTAAAGCGCTTGCGATAAGTGCAATATTTGATTGTCTGATTCTGGAGAAGCTCCAATGATGATTTGCGTTGATTGCCCAGCAGGCGAGAAGGACCTCTTGCCCGAAGATACTCTTGATGAGCACATAAACGTGTTCTTTAAACAGTTGGAACGTAGAGCTAAACCATCTTTTATGATTTTCTTCTGACTGGGAATAACAATGCCCTTAGATTTGCCAGCAGACTTCACAATGCCCTTTGATGCGTTTTTAGCTTCAAGCAATTGCCGCTCTTCAGAGACGCGCAGGCGGTGAATGAAGGACATGGGTTTAGTAACTGTTTCAGCATTTTTGTGAGGACAAAGTTTAGTAAGTGAGGTTGAGCTAGGTAATTCCAGATTGACGGAGAGTCTATCTGCTAAGCGGCCAATAGCGTCAATAAGATCTGGGTCTGTTCCGGGAATTACTTTTGCATGAACATAGCCGTTAAACAGCAACTCATTCCTAAGGTAGGAGAGGCATTCAATCATGAGTTCTGTGGTGTGGTCTGGCGATCCTATAACACCTGAGGAAAGAAAGAGTCCCTCTATGTAATTTCTTTTATAGAAATCTACGGTGAGCTCTGCTAATTCTTGTGGTGTAAAGGTAGCCCGCTTGGTCTGTGCAGACGACCTATTGACGCAGTAAGCACAGTCATAGCAACAAGCATTAGAAAGCAAAACTTTTAGCAGCGTAATGCAGCGACCATCAGGGGTAAATGAGTGGCAACAGCCGGCCGCTGAGGCCATTCCTACCTTTCCTGCCTGCGGATCTCTGTCTACACCAGAAGAAGTGCACGCCGCGTCAAATTTGGCTGCATCTGCAAGTATGGCGAGTTTATCAAGAGTATCCATGGCAGCAACTTTCTACTTGAAAATAGAACGTCTGTTCGTATACTTAGACTATCACGAATGAGGAAGAAGTAAAGAAAAATCTAGAACAAATGCTTGTTATTTTAAAACCGCAGAAAGGATGTGAATGACGTGTGAAGGATGTATACTTTTTTCATCAGCAACTGCGGAAGGAATGGCTATGAGCATACAGAAAAACAGCTCTTCACCATGCCTTTCTCGCCCTGTGAATTTACAGATTCCCACCTACGCGTTGCGTGCATTAGAAGTTCTTGAAGATGCCGGATTTGAGGCGTGGATTGTAGGCGGCTGGGTACGAGACGCCCTACGCGGCTCATTTGCCCATGATATTGACATCACAACTTCAGCTACGTGGCAGCAGAGTAAAGCAGCTTTTGTAGCTGCAGACATTCCTGTGCATGAAACAGGTATTGCATATGGAACTGTCACTGCTGTTGTTGAGAAGCATCCTATTGAGGTCACAACGTATCGCTGTGACGGAGAATATCTTGATGGTCGTCGTCCTGATTCTGTGCAGTTTGTCTCTCGTATAGAGGAAGATCTTGCTCGTAGAGACTTCACTATTAATGCAATGGCATATCACCCAAAGAGGGGATTGCTTGATCTTTATGGCGGTCAAGAAGATTTATCTGTACGTGTAATTCGCGCTGTTGGGGAGCCTAAGGTTCGCTTTACAGAGGACGCTCTTCGTATGCTGCGTGCCTTGCGGTTTGCATGCAGACTCTCGTTTTCAATTGAGGAGAAGACACATCAGGCACTTACTGAGTGTGCGCTGCTACTCTCTCAGGTTGCATCTGAGCGCATTGGCTCGGAAGTGGCTCAAATTGTTGAGGCTGGCCATATTGCCCATGCTATCAAGCTGGGTTTTCCTGTTTTAGCGGTAGCAATTCCAGAGCTTTTACCGTTGCAAAATTTTGATCAAAGAAGTCCGTATCACGCCTATGATGTGCTGGAGCATACTGCTCGGGTATGCTCTGCAGCAGAGGCTCTTACAGCAGGGTGTGCTACTCCCGCTCTTAGGTGGGCGGCGCTTCTGCATGATATTTCAAAGCCAGAAATGTTTAGCGTTGACGCAGATGGTAGAGGTCATTTTTATGGCCATCCAGAAAAAGGTGCAATCGTAGCAAAAGCCTTGCTTAAGCGCTTAGCTCTATCACAGCATTTGAGTAATGAAGTTTGTGCTCTTGTGGCATTGCATGACTATGATGTGGACGTTACAACCTCGTCGCTTAGGCATATGGTTGCCTTGTTAGCCGAGGCAAGTAAATCGGACGGCATTGCTCTTGCGTATGACCTTTTGACGTTAAAGCAGGCAGATGCTCTGGCAAAGGCGAATCCTTATCGTAGCTATGCGGTAACGCTTGAGGCTATGAGGACCCTTCTCTTACATGAGGTAAAACGGGGAATTGCTCAGCGTCCACAAGAGTTGTGCGTTTCGGGTGCAGAAATTATGGAAGTGCTCTCGCTTCAGCCAGGACCTGCTGTCGGTGTGTGCCAACGTAGGCTTTTTGAGCTTTATTTAGCAGGTCAAGTGGAGAATAGAAAAGAAGATCTTCTCGCCATTCTCTCTAAGGGTAATTGGTAAAAATAATAAAGAGTGCCAGATTAAAACAATAAAAAAGTCAGGCCTTTGTATTTTTCTAGATTTGGTAAAACGGTATAGTAAGCATAAAAATTATCAGAGAGGCGTCATTTTATATGACGGATAGTGTCTCATGGGGGAGTTCATGGGCGAGAAGCGCGATTATATTACGTTAGAAGTCATACACCACAATGCTTATGAACAGCAGCCTGCAGAAGAACCTGAAGCTCCAGCACCTTCCATTTCTCATATTCGTGCCGAAGCTCGTACTAAGAAAAGCGCAGCTACACGTAAGCGTATTATGCACGAGACAACTAAGCTCATGCTTGCTCGTGGAAATACTAACTTCAAAATGAGTGAGATTTCCGATAGAGCTCGTCTTTCAAAAGGTGCGCTGTATTATTACTTTTCCGATAGAGAAGCTCTTTTGCAGGCAATCTTTGATGAGAGTGTTGACGAGTTAGCAAAAGATATTGCACGCACTATTGGCAATAAGCCTGCTTCAAAAGAGACTCTTCGTGCAATCATCGCTCAGCTGGCCTCACATATTCTTCCTGACTCACCACTTGTTTTGGCTTTGATTAATAAGCTTGCTAGCTCTGAGCAGGCGCTTATTACCAATATTGAGGGACCACTTTCTCGCGTGGTTGTTCTCCTTGCCAATCAGCTTGAGATGGGAAAAATGCAAGGTTTTATTCGTCAGGGTGTTGATTCTAGGCTTGCTGCTTGTTCTATTACAGGGGCATTGGTTCTCTCGGCTATTGGTTTGATGGGAGAGCGCCGTGGCGTTGAGGGTTCTGATGAGCTTGCACAGAATCTTCTTGATCTGACACTTTCCGGTATTGGAATAGATGAGTAAACGTGCGAATTTTTGTACAATCCCAGTTTAACTATGCTATCTAAAGAGCACCCTTGTGGTGCTCTTTTTAAAATTTCTTGACTGATCCTGCTCAAAAGTAGCTTTGGCGGGTATAGTAAGAGTGGTTGCGCGTAGAAGAACGCAAATATTCTGCATTTGCAGAGAAGCCATGCGTGAAAGGACAGTTCATGGCACACAAAAATTACTTGTTTACCTCGGAAAGTGTTACTGAGGGACATCCAGACAAGGTTTGTGATCAGATTTCTGATGCAATCCTTGACGCAATCTTGGCAAAAGAGGCAGAGCTTGAAGAGCGTGGATACGTTTCTCCAAGTGGTGTTCCAGCTTGCTTGGATAACGTTCGTTGTGCATGCGAGACCTTTGCTACTACAGGAACTATTGTGGTAGCGGGAGAGATTCGCACTCAATCCTACGTTGATGTCCAGGAGATTGTTCGTAATACTCTCAGAAATATTGGCTATGACCGCGCTAAATATGGTTTTGACTGCGAGACCTGCGGTGTTTTGAGTCTTATTCACGAGCAGAGCCCTGATATTGCCCAGGGTGTTGACCAGTCTTATGACACGCAGACAGGACGCACCACCGATCCGCTTGATCTTATCGGCGCAGGCGATCAGGGTATGATGTTTGGCTTTGCCTCTGACGAGACTGATGTTCTTATGCCAATGCCTGCTTACCTGGCTCAGCGCTTGGCTCAGCGCCTCTCAGAGGTGCGTAAGTCTGGTGAGGTTGAGTATTTGCGTCCAGATGGTAAGACTCAGGTTACCGTTCGTTATGAGGACGAGAAACCCGTTGAGGTCACAGCCATTGTTATCTCCACGCAGCATGCCCCAGAGATTGAGGACATGTCCGTCATCAAGCAAGACATGATTGACCACGTTATTGCTCCTGTTATGAGTGAGGTCAACATTGCTTGGGATAACGCCGACATTTACGTCAACCCAACTGGCCGCTTTGTTGTTGGTGGACCTATGGGAGACACAGGACTAACCGGTAGAAAGATTATTGTTGATACCTATGGCGGTATGGGTCGTCATGGTGGCGGCGCTTTCTCCGGAAAGGATTGCACCAAGGTTGACCGTTCAGCAGCATATGCAGCACGCTGGGTTGCCAAGAACGTCGTAGCAGCAGGCCTTGCAAAGAAGTGTGAAGTTCAGCTTGCCTACGCCATTGGTGTTTCTCACCCGCTGTCTATCATGGTTGATACTTTTGGCACTGGTATTGTTGACGATGCTGTTATTGAGCAAGCTATCGAGAAGGTCTTTGATCTTCGTCCTGGTGCCATTATCAGAGATCTTAAGCTGCGCCGTCCTATCTTCTCTAAGACAGCAGCATACGGACACTTTGGCCGCAAAGACCCAGACTTCACATGGGAAGCAACTGATCGTGTTCAGGAGCTTAAGGACGCAGTTTCTGCTCTTCAGGCATAGCGTTCTTACAAGGTAATCTTGTACAACCTCATAGAACCTTCTTCCAGCACCACCTCAAAACCTGGGGTGGTGTCTGTTATTTGAGTGATACCTCTGAAAGTTCCAGGCTTGTAGGTGCTGGTAACAGCGTTGGAGTAGTCAACTACGTTGTTCAGGATAAGGACGTACTGTACGTTAAGGTCATGTGCTGTTTGAAGTACCTCAGGGTCGCTTGCAATGCGATTAAGTCGTTTACGAAGAATTGCGCTTGCAGGACGTTCTGAAGCGTCATAGCCGTTAGGGAAGCGCCAGAGCACATGTAAGTCGTTAGTGCCATACGCCCAGAGGCTGCCGTCTTGCGGTACGTTTGCTATGACAGCGCCTGCAGGAACGGTAAGCTCAACACGGCGTAAAAATTCAAGTTCTTCCGATGTCAAAATGTAGTGATCTCCATAGGCCTTCTCGGAAGCTTGTTTAAAAGCAAGAGCAGCAGGAATTGGTTTTTCCGATTTAAGGTTTGGCATGGGGACTACATAGTTGAGTACAACTACACATGCAATGATCGCTCCCACAATCAGAGGTTTGATCCAAACAGTGCAAAAGACGCAGGTCTGAGTTTTGGTCTGAGCCTGAGAAGTTTTTTCTCTCCAGGAGGCAAACGTTTCCAGCGCAGCTTCGGCAAGAGTTGCCAGGCCAAGCGCTGCAAGTGGAATTGCCATAATGATGCAGCTGGCCGCAATACGGAATGGGTCGGTATACCAAAATCCCGAGAGATATCCCTTTAGAGGAACGTCAAACGTAATAATAAAAATGCAGAGTATAGACAGGTACATAAAGGCAGATACCATCCAGCGAGCCTGCTTGTGCTTAAACGTCCATACAGCGCCTATAAGCACGCAGATTGAAAGTACCGGTTGTGGAGAAACAAGCTCTCCACCTGCGTACGACTGTCCAATAAAGTCCATACCAAGGGCGTGTAAAATAGCATCTTGCAGGCTAGAGTAGGCGCTCCACCAGAAATTGAGAGCCACGCCTCGAACAATTAAAACGTAGTAGAAAACAGACCAAATAACTAGCGCAAAGATAAAGAATGCATATGCGAGCGTGACTGGCTTAATTCTTTTTCCAAAGAGAACAACTCGGCGTTTTGACTCTCCAATGCGAGCAAAACTCCAAGGTAGAAGAACAACAATTGACGAGAAAATCGTGGAAGGGTGCAAGATAAAGAGGGTAATGCAGCCAAGAATAAAAATGGCAATAAGCCAGATAAGATCGTGTTTTGGAGTCTGTGAGCGAGTCATCTGCATAAAAACCCACCAAATAGAAGGCATTACACAGAAGGCCACAGTGTTAGGGAAAATTGGTCCGTAGATTAAAAGCGACCAAGGAAAAACAAAAAATGCTAGGCAAACAAAAGCGCCGCTCACAAGCGCAATGCGATGCTTAGGAAGAACTTTTGCAATAACCGAGCAGATTGAGAGCGGAAAGACAATCGCAGCACTTACAAAATTGAGCGCATTACCGGCAATAGGAACGGTTGTAGAAACAAGCTGTGTTGTTAAAGCAACAATGATGTTCCAGCCAGAAGGATAAAATCCTGAAGTACCCGGCTCCCAAGGGGTAATTGAAGCTTCTACGGTGCTGTAGAAGTCATAGTGGATAGATGAGTATTTTTGAGACTCAATCATTGCTTGTGTGACATCTAAGTGATGCACAATGTCCCAACCCTGAACAAAAGAGCTGGCAGAGGGCAGGGTGGGTAAGAAAAGAAGTCCTACGGTAAGAAGGCCAACTGCAACGTATAGAAAAGGCATCCAGAAGGGAAGTTCTTCACAGATAAATGACGGCGTGTGGCAAGTTGATTGCTTGCTAGTGCGTTTTGCTTTGGGTTTAACGGGTTTCTCGTCCCTGTGGTCTTCTTTGTATTTTGGGGCAACATAAAAAACGTAGCCATTGACCAGGATTGCAATAAGCAAGGGGACAAGAACCATCACAGCCAAGGGAACAGGGATGTTTAGTGCGCTAAAGATTTCTCCCTCAATAAAGTAGAGTGCGCAGCTTACTAAAGGAGCGGTAACAAGAGCCCAAGGCTTAGGCATACCGGAGGCGTGTAGCAAAATGACGCCTGGCACATAGAGCAGGGCAACAATTACAACAGCACTTTGGAAGAACTCAAGCCACATCCTGATCCAATCAAGGTGTTAGTAAAAATTCTTATACTTCTTGGCCGTACAGTTGGGTACGGCGGAAAATTCAAACAGTCTGGTCTATTTTACGATAGAAGCAAAAGTGGTGTTGAGATAAACAAAAAGGACTTCCGAAGAAGTCCTTGAACATTTGGTAGCCCGTACCAGATTCGAACTGGTGATCTCCGCCTTGAGAGGGCGGCGTCCTGAACCGCTAGACGAACGGGCCATGTATGACTGGGAGGACATGGCTGGGATAGAGAGAGTCGAACTCCCGTTGACGGAACCAGAATCCGCTGTCCTACCACTAGACGATATCCCAAGATGTCATCCGTGCGCATCAGCGCGAGAAATAACTATAAAGGAGACTCGTCAGAGATGCAAGCAATAATTTCAAGAAATTCTGTTTGCAGCAAAAAATATTATACAAAACGCATCTCTAAGCGCAAGGAACGTCTCTAGTATTTGCGCTAAGCATACGTTCTGCATCAATAAGTGCCTGGTCAAGAGGGGCACAACCGGTACAGTTTGCGCAAGCAGTAGGAGCGCTTGGAGTAGCGGCAAGACCACCTTTAGCCGTTTCTCTGAGAGAAACTGGAAGTGCGGCGCCAACTTCTGCCATAGCGTGAGCAACCTCATCAAACGGAATAGGGTTTCCAACACCGGCTAAAGCAAGCTGAGAAGAGCTTACGGCAGCAGCTACACCAATAGCGTTTCTATCCTGGCAAGGGTACTCAACCAGTCCTCTGACAGGGTCACAGACCAGTCCCAGAAGGTTAGAGATAGCAATAGAAGCTGCGTCCAAGCACTGCTGAGGAGTGCCACCTAGAAGCTCGGTCAGAGCAGATGCGCTCATGGCAGCAGCGGAGCCGACCTCTGCCTGACAGCCACCCTCAGCGCCAGAAACACTTGCGTTGGTGGTTAGAATGGCTCCAATAGCGCTTGCATTCCAAAGCGCAGAAATAACTTGCTCGACGGTGGCATCAATCTCTTCTGCAACAGAGATAAGCGATCCTGGTACAACGCCGGACGCGCCTGCAGTAGGAGCGGCAACAATAACGCCCATGGTTGCTGAGCGCTCAAGCACAGCCATAGCGTAGGCAACGGCTCGTGTTTGCGTGGTGCCCATAAGCGCACTTGAGATTGATGTTGGGGTGTTTGCTACGGTCTTGGCCTGGCCGTTGAGCAGACCACCAATGGACTGACGAGGCGTCTTGATAGTGTCGTGAACCTCATCGCGCATAATCTCAAGAACATGAGCCATCTCAGCGTCTACGTCGGCATCTGGTCGCAAGTCCTTCTCGCGCTGGCGCATAATCTGACCAATAGAGGCTCCCGTCTTGGAGCACCTGGCGAGAAGATCTGCGCCGTTGTCAAAGGCTCCTGAAAGCACGTCGTTTGTGACCTGTGGAGCTGCTCCTGGAATGGAAACCTGAGCGGCATAGGAAACGTGAGGTGCCAGCTGAAAGAGGTCGAGGACTTTCTGCTCAATAGGCTCGTCAATCTCAAATACAGTGTGGGCAAAGCCGCCACGTTCTGAGCGGAAGGTGCGCATAGTTGCAACATTGATGTTTTGCGTGGCCAAAATAGTAGTGAGAGCTGCAAGAACACCGGGTTTATCGCGATGTGAAACAAAAATGGTGGGCATATCGCCAGACATGCGAATGCGCACGCCGTTAACACCAGAAATACGAATACGGCCGCCACCTACGGACTCGCCCATAACAGAAACATGAACGTTATCTGCACCGTAGAGGTGAATTTCTACGGTGTTTGGGTGCAGAGTCTCGTCGTCGCCCTTCTCAATAACGCTGTAGTTAAGATGAGCTTCTTCTGCCAGGGTAAGTGCTTCACGGACACGTGTATCGTCTGGAGCAAGGCCTAAGATGCCTGCAATCAGAGCGTAATCGGTGCCGTGACCAAGGTGGGTATGAGAGAAGGAGTTATAGAGCCAAAACTCAACGCGCTCCAGCTGCTTTGGTGCAAGCGAGCGTGCAACCAGAGCAATGCGCAAGGCTCCTGCTGTGTGCGAGGAAGAGGGACCCACCATAATGGGGCCTAGGACCTCAAACGCAGACATAGAAATCATAGTTACTCCAAAACTAAACAAACGATAACGATAAAAGAGCTGCAAAACCATCTGTTTTACAGCTCTTGTGTGGTTTTACTTTTGATACCCACTTACGCTTGGAAGAATACGCAACAGGCACGCATTCGGTGCGTTATTTGCAAAGCTCCAGAGCGCGGTCAAGGCGAGCAAGGCAAACTTCACGACCAAGAAGCTCCATAGACTCTCCAAGAGGAGGGGAGACCATGTTGCCGCACTCAGCAACACGAATGGACTGGAAGACAATGCGTTTCTTAAGGTCAAGCTGCTCTGGAATCACCTCAAGGGCAGCGTCAATTGCTGCAGCCTTCCACTCGTCCTCAGAAACGCCTTCAAGAGCAGTCTTTGCAGCCGCAAGGACGGTAGCACTCTGAGCAGCGTCTTTGGTAAGACCCTTCTCAACGCTCTTCTGATCAAGGGTGACGTTTGCGCCTTCATATAGGAAGCGGGACTTCTCAATGACGTCTGGGCTTACTGTGGTACGAGGACGAAGAATCTCGGAGAGCAGGTCATACCAGCCTGGACGAGTTGCGTAAATCTCACCTGCGTCAGTTGCATTGCCCTGAACAGGTTCAAGACCTGCGCCCACAAGCTCTGGAATCAGAACAGTCTTTGCAAAGGTCTGATTGTCCATATTGGCAAGATACGTTGCATTAATCCAGTTCAGACGCTCTGGATCGGACTTAGCAGGGTTCTTGGAAACGTGGTCCAGAGAGAACTGAGACGCCAAAACATCGCGAGGCACAATGGTTGTCTCGCCGTCAAGCGACCAGCCGAGAAGAGCCAGGTAGTTGACAAAGGCATCTGCAAGATAGCCCTGGTCACGATACTCCTCAACAGAAGTTGCTCCATGGCGCTTGGAGAGTTTCTTGCCGTCAGGGCCCAAAATCATGGAGATGTGTGCGAAGGTTGGAACAGGTGCGCCCAGAGCCTCGTACACCATAATCTGGCGAGGAGTGTTGGACAGGTGGTCATCGCCACGAATGATGTGAGTAATGCCCATGCCAGCGTCATCAACAACGGTGGCAAAGTTATAGGTTGGGGTGCCGTCAGAGCGGAAGATGATAAAGTCATCAAGCTCGCGAGCGTTAAAGGTTACGTCACCGTGAACAGCGTCGTGGACAATAACGTCACCGCGGTCCAGAGGAACCTTAATGCGGATGGTATACGGCTCGCCAGCATCAATTCTGCGCTGTGCCTCTGCAGGATCAATGTTTCTGCAGGTACGCTGATAGCCCTGGAAGGGGTCGTGGCGCTCTTCAGCAGCCTTCTTGTCTTCAGCAAGCTTCTCTGGCGTGCAGAAGCAAGGGTATGCCTTGCCCTCTTCCAGCAGTTTGTTTGCTGCCTCACGATACAGGTCAAGACGCTCAGTCTGGCTATAAGGACCGCAATCGCCGCCCTTATCGGGACCCTCATCCCAATCAAGACCAAGCCACTTCATGGCGCGCAGAATGATTTGAGTGTTCTCCTCAGTTGAGCGCGTAGGATCTGTGTCATCAATACGAAGAATAAACTTGCCACCATTTGCGCGAGCAAAAGCCCAGTTATAGATAGCAGTACGCGCACCTCCGATGTGCAGCTTACCTGTTGGGGATGGCGCAAAACGTACTCTAACCTGCTTCTCTGACAAAACTCCTCCTTGGCAGTTATTTTCTAGCGAGAAAATCTAGTTTATGCACTCTTTAGTATAACGCTTGAACACAGGTAACCGACAACGTTGCCTAGTCTTCAAACATATTGTGGTCTGCAAATTCTGCTTGCACGGTACGAATCATAAGGTCTACGTCTTCAAGTCCCAAGTGACGTTCCTTCTCGTCCGCTGCGAGCGTGTGCCTACGACGTGCCCAGTTCTCAAGTGCGGCAGGGGAAGACTCACGGGGAAGAGACCTAATTTCTGGGTCCAAACGACGGCAGATATCACGGGAGTCAATGACAATAATCTTGCCCGCTTTTCTAGCTTCTGCGTAGCCATCAATGTTGAACATGAACCAAGAATCCTCAAAGGCAGCGTTATGTGCCATAAAAGGAATCTTTTTCATAGTTGCCAGCAGGGCCTCTTGGGCTTTTTTATCGTCTCTAAATGATTTCTTGCCTTCAACATCTTTCCAGGTAATCTGATGAATATCGGCAAGCGGAACACCCTTTTCTTTGTACATCTCTGGGATACCAAAGTAGGCGGTGTGAGGCTCTACGGCAACGGTATTGCGACCAAGATTCCAGAACTCAAAGCCAACGTTAACAATGTATCCCAGCTCAGGGAAGCGCGAGGTGGTCTCAATATCAATGCCCAAAACTGTGCCAGAAACGCTCTTCTCGACATAGGCAATTTGCAAGTCGTTAAGAAGGGGGCCAGCGGTTTTAAAGACAGCCTTAGGACGACGTCGCTGCATCTTTGCAACAGCAGCCGCAAGATCGTCGTTTGAAAGACCGCGAGAAAGGCCAACACCTCGATGGTTTCTGAGCCTCTCCACACCGTAGGTATCGCAGAGTGAGCGCGTTCTATCAGCAAGCTGCTGAATGACAGAAAACTCTACAGGCTCTTGGCCAAGTGGCGCTTCCTTCCAGGCATCAAGCAGCGTTTTAATGGCATCACAGTTTTTGTTGACCTCGCCGATGATGGACTGATCATCAACAAGAAGGCCAGGTATGACAAACGCATTAGCGTGCTCAATAGCTTGATTGATATCCATACACTCTCGCTTTGGTGGGTGAGAATTAGTTCAACATATAAGTATCTACCCTGAAGCGCGTATTCTTTGCGTCATTTTCTAGAAAGTGCGCGCCTCACTAAAAATGCGTGCTAGGCTGTTGAGTGCAACACAGTTCTATGAAAGGTTTTACGCATGTCTGATTTGAATGAGTCACTTGCTCTTTCTGAGGAGCTCCTTGCTTTTATTACGCAGAGTCCTTCTATGTTTCATACCACGCAAACTATCAAAGAGTACCTGCTAGAGAATGGTTTTACGTACCTCTCCGAGGGTTCTTCTTGGGACATTCAGCCAGGAGGCTCTTACTTTACCACGCGCAATAATTCTTCAATTGTTGCCTGGAAAGTTGGCGAGAAGTACCGCGAGGCCCAAACTACACCCGCTGATGCTCCTTATCACTTCCAGCTTGCCGTTGCCCACGGCGATTCTCCAACCTACAAGGTAAAAGCTCAGCCAGAGCTAACTGGTGAGGGCAACTCACTTCGCCTGAACACTGAGGCATATGGCGGCATGCTTGACCACACCTGGTTTGATCGTCCTTTGGGCATTGCCGGTCGTGTACTGGTCAAAGTAGGAAACAAGGTAGAGTCCAGGCTGGTCAACATCGAAGACGACGTTGTCATGATTCCAAGCTTGGCTATTCATCTTGAGCACAAAAATGGTCTCTCGCCAGAGTTCAACCGCGCTAAAGATCTGATGCCACTCTTCAGCGCTGGAGAGCTCAACCCTGGTGCTTTTAACGCCCTGGTAGCTGACGCAGCAGGTGTGTCTCAAGAGGACATTCTTTCTCGCGATTTGTTCTTAGTTGATCACACGGGCGGCCGAATTTGGGGCGCTAAGAAGGAGTTTGTTTCCGCTGGTCACCTTGATGACCTGCAGTGCGCCTTTGTGGCACTTAAGGCCTTCCTCGCTTCTTCAAATGAGCAGGACATCTCTGTATACACCTGCTTTGACAACGAGGAAGTTGGCTCAAACACCAAGCAGGGCGCTAAGTCCACATTCCTTAAGGACACCCTGCAGCGCGTAAACGCTACGCTTGGCTTTACGCAGGAAGATTACTACCGCGCACTCTCGGCATCTTTGCTGGTAAGCTGCGACAACGCTCATGCGGTGCACCCCAATTATCCCGAGAAGCACGATGCGGTCAACAAGCCTTATCTCAATGGCGGCATGGTTATCAAGGAAGCAGCACGTCAGTCGTACTGCACAGATGCGTTTAGCCGTGCCATTGTCGAGGCAATTTGGAAGCAGCAAAACGTTCCTTACCAGGTCTTTGCTAACAGAAGCGACATGCCAGGAGGATCTACTCTGGGCAATCTCTCCAACATTCAGGCAAGCATGCACGCCGTTGACGTGGGTCTGCCACAGCTTGCTATGCATTCTGTCTACGAGACCGCGGGCACCAAAGACACACTTCTGGGCTACCAGGCTCTCAAGGCGTTCTATGACACCTGCGTCTGCATCACCGATGCCGATTCGTTTGAGCTGAGATAGTACCTGGCGAGAAGCTCTGTGTACTAGCTATACTTAGACATATCGCATACAACACATCACCTAAAGGAGCTCCATGTCAGAAAAACAGCTTACTGCTCATGATATGGAGCTCCTAACTTGTGCAGGTATTTACGTTGAACCTCAGGCTCTGAATGGCCCTGCGCTGGTATTTCCTATCTCAGATGGTGAGGGTGGAGAAATACGTGTGCTGTGGCAGGGTGGTGCTTATGAGAGTGCAACGTACATAGATTCTAGAAAGAATCAGCTGGTATTCCCTTATCTTGAGCTGTATGACTTGTTGTTTGAAGCTGC
>CAUUHE010000001.1:0-140574 GCA_963544885.1 uncultured Atopobium sp. | reverse complement strand
TACTTGATGATGGTCAGGGTATTCCAAAAGACATGCAGGAGAAAATCTTTGAAGCTCGTGTAACTTCAAAGCTTGAGAGCATGCATATGGACCGTTGGGGAATTCATGGCCGAGGTATGGCTCTTTATTCCATCAAAGAAAACTGTGAATCAGCCCAGGTTGTAGCTTCGGCTCCAGGACTTGGCTCTGTTATTCAGATTGTGGTAGACACTACTAAAATTTCCGAGCGAGTAGATCAGTCTACTTGGCCAACTTGTGGTTTGAATGAGGACGGACTCAAAACAACTGTTAAAGGTCCTCATAACATTATTCGTACCTGCTGTGACTTTGCGCTTGAGGTCAAAGGCTCGTGTGAGGTAATGCTGGGCTCTGCTGCAGAGATTGCAACTACTGCTCGTCGCAGAATTGCACAGACGTTTGATATCGCTGACCTGCTATTTGTTGAAGGCTTTGAAAACGTGCCTGTTCTCGAGCGCTTCAGGGCCGCAGCGGATGCAACAGAGCTTTCTGAGGTTTGTAAGTCTCTTGGTCTTTCAATGTCAGATAGAACTGCTCACAGAATTATTGCTGAGCAGATTAAGCCTTTGCGTAGTGTGTATGCACAGGTCAGCCACACTGTTGAACCTGAAGGGGTTTCTCGCGAAATTGATCTGATGAAAGACCACCGAGGCCTCAAGATGAGTAAGGCTGATATCAGCAGCTTTTCTCGAAAAATGGAGCAGAGTTTTGCTGAGTTGTCCGAGAAATACTATGTTTCTTTGACAACTGAGCCTCGTGTTCGTGTAAGTAAAAACAAGATTGTTGTGACTTTTGATATTGAGTCGCAAGAGTAGAACAAACGCACAATAATTGGAGCACTCATGGGTTTGCTTAAAGTTTCAAGTAAGTCTTCACCAGCTTCTGTAGCAGGAGCTATTGCGGGACTGGTTAAAGATAACGAGCCTGTTATGCTCCAGTGCATTGGTGCGGGTGCTGTCAACCAGGGCATCAAGGCTGTTGCCATTGCTCGCGGATTCTTGATTCCGTGTGGGTTGGACATTACCTGCGCTCCAACGTTTTCTGATATTGAAATTGCAGGGGAGAGTAGAACTGCAATAAAAATTGCCATTTATGTCCACACACTGTCTGCTCCTGATACGCAGACGCCAGCTGTTAGTCCCACTGAGTATGACGAGGTACTTTAAGCATGATTGAAAATTCCGAGCTCGTAGGAAAAACGTATCACATAAAAACTTTTGGCTGCCAAATGAACTTGCACGATACAGAGCGTGTCTCTGGTCTGCTTGAGGCTTGTGGCTGCAATGAGGTTTCAGATACTGATGACGCGGATATTGTCATCTTTATGACCTGCAGCGTTCGCGAGAACGCCGATCAGCGTCTTTATGGTCAGGCTTCTGCGATGGTCAGCGCTCCAACGCCTCCATCAGGCAAGCGTATTGTTGCTATTGGTGGTTGCATTGCACAGCGCGATGGCGAGAAGCTCCGTGAAAAGGTTCCAGCCGTTGACGTTGTGTTTGGTACCAGCGCTCTTGCAAGCCTGCCTGCACTTCTCACCAGCGCATTTAGGGGCGAGAATGACCGTGTTGCTGTAGACACTTCTGAGGAAGGCAAGGGCTTCTCCACAGACCTCCCAAGTAACCGCGCTCAGCAGTATCACGCTTGGGTACCTATCATGACTGGCTGCAATAACTTCTGCACGTATTGCATTGTTCCTTACGTTCGTGGCCGCGAGCGCAGCCGTACCTTTGAGGCTGTTATTGGTGAGTGCGAGCGCCTTGTCGCAGATGGTGTTCGCGAGATTACCCTTCTTGGCCAAAATGTTAACTCATATGGTCGCGATCTCTACGGTAAGCCTCGTTTTGCAGAGCTTTTGCGCGCGGTTGGTCAGACGGGCGTTGAGCGAATCCGTTTCACTTCATCGAATCCAAAAGATCTTACTGATGAGACTATTGCGGCTATGAAGGAAACGCCAGCTGTCATGCCTCACCTTCATCTTGCGGTTCAAAGCGGATCTACACGCGTTCTCAAGAAGATGAACCGCAGCTATACACGAGAAGAGTACTTGGACGTGGTTTCTCGCCTGCGTTCGGCTATTCCAGGACTGGCGCTTTCAACTGATATTATCGTTGGCTTCCCAGGAGAGACCGAGGAAGACTTTGAAGATACGCTTTCTTTGGTCAAAGAGGCTGGTTACTCTTCTGCGTACACCTTCATTTACTCTAAGCGTCCAGGCACTCCTGCGGCAAAATATGAAGACAATACGCCTCACGAGGTTATTCAGGAGCGTTTTGACAGACTTGCCGAGCTTGTTGCTCAGCAGGCACATGACGCTAATCAGGTAGATTTGAATACGACGCAGGCAGTTCTTGTTGAAGGCACTTCCAAGCGTGATGATTCTGTCATGGTGGGACACAGCGAGAAGAACCAAACAGTTCACTTCAATCTGCCAGAGGGTTATACGCCAGAAGACCTTATCGGCAAAATTGTTGATGTTCATATTGATGAGGCTCGTACCTGGTATCTACGTGGAACCATGGAGTCTGATCCACGATGAGCTCTCACGGCTCGGTAATCTGTATTGTAGGTCCTACGGCTTCGGGCAAAAGCTCCTTGTCCGAGCTTGTTGCCAAGAAGCTTGAGACCTCTGTCATTTCTGTTGACGCAATGCAGGTCTATCGTGGCATGGATATTGGCACTGCTAAAACTCCTGTTGAGGAGCGAGAAGTTCCTCTTTTGATGGTAGATTGCGCCAACATTTTGGAAGAATATTCTGTTCAAATGTTCCAGACTATGGCGCGCGCAGAGGCTCATAAGCTTATTGATGCTGGTAAAACGCCTGTTTTTTGTGGTGGTACAGGACTCTATCTTGATTCGATTATTGACCAGATGGAGTTTCCTTCTGGGTCAGTTGAGTCTCCTGTACGAAATCGTTATGAAAAGCTTGCAGGAGAGCTAGGACCTGAGGGCTTACACGAGGTTCTCGCCACAAAAGATGCAGCAAGTGCAGAACTTATTCATCCAAATAACGTACGACGCGTTGTAAGGGCTTTAGAGCTCTTGGAAGAGGGTAAGTCGTATGCAACTCATCATGAGGGCTTAAAGGCCCATACACCGTACTTTGATGCCCAGATATGGGGTCTTACGATGGACCGTCAGCGTCTTTATGAACGGATTAACCTTCGAGTAGATCTTATGTTTGAACAGGGGCTTGTTGAAGAGGTTCAGGCGCTTATTGAGTCCGGTCTCTCTGAGAATTGCACAGCTGGTCAGGCTATTGGCTACAAAGAGTTCTTTGCATATTTTGCCGGCGAGCAGTCGCTTGAGCAAACACGTGAGCTTATTAAGCAGCACACCAGGCAGTATGCCAAACGCCAGATTTCTTGGCTTAAACGAGATGGCCGAGTCAGATGGCTTGATATGGATCAGCTTACGCCTGAGGGTGCGCTTGAACTAATTCTTTCTCAGCATTCTGACGTACAATGCCAGTAGGACATATCAAAAACTAACGTATTTACCTTGTCTTAGATGGGGAGTTTATGGGTCGTTTTGTTCCATTTGATACCGCTCCTAAAGTTGAACGAGCAATTCTTGTAGGCGTTGATTGTGGTAAAAGCGATTGGTCGCTTGAAGAATCAATGGACGAGCTTGAGCGCCTCGCACAAACCGATGGCGCTGAAGTCTTTATGCGTTTAACACAGAAACTTGACTCACCCATTCCAAAAACGTTTATCGGCAAAGGTAAAACGGAAGAGCTTGTTTCCCTTGTAAGAAACACTAATACTGACGTGGTCATCTTTGATGATGAGCTCACGCCTTCTCAGCAATCTAATCTAGAAAAATTACTCGGCGAGCCGGTTAAAGTCATTGATCGCACAGCGCTTATTCTTGATATTTTTGGTATTCACGCGCGCACTAAAGAAGGCCGCCTTCAGGTACAACTTGCACAGCTCCAGTACGTACTTCCAAGGCTTCGCGGCATGTGGAGTCACCTGGTAGGCGAGCAAACCCGCGGTGGTATTGGTAGCCGTTTTGGTCAGGGTGAGAGCCAGCTTGAGGTTGACCGTCGCCTTATTAGAAAGCGCATTTCAACCCTTAAAAATGAACTCAAGCAGCTCAGCCAACGTCGAGAAGTTCAGTCTAAGTCCAGATGGAATTCTGGAACGTTTAGCGTCTCTCTGGTTGGCTATACCAACGCTGGCAAATCAACGCTTTTGAACCAGTTAACTGGAGCAGATGTTTACGCAAAAGATGAGCTCTTTGCAACTCTTGATCCAACCACCAGAGCACTTTCTCTTGATGAAGGAAGAAAGATTGTTCTTACCGATACTGTTGGATTTATTCAAAAGCTTCCAACTAATCTGATTGAGTCCTTCAAATCTACGCTGGTTGAAGCTCAAGAAGCTGATCTTCTGCTGCTGGTAGCCGATGCAACTGACAAGAATCTCTCTAAAGAAATCGCAGTTGTTCGTAGTATTTTGAAAGATATTGAGGCTGATAAAAGCGATCAAATTCTTGTTCTTAACAAGGTTGATTTACTTTCTGAGCAAGAGCTTCAAATGCTTAAAGCGCTCTACCCAGACGCTGTATTTATTTCTGCTCAAGAAGGTACGGGCATTAACGGTCTTCTCCATAAGATTCAGGAAATAGCTAGTGCTGGCGATAAGGTGATTAGCGCTCTTATCCCGTTCAACAAAGGCGCTCTTGTTAAGTCCATTCACGAGAGATGTCAGCTTCTGCACGAGCAATACGTAGCTGAAGGTCTTTTGCTATCAGTTAAAGCCGACACCTATATGCAGGCACTTTTAGAGCCTTATGTGGTGTCAGAGGACGATATTCTGACTGACGAATAAGGCAATGAGCAGCAATATTGGTTGGTGCAAAATATAAACGATAAGCGAATGTTTTCCCATTTCTGTTATAAGGGGAAGGGAAAATGTTTTCATCCAGTTAGGATAGCCTTCTGCCTTGAACTGTCTGTTAAACGCAGCTCCACTTACATACAAGAATAAATAGGGGAGCAATGGATAGTAATCTCCAGATGAAAAAGTTGGAGAAGGAAATCCCGCCCAGGCTAAATACGGTGTTTGATACAACTCTTTAGGTAACGAGAAAACTATGTTACCTATACCAATGTGACCAGCAGAAATTGGAATGCAGATAACAAATAACAAAAGAAAAAGAATTGCCGCTGCATACCCTTTGGGCGGAATAGCGAAACGTGAAATAAGAGCTTCTACCAAGGTGCATGAAGCCATGCAGAAGAAAATTCCAAAGTTAATAGGAGTATCAATATTTGCAAAGGTAGTAGCTGCGAATATTGCAAGAGCAACAAGCCCGTAAACACCTGCTCGCTTAAAGGAATTTTTTGAAAAAGCACACATGCAGCCAGCAATAAAAATGAAAGGATACGAAATTGAAGGCACCCAAATTTGTATGACTAAAGGAGTAAACCACGTAAGCTTAATATGAGAGATAAAAAACAAATCATAGGTAAAGTGAAACAGTATCATTGATACTACTGAGATTCCTCGAATAGTATCAAAGAAAGTTACTCTACCTTTGGATTGTTCTAATTCCACACCCATACTGTGACTATGAAATTGATCTAATAAGTGCAGTAACCCTACCTAAAATAACAGGATTCTGTACGTAGATTGGCTCCATAAAATCGTTTTCTGGCTGAAGACGAATACGATCATTTTCTCTATAGAATGTCTTAACAGTTGCAGAGTCATCAATGAGAGCAACAACGATTTCTCCGTCATGGGCATCTTGCTGCTCTTTTACAACAATATAATCGCCATCAAAAATACCAGCGTTAATCATTGATTCTCCACGTACGCGAAGAATGAAAGAGCTTGAATCTCCAACAATGCTAGTTGGAAGGGACAGAGACTCCTCAACGTTTTGCTCAGCGAGAATAGGAGTACCAGCAGCAACACGTCCTACAAGAGGAAGACTAATAACATTATTAGCTACGTCTTGAGTAACGGAGGCAAGCTTTGCTGTGTCAGAAGCGTTAGAAGCCTGGGGAACAATCTTCATAGTACGAGGCTTCTTTGGGTCTCTATCAATAAGGCCAAACTGCTCCAGAACCTTTAGATGCATATGGACAGTTGAAGGAGATGCAAGATTAACAGCAGCACCAATCTCTCTTACTGAAGGGGGATAGCCGTGTTGATCTGTGTATGAACAGATGTATTCATAAATTGCTGCCTGACGCTTGCTGAGTTTGCCCTTTGGCATATGAGCCTCCTTTTTCTTTTTAGTAATAATACACGTGTTCTAAAAATTAATCAAACGAATGTTCTATTTTTTCTTGACACGAACAAATGTACTACATATTATTAGTACAAACGTTCGGACATGACTTTTTGTCCGGTGTATTAGATATAACTAGTTCCGTAAAAACTATTACGGAAGGAAATGATATGAGGCGTATGTATCAGTCAAAGATGTATCAGGTTAACGGTACTTCAGCACTTGCTTCTTATAAGCCTGCATTTAAGGTTATTGAAGGCGGCGCAAAGAAGGGTTCCGTTGCACCTCAGCGTGAGGAAGTCTCTTACGTAAAGACGCTGACTAACAAAGAGGCTTTTATTGCAGGTCTTATTGTTACCGCATCATTTATTCTGATGTTTGCGATTTCTTTCCTTCGTACAACTGCTCTTAATTCATTTGCAACATCTGTAATGGATAGCGCTTCACAAACAATTACCGTTCAGAGCAATGATACGTTGTGGTCAATTGCAGAGAGCAACCCTATTGAGGGCGTCTCCACAGAGCAGCAAGTAAGTTGGATTAGAGAAAGAAATAATCTCGATTCCTCTCTTTTAAGAGCTGGACAAACCTTAGAGATTCCTTCTGTATCTAAATAGTAAATATTTATGTAAATTTCTCTCAGAATTCTGTGTTGATAGCAGTTAATACCTGCGTAAAATGGTATCTTCCTTTTATACGAAAAAAGGGGATTCCATGCGTTGTCCAAAATGCGGTCACGAAGAGTCAAAGGTTATTGATTCTCGCTCATCTGAGAATAACGATGCCATTAGAAGGCGTCGCGAGTGCATGTCCTGTAAGTTTCGTTTTACAACCTATGAGCGCTTAGAAGAGATTCCTATCACCGTTGTTAAGAAAGACGGTCACAAGGAGCCTTTCGATAGACAGAAGCTTATGAGAGGTCTTGTTGCTGCAACAGTAAAGAGAGATATCTCTGTTGCTTCTCTTGATCATTTTATTGATGGTATTGAGTCTCAGATTAGAGATAAGGGTCAATACGAGATTAAATCTGAAGACCTTGGAAGCATTGTGCTTAAAAACCTAGTTATGCTCGATAAAGTTGCATACATTAGGTTTGCTTCTGTCTATAGAGACTTCAAAGATGTTGATGAATTTAGCGCAGAATTAAGGAGCCTGAATTAATGAGCAATTTTGACATCCAGCTACCTATTAAACGCCTTGATCCTACTGTTGAACTACCTTCGTACGCCTATACAGGAGACGCTGGATTAGATCTTAGAAGTGCTGAAGATGTTGATCTTGCTCCTTTTGAGCGCAAACTTATTTCCACCGGTTTAGCTATCGCAATTCCTGATGGATATGCAGGATTTGTTCAGCCTAGAAGCGGTCTCGCACTTAAAAAGGGCCTTTCTATGGCAAATACTCCAGGCCTCATTGATGCTCATTATCGCGGTGAGCTTAAGGTTTGTGCCATTAACCTTGATAGCAAAGAAACTATTCACATTGAGCGCGGTGAGCGTATTGCGCAGCTTGTGATTCAACAGGTCCCTGTTGTACAGCTTATTGAAGTTGATGAGCTTGATCAGACTGATCGCGGTACAGGCGGTTTTGGTTCAAGCGGCGTTCAATAATTTTTTATTTTGGTGATAAGCGCTTCAGCGCTTGCATAAAGGAAAAGCCTCTTTAGGAAGGAAGAGCTTAATGGAGAAGTTCTTTAAGGTAGCTGAGCGTGGCAGTAATCCCGCTCAAGAGTTTAGGGCTGGAATTACTACATTCCTCGCAATGGCATACATTATTGCAGTAAACCCAGCTCTTCTTGCTGCTGCAGGAGTTCCAGTTTCGGCAGCTATTACTGCTACCTGTCTTGGTGGTGGCATCATGACCATTTTGATGGGTCTGTTCTCTAACCGTCCACTTGCTTGCGCATCTGGTATGGGTGTAAACGCTGTTGTAGCCTTCTCTCTTACTCCAATTACTGGTGGAGATTGGCACGCATCAATGGCAGTTATCTTCATTGAAGGAATTGCTATTCTTCTTTTAGTTCTCTGCGGCCTTCGTGAAGCAATCATGGATGCAATCCCTGTAAACCTACGCCACGCAATCTCTGTTGGCCTAGGTCTTTTTATTGCCATGATTGGTCTCAAGAACAGCGGTATTATCGTTGCTAATGAGTCCACACTTGTTGCTCTTGGTGATATCTTCTCTCCAACCTTTATCGTTGGTGTAATTTCCATTGTTGCAACAGTTGTTCTTTACTCTGCTCGTGTTAAGGGCTCCCTGCTTATCGGCATTATTCTTGCCGTACTTGCTGGTATTCCTCTTGGTGTTACCGCAAGCCCTACAGGCATTGTTTCTGGCCTTGATTTCTCTACCTTTGGCGCACCATTCTTGACCGATAGTGCTGGTGTTATGGGTATTGTTAAGGCACTGACAACGCCAGTTCTTCTCGTCTTTGCATTCTCTTTGATGATGTCCGACTTCTTCGATACCATGGGTTCTGCTATGGCTATTGCTAAGCAGGGAGACTTCCTCACTGAGGACGGCAACGTTAAGGACATCAAGCAGATCCTCATTGTTGACTCTGCTGCTGCAGCTGCAGGTGGTTTCTTTGGTGCTTCTTCCATTACCACATTCATCGAGTCCGCATCCGGCGCTGCTGACGGCGGTCGTACTGGTCTTTCTTCTATTTTTACCGGTCTGCTCTTTATTGCAGCAGCATTCATTGCACCTCTCATTTCTATCGTCAGCTCTGCAGCAACTTGTGGTGCACTGGTCCTTGTTGGCTTCCTGATGATGTCTGAGGTCACTGAGATTGATTGGAATGATCTTCTCGAGGGCTTCCCAGCATTCATGGTTATCGCTGGTATTCCAATGACTTACTCAATCTCTGACGGCATTGGTTTTGGCTTCATTTTCTACGTTGTTGTTGCTCTTGTAACAGGAAACGTTAAGAAGGTTAAGCCTTTGATGTGGGTAGCAACGCTTGCATTTGTTGCTTACTTCATCATCGCTAACTAGTTTTTAAATTACTAGGGGAGGCGCGTTCAAGATGGGGGTCTTGGCGCGCCTTTTTTCATATGTGAATAGATTGTGTGCAATCTATTTTTTAGAGATAACTGATAATGATTGTCATCAGTAGGGTATAACAAAGCCAGTTACGATTTATACGATTGGAGCCAATCATGGCAGACGTTATTACTAAAGACCTTGTAATTGTTGGTGGTGGTCCTGCAGGACTTTCAGCAGCAATTTATGCAAAGCGCGCTCTTCTCGATACCGTTGTTTTAGAGAAACAGGCGGTAGGTGGCCAGGTCATCACCACTACTGAGGTTGAGAATTACCCTGGTATGCCAAACACTGATGGCTTCACTATTACCGATACTCTTCAGAAGCAGGCTACAGACCTTGGCGCAGAGATTGTCATGGCCAACGTCCTTTCTATTGTTAAGGATCCAGAGACTAACCTCTTTGTGTTGGAGACTTCTGAGGGAACTTATCACGCAAAGGCCGTCATTGTTTCTGGTGGCGCTAATCCTCGCCACGCTGGCTTTACCAACGAAGAAAAGTTCACTGGCAAGGGTGTTTCTTACTGCGCTACCTGCGACGGTATGTTCTATCGCGGTAAGCAGGTATTTGTTATCGGCGGCGGCAACACCGCTGTAGAGGAGTCTCAGTTCCTGGCTCGTTTTGCTGACAAAGTAACTCTTATCGTCCGCAAGGATCACCTCAGAGCTAACGCTACTGCAATTAAGCAGTTTGAGGAGAATCCTAAGACAGAGATTCGCTATCTGACCAGCATTACTGCAGTTGATGGTAATGATTTGCTTACTTCCATCACCTTCCGTAATAACCAGACGGGAGAAGAGCACACAGAGACCTTTGATGAGGGCAGCTTTGGCGTCTTTGTCTTGGTAGGTCGCGTGCCTTCAACCGAGCTTCTAACCGACCTCGTAGACCTTGATGAGCAGGGATATGTCCTTGCAGACGAACGTATGGCTACTAAGACACCTGGCCTCTTCACTGCAGGAGACCTCAATAAGAAGCCACTGCGTCAGATTATTACTGCAGCAGCAGACGGCGCCATCGCTGCAACTTCTGTTGCATCTTATCTTGGACAGCCTGTCGAGGGATAATTTTTTATTTCATATTTGATAGATATTTGATAGGGGATCGAGCTATTCGATCCCCTAAATATTTAGATTGACTACTAAAAACCATATCAGCTATTTTCAAAGTACTATTTCAAACTTTTAAGATAAGTTTTTTGTTCTTTGGTGATTCGATAGCTTTCACATGCTTTTTGAATCGTTTTATTGTGCACCCATGTGTCCAGCTTTTTGGTTTCAAGATAGGGTAGTGTAGAGTCCCATTGTTTGGCTAGAGCCGTTGCAAAGAACCAGGCAATCATCATGTTAACGTAGTATTCGTCTGAGTGAATTTGCGCAGAAATTTCAAGGTATTTGGAGTCAAAATTATCATCTAGAAAATGGGTCATAAGCATCTCTATACCAAAGCGACAGGTATATACATGGCTCGAAGATGCCCACCTCTGAATTTCAGTTATAAGACGCGCGCAATTCTTTTTGAAAACCTGCGGCGACAAGATGTCACACACGGCCCAGTTATCGACATAAGGAAGAAATGCATCAATCGCTGAGATACAGTCGTCAAAATCTTTAATCTCTGAAACAAGCAGGCTATGCAGCATGTTTTCGTCATAGTAGGCATGTGGAAGGGCGAGAAGAAACTCGTTAGCATCTTTGCTTTTTCCAAGCCTTTTAGCAAGCTTTCTGAGTTGAGGAACGCGTACACCAATGATGGATTCTCTTGAGATATTGGGTGTGAGTTTACTTTGAAAAGCGGCATATTCTGTATCTTGAAGTGCAAAGAGCTCGTCTTGAATCATTAGGCTCTCCTTCGTCTCATGTGGAAATATGAATATATATATCCTTTTTCAACGTATATCAAGCCTCGTAGACAAATTTATCCATTCAAATTTTTTAGTTAAATCGTAATTTCAATTTGATTGTCTTCAAGGGCAATAATGCAACTTTCATAATAGCCATCTCCGGTTGTTCTTGGTCCGCTGATGACTTCATAGCCGTCTGCTTTCAACTCTGCAGTGAGGGTATCTACCTTTTCTTTACTTCCGATACTAAATGCAATATGAGCGTATCCCGTGCGGTTGATCTCTTTTGGTAAATCTGACATTTTAGGTTTGTTCATGATTTCAAGTCGTGCACCTTTATCGAAGGAAAGGAAGTACGAGCGAAAATCCGTTTGAGGATTATGATAGCTATCGTTAGATGTTGCTCCAAAGTACTTCACAAAAAACCGTCGAGCACTCTCTAAATCGTTTACATATAGTGCGATATGTTCAATTCTCATGGCTGTCTCCGAAAATCTATGACTGCATTTTGTTCTTCTAGTCAATAACGCCCAGCGTAGTCACTCTTTGCTATAGCAGTCCATTTTCTGATGAATTTTGTTTTAGCTTCTGTATAAGCATCTCTATTGTGTTCAAATTGTTTCCATAAACCCAATTTCAACGTTTCGTATTCTTTTGCAATCTGTGGATGGTCTTTCAGGTAATCTCGAAAATACAGTTCATCGTTATCTCCGACATATCGGAGATGAATGTGAAAGACCTTATCGGCAAACCCATTTTTAGTATAACCAGAGTTCAAAGATATTCTGCGATCTTCCGTTGACATTCGCAGAAGTCCACTGCGATCGATAAGTTGCGCAATACATTCGATATTAGAATCCGTTGAAATTTCAACAAGAACGTCGACTATATCTTTTGCCCATATTCCAGGAACTGCGGTACTACCAATATGACTAATCCTTTTTATAGAGTGTTGAGGTAAAACACATCGCAGCTTAGCTTCCATTTCACTATAAAATGCATCCCATTTGTCATTGTGTTCGACAAGAAATATTGGGAAAAGTTCCACTAATTCGTTCAGAGACATTTCTGATAGTTCTTTTTCTACTTTCATAGTTTTCTTTTTCTTCTTTGATAGTCTCCTAAATTTGTCTTGATATATTACTTTTTCCTCGCCACAAAGTAGTATCGATGAATTTTTCCCTTGATTACGCCATCTTGCTCAATAATTTTCTGAGCTTTAAAGAGGTTCTCTTGGTATTTTTTGACTTCAAAGTATGGGAATTCCCAGTCAATGATTCTTGCAAACCAAACAAGAGCACCTACATCATAAAATTCTATGGGCCTATAGGCTTCAGCTTCCTCAATAATGTCAAATCCATTATTTATTAATTCTTGTCTGGCAATACTTAAATAAGCTTTAGGAAAGGGAAGCTCGATATCTCCTAGTAGAAGCTCTACCAGGTCCCTGTCATTCTCAGCGCCAACCTGTTGCGTAAGAAACATACCCCCACTTTTAAGAATTCTTTTTAGTTCTTGTATGTTGTATTTACCGTGTCTGTTGGTAACAAGATCAAAGTAATCATCTTCAAACGGAAGCTCATCTCCTCCGTCAGCTGCCTTAAAGTCTATCCCTAAAGGAAGGAGTCTCTCTTCACACAGTTTGATGTTTGGAGCATAACCTTCAATTGCTGCAGTCTGTTTAGGATTGGTGAGAAAAGACAAAAGAAATTCTCCACCACCCGTTTCCATATCTAATAGATAATCAGTATCGTGTAGATAGGATTTGATGATACTTCCAAAGTCCCATGGAAGATCATCCTCTTCTTTATATCTGTTCCTAATATGGGAGAAATCCCATCCCTTGATATGAGCAATTTCTTGTTCATGAAGCCATTGGGCGAGAAGTGCTTGTTTTTCCATAGTATGTTTCCTTAAGACCGTGATTTTCGGATGTACAATTATTATATATCGTTTGACTGTATAGAAGGATTTTTACCTAATCTACCTGCATATTTATTGTATTTTTGCAGGTAGATTGCTTATTTTTTATAAAAGGGGAGTAAAAGGTTAAAATCATACGATGAAGTATGATGCGGTGTAATTTTGTATCATCAATACATTGATTATATAAAGCTCTGTTATTAAATTATTCCAAGATGATTTATCAATATGTATAACTATAAAAACGTTCAGTTCTAAAAATTAGTTTTAGAGAGAGATACAAAGAAAGTCATTTTATAAATAAAAGATTCAGTATTGTCGCCAACTTATCAAATTGAATAATCATCAAATTTATCATGTCATCAAATATAGTTTATAGAGCTGTAGGTGTAATTACTCATAAGTAATTAATATCGTGGCTTAGAGAGGCTCTCAGAGGCTCATTTTTTGGGTAATAATAATGCGATTGAGGCTCTGTATACTATTGCAGTTGATACTATTTAAATAATAGTATATAAAAGTCTGATAATCGATATTATGTAAACTAATGAATTGAAGAAATGAGAGAGGGTTTTGTAACCCCTCTCCTTTGCGTAAACGTGTGCGACAGTGATGAGTGCTACACCGATGAGTCAGTCATGAGATTTAATTTAAGAATGACATCACTCTCATATAGCTCATCATAAATGACAAGAATCTTGTCGAGTGCCATAAGTTCTGTTTGACCCGTTGGAATAATCTCTAAACCAGCACGATCAATAGTTACAACCCTAACTTTGTCTGGCCATGGAATGTCTCGTAGTAATTTACCTTCAACAGGACTGCCCTGGCCAATGGTGAATTCATGAAGAATTTTCTCGCCAGATTCAATCGTTGATTTGGACTCCCCTTGCTGAGTAGCCAAGAATTCTGCAAGTAAATGCTCGTAGAATGGGTCGACACGCAGGATATTTGCGGTAACGTAAGAGATTATCGCTACAGCAGACATGGACATAAGGGCCTCAAGAGAGCCTGTGAGTTCAAATATGAGTACAACTCCTGTAACAGGCGCTCTTACTGCTCCGGCAAAAATGCCTGCAACGCCCATAGCAATAAAATTAGGTGCATATGCCATGGGTATGCCAAAAACATGGGTTGCTACCAGGGCAAACAGTGTTCCAACAAGTGTTCCCATGACAACCATTGGAAAGAGAGTTCCGCCAGGCGTTCCAGCAGCAAAACAGGTTGTGGTAAAGAAATATTTGCCCAGCAAAAGCGCTATAACCATGAGCTCAGTAAGTGTAGCTGGCTCTTTGATTTTCTCGATAATGGCGTCGCCGCCGCAAAGAAGATCTGGCCAGGTAAAGGCCATAATTCCCGCAAGCATAAACGGAATAACAAGCCTTGAGAAAGGTACAAACTTGTCAATCTTTTTGTAAAGGTCTTGCGCAAAGAACATTCCCTTATTGTGAAGCGCGCCCAATAAACCGCAGGTAAAACCTACGATTAAGACAAACGCAAAGTCAACATGAGGCAGTGGAGCTACATACGGGAGCTGAAGAACTGGCTTCATACCAAGGACGTTAGAAACTAGGAAATCAGCGCCTACTGATGCGGTCATTGCCGAGATAATCAGTGGAGCATGAAACTCTTTCTGGATCTCTTCGATAGCAAAAAGTGTGCCGGTGAGAGGGGCATGAAAAGCGGCTGACATACCCGCAGCTGCACCACAGGTTACCAGAAGACGTTCTTCTCCCCTTTTGCGCTTGAGGAACTTCGAGACCGCTTTACCAGAAACAGCGCCCAACTGTACTGCTGGACCTTCTCGACCCATAGAGAGGCCGCCAAAAGCCACCAGGACGCCCTGGATAAACTTAACGGGAAGAACTCGATACCAAGGCATATCGGCAGATCCCATGACCTCAGCATTGGTCTGAGGGATTCCAGAGCCAGCGGTGTAGGGTTCAAACTTCATAAGCAGACAAACGACCACCATCAGGATGAGCAGTATGCCAAACCAAAGAGCCATATACGGCCAATTACCTGTGATTGATTGGGTAATGGAGCGCATTTGAGCTTCTGCAAATGAGAGACAAAGCCGGTAAAGTGTTACAACGCCACCACCCATAAGGCCAACAAGCAGGCCTTCTCCAATGAGAGCAACCTGAAACCTACGAGAAAAATGACGCTCAATAACGTTTGTCTTATGTTTGAGATGAAGCGCCACAATCTCCCCTTGCAATTTTTGGTTAATAAAAAGCACGTAAAGCGTACTTGGATATTGTACGACTTTACGTGCATATAGTTAAAAGTTTGTACAGAAAATTGTACGAAGAGAAGTGCACCTGGTGTCCCTGGCTATTGATTAGCCGGAGAATGGTCCTCCACCATAGCAGGCATAAACAGGACCCTCGATAACACCAACAGACTCGTTAGCAGCGTGAATCATGCGGCCACCGCCAATGTAGATTCCAACGTGCTCATAGCCTGCACGAGTAAAGATGATGTCGCCATAGTTAAGCTCATCCATGGAATCATGCCAGTTACCAGCAGCGCGAATAGCACGGCCAATGGTTCCTGCGGTACCTGCACGGTAGCCGAGGAAGCAGTAGTAGACCAGACCACCACAGTCAAAGCCAGAAGCAGGAGAAGCTCCGCCCCAAACGTATGGATAGCCGATGCAAGCATAAGCTGTAGCAACGCCACCACCTGCAGCTGGGTAGCCACCGCCACCGCCGGAGTATGATGATCCACCACCAGAATTAGAACTGCTGCTAGAGCTGCTAGAGCTGCTAGAGCTAGAAGAGCTGGAACTTGAAGAACTAGAGCTGGAATCGTTAGAGGAGCTATCGTTAGACTCTGAGCTGTTAGCAGGAGTCTCACGAGTGACAGTCTCAATTGCATAAGCAACGTTGTTGTTAGCTGATGCAGCCTCCTGAGCAGCAAGCTGTGCTTTTACCTCAGCATCAAGGGAGTCATAGTAAGCCTTAGCCTCTGCAACCTGGCTCTGAAGACCATCTGCGGTAGTCTTCATTTCAGCGACCTGAGCCTGAAGGTTCTCCTGCTCAGCCTGAAGCTCAAGCTGCTGAGCCTGAAGCTGGTCACCAAGAGCCTTGACGGTATTGATGGAGTCAGCCTCCTGCTTGCTGGTGCGGTCCATATAGTAGACGCGGCTGACAAAGTCCTCTGGGCTAGATGCTCCAAGAAGGAAGTCCAAAGTCTCCTGTGGGCCTGCCTTATAAGCACTCTTCATTGCTGCAGAAAGGACAAGACGCTGCTTATTGAGCTGGTCTGTAGTCTCTGCAATCTGCTCCTGAACCTCACCAATTTTGTTGTTGGTGGCGTCAAGCGCATAGGTTTTCTCGTTAAGGTTATCCATGGCCTCTGCAAGAGCTGCACCAAGTGAGTCTAGCTGGGCAGATGCGGCCTCAAGATCGCTTTGTGGGTCTGCGAATAGCTTGGCTGGGGTAAGCAGCGTAGCAGCTACACCAAGACCTGCAAATAAGAGAGCGTCTCGTCTTGTGAAAGATTGGCGCTGTGACATATAAGCTCCTTCCGCAAAGCACGAAATCAATTGGGCAACGTGTTGCTTTGCTTTGCCATCTAGGATAGCTCATTTGATAAAAAATCAAAGTCAACTCGCCGATTTCTTAGCGAGAAACCCGTGTAAACAGGAAGCTACCCTATCGAGTATTTGAATAGTTTACCCCGAAAATGACATTTCATACAAATTCCAAAGACTATTTGTGCAGTTATATAGCATGGAGCGAGCAAATATCATTGCATAAATTTATCTTTGACCTGCAATTATGGAGAAATTCTATGTATTGCAGACAGGTTTACTATGATTAACATAATGCTTACGTAAATAAGACAAATGGCTGACAAGCACGTAGTCTTGCCAGCCAAAATTGTCAGGTTAAAGTAAGTCTGATGTAAGTGATTTAGCTTATTGAACCTTAATAAGGGTGTAGACCTCTTGGTCAAAGCACTTGCCAATAATCTCCCTTGGGTGCAGGTAGCAAAGCTCAAGCGCAAATGCAAAGCCAGCCACTTTTGCACCGGCCTTCTCGGCAAGTTGAGCACAAGCAACGCAGGTGCCACCAGTAGCAACCAGGTCATCAGCAATAAGAACAACGTCGTCAGAAGTAAGAGCATCGGTGTGAATTTGAAGCTCGCTGGTACCGTACTCCAGGTCATAAGCCTGTGCGTAGACCTCACGGGGAAGCTTACCTGGCTTACGAGCAGGAACAAAGCCTGCGCCCAGTTTGTAGGCTACAGGGGTTCCAACAAGAAAACCACGAGCCTCAGCACCAATAACCTTGGTGATTCCTGCATCAGCAAAGTGCTCTGCAATGTCATCAACAACTGCGTGGAAGCACTCGGGATCTTTAAAAAGTGGAGTTACATCTTTAAAGATAACGCCTGGCTCTGGATAATCAGGAATGCTAATGATATGACTCTCATAATCATACGTAGACACAATGTCCTCACATTCAATATCAAAATCAATGAATAGTTATATATACCTAGATTACTCGTCTAGGTGCATATCCTTAAAAGATTCACGAACTAATTTAGTGATAAGTTCATTTCTAACCGCATTGGTGAGGCCTAACATGCGGGTCAGAGCAGCCATAAACTTCTGACGAGTCTCGTCAGTATGGTCAACTTCAACTCCCCCGCCTTTTTTAGCGTATACGACAAGCGACTTGGCAAACATACTAGATTCTCGGTTTGCAGCCATAACGTATTGGCGCAGGTTCTTGGGCTCAAAACCAAAGTGACGAAGTTCGCTACAAAGGCGAATCAGTGTAAGGTCCTTGCCATCTACAAGGTCTCTACCATGAGGAGAGCGCTTTAAAGCAATAACGCCTGCTTCGGAAAGCTGACGAACAAAGCCTACAGAGCATCCCACAATTTCTGGGATGCGATCAATAGCGTGATATTTCTGAACTACCTCAGGGTCATCTACAGGTACAACAATGGCATCAGCATGTGTGGCACCAAGAATTGCTTGAGACACTTGCTTTCCATCAAGCTGAGGTTGAGCCTGGCGAGAAGAACTTTGATCTTCAGGTGCAGCCTGAGCCTCAGCTCCAGTTGCCTCATCAGTCTGAGCTTTGACCTGTTGTTCAGCTTCAGGGTTTTTATCTTGCCTATCAAGCTCTTCTCTAATAACTGAGAGTGGCATAAAACGGCTTTTTTGCAGATACAGAATAGTTTCAAGTCGCTTGACATCTTTTTGGGAATACAGGCGATAGCCACCAGCTGTCCTGGTAGGGGTAAGCAAGCCTTCATCCTGCAGATACCTGACTTTAGAAACACTCAAGTCAGGATAGAGAGTCTGTAATTTCTTGACTACTTTACCAATGGTAAGAAAGCCTGAATCAGCCATAAAGCTATCCTTTAACCTTAAGCTGAAACTCTGCTGGTATGGAAGACCATGCGGAAGGTGCCAATCTGAATAGTTGAACCATCGCGCAAGGTAGCCTTGTTAATAATGGCACCATCGACCCAGGTACCATTGAGAGAATCAAGGTCTTCAATAGTTGCATAGCCAAGAGCAAGATTAGAGAGATCGATAGTGGCATGATTTCTGGAAACTGTCATATCGTTTAAGAAAACACTGCTCTTTGGATCTCTGCCAAGAGAGATTTGAGGTAGATTAAGCTCAAAAGTCTGACCAGTCTGTGGTCCCTTAACAATAGTAAGGACAGGGTGAGCAGGCTTTTGTTGAGCCATAAGGTCTGGAACCGTAGCGTCAGCTGATGGCATGCGGAAAATCTCTGTTGAGTCTGGTGACTGCTGTTTGATGTCGTCAGTTGACATGGTTTCTCCTTAATTTGGTTACATCATAATAATAACGCTTAACGACACGCAATGCAGTCCATTTCGATGAGCGCACCAAGTGGTAACGCAGAAACTTCAACAACTGCTCGACCGGGTGCAGGAAGAACAAAGTACTGCCTATAAATCTCATTTACCTTAGGCAAATCGTTGATATCAGCAAGGTAGATAGTTGTCTGAGCTACATCAGAGAGCGTGCATCCCGCCTCTGCAAGGATTGACTGAGCAAGATGGATGACACGGGTGGTTTGCTCTTCAATTCCACCGTCAATAAGCTTCTTTGGGTCTTCTGCAGAAACTGCAATTTGCCCAGTTACAAAGACTAATCTTCCCGCAGTGGTACCCTGCGAGTATGGTCCCATTGGAGTCGGAACACCTACTGCATTAATTGCATATTTCATAGAAAATCTCCCCTTGCACCAATGAAATCATCAGAGGCTCTAAGCAAACCCCAACCTTCAAGTTTATCTTTAGCTAATACTACCTTGGTGTTACTTGCAAGTTCTGAAAACCATGGAAGATATGTATTAAGACCTTCAATGAGCTGCTTATGTCCAAGAGGATGAACCACCTCAAAAGAAAGCAAGCTCCTAAAAAGAATTACCGTATGTACTGGTGGAACCATAACCAGATATGCGGGAACTTTCTTGGTTGAAACATTGGCTACAAGAGCTGGGATTGTCTGGTCAAGCATAAGGTTACATAGTTTAGAGTCCTCTGGGAGTTGTTGTTCTCCCAGGTAATCCATGAGCACCTTTTTTGCCTTTTTACCAGCAAGAAGAAGTGGCGTGAGTAGCGGAGTTGCATCGTCTAACGACACCTCAGCATAAGGAGCTACACCGTTTTGCTCGACAGATGCAATGATAGAAAGCCACTCTTCTAGGACAAGTGAGCGCTCAGAAGCGTCAAGTACCACGTACTCGTTTTGCCCAGATCTGGCGAGAAGACCAATGGAAGACAAAGATCCGTCTCCTGTGAGAGTGCACTCAAATGAGGTCTCTCCCACCTCAAGCTGTTCACCAGCAAAGACGGCTTCAACAAAATTTTGAGCAACCGTTCCACTTACCAGCGTGTAGCTAATACCGCTCAGGTCAACAAGAGCGCAGTCTTTCAGAGCCTCCTCAAAGGGTTTCTCGCCATAGAAAGATTGGGCTAAGTTAAAGCCTTCAGTTGAGGTTGAGAATTGCGCTCCAAGATACTCAAGCTCGGTATGAAGGATAGAGCGTTTCTGCTCAGACATTAGTTTCTCCCAAAGAGATATGGAGCAACCGAATACAGGTCAAAGAGGTTGTAAGCTGGAATAGTCCAAAGTGTAAGGTGTGCCTGCGTCATGGTGGCGCCTACCTGTGCGGAATCCTGAGACCAGTCAGTTGAAGAAACCAGCTGGTTATTGGCTACAGGATAGTTAGGTGAAAGCATGGATGTCTGGTAGGTAAAGTCTTTAGATCCAGGCCAAGCCATATACGTGGTAGAAGTAGATGGCTTAACTACTGCAGAAAGTAAGAAGTTATCCTCGCTCGTGCGGATCTGAACAATTTGGTCAGCACGTTGAATGCTAACGCGATTGTAATTACGATAAGCCCAGTTCATCAGAATGGCTGTATCGTCAAAACGACCTTGTGTAGTCTCGCAACCAAGTACGCAGGTATACAGCGTAATGTTTCCGCGCATGGAAGCTCCTAAGAAGGCGGTACCCGAGTCCTCTGCACCTGTTTTAATGCCGAGAAGACCTCGGTAGGTGTCCATAAGGTCATCGGTTGAGTGGAACGTACGCTGCTCCCCTCCTACCGTTGTAGTGTATGACCTGGTGTGCACTGCACTTGCGATGAGTGGATAGTGCTCACGCGCATAGCGACCCATCAGAGCAAGGTCTCGCGCTGTTGAATAGTGACCATCAGCATCGAGTCCATGTGGATTCTGGAATTGCGTGTGAGTCATGCCAATTTCAGCGGCTTTCTTATTCATTTGATCAACAAAGGCCTGCTGAGAGCCGGATACGTTGATGGCAATGTTATAAGCCGCATCGTTTGCCGAATATACCAGCATCATCATAATGAGCTGTCTAAGTGTGGGTGTATCGTCCGAGGTCAAACCTGCAACCTGAGAGCCCTCTTCAAGATCTGGAACGGTAATCTTGCAGGGCTCATCAAGGTTAACACCCGAATCAAGTGCAACAATTGCGGTCATAACCTTGGTGATGGATGCCATAGGAAGCTCTTGATCTGGATTTTTGCTCCAGAGAACGTTTCCTTGAGCATCGGTGACAATGGCAGTAGTTGCCTCGGTAAGTTTTGGCTCATCCGTTACAGAAGACTTGTTAGAAGAGGTATTTTCTGCCAAAACCGTAGTTGCCGGAGCAAAGGGAGCAGCTAAAACAAAAACAAGCAGCAAGCTAACAAGAAAAGCCAGCGTCTTATCAGAGAGCTGGCGCAAAGAAACATGGTTGTGCTTAAGGAAAGTCATAAACAACCTAACTTATGCTTGAGTATTTTTACTATCTTTAACTATTTTAGCTGCTTCACCAGTATAAACAACTGCAGTAATTGCCGAGAAAACAATTCCTATATATACAAAGAAGATACCGAGCGCGCTGCTCTCAGAGTTGAGACCTGGAAGCCAGCTGACGTTGACCAGACCAAGTCCGGATACAACTGGAATGCCCAAAAGAAGCAGGCTAAAACCAGTCATCAAAAAAGCAGTTGCAGCTTTACCGACAAAGACAACATCAATAGGACGCCTGCGGAATTTGCGAACGGCAAGTGCACCAAAAGTAAGGTAAACGTCACGGCCGATAACAAACAGCGGAATCCAGAGAGGAAGCTCACCAATAATCAAAAGACCAAGAACGCCAGTGATAAGAAGGACTCGGTCCATGATAGGATCCATGATTTTTCCTAGCCAGCTGACAGTTTGCGTTCTACGAGCAATCTGGCCGTCAAGGAAGTCAGTAACAGCTGCAGTTACATAACAGCCTAGTGCAACCCAGCGATTTCCGCCTGTTGAGAAGAGCACAAGAAAGATAAGCGTAAGGATTAACCTGCAAAACGTAATGACATTTGCAACGGTAAAAACGGCATTAGAAGGATTATTAGAGCTTCCAACTGGATCAGTAATAGTTCCCTCTGCCTGCGCTTTTGCTGCATCGGCGTCTGCTGCTTCTTTAATTTGGGATGCTACTTGATTAGCTAGCTGCTGCCTAGTTTGCAACGTTTCACTCCCCTTTTTGTAGTACATAACATGTGTCTATTTTAACGTAAGTTGTGCGATAGCAAATTATTGGCACATTTGTTTAACAAAGGACACAAGAACGCGGACACCTTGAGCATACACGCGTTTCTCGATGCGCTCGTCAATGCCATGAACGCCGTTTGCCTCATCTTCTGGTGTTGGCCTAAAAGGACAAATGCGCAGAATAGAATCACAGATTCCCTCGTAACGGACAGAATCGGTGCCACCACACACAAAGGATGGAACAAAGGTGACGCCTGGATGGTAGTGCTCCATAATGGCTTTGAGCTCTTGATAGCCAGCACCAGCTGGGGAATCGATTCTTCCTGCAGGAGTGGAATGTAAAGCCTCAACCTCAATGGAAGGGTCAACCTGAGCTACCACCTGTTTTATGTGTTCAACGGTTTTTTCAACACTCACACCAGGGAGCAGCCTAATGTTGATAGTCGCACTGACATTACCAGGCATAACGTTAGCCGCGCTACTTGAACCCTCAAGCATGTTGAAAGCGTACGTGGTGGTTACAAACGGATAAAGTTCCTTGATTTGAGCTGCGGCAAGAGCAATCTTATCTGCATTGGTATCTACGTCATGTACCAGCGAAGCAAAGGGCTCCTCGGTGATTTCTGGCGCAAGAACCTTGAAGGTTTCTTTAACAATGTCATTAAGCTCAGGTTGAGATTTAGCCTCAGAAAGAGCGGCAAGTGCGCAGCTCAAATGCTCAAGTGAAGTTCCACCAAACGGATTAGATGAATGTCCGCCGTGACCAGGTGCGGTAAGTTTAACGTTCAAGAAGCCCTTTTGCGAGATGCAGATGTCAGCCACGGTTGCCTCGGGCGCACCATAAGCGCTGCCATCAAAAAACGTAGTGGTGCCCTCGTCCAGGAGGCAAGCTGCACGCATTTCTCGCGAGGCTATTACCTCTGCAAGCTTGGTGGCACCGTGGCTCAAAACCTCTTCGTCCTCGCCAAATGCCAGGTAGATAGAGCGCCTTGGCGAGAAGCCCTGTGAAAGCAGATACTCAAGCGCCTCAAGCTCACCCATAAGCATATCTTTGATATCAAGCGCGCCACGTCCCCAAACGTACGTGTCGTCAACATCTCCACCAAAGGGATCGTGCGTCCATGCATCTTCTGTACCAGGAACAACAGGAACTACATCCTGGTGAGCAATAAGCATCAATGCAGGAAGCTTGTGGTTGGATCCTGGAATCTCAATGAGGAGCGAGTGACCTACCACCTCAACGTTAGAGGCCGCGGTCATAACATACGGAAAGCTATCAACAATGTGCTGTTGAAGGGCATCAAACTGGGACCAATCGGTTGTCTCTGCATCGGTATACACCGTCTTAAAAGACAACGCCTTTGCAAGTCTCTCAGACATTGCCTCTATGTTGAGCTCTGGATATTCATCCTCGTGAGCAAAGTGGTCGTAAATATTCATGGACCTCTACTAATCTCGTAGTTTTAAGTTAATAACGTAATAATAACGGCAATTTTTACGCGTTTCTCTACTCTTGCTGGTAGAATTAACAAAACACTCACTTAGCACACGTATCTTGGGAGCCCTGATGATTAAGCTTGTTCTTTCCGATATGGACCAAACGTTAAAACCCGCTGACACTCCGGCTATTTCAGAAAGAACTCATCAGGCAATTAATAATCTTAAAGCCGCAGGTATTGCGTTTGGACTTTCTACCGGAAGACCTGTATATGATGCACTTTCTTATCTAAAGTCTGACGTTTCCCTGACAGACACTGGCGTGTTTTCAAGCGGAAAGATTCTCTACTTTAATGGCAAGCTCATTTTCACTAAACAATTTACCTACGAGATGATGGAGAAGATCTACGAGGTTATTACTCCAATGGATGATTGTTTGCTTACGTATTATCAAGAAGGTCCGCTTGAGCAGCCTTTAGATACGTCATTTACCTCTTGTTGGAAAATAGTTGATACCACTCAAGAGGTAGTAGATCATCTTGCAGCCTCGTTTAACACTTTTGTGCCAGGGCTTGGTCCGCAGTCCGTTCCAAAAGATATCCCTATGTATGCGGGAGGTCTTCTCTTACCCCAAGATGAAAAGCGCGCGCAAGAAATCTATGAGGCTGTTACCAGTGCAGTTCCAGAGGTTGAGTTGGTTTCTCCCTATATTGGTTGGTTTGACATCAATTATCGTGGTTGGAATAAGGCACAGGGATTCGAGAAGCTCATTGAGACTATAGGTCTTAAGCCAGAAGAAGTTATTGTGTGCGGCGATTCCGAAAACGATCTTGATCTTCTTAAGATTGCTCATCACTCATGCTGCATGGAAAACGGAACTGACGAGGCTAAGGCTGTCTCGAAGTATCTGTTGCCTAGCGTGTATGAGGAAGGCGTAGCTCAGCTCTTAGAGGCGCTTACAGAGGCTCAGGGAGACTTTGATTCTGACGTTGTCCAGGCTGTCCTGAAGAGAACTCTATAAAATTAGAGCTTGATGCAGAGCGTGGCAATATAGTCATTCCCATACTGTGATAATCGATTCCTTTTATCACATGACTCATAAAAATCAATCATTGCAAGACCGTTTTTGAGCTGTCCTCTAATCTGAGTTTCTAAGGTATGGCTAAATTCATATCCATATGCTGGATCTATGGTTATTTTGCCTTGCTCTTCAAGTTCTCTTGAATTAAAAGGTATCGAAAACTTTAAAAGCAACTCCTCATCGGGGTGGTCCCATACAACGTCAGCGTCATACATGTACGTCCAAGGATTCATGAAGCCGACCATTAACAGCCCGCCTTTTTTCAATACGCGAGCGGCTTCTTTATACATGTTTTCTAAGTCTTCAATGTATACATTAGAAACTGGATTAAAAATAATATCGAAAGTTTCATCTTCAAAAGGAAATGGTTTTGTCATATCAGCTTGAACGGTATTGATTTTTAAGCCTTCTCTTTTAGCAACCATCTCATCTTTTTGTAATTGTGATGTAGAAAAATCCATTATGGTTACGTCATAGCCTTTAGCAGCAAAAACGGGACCCTGTTGTCCACCACCACAAGCCAAGCCTAATATCTTTTTTCCGTTGGTCTTTTTAAACCATTCTGTTGGAACTTTTTTGCCAACAGTTAACGCAACGGCAATTGGATTATTCTTAGCTTCTTCTAAGCCTTCATGCGTTAATGGTTCGGTATAGTCATTTCTTACCTTATTCCATCTATCTTGATTTAATTTTAAGTAGTCATTCATCTTATAATCTCCTCAAAATAGTGTTGTATTTTGATGTAAGTTGGATGCAGAACCATTACATTTTTCTTGCCGCTACAAATTATAATTTGTTTTCTCGCTGTTTGTATCACATGCATTTTTAACTAATTGATACAGGTCTACAGAGCATGCACCCAGTACACATAGTCTTCTCTCTACGTGTTATATCTTAACCGTAAAAAAGTGGCTGCAGATGACACGTCAAATGCAGCCACTTTTGTATTACTCATACGTTCCTAATCGCTTACGCGACATTCGCACTTCTACTTGATTAGTCCGCTGTTCCTTAGCAGTAGCTCAATATCAGTGCCCTTGACGGCCTTGAGAGCTACCTTTAAGAGCATCTTCTCCTTGAACGAGAGCGGTGCCTTATCAAGCGTTTTCTTGTCCAGAGCATAGTAGGTTGCCCTTAGAAGCTCTCTGATGTCGTACTGAGAACCCCAAACCTCTGGTACGCCTCTATCAACGTCCATCAACGTGTAGACAGACTCCATACCAGTGCGGATTGAGTACTCTGTGGTGAAGATGGTGTCGCGAGGAGTCTCGGCAAACTGTCCAATAAAGGCAAAGTTAACGGAACCCTCAGGAACAACCAGAGGCCTGTCCTCAGCCTTTCTTGGCTGGAAGAATGCATTGATGTAAGGCATAAAGCACGTAGTGGTGTTGCAGCGGTTCTTAGCCCAGTCCTCAATCTTCTTGGTTGGAACGCCAATGTGATAGAGCCACTCCTGGCACACTTCCTCGCCGGTGCAGTTACGCATAGCCTTCTTAACAAAGTTACCAGGCTTGTTAGTGCTCAATGCATAGACCCAGATAAGTACGGTGTCCTTGTCCTGTGCTCTGAACTGTGGCTGACGGTTGATGGTCCACGAGAGGTACCAGTTATCGGTACTATCTTTGACGGTTACAATACCGCCGGTTGTGACCTTACCTTCTCTTGGATCTCTCTTGCAGACGCCAATAATCTTCTTGATAATTTCTTCGTCTTTTGTCTGGATGGTAGCGCTCATCCAGTTGGTTGCCTCAAAGTCACTACAGAAATTATCGGGATTGCCGTACTCACCATGCTTGGCCTGAGCGGCGATATTCTTCCACAGATCCCAGGACTCTCCTACGCCATTTCTGACGTTACTGATGTCAGGAGCAGTATTTTGATCACCATAGCAAGAGGTATCGGTGCAGCAGCCATTGGTGATAAACACCAAATCGTCTTCGGTTAGATCAATGGTTTGCTGTGAGCCGTTCTTCTCGTAAACAATTTGAGTAGCTACCTTTTTACCATTGGTGTCGTTGATAATGACGTTCTTGACATCCATACCATAGTCAACGCTTACGCCGTGATTCTCAAGATACCTAACCAGCGGCAAAATCATACTCTCATACTGGTTGTACTTGGTAAAACGCAGCGCAGTAAAGTCAGGCAGACCGTCAATATGGTGACAGAATCTGCACAGATAGCGCTTCATCTCAAGAGCAGAGGACCATCTTTGGAACGCAAACATGGTCTGCCAATAAAGCCAGAAGTTAGTGTTCCAGAAAGAATCAGGTAGCACGTCGCTAATCTTCTTGTCCTCAAGGTCCTTCTCAGGAGTCATAAATAGCTTGGCAAGCGCAAGTGAAGACTCTTTATCAAGCTTGAACTTCTTATCTGTGTGGGCATCTTTGCCGCACTTCTCAGAAGCTCTACAGAGCGAGTAGTTAGGATCGTGCTTGTTGAGCCAGTAGTACTCATCAAGTACGGAGACACCAGGTGTTTCAATGGATGGAACGTCTCTGAACATATCCCACATGCACTCAAAGTGGTTGTCCATCTCGCGGCCACCGCGCATGTAGAAACCCTTGCTTACATCTTTGCGGCCGTCGCAGCTTCCGCCTGCAAGCTCAAGCTTCTCGAGCAGGTGAATTCTTGTACCCTTTACCTGGCCATCGCGGACAAGATAAAACGCAGCAGCTAGACCTGCAAGTCCTGTTCCAATGATATAGGCTGATTTTTTGTCGGCATCTTTGGGCTTTTCTGGCTTAGCGAACGATTCATACGTTCCAGCAGAGTAATACATAACTTCCTCCTTAGTATTCCGCATCAATTACCTGCGGAAATTAGTAAGTCGCCCTTACCTTGCGTCCACTATAAACTTATAAACTGCTAAAGAAAATGCACAAAAAGAACGATTGGACATATAGGTTATTTTTTGTCGCAATCTACCTGCTAAATTGTTTCAAAAATAGCAATTAATTTGACTTTTTTCGCAGGTAATGATGTGGTTAACTTGTATTAGTTAGATATAGCTAACTTAATTTCTTTCATAGTATGAAAGGGGCCTTAGTATGGAAGTTGGTCACGAGTTTTTACTACGTATGGGTAAGACAAGACTGCGCCCTGGAGGTATTGAGGCAACCAATTGGCTGCTTAACTCAGTAGAGATTACGCCAGAAACTCAAATTCTTGAGGTGGCTTGCAATATTGGAACTACTACGGTTGAACTGGTAAAACGTTTTCACTGCCATGTAACCGCAATTGACCTTAATGCAGACGTGCTCCCTAAGACAAAGGAAAACATCGCGAGAAACAACATTGAGCAGTACGTGACGGTTGAACAAGGAGATGCTACAAACCTCTCCTACCCTGATAACAGCTTTGATGTTGTAATCAACGAGGCAATGCTCACGATGCTGTCTGATCAGCAGAAAGAGGCTGCCGTAAAAGAGTACGCACGCGTGCTTAAACCTGGTGGCGTGCTGCTTACTCATGACGTGCTTTTGCTCAAAGAAGACGACGAGCTGATCCACGAGCTCTCAAGAACCATTAACGTCAACGTAAAACCTCTAACCCTTGCAGGTTGGAAGAATCTCTTTGAGTCAGCAGGTTTCTGCCCAGAAACTAAGAACGGCAAGATGACGCTTATGAATCCGGCGGGACTTATTGCTGACGAAGGCGCCGATGGAGCTCTGAGGGTTATTAGAAACGGTCTCAAACCAGAGAATACAAAGATGTTCACAAGCATGTTCACGTTCTTCAACGATCACGCGGATGACCTTAACTACATTGCTGTAGTAAGCAGAAAGCCAAGATAGCCGCCGTTTCAAATAAACGTCGTTTCAAGCAAGGCGTCGTTTCAAGATTGGCGCACGGTCGCTCAAAACAGGCATCAATCGAGCCAGACTCGGGCTCGATAGCAAAGAAGGAAGCTGGCACCTCCACCAGCTTCCTTCTCTTTTAGCGCGTTATGTGCGGAGCTTATTTGGCCTTTGCGCAGGCAGCCATAGCAACGGAGCCAATGTAGTTGACTGGGTTGGTGAAGTTTGGCTGGAACAGAAGGTCAACTGCTGCAAGGTTATCGATGGTCATACCAGCAGCAATAGCAACAGAGACAACGTTTGCTGCCTGGGCAACATCGTCATGTGTCGAGAAGAACTGTGCGCCCTTAATAAGGCGAGTCTCTGGATCCCAGACCAGCGTTGCGGTAACTGGCTCGGTGGTCAGCATGAACTCAGGACGGTAGTTCTCGGTGATGGAGACAGAATCGTACTCATAGCCACGAATCTTGCCGCCCTCAACGGTGAGGCCTGCTGCAGCCATGGAGTAGTTATAGAGCTGAACTGCGCTGGAAGCCTGAGTACCTGCGTATGCAGCAGTTGGCTCAAGCATATTAGGACCAACGTGCAGTCCCTGGCGTACAGCGTTTGTTGCCAGAGGAATGTAGTCCTCTTTGCCAGTGACGTTGAAGATAATGGAGGCGGAGTCACCAGCTGCAAAAACGCCAGGCTCACTGGTGCGCATGTACTCATCAACCTTGATGGCGCCGTTAGGAAGCATATCAAGCTGGCCGTCAAAGAGGTCAGTACGAGGTAGGAAGCCAATGCCCAGAATTGCATAATCTGCAGTGTAGGAGCCCTTATCGGTAACAACGGTGACAGAATCGCCATTGTCCTCAAAGCTCATGACCTTCTCGCCAAGTGCGAGGGTGACGCCGTGCTCTTTGTAAGCATCCTCAACCTGATCGGTGATTGCCTTATCAAAGTTCTTTGCAAGAACACGAGGAAGCATGTCGATGAGTGTGACGTCCTTCTGACGCTCGGAGAGCTGCTCTGCAAGCTCAGCGCCAATGTAGCCAGCGCCGATGACAATAGCGGACTTAGACTCTGCCATGGTGTCGTGAATGCGACGGCCATCAGCCCAATTCTTGCACTGAAGAACGCGAGGTCCGTCGATGCCAGGCAGTGGAGGAACAATTGGCTTAGAGCCGGTAGTGACTACAAGGTAGTCAAAGTCGTCCTCAAAAGCCTCACCTGTCTTGAGGTCTTCCCAAGCAACGTGCTTGGTCTTAACGTCTGCGGAAGTGACGTTAGTGGTCATGTGAACGTGAGCGCCAGCCTCTGCAAGGGCTTCTGGAGAGCTGTAGAACATCTTGTTAGGATCGCTTACGTGGTCACCTACCCAAAGAGCAATGCCGCAAGACAAGAAGGAAACCGTGTCATTGCGCTCAAAGACGTGGACCTCCCAATCTGGGTGTGTACCCAGGATTGAAGAAGTGGCAAAAACGCCTGCGTGGGTACAACCGATAACTGCAACTTTAGCCATAGAAACCTCTCTGTTAAATGCTACTAATGACTAACATTAATTGTTACTTTGACAGTGGCATTATGCCACATTCTGTTATCGAGAAGAGCGTCATTCTTGAACGTTCTTTAATAAATCGAATATTTGGGGTTCGTGAAGCAATTTGGCTAAAGATCTTTACACAGCGGCGAGAAAAACTTAGTGTTTGTACAGGTCGATTATGAGGAGACTGGGATGTTTGATCAGATCATTACAGAATGCGCGATCTTTAATCCAACTCTTGAAAGAGCATTTAAAGTTGCTCCTAAAGAATTTGTCTCTGCATATCAGTGGTTTATCGATCATGAAAATAGTGAGATTGATAAACTCCCCCATCGTCTAGAAAAAGGATTTACCGTTGGTGGAATTCCTATTTCTAGGGATTCCGGAATCTATAGTCCATCTAAAAGCAAAGTTTCTTATGGATTAAAGCAGTACGCACTCTCAGTTCATACTTCAAATGGTAATGGTCTGTATGAAGATGGAGAGCCAATTTACTATTCTGATGATACCTGGTCAATTGAGTACAGTGAGCATATTAAGACTCAAGGAAACCAAGTACAGTCAAAGTTGTACAACGCACTTTTAATGAATTGCCTAAATGACGGTCTCCCCATTGGTTTATTTATTAAGGATAAAAATAAGAAATATAAAGTGATGGGATTAGCGTTTGTAGAGCGCTATAACAGCGCTACTGGAATGTTTACTCTCCATGGACCGGTTAACGCCAAAACAGTTAATAATTCATCTTTTATTTCAGCAGGTTTTGATGAACTCAAGCCAGAGATTCAAAATCAACTTGAACAGATTGATGACACTGATGAGCGAATCAAAGAATTGAGGGAGTCAGTACGTAGACAAGGTCAGACTCAGTTTAGAAATGACTTGTTAAAAGCATATGCAAATAGATGTGCTATCTCTGGAAACGATGTCCCTCAGGTTTTACAGGCAGCTCATATTGGTCAATACCGCGGACCTAAAACGCAAATAGTTACCAATGGAATTCTTCTAAGATCTGATTTGCATCTTCTTTTTGACGCACATTTACTATCAGTTGAGCCTGATAGCAAGCGTATTAGATTATCCAAGTTGCTTGATAAAACTGAATATTTTGATTTCAATAAAAAGCAGCTACATATGCCCGTTTATCTTGAAGCTTATCCAAATGAAAAGCAGCTAGAAAGGCATTTTGATCAATTTATGGCTGAAACAGAAATTTTAATATAAGGCTTAATTACATGATTTCTCGTTCAACCCATGAACAAAATTCGTGGGCAAAGTATTGGTCTGACTTTAACAGATCAATGTGAGCCATTAAATCTTGTAATGAGGGATCAAATTCATAGCCGTTTACATTTAAAAAAGAATATATTGCGACTGCCGCAAATAATTCATTTTGATTTTTGAGTGGCCTTAAATTGACGATATAAAATGCATAAGCAAAAGCATTCCAGCTAATAGATGGGCATGTAATTTCAGTTAAAGGCACCTTATCGTAATTATCACAGATTTGAGCAAAACATTCAGAGATAGTTTTATCAATTTGTAATTTTGGATCAATTAATTTACTCAGATTCTTTAGGTCATTAACTGTTAGTCTTCTCATCTTTCCCTCCGTAACAAAAGGAAGAATATCGATCTTTATTTGAGTTTGGTGGTGTCCAAGTTAGATCCACAAAATCCACGATCAAAAAACGCCTCCCAGCGCATAGCTAGGAGGCGTTTTAAGGAAAGGACTAGAGAGGTTTCTCGCCAATTAGGCAAGCATCTGAGCAAGGTCCTCGGAAGCATCGCCGATTGGGCCAATGCCGTAGTTCTCAACAAGGATGTTAAGGACGTTAGGGCTGACAAAGGCAGGAAGGGTTGGTCCAAGCTTGATGTTCTTGATGCCAAGGTGCAAAAGGGTCAGAAGGACGCAAACTGCCTTCTGCTCGTACCAAGAAAGAACAAAGCTCAGTGGCAGGTCGTTAACACCGCAGTCGAATGCGTTTGCAAGAGCGGTTGCAATCTGGACAGCGCCGTAAGCGTCGTTGCACTGGCCAACGTCAAGAATACGAGGGATGCCACCAATGGTGCCCAGGTCAAGGTCGTTGAAGCGGAACTTACCGCAAGCAACGGTGAGGACAACGGAGTCTGCAGGAGTCTGCTCAACAAGCTCGGTGTAGTAGTTACGACCAGGGCGAGCGCCGTCGCAGCCGCCAACAACAAAGAAGTGCTTGATAGCGCCCTGCTTAACAGCATCGATGATCTTATCGGCAATGCCAAGAACGGCGCCGTGGCTGAAGCCGGTGGTTACCTTGTGGCCACCGTTGATACCGGTGAGCTCCTGAGCCTCAGCATATCCGCCAAGCTCCTGAGCCTGCTTGATAACAGCGCTGAAGTCCTTCTTACCGTTAGCGTCCTCGTCAATGTGGACGAGCTCTGGGAAAGCAACAAGCTCAGTAGTGTAGACGCGGTCCTTGTAGCTAGGACGAGGTGGCATGAGGCAGTTAGTGGTGAAGACAACAGGAGCAGGAATGTCCTTGAACTCCTTCTGCTGGTTCTGCCATGCGGTACCAAAGTTACCCTTGAGCTGTGGATACTTTTTGAGCTCTGGGTAACCGTGAGCTGGGAGCATCTCGCCGTGGGTGTAAACGTTAACGCCAGTGCCCTCGGTCTGCTCAAGGATCATCTTGAGGTCAAGAAGGTCGTGGCCGGAAACAACAATGAAAGGACCAGGCTCAATAGTCAGAGGAACCTCAGTTGGAACTGGGGTACCATAAGCGCCGGTATTTGCGCTGTCGAGAAGAGCCATGCACTTGAGGTTGACCTCGCCTACCTCAAGGGTAAGAGGCAGCAAAACGTCAACGGAAGACTCAGTAGCAAGAGCTGCAAGAGCCTTTACAAAGAAAGCGTCAACTGCGTCATCAGTCTTGCCAAGAACGCGAGCGTGGTAAGCATACGCAGCCATACCACGGATACCAAAGAGAATGAGGGACTTGAGGGATCTAATGTCCTCGTTGTCGGACCAAACGCCGCCAAGTGGAAGATCCTCAACAGGCTCTACGCCAGCCTCTGCAGCTAGACGGTTCTTCTCGTCACGAACCTGAGCGGTAATTGCGTCAACAGCACCCTTGTCAAAGTTGACGTTAGTGATGCAGGTAAACAGACCGTCGACAATCAGCTGGTCTGCACGGTTAGAGCGCTTGCCAGCAGCAAGCTCGGTGCGAGAAAGGCCAACCAGAGCGCCGGTAAGCTCGTCCTGGGCAAATGCGACGTCAAAAGGCTTGCCACAAACGCCAGCGGCGCCGGTACATGCAGTACAAGCAGCAGTCTGCTCGCACTGGAAACAGAACATCTTGTTATCCACTATTTTTCCTCTCCATAAAACCATATAGCGAGAAGAGATTTGCTCTTCTGTGTTTCATGATTACAGGAATGTGGAATAAGGTATGTTGTAATTACAACAAAACGATTTCTATCCAGAAATTTTTTGGAGAGTATATGAACGTGCAAGACATCAAGCCCTCATTTTTGCTTAACACAATTGTGTTTAAAGGAGTAAAACCAGAGCAGCTTGAAGCTTTGCTGAAGCATCTACGTGCGACAGTGCGTACTTATAAGCCTGGAGAAATTATTCTATGTGCCGGTGATAAGGCACATCAGTTTGGCATTGTTGTCTCGGGCGCTATCCACGTTGAGGGATCAGATGCTCAAGGTAACATTTCTGTGATGGGGGCCTTCCATACAGGAGAAACCTTTGGAGAGGCATATGCAGCTCTTGGAAACGTGCCACTCTTGACCTCGGTTGTTGCTACCGAGAAATCGGATATTCTGCTGCTAGACGTGCGACAGATCACCACCAGAACGTGTGACATTTGCGGCGGCGTAGACATTATCACCAGAAACCTTATGGCTTCTATTGCGCAGAAAAACATCATGCTGAGCCGTCGTATTCAAGATGCTGCTCCAAAGAGTATACGTGGCAAATTGATGGCGTACCTGAACACTCGCTCGCAAGCTGCGGGTTCGTCGGAGTTTGACATCCCCTACAATCGCCAACAACTTGCTGATTATCTTGGTGTAGATAGAAGCGCCTTAAGCGCGGTAATATCTTCTCTATGTAAAGAAGGCGTCTTTGAAGTAAAGCGAAGCCACTTCAAACTTTTATAACAGCATTTCAGCCTAAGGAGGCTTTTATGGCAGAGATTTATCTAGCAGGTGGATGTTTCTGGGGTCTTGAAGAGTACTTTTCCAGAATTAAGGGCGTTACTGCAACCACTGTTGGCTATGCAAATGGAAAGACCTTGGATACCAACTATCAGGAGGTCAAGGCTACAGATCATGCAGAAACAGTGCATGTAACCTATGATCAGAGCGTTGTAAGCCTCTATGACATCCTGCGTTATTACTTTAGGGTTATCGATCCCCTCTCAGTCAATAAGCAAGGCAACGACATTGGTAGACAGTATCGCACGGGCATCTATTACACAAACGACGCGGATTTGCCTGTTATTGAACGCATTATGTCTGAACAAGAATCTCTTTTTGGTCAGAAGCTTGCCGTTGAGGTGGAGCCACTGGATAACTACGTTCTTGCCGAGGAATATCATCAGGACTACCTGAAGAAGAATCCTGGTGGCTATTGTCACATCAATGTTGATGACGCATATAAGCCGCTTGCGTAAGTCGCTCTCCTAAACAGTTCAGTTCACGTTTACAAGAAAGGCGCTCGCTTGTGAACTGCCTCCTATTTCTTGGACACGAGAAATAGAAAGCAGTTCAAAACACACCTATGACAGATAATCTGTCAAAAAGACGTATACATTACGCTGAAAATAGCTAAAACGTGCAGATTATCTTCATTTGATGTGTAAAATGCCCGCATCTGAGCAGAATATCTGATTTAAGTGTGTTCCGTAGATACTGAATTTATCGATAGTTAAATTTCTTATATAAGTCTATTCATGTTTAAGCATATTAGATGAAGTTTATGCATAGAAATGTATATCAAGCGGTGCAACCGCCTAGCTTCCTGGCTATTTTGATTAGGAACATGTCGATTCTTCAGCAGAACCTACCAAAGCTGCGCTATTTTGTGCGCCAGGCCTAAAAGCCGACGCTAACACGCTACAGAATCATAATCACCAGCATATGAACTGCCTCCCATTTCTTGGACACAAAAATGGGAGGCAGTTTATTGTGCAGGCGACTTTTTGGTTCAACGTTTTTGTTGCAGCTAATAAGTACAGCTCAAGCTACTTCTTGACCTCGTAGTGGCTCTTGACAGTAAACGTAATAACGTAGGTCTTACGATACGACTCTGGTGCAGAAGTAAGAATTGCACAGTCGGTCAGGTTGTAGTTAGTTGGGTGTGCAAGAGCCTGGTCAACAGTGTTGCCAATCTCTTCTGCAGACTCAAGTACCTGAGCCCTCTGAGCTGCATCGATTGTTGCTTTTCTCATCAAATCAAACTGATCTGCTGTACCCTCTATGCGAATAATAATGGGCCAGAGGCTGTCTTTATCAATCTGAGTGGTAATTTGAAGATCTGGATACAGGCTATTATCAAAGCTGAATCCATCAGGAATATGATAGGTGCCATAGCCGGTTGCGTTGGAATTGTTTGATGAGGAGCTAGAGGAGCTAGAGGAACTTGAAGAATCCTCTTTTTTCTCGTCTTTCTTCTCTTCTTTTTGTTCTGATGTGGTGGATTGTGTCTGGTCTTGTTTGTTTTCTGTTTGCGAGCAGCCAGACAAAATGCCCACACTCAAGGCTGACGTTACCAGTAGTACAAAAATTGCAGTAAAGAACTTGCTCAGGCTAGAGCTACGCTTCATTTGACCTCCATTAAACGGAACGTGCCTACTACCAGGAACTCACTGCAATTGTACCCAGCAAAAAGCGCTTCTTAGCTGGGAGAATATTCCACAACATAAAATATTGTTTCATCTTTTTATACTTCCCACAGGAAGCGTCTCATATCAACCTTACCGTTATCTAGAAACCGCACGCCCTCTGCCTCAAGAAGCTCTCGTTGAGCGTCAGGTCCACCAAAGGCAAAGCCTGGAGCAAGTGAGCCGTCTTTAAAGACCACTCGATGGCATGGCACGCCTCCAGCAACGCCAGGACTTTGATGCATAGCAAATCCCACATAGCGAGCTTTTCTTGGCTCCCCTATCATGCGAGCTATCTGCCCATACGTGCCAACCCTACCCACAGGAATTTGCTTGACCACTGAAAACGCACGCTGAAAGAAGTTGTCCATATCTAGCCCACTCTATCTTCACGGTTACCGGGAATTGCTTGCTCATTTTATGCTGGAATGCTATCGTATCAAAAGCAAACGGGTGGTGGCGCAGCTTGGTAGCGCACTTGACTGGGGGTCAAGGGGTCGCTGGTTCAAATCCAGTCCACCCGACCAGAATTTCTCGAAGCCGTGAAATATCGGCTTTTCTTTATATGTGGTATATTAGTCAAAGAACCCGCGCCACCCCGGTTAATATCCGAGGCCGAGCAGGGTTCTTTTTTTATCGCTTTATCGTTATAACCTTGTCATGTAACTATAGAAGTAGTTTATTAAAAACCGGTTTGATATAAGTTGTAGCATAGACAAAGTGACAAATTGGGATTTATTGAATTTAGCAAGGTATAAATTTCTATGAAATGAGATCTATAAAACTTGTACGGATATATGAGAAGATTAAAGCGGTGTAGACAAATTAGAAGTTATCGAGGTGAAATATGCAAGATAAAAAAAGTTTTGATTTATGGGCAGATGATTATGATAAGAGTGTAGGTTTGTCTGACAAATACGGCTCGTATCCTTTTGCAGGCTACAAATCTATTCTTAATGTAATCTATAATCGTGTAATTTGTTCATCTGCGAAGACTGTCTTAGATATTGGGTTTGGAACAGCAGTACTGACTTCAAGATTATATGAAAACGGCTGTACGATTTACGGACAAGATTTTTCAGATAGAATGATTGAAATTGCAAAAGAGAAAATGCCTAAAGCAAGTTTGTATAAAGGCGATTTTTCCAATGGCTTAGTGGAACCTATACAGAAACAAAAGTATGACGCGATCATTGCTACATATTCTCTCCATCATCTTACAGACTTTCAAAAAGTAGATTTTATTACATCATTATTTATGCTGTTGAACGAGGGAGGATGTATATATATCGGAGATATAGCATTTGAAACTCGGCCATTACTTCAAGAATGTATGCGGATTGCGGCAGATGAATGGGACGGTGATGAAATGTATTTTGTATGGGATGAGCTAAAAGGTCAATTTCCAGAAATGCGATTTGAAAAAATGTCTGACTGTGCAGGACTTATCACCTTGCAAAAATAACTTCCAGTTTGTCAATTACAGGTGACATTAAAAGAGCCAGCCCATTCAAGGTGCTGGCTCTTTCAAAAATTTCATTCTAATTTATGCGTCTGTACCCTCAAACTGACTCTCGTACAGCTTGGCGTAGAAGCCGCCCTTAGCTAAAAGCTCATCGTGAGTACCGCGTTCAAGAATTGAGCCATCCTTGAGGACAAGAATGCAATCGGCACCTTGGATGGTTGAGAGCCTGTGAGCAACAACTAGTGAAGTTCTGCCATTCATGATAGTATCAAACGCCTTCTGTACCAGCTGTTCTGTACGCGTATCAATACTTGAGGTTGCCTCATCCAGAAGCAGAATAGGTGGATTGGCAAGCATAACGCGAGCAATGCAGAGAAGCTGCTGCTGACCTTGGGACAGAGATCCGCCAGACTCTCCTACCATAGTGTCGTAACCCTGAGGAAGCTGCTGGATAAACTCATGCGCCTGAGCCTTTTGAGCTGCGGCGATGATTTCTTCATCGGTGGCGTCTGGCTTTGCGTAGCGGATGTTCTCTTTGATGGTTCCCTTAAAGAGCCACGTATCCTGTAGCACCATGCCAAACTGCTCTCTCAGTGATGCACGAGTGAGCTTTTGCGTATTGTGACCATCCACGTAAATTGCACCAGAATCAATGCTATAGAACCTGAGTAGCAGGTTAATAAGGGTAGTTTTACCGCATCCTGTAGGGCCAACAAGAGCAATCTTCTGGCCAGGCTCTGCCTTGAATGAGATGTGGCTGAGCAGCGGGTGCTTGGGATCATAGGAGAACGCCACGTCATCAAACTCAATGGAGCCCTGTGGATTCTGGATGACTTCAGCATCTGCTGGGTCTGGCTTGATTTCTTTTGCGTCGAGAAGATCAAAGACTCGACGAGCGCTTGCATAGGCTGTCTGAACCTGTGTAACAACTGCGGAAATGGCATTAAAAGGCTTCATGTACTGGTTGGCATACGAGAGGAAACTTTGTACCTGACCAATAGAGAGCGGAGAAGGAACGCCCGTCAAAACGCAAATGCAGCCAAGTCCAGCTACCAGTGCATAAATGAAGTTGTTTACCAGACGCGTAGAAGGGTTAGAGAGCGATGATGCAAACTGTGCGCGCTCTCCTACCACACGGAGTTTCTCGTTAATAGCTTCAAACTGCTCAATAATGGCATCTTTGTGGGCAAAAGCAGTAATAAGCTCCTGGTTAGAGACCATCTCTTCTGCGTATCCGCCAAGCTGACCCTGGTAGCCTTGTTGCTTGCTAAAAGAAGAGCTTGCGTACTTGGTAATGACAGAAGCCACAATAATAGAAAGTGGTGTAGCCAGAGCAACTACAAGGCCCATAGGAATTGACATATAGAACATAAAGCACAAGGTTCCAATAATGGTCACCACACCCGTAAGGAACTGCGTCAGGCCCTGCTGAAGGCCGTCACCCAGCTGATCAACATCGTTAACTACCCTAGAGAGCAAGTCTCCCTGAGAATGCGTGTCAATGTATGAGAGCGGCAAGTTTGCCACCTTGGCGTGAGATGCGTCTCTGAGGTCACGCGTAACCAGGTAGGTAAGCTTATTGGTAGACCAAGAAGCTAGCCACTGCGTAGCACTTGCAAGCAAAACTATCAGTGAGAGCTGAGCGAGCGTAGGCAAAAGTGCTGCCTCGGCGCCCTGGACCAGCCTGATGAGCTGGTCGATGGCACTACCCACAATGATGGGTACCCAGAGCTGCAGAATAACGGTTGCAATAGATGACACAGCCGCCAGAACCAGAAAACCTCTGTGAGGAGAAATCCATGCAGCTAGTCGGCGTGTGACTTCTGCTGCGGACATGGAGATAGTGTCAGCGGAGCCGCCTTTGCCGCGCTCAGGAGCGCTGGATGCGATAGCGGAGGTGCTTCCGCCAGAATACATATCGGCCATTACAGCACCTCCTCAGGACGAAGCTGTGAGAGACAAATCTCTTTATACAGCGGACACGTGGCGAGAAGTTCTTTGTGCGTCCCTAGCCCTACTTGTTTGCCATGGTCAAGAACAAGGATCTTGTCTGCCTGCATAACTGCAGCTACACGCTGCGAAATAATGATGCTTGTAGTTGTTGCGCTGAGCTTGCGAAGGGCCGCGCGGAGATGTGCATCCGTGGCAAAATCAAGAGCGGAAGCAGCGTCGTCCAAGATGACAATGCGCGGTCTTCCTACCAGAGCACGAGCAATGGTCAAGCGCTGGCGCTGACCTCCCGAGAAGTTCTTGCCGCCACGCTCAACAATGCTGTCAAGCTGATCGGGTTTCTCGCGCACAAAGTCTGCTGCTTGAGCAACCTCAAGAGCTGCCCAAAGCTCCTCGTCGGTAGCGTTTGGATTTTTCCAGCAGAGATTGGAGCGAATGGTGCCGCTGACCAGTGAGGTGTGCTGTGGAACGTAGCCAATAAGGGAACGCAGCTGCTCAAACGTATAGGTTTTGACGTCGTGACCAAAGACGCTTACTGAGCCCGTTTCCGTGTCAAAAAGACGTGGAATAAGTGCGGCAAAGCTGGACTTACCAGAACCTGTACCGCCGATGATACCCAGCGTCTGACCTGCCTGCAGCGTAAGATTGATACTAGAAAGAGCAGGTTCTCCCCCGCCGTCGTAGACAAGTGAGGCGTCTTTGAATGCCACAGCGGTGCCAGTGAAGTCGGATTCAGTGAGGTTGAAATGCTCGTTTCCCTTATCAGAGAGCGCTGGCCTAGTGTTCAGAACTTCCATCACGCGTGCAGCAGACGCAGTTCCGCGTGTAATGATAATAACCAGGTTAGCAACGTAGCCAATAGCTAAAAGCGCACTGGTCATATAGCTGACAAGTGCCACCACGGTACCTTGGGATAGCGTACCCGCGGTAATCTGAGGGGCCGCAAGCCAAAGTGTTACGGCAATTCCTAGGTACATAACAAGGAAGGTCGCTGGGTTCAGTAGCGCTGAGTAATTTGCAGCATCAGTTGCTGTTTCTGTCTGAGCAAGAACTGCCTCGGAGAATTGTTCCTTCTCTTCTGACTCATGCCTAAAAGCTCTGATTACACGAATACCAGAAAGCATTTGTCGCATATATAAAGAAACGGTATCAAGGCGCTTCTGCAGCTCAGTAAAGAGTGCAGTAGATTTACGTGCAACAAAGAAGAAAATAGCTGCTACCAATACTGTTGCAATCAAAAAGACCATTCCAAGCTGAGCATCAAGCATAAGGGTGGCAATAATAGATCCGGCCGCTAAGATTGGCCATCTGACCAGCTGACGAATACCCAGAGCAACGGTGACCTGCACCTGGTTAACGTCGTTGATAAGACGGGTTACCAACGTATCTGTTCCAAGTGCAGAAATATCGGCACTTGAGAGCTCTTGAATCTTCTTGAAAATTTCATTACGCAGATCGGTTCCCGTGCGCTGAGAAACAATAGAAGCAATTTTCTGACAGACAAGCGTAAAACTAAAACCCACAACTGCAATTACTACTAGCAAAATACCGTAACGAATAATGTCATACATGTTTGCCCCGTGAATTCCCAGGTCAATCATGCGCGCAATAATCAAAGGTGTAAGAAGGTCACCAATGACCTCAACACCCTTACAAAGCAAGGCAACAAAACTCTTGCGACCATACTTTGGCCATACAAACCTAGAGAGCAACTCTCCCATTTACGCTTCACCAAGTTTCTCTGCTAGCATCAACCACTCGTCTTCCAGCTCCATCAGCGCCGCTTCTGCGTCATCAAGCTGCTGCTGCAGCTCCATCAAACGCTGCGCGTCTGTTGCGTCAGCAGTGCTCATTTGTTCCCTAATCTGCTCAGGCAGCTCCTGAGCTTTGCCCATGCGACGCTCAATCGAATCAAAGCGCTTCTTGAGCTCGCGACGCTCAGCGTTACTCAGTACCGAGCTCTCCTGGCGAGAAGATCCGTCTACCTGCGGATCATTTACACCTGAGTCTCCGCGTGCACCCGACAACTCCCCCGCTCTTCTCGCCGTTTGCTTTGCTGCATCAACAAGCTTGAGGTACTCGTCAACGCCTCCAGGAACGTGGCGAATGTGGCCGTCAATGAGGGCATATTGGTCATCGGTAACGCGCTCAATCAAGAAGCGATCATGGCTGACTACCAGAAGGGTTCCTGGCCACGAGTCCAGAAGGTCTTCCAAGACGGCAAGCATGTCCGTATCCAGGTCGTTGCCTGGCTCGTCCAGCACCAGCACATTTGGCTCATCCAAAAGAACGCATAAAAGTGCCAAACGTCTACGCTGTCCTCCGGAGAGGTCTTGCAAGCGGTTGGTAAACTCTCGACGGTCAAAGCCCAAGCTTTCAAGCAGCTGCGTAGGGCTCTGCATTTTGCCGTTTACCAGGTAACTTGTCTTGTACTGGCCAAGCAGTTCAAGAACAGTCCACGTCTCTTTTGTAGTAAAGGTGTCAATCTGCTGAGAAAGCCAACCAAATTTGACGGACTTTCCTACCTTTACCAGACCAGACGTTGGCTGTAGTTGCTGCGTCATCAGTTCAAGAAGCGTAGATTTACCAGCGCCATTCTCGCCCAGAATGCCATAGCGGTCACCTGGGCCAATGAGCCATTCGACGTGCTTAATGATGTCTACCTGAGAGTCTACGCCGGCAGCCTGCGCGGCATTCTTGTAAGCAAACGAGACGTCATGCATCTCAATAACTTGCTTGCCCAACCTAGAGACTGCCATGCGTTTGAGCTCAAGCGTGTTTCTAAGCGGAGGATCTTCGGCCAGAAGCTCCATGGCGGCATCAATTCTAAACTTGGGCTTTGACGTGCGTGCCTTTGCACCGTGAGCAAGCCAGTTGAGCTCTTTTCTCAGCGTATTCTGGCGGCGCTCTTCCATCACCACTGCCTGTCTATCACGCTCAACTCGAGCTTGAATGTAGGCAGAATAGCCACCGTCAAACGGGTCAATTACCCCGTCATGGACTTCCCACATGTGGTCACAGACCTCGTCCAAAAACCAACGGTCGTGGGTGACCAGAATGAGAGCGCCATTGCCTTCTGACCAGCGATTTTTAAGGTGATTGGCAAGCCACTGAATGGCGTGAAGATCTAGGTGGTTAGTTGGCTCGTCAATAAGCATTAAGTCCCAGGTGCCTACCAGCAATCGAGCTAAGTCGCAGCGCCTACGCTGACCTCCGGAGAGCTCTCCTACCAGGCCATTCCAGTCCAAGTCACCAATAAGCTCGTCAATAATCTTGCGAACGCGCGCGTCAGATGCCCACTCGTACTCTGGCGTGTCTCCCACAACAGCACTGCACACTGTCTGCGTATCAGAAAGTGAATCACTTTGGCCCATATAGCCTACTTGGATGCCACTTCTCCAAATTACGTTACCTGAATCGGGCTCAATTCTATGGGCGATAAGATCTAAGAGGGTTGATTTTCCATCACCGTTTTTGCCCACAACACCAATACGGTCACCCTCATTAACGCCAATAGTCTGGTTGGTAAGAACCTTCTTACCAGGCCATTCCATAGAGATTTGTTCGCAACCTACCAGAATTCCCACTAGTTATCACCTAAAAAAGAACGAAGTAACGCAATTTCTTCTCCCCAACCAGAAAGCTCAGAATGAGGAGTCTCCAAAATCATAGGAAGCGTGTTGACGCGCGGATTAGTCACCACAGCGCGGAACGTTTCTAGACCAATGAAGCCTTTGCCAATCTGCTCATGTCTATCTTTATGAGCCCCAAGAGGATTCTTGGAGTCATTAAGATGCAAAACTTTGAGCTTTTTCAAGCCAACTATCTGGTCAAACGTATCTAGAACAGCATCAAAATTTTCTACAATTTCATAGCCGCCATCGTGAACATGACAGGTATCAAGGCACACGCCCATAAGCTCAGGATGGTTTACCTTATCTAAAATCGCGGCAATCTCTTCAAACGTTTTACCAACTTCTGTGCCCTTGCCAGCCATCGTTTCAAGAAGAACGGTGGTGTGCTGACCTTCAAATAGACAGTCGTTAAGCGCGCTTGAAATTTGCTCAATTGCCACGTCAGAACCTTGACCCACATGGCTACCGGGATGAAAGTTGTAATAATTGCCTGGCAGATACTCCATGCGCTCAAGATCTTCTGTAAGCGCACGACGAGCAAAATCCCTGGTCTCCTCTTTAGCCGAGCACAGGTTCATGGTGTAAGGAGCATGCGCAACCAGAGGTCCAAAGTGATGAGCCTCAAGAAGCTCCTTAAGCCTTGCAACATCAGCCTCATCTAGAGCCTTAGCGTTGCCACCACGAGGGTTTCTAGTAAAGAAAGCAAAGGTAGTTGCCCCAATAGAGAGAGCATCTTTACCCATTGCCTCCCAGCCCTTACCTGCCGAGAGATGGCATCCAATAAAAAGTTCTTCTGGTTGCACGCTATGCACGCTCCTCAAGCATTTTGGCCACACGGTCCAAAAGCTCTGAAGCTACGTCGACAAGTGGCAAAGTCTCAAGCTGTTCTACACCTTGAGGAGTTACAAAGGCCACGCGGTCTGTATCTGAACCAAAGGTTGAATCTGGTCTAGAAACATCATTTGCCACAATCATGGAGCAACCTTTACGCTCAAGTTTAGCCTGAGCATGCTCCAAGACGTTATTTGTTTCTGCCGCAAAACCTACAACAACCTGGCCTTTCTTTACCTTAGATAGGCTGGCGAGAATATCGGTGGTTTCTTTAAGATCAATGGACTCAAGATACTCTACTGATTTCTTGAGCTTATGATCTGCGGGGTGAGCTGGTGTGTAGTCGGCAACAGCTGCCGTCAAAATAGCAGCGTCAACGTTGTCAAAAGTGCTTATGCACGCCTTATACATATCTTCAGCAGATACCACTCTTTGCACGTTGACGCCCTGAGGAGCCTCCAAGTGAGTGGGTCCAGAGATAAGGGTGACATCCGCTCCACGACTAGCTGCAACTTTAGCCACGGTATAGCCAAGTTTTCCTGTTGAACAGTTGGCAATAAAGCGAACTGGATCGATCTTCTCGTGAGTTGGTCCTGCGGTAATAAGAAGCTTTTTACCTGCAAGATCTTGCTTAACTGGCGCGGCATCTTTGCCGAAAAGAACCTTAAGTGCAGCGTCAACAATCTGCTGAACCGGAGCAAGTTTTCCGTCTCCGGTATAACCGCAGGCAAGGCGGCCTGACTCGGGCATAACCATCTGAATTCCACGCTGACGGAGCAGTGCGACATTTGCCTGAGTGGCTGGATTTTTCCACATATGCGTATTCATGGCAGGAGCCACAAGAACTGGTGTATGAGCAGCTAGAAGCGTTGTACTTGCGGCGTCATCAGCTATACCATGAGCCATTTTTGCCATGATATTGGCAGTAGCTGGTACAACTACCATGCAATCTGCCCAGTCAGCAAGGTCAACGTGAGCAACTGGAGTTTCGGCATTGTTGTAGAGCGACAGCACTACCTCATGATGCGTTAATGCTTCAAAGGTAGTCTTTCCTACAAACTGAGCTGCATCTTCTGTCATAACAACACGAACGTCGCAGTCCGCTTTCTGAAGGCCTCTGAGTACTTCGCAGGCTTTATATGCAGCAATTCCTCCGCACACCACAAGGCATACAGAGGATTGAGCGGTTTTATCCAACATAGCGATAAATTCCTTTATTCTTCAAACGCTGTAGATGTAATAAGCATCCTGTGGCAATAAGGGCACTCAGCAATCTCGGAGCTGTGCTGAAGATCGTGGAATGAACTTGGTTGCAGTTTAACGCGACAGACACTTGGAACGTTTCCTACAAGGTGCTCAACTGCCAGGCCCTTAAAACGTTTACGTGCAGCTTCATAGCGCTCAAGCGTGTCAGAAGAAATCTGAGCTGCAAGCTCTTCTCGAGATTTAGAGAGCTCAACAATCTCTACGCGAAGAGCCGCAGAATCAATCTCAAGGGACTGAGAAAGGCTCTCGCGCTCTTTCATAAGCTTTACCTGCAAGTCTTGAGCTGTCTGATAAGCCTTCTTGCACTTCTCAAGCTCTTCTGTTTTTGCTGCAAGTTTAAAATCGCACTTCTCGATATTCTTTGCCAAAGAAGAAAGCTGCTGGTCAAAGTCTCTAAGAGCACGATGATTAGTTGCAGTTTCTACAGCAGCAGAAACCTCATCTGTCTTAAGGACATAATGGGCGCGCTGCTCATTGAGGTCAGAAATATCAATTTCTACGTCTTTTTTAACGCCAAGTACCTGCTTAAGCTGAGAAGCAATCTTTTTCTCTGCAAGTTGGGCGTTTTTAATTTTTTGAACCTGGGGCATTGAGGCCAAGTTGGATGCGAGTTTTAGCAGCTGCAAATCAATATCCTGGAGCTGCATCAGATTAACAGACTCACTCATAGGGCCTCCTCATATACGGTTACTCATCTAGTCTACCGTAAATAAGGACGTATCAGACGCAGAACATAACTAATGTAGAGATTAGTATGTGAATAATTTATCCAACAATCTGCAGCAAGGTTGCACAGAATGTATCAAGGTCTGCCTCAGAAACACGCTCGTCAAAGGTTATGCGCAAGCTACCAAGAGCCTCGTTTCTAGAGATACCCATAGCCGAGAGAACGTGGCTTGCGTCAAGAGAGCCTGAAGAGCACGCAGACCCAGCTGAGACCTCATAACCTGCCTGGTCAAGCTTTAGGATAAGCGTCTCTGAATCCATCGAGGGAACCATAATACTTACTGTGCCAGGCATGTGATCTTTGCCCGCATAAGCCTCTGTAGTTGGTTTAATTTTGGGAGAAGCACAAAGAATCTCGTACACCTTATTAGCGCGCGCAGAAACACTCTCTTGCGTTTGAGTAAGGTTATCCTGACACCACTTGGCAGCTGCGGCAAACGCGAGGGCACTACGAACGTCCTGTGTTCCATGACGTCTACCAGACTCTTGTCCCCCGCCGTAACTTTGAGCCTTAAAGGGAACCTTGGAACGCATAAGCACTGCGGCAATACCCAGAGGTCCACCAATTTTATGGGCAGCAACAGTCAGAGCATCTACGTCTTCTACCTGAAGAGGAATACGACCAAACGCCTGAACAGCGTCGGTATGGAATAGAGCTCCCACCTTATGTGCAGCATGTGCAAGGTCTACAACTGGTTGAATAACACCAGTCTCATTGTTGGCATACATCACAGAAACAAGAGCTGCCGACTGATCCAAAAGACCCTCAAGGGCTGAAGCCTCAATCTTTCCCTGACGGTTAGGTTGAGCAATTCTAACCTCAAAGCCCTTCTCGCGAAGAACCGGTGCTAGGTCCAAAACAGAATCATGCTCAATTGCCGAGAAAACCACCGTGTTGCGCTTGTGATCCTTGTTGCGAATACCTTCTGCCATTCCAAGAACAGAAAGGTTATTGCCCTCGGTGCCGCCGGAGCAAAAGACCACGTCAGGAGCTCTAAACTTGCCGCCTACCGCACGTGCAATAACACCACGAGCACCATCAAGCTCTCGCGCTGCTTGACGACCAAGCGAGTGCAAAGAGTTTGGGTTCACCCCTGCAATGGGTGAAGCTTCATAGGTTTTCTCGGCATCAAGCGCCTCTTGGCGCATTGGTGCTGAAGCTGCATAGTCTAGGTAAACGTAATCCATAACGTGTTTCTGTTGATTCAATCTTGGTAGTTTATATGCAAATGATGCTTGAGAGTGCAGCCTAGCCCTGAACGGTAAGAGCAGACTCGCCTGCGTCGCGGATTGCCTGGATAGTTGCACCGCGATCTTCCTGGCCAAATACAGCGCTGCCCGCAACAAGCATATCTGCACCAGCGGCTACAACATCAGCTGTGTTAGCTGCACTAATACCACCATCAACCTCAATCAGAGGATGAACGTTGTGCTTACGGCAGAGCTCTTTGAGAGCTTTGAGCTTCTCAATTGAGTGAGGAATAAATTTTTGGCCACCAAAGCCAGGGTTAACGGTCATGATAAGCACCAAGTCGAGGTCTTCGATAAGATCCTCAAGAACGCTTACAGGAGTTCCTGGGCAAAGTGAAATACCAGCTTTAGCACCGGAATCCTTGATAAGGTGAACAAGGCGATGAGCATGGACCTCGGCCTCGTAGTGGAAAGTGACGACGTCAGCACCGCGGTCTAGGAACAGAGGTGCAATCTCAGCTGGATTAGTAACCATCAGATGGACATCAATAGGCAGCTCAGAAGACTTTTTGCAGTGCGAGAAAATATCTGGACCAAAAGAGATATTTGGAACAAAGTGACCATCCATCACGTCGTAGTGGATGTAGTCAGCGTTTGTAATTGAATCAAGCTCGCTCTTAAGCTTGGAGAAATCTGCAGATAGAACAGATGGTGCTACCAGGACGTTATTCATCAAACTCTCCTATCGAGTCATTCCATAAAATTCTTCATTTGGAAGGCGGTTAGTAAGGCGAGAAGTAATTTCTTCTGGCGTAGCACCTTCATAAAGTACAGCGTGAACAGCTGAAGTGATAGGCATCTCAACGCTCATCTGCTGACCAAGCTCATAAAGACCAATGACAGCCTGAGCACCCTCAACAACCATACCGGTCTCTTCCTGATAAGACTGAAGCGTCTTACCCTTGACCAGGGCTTCTCCAAATGTTCTATTTCTAGAATGCTCGGAGGTACAGGTTGCTACCAGGTCTCCCATACCAGCAAGACCCATGCAGGTGAGTGGGTCTCCGCCAATAGCACATACTACGCGGCCAAGCTCTGCAAGACCGCGGGTCATTAGGGCTGCAAGAGCGTTATCGCCGTTGCCCAGACCAACAGCAATACCACAGGCAATAGCAACAACGTTTTTAGCAGCAGCGCATGCCTCGACACCACGCACGTCAGAGCTAACGTAGGTCCTGAAGTATGATCGAGAAAGCAACGTCTGGAAACGCTTAGCAACCTCGGCGTCTTCAGATGCTACAACGGCTGCAGAAATTCCCTGTTTAATGACCTCTTCTGCGTGGTTTGGACCGGAAAGAACGGCGATTCTTGCAGGGTTTCCCAGCTCGTCAGCAGCTACTTCGTGCATAAGCTTGTGAGAACCTGCTTCCATACCCTTGGAAAGGATCAAAACATCAACCTCTGGATCAAGATATGGTGCGCAAGCAGCACAAACAGAGCGCAAAAACGCGGAAGGAGCAGCCATAACAACAGCATCTACACCGGTGAGAGCCTCAGCCTCACTAGTGGTAGACACAATATTGTGTGGAAGCTCAGAATCAGAAAGATGTCTGCAGTTGACATGCTCTTTATTGATGGACTCGGCAACATCGGCCTCTCTCGACCAAATAATTACCTCATCAGAAGTTGAAGCAAGAAGTGTTGAAAGCGCGGTACCCCATGATCCCGAACCAATAACAGCAACTTTTTTCATGATTAGTTGTCCTTTTTCTTTTCGCCGAAAGAGAATTTAGACTCACTACCAGCATTAAGACGATTGATATTCTCGCGATGTGCCCAAATAACTGCCGCTGCTACAACAAATACAGGAATGGTTGCCACGGAGTCCATGCCAAATAGCAGGCAGAATAGTGGAATGGCAACAGCTGCACCGATGGAGCCAAGCGATACGTACTTAGTTGGTACGGCAAGCGTAATAAACACCGCAAGAGCTACAAGAGCGGCAAGTGGATTTACTGCAAGGCCTCCGCCAAATCCAACAGCAATTCCCTTACCGCCATGGAAATGAAGCCAAGGCGAGAAAATATGACCAAGAACGCAGCAGGCATACACAAAAGAAATGATGAACTCAGCCTCTGCATGATCATTTCCCGAGACCAGAGGAGTAAATCCCTGGGCTCCCAAGAACCAACGAACCAGCATGACACTGACAATGCCCTTACCTGCATCGCAAAGAAGTGTAAGAATACCTGCGGCTTTACCAGCATTTCTTGCAACATTGGTGGTGCCAATGTTTCCTGATCCAAGTTTGCGAATATCTTCATGAGCCATAACGCTTGCAATAATCAGGCCAAATGGAATGCCACCAAGGCCAAATGCAATTAGTCCAAAAATCAGAGCAACAACAATGCCAGACATTAGTTAGACTCAACCTTCTTACGGAACTTCAATCGAATAGGTGTACCAACCAGAGAGAACTTCTCGCGAAGCCTGTTCTCAATAAAGCGCTCATAGTTGTCATCAACAAGGTCTGGAGCATTGCACCAGAACGAGATAACAGGAGGTTTGGAACCTGTCTGAGTAGCGTACTGAATCTTAAGACGACGGCCTCGGTCAGAAACCGTGTGTCCACCTTCTCTAATCTGGGCGAGAAGCTCGTTGAGCTCGGAAGTCTTAAGCTGAAGAGCACGGGATTCTGCAGCCGAAAGAGCAGCGGCAAGTACCTTATCAATAGCGCGGCCAGTAAGTGCAGAAACATTGATTGACGCAATCCATGGCGCAAAAGCAAGACGCTTAGCTACAGAGACTGCTACCTCATCACGTTTTGCTTCGGAATCAATAAGGTCCCACTTATTAAGAAGCAGCACCAAGCCGCAGCCGCGCTCAACAGCCATGTTTGCAAGCTTCTGATCCTGCTCAGTGACACCAATTGAAGCGTCAACAACAAGAAGACAGACGTCTGCGCGGTCCATTGCCTGCAGGCCTCTGACCAGACTGTAATACTCAACATCTTCATGTACCTGGCTCTTTTTGCGAATACCAGCGGTATCAACAAGACGAATGGGAGTTCCCTTCCATTCAATCATGGTGTCAATAGCGTCACGCGTAGTACCAGCAACATCAGAAACAATAGAGCGCTTCTTATTAGCCAGGCGGTTTGCAAGTGAGGACTTGCCCACATTAGGACGGCCAATAATTGCCAAGTTCAGAATGCCGTCATCCTCTGGCTCTTCATTTACCTCTGGAAATGCGTTGACAATGTCATCCAACAAGTCACCAGTACCGTGACCATGAGAGGCAGACAGAGGCAGAGGCTCTCCACAACCAAGTGCATAGAAGTCCCAAAGACCATCCTGCTCTGTTGCAGGGTTATCTTTCTTGTTGACAACCAAGAACACGGGCTTGTCGCTCTTGCGAACAATGCGTGCAACCTCTTCGTCTTCATCGGTAACGCCAGTAGATCCATCTACCACAAAAACGATGACATCTGCTTCTTCGCATGCAAGAAGAGCCTGCTCACGAATGTGTGGAGCAAAGCGATCTTGCGATTTAATTGACTCAATACCACCGGTATCAATGAGCTTAAACTCACGACCATTCCAGTCAGCATCGTGATATGAACGGTCTCGGGTTACTCCCCTTGACTCGTGCACGATTGCATCGCGTTTCTCGGCAATTCTATTTACCAGCGTGGACTTACCAACATTTGGGCGTCCAACAATAGCAACAATGGGCTTAGCCATGTCTCACCTTTCATTCAGTTGACTTAATAATACCAGCAATACGTGGCTAATCCCACTCTTTGAGCGCTTTAATGCACGACTTGGCAATGTTTGTGGGACCAGGAATTGACATGATGACTTTTGCTCCACGTGCCTCTAGCTGTGCAGTTAAATCGGCTAGTGACATGCCATCAAGGGTGATTTTATCAAAGTTAAACATGACCTCAGGGAGCACTACCAAAATGTTTGTGAGGTCTTCAGGTACCTGGGCGAGAAGATCAACGGCGCAGATAAGTCCCGTGACGTTAACGTCTCCACCAAAGAAATCATTGCGCACGGCAAAAGTAGAAACGTTGCCATCAGCCGACCAGTCATCACAGAAGGTCTGAATGGTTTGCTGAGCAGCTTCGCCTACAATCAGTAAAATCTTGCGAGAGCGCGCAGAAAGATAGGTATCTGCCTCATCAAGAGCGGTACGCATAGCATGACACACCTCTTCAGCTTCATCCAGGAAGCTTCTGAGCATGCCAATGCCATCGTAGAACTGCGGATAGCCGTCGTAGGTATACGCAGGTGGAATAGGTAGCTGAGCGTCTACGTAGAACTCGTCAGAGAGCTGGAAGCGCGTAATGCCCAAAGAGGCACGTGCACGCTCCTGGTATGGTTCAACAATTTTGACTACAGAGCGGGACAGCTCCACATCATCAGAATACGAATGCGTAAAGCGTTTGGAGTCTTTGGTATAGCCAAGAGGAACAATGGCCAACGAGGTAATTTGCTGATGAGCCTCTACCCAATCAAGCGTTTTATCAAGCTCTTCACCGTCATTGATATTAGGGCACAAAACAATCTGGCCATGAATCTCAATACCAGCGTCCATGAGTTTCTCAAGAACTTCAATGCCCCTAGCAGCACGAGCGCCAATTAAATTGCGACGAACGTCAGGAGAGATTGCATGCAGAGAGACGTTCATAGGCTCAAGCTTGTGAGAGATGATGCGCTCAACATCCTCGTCAGTAAGGTTAGTGAGCGTAACAAAGTTGCCCTGCAAAAAGCTCAGGCGGTAATCGTCATCTCTAATAGAAAGCGAGGGACGCATATCTTCTGGCAGCATAGCCATAAAGCAGAACTGACAAGCGTTTACGCAGGTCTTGATACCGTCAAAGAGAACGTCAACAAAGTCAACGCCCCAGTCTTCTCCGGATTCACGCTCAAGCACGCACTCATAAAGTGCGTCATCACCAGGAACAGAAACTTCAAGTTCACAGAGGGAGCCGTCGGCTTCCCAGCGCCAATCAATCAGATCTTTTGGCACCACGCCATTGACCTTCTCGATAATCATGCCGGGCTCAAGGCCAGCCTTCCACGCAGGACTACCCTCTTCAACGGACTCAATCAGTGCGCCAAGTCCACCAGATTTTGTATTTCCGTAGTCTGCGCGCTGTTCCATGCTAGACGCCTACGATTTGTTCAATAGCTGATTTAACTGCATTGATATGAGCTTCCGGAGTAGAAGCGCCAGCGGTAATACCAATATGCTCTGCTCCCTCAAACCAAGAAGCTTGCAGCTCATCAGCGCCTTCAATGTGATAGGTTGCGGGGCAATAGAGCTTAGAAATCTCTGCTAAGCGAGTGGTATTTGCAGAGATCCTGCCGCCAATAATAATCATGACGTCAGACTCTTTTGCAAGCCTCATGCACGAGTCCTGATGGCCCGCAGTGGCCTCGCAGATGGTATTCATGACGCGAAGCTCATCAACAAGCGGAAGCACCGCGTTAACTACTTCAGAAAGCTTTGCAGCGCTCATGGTGGTCTGAACCACCAGACCAACCTTTTTTGCAGCTCTCATAGCATCTGCCTGAGCGGCAACCTGTTCCACGGAGTCTATGGCCAAAGAGCCTGGCACGTGCGCCAGTGTGGCCTCTACCTCAGGATGTCCTGACTCTCCTACCACGTACACAGCATAGCCCTGTTTGGCGAGAAGTTCTGCGGCTCCGTGAGCCTTCTTTACAAACGGACAGGTTGCATCTAACACGTCAACACAGCCGTCCTTGGCAATCTGCTCCTCTTGAGGGGTTACCCCGTGAGTGCGCAGTAGAAGCGCACTTCCTGCAGCTTCAGAAGCGGAATCAACAACCTCTACGCCCTGGTCTTTAAGGGACGTAACAACGCGAGGGTTATGGATAAGCGGACCAAGCGTGCGCACGGGCGCATGAGCATCTTTGACGGCCTGCTGGACCATCTGAAGAGCTCTTTCTACACCGTAACAAGCACCTGCTTCATCGGCAATTTTAATAGTAGGCACGAACTAATTCCTTCCGGGATGCTCTTTGAGCATTGCATCTCTTAGCTCGTATACCCGCTCCATGGCTACTTCTTCCATCTCTTTTGCCTGATCTTTACGCTTCGTAGAAGTCAGATCACTAAAAGAAACCTTCTGACCAGCGCGAAGATACACCTTTACAGGCTTAACCAGAGGAGAACCTTTTTTCTTAATATCAAGCGCGCCAATAATGGCCAGTGGCTGAACATCTACCTTGGCAAGCTGTGCGATAAGCGCAAAACCGCCATGGGTTTCTCCACGTTCAGTGTTGCTTCTAACTCTGGTACCCTCAGGATAAATGAGAAGCATTTCTCCTCTAGAAAGAGCCGTGGTTGCGCGACGAATTGCCTTCATATCGGCAGTTCCGCGATCTACTGGGATACCGCCCAGTCTAGAAAGCGCCCACTGAAGCGGTTTGAATTTGTTGAACTCACTCTTGTAAATGGTTCTCACGGGGATACCGTGAACAAGGAGGTGAACAACAGTAACAATAGGGTCCAAAAACGTTGGATGGTTCATGATAAGAACGCGAGGAGTCTTATCGCCAACAAAGAGCTGGTCATTGTCCCAGCGCCATCTAAACCAAAGTTTGGTTACAAGTCCCAGTACACTGACTGCCAGCCACTTAAAGAACTTGGCTGGAGCTGGAAAATCAGAGAGTGCAGCATCGTAATAATCGTCAAATGAGTTTCCGCCAAAAGGACGCAAACGCTTAGATGCCGCTGCTATAGAAGACTTTTTCTCGGAGCGTTTAGGCTCTTCCGTGTGAGACTTCCCGTCATCAGAAGAGCTGCTCTCTGATCCATTTCCCTGGTGAGAAGCCCTGTGATTGCGGATATCTCTTTTGCCGAGCCCAGGATGCAGGGCAATAATAGCTGCAATAACCTCTTCAACAGAAAGCGCAGAAGAGTCAATGTGGTGGGCATCTTCTGCAGCACGAAGTGGTGCTGCCTTACGCTCAGAATCAGCCTTATCGCGAGCCTTGATGTCTTCGAGGATCTTCTCCTCACTCTTGGCGTCTACCTGGGAATCGTTTCCGGTGGCTGCATCTCCACCCTGGCGCTGAACAGCGCGGCGGTGAGCTCGAGCAGCAGGGTCTGCGGTCAAGAAAACCTTTACATCAGCCTCGGGGAATACCACGGTGCCAATGTCACGACCTTCAGCGACTACATCGCCATTCTCGCCAGCACGACGCTGAAGCGTGACCATAGCCTCACGGACCTCAGGGATGGCTGCAACAGCACTAACGTTTCTGTCTACCTCGGGAGTACGAATCTCTGTTGTAACGTTTGAGCCGTTTGCGTAGACGGTCTGGCCGTTTGCGGAGTTACCAAACGAGATACTGATGCTGCGTGCAACCTGAATGATTTTCTCGGTATCAGTCATATCGATGCCTTGACGAAGGCATTCTACGGTTACGGAGCGATACATTGCACCCGTATCAAGGAAAATCAAATCCAGGCGATCAGAAAGGGCGCGAGCAACCGTAGACTTTCCGGAGCCTGCTGGGCCGTCAATAGCAACAATCATTACTTATCCCCCTTGGTGACACCCCAAATGTCACGAAAATCGTAAAAACTTGGCTCAGTGGAACGACGAATAACCTCTTCTGGATCAAGGTTAAATCCACCAAGCTTGAAATCAGAACTGCCTGTACTAGTAAAGAAGATTGAAGAGACATTTGCAAGATGTACATTCCAGCTTGAACTACCTGGGATGCCAAAAATCTCTGCCATCATAGAACGCAAATAGCCGCCGTGAGAAATACAAACAGTGCGTCCAGAAAGACTGGAAAGCTCGTTAAGAATAGTGCGACACCTGCTTCTTACCTGCTCGTATGACTCTGCTTCTGGAGCAGGTATGGAGTGGCCGTTTTTGTCTGAGGCCCAAGGAAACGTAAGGCCATAGGGCTTTAAAATCTCTTCTGCGTCAGCAAAACGCTTGCTTTCTAGAATGCCAAAATCCATCTCTGCAAGGTCGTCTTTTACCTCACAAGGAATACCAAGCTCGCTGGCAGCCATCTGGGCCATGTCTTTGCAGCGAGACAATGGAGAGGTCCAAATTCTATCTGGATGAAATGCAACTAGTGCACGAACGGCGTGATCTCGCTGTTCAACGCCATGCTCGGTAAGTTCAACGTCTCTTCTGCCGCTGAAAAAGCGCTGTGTATTAGCCACACTCTCTGGGTGGCGCATAAACAAAATACGATGAACCTGAGCTGGAACTTCAAATGGCTGCATTATGTCTCCTCTCTGGGCGTGTTTGAGCTGTTTGACGTGCGCTTAGTAATTGTGCGACTAGTAATTATTTGCTGGCATGTAAAGGCATTATGGGAGAAGCGCCAGGCTCTCTGCCAATAGTGCGCTCCAGAGCGGCAACTTCCTCTTCTGTAAGAAGCCTCCACTCACCTTCTTTAACGCCTGTAAGATGGAGCGGCCCAAACGTGTCTCTGTGGAGTGCAAGCACACGATGATGAATTGCCAGAAGCATCTTTTTGACCTGGTGCTTTCTGCCTTCTCTAATAGTTACGCTGACCAGGGAGTTTGGCTCTCCTCCACCGGTTTTTCCTAAACCCTGTGGGGCGAGAAGTGCCTTCATCTTGGCATCGTTGGATACAATCTCAACCTCAGCAGGGGCTGCAGGGCCGTCTTCAAGCTCAATACCTTCGCGCAGGCGATTTAGCTGCTCTTCTGTAGGCGTCCCCACAACATGAGCAACATAGTGCTTCCATACATGCTTTGAGGGATGCAAAAGCTCTTGTGCCATCTGACCATCGGTAGTAAAGAACAAAAGACCCGTGGTATCCATATCAAGACGTCCAACTGGAAAAAGTCCCGGGTATCTGTCAGTTGGAACCATGTCCACAATGGTTGGTCTACCCTGAGGGTCTTTCATAGTAGTCAGATACCCTGCAGGTTTGTTGAGCATCAAGTAAACGGGTTTCTCGGCAATTGAGCAGACAATGCCGTCAACTGCTACAACATCTACCAGCGGATCAACCTTACTGCCAAGCTCGGTGACTACCTGGCCGTTTACCGTGACGCGACCAGAGGTCATCAGTCGCTCGGAGCCTCGGCGACTAGCCACTCCTGCGCGCGCCAAAAAGCGCTGCAGGCGCATGGGGACAATACGCTCTTCTGCCACGGCCTATGCATCCTCTTGCGTATCGTAGCTATCTCCCAGAAGAGAGCGTTCATCGTCAATGTCTTCTGCGGCTTCTTCAAGCGTTGAAGTGAAGCTTCTGCCAGAGAGTCTCTCGCGAATAAACTGCTTGGACTCCTCATCAGGGGCAAAGTCTTCCAGCGGCGGCAACTCTCGCAAAGACTTGAGACCAAAGCGCTCTAAGAAAAGGGCTGTTGTGCCATAGAGAATGGCTTGTCCCCTATCTGCCTCTTTGCCCACTTCACGCACAAGGTTTTTCTCGCGAAGTGAAGAGATGACACCATCAGAGTTAACACCACGAATAGCACGGACGCCTTCACGAGTAACGGGCTGGTGATAAGCAATAACCGCCAGCGTCTCAAGCGCTGCCTGAGAAAGGCGGCGCGTATCCCAGGAGAGCACAAAATCGCTGACCAGCTGATGGTGAGCTGGGTGGGTAAAAAGACGCCAACCGCCGGCTACCTCCCTGAGCTGAAAACCCCTGTTACAGCGCGTATACTCCTCTGCAAGCTCTTTGAGCGCTTGGGCAACCTCGGCAGGAGCTGCATTGGTGACCTTGGAAAAGTCGGCCGTGGTGATTGCATCTGTTGCAACCAAAAGCAGTGATTCTAGTGCGCCTTTGAGCGACTCGGAATCAAAATAGGTAAGCTCTTCTGCCATAAGTTATTCCGCCTCTTTCTATGCTTCATCGGGCGTTTGAGTTAACGATACTAGCGTCTGCTGGACGTCTTGGAGCGCATTTTGAGACAAGTTAAATTCTTCAAGGTCTGGCTCATCACCAGATAGTTCTTCTAGTTCCAAAAGAACCGACTCATCAAACTGGTATGAATCTGCGCCCTCTATGTGCTCAATCTCAATCTCGCCAAAGATGACATCCTGCTGAACACGAACAAGACCGCGCTTAAAGAGCTCAAGCACTGCCAAAAAGTTTGCAACCACAATTTCTGGCGTATCTTGACCGTCTAAGAGCTCAGAGAACGTTACCTTGCCCTTAGAGCGCGTGAGTCGGTCCACAGAAGCTACCGTCAGAGCTACTGGGAGCCTTTTTGGCGCCACATGTTCCGCTTCAAGCAAGAATGTCTCACGTTTTGAGTCAATGTCCGCACAGATGACGGCAAGGCTTCTGAGGGTAATGCCCTCAAGATAGTCTGGCATGAGATTCAAGAAATCAGGATCTGGGCCCACTGAGCGTGGGAACATGTACGACTCTGCCTCCATACGACTACCTAGCGCAGCACCCGCATTTCTGAACTGCTTATAGGCAATAAGGCGAGCAATAAGAACTTCTCGCGCCTCATCAGGAGAAAGCCCGTCCAGCTCGTCATCATACTCATCTTCATCAAATGAGCTTTTAAGCGAAACGTCTTGAGGTACCAGGGCATGAGCCTTCATGTCCAGAAGCGTAGACGCAACAAGAACAAAGTCACTGGCAACGTCCAGATCAAGCTCCTCCATGGCGTCAACTTCTGCCAGGTACTGATCAGCAACCTCAGAGATAGAAATGGATCCAATGGCAACTTTCTGCCTACTTACCAACTGAAGTAGTAGGTCAAATGGACCCGAATATGTTGCGGTGTTTACTTTGTACGACATTAGATGATTCTCGCAAGCAGACTCAAAATGACGTTAGAAATGCCCCCGATAATGGACGAGAAAAAGCCAGGCGCAAAGAACATGAGTCCTACAACTGCAATCATACAGTAGGGCTCAATGGCGTAGAACTTTTGACGGTTTTTCTCGCCAAGAAAATATAACAGCAGCTTAGAGCCGTCCAAAGGTGGAATTGGCAGCATGTTAAAGACTGCCAGGCTTACGTTAATCTGAATGTAGAAGATTACCAGCGAAGAAACGTAGTACATTACCAGCGGATTATATGCTGCACCAAATGCAACAGCTAGCGCGTTGAGCAAACGCAATAAGAGCGCGCCGAGAAACGCCTGCAAAATGTTAGACGCTGGGCCTGCGAGTGCTACAAGAATCTCGTCACGACGACGATCTTTGAGGTAGTTGGGGTTATAGGGAACAGGCTTTGCGTAACCAAAGCTAGGACCGCCCATCAATACCAACATAAACGGCAAAAGAACCGTACCGAACAAGTCAATGTGTGCCAGTGGATTGAGCGTCAAACGGCCAGACATTTTTGCCGTAGGATCTCCGCACTTGTATGCCACAAAGCCATGCGCAACCTCGTGAACCACAATGGCAAAGATTACCAGTGCAAATTCAGCGAGCGTTGTCAAAAGCGATGGAACTGATGTTAAAGCAGTTGGCACAACAATCCTTATCTCAACATCTGCAAAGACACACAGGCAGATACTTACGAAAGCTTCAATTACCTAATAATTTTACCCAAGATTGGCAAAACTACCTACTCATCAATGTCTGCTTCCATTTTTTCTGAAAGCTCCAACCATTCAGCCTCAAGCGCAGGAATTTTTTTGGAGAGTGCCTGGTATTCAGCCATGCACTCATCAAACTTTTGAGGATCGTTATAGAGCGCCTCGTCAGCCATAAGCGTCATAAGCTCATCGTAACGCTTATGTGCAGGAGTCAGCGCGGCCTCAACCTCGTCCAAGCGCTTCTTAGTCTCCCTCAGCGCACGACTTCTACGGTTGCGCTCTTCAGCCTCAGCTCTCCTCTGCTCCTTAGTCTTCACATTGCGAGAAGATCCTGCAGCTTGACCTGCCTCTGGGCCAGAACTCTTAACCGCTCTTGCACCCGATGTTCCATACGAGGACACCGTCTTGCTCGACGTCTCCCCCTGCGCTGCTGCTTGAAGCTCTGCAAGCTTAAAGAGAAAGTAATCGTAGTTACCGTCATAGACCGTAACCTTGTGGTCACGAACGTCCACAACCTTGTTTGCTACAGCTCTGACCAGGTGTTCATCATGGCTGATCAAGATGATGGTTCCTGGGAAGTCAACAAGAGCCTTCTCTAGAACATCAACAGAATCAATATCCAGGTGGTTAGTTGGCTCGTCCAGGAGCAACAGTGGATCTGGAGAAACCAGCATCTTAGCAAGTGCTAAACGAGCACGCTCGCCACCAGAAAGTACGTTTACGCGTTTCTCCACGTCATCGCCGTGGAACAGGAAGGCGCCCAGCAATCTGCGCTCTTCAGAGGTGGTCCATCCCGCAGCCACCGTATCAAGCTCTGCAAGTACCGTATTTGCAGGGTTGAGCTCTTCAAGCTGATGCTGTGCGTAGTAGGCTTCGGTGACGTTTTGGCCCAGGCTAATCTCACCGGCATCTGGCTTCAGCTTGCCAGCAATGAGCTTCATAAGGGTTGATTTACCAGCGCCGTTAGGACCAACAAGCGCTACGTGATCTCCTCGATACAGCTTGAGGTCAACGTTATCGTAGACAAAGTTATCCTCGTAAGATTTGGCCACACCCTCAAGAGAAATGACGGTATCTCCGGTACGCGGGGGCTCTGGGAACCTAAAATGCATGTGATGAGATTGCTCTGGAAGAACTACCAGTTCTTCACGAATCTTCTCGACCTTTGCCACGCGCTCTTGAACCTGTTTTGCCTTGGTAGGCTTATACCTAAATCGCTCAATGAAGGTCTCCATGTGAGCAATGTCGCGCTCTTGAGCAGCTCGTTTAGCGCGGAGTTGTTCTAGGTTTTCTTCTCGCTGATGCAGATAACCAGAATAGTTTCCGGTATACGTGACAAGCAAGCGGTTCTCAAGCGCCGCCACGTGCGTTACACATGCGTCCATAAATGAACGGTCATGGCTTACCAGCAAAACCGTGCCGTCATATGACGATAAGAACCTCTCAAGCCACTGAACAGATTCCAAGTCCAAGTGGTTAGTAGGCTCATCCAGAAGAAGAACATCAGGACGTCGCAGAAGCAGCTTTGACAAAGAGATACGCATCTGCCAGCCGCCCGAAAACTCTTTAGCGGGTTTATCGAAGTCTTCAACGGGAAAACCCAGACCCGCAAGAATCTGGCGAGCTCTACTCTCTAGTTCATAGCCACCAAGACGCTCGAAGCGCTCCATAGCATGAGCATAGTCTTCAAGATACTTATTGAGCGTTGCACCTTCGGGAGTTTCGGCAATTTTGATTGAAAGGTCGTTAACCTTTCTCTCCCACTGTTTAATCTCATGGGCAGACTCAATGACTTCATTAAGAGCAGTTCTATCTCCCATGAGCTCTGTTTCTTGCTCAAGATATCCCAGGGTAGCGTCTTTTGCAAAGGTAATGGTTCCTTCATCGGCAGACTCTAAGCCCATGATGATTTTTAGAAGCGTAGTCTTACCAGCACCATTAGGACCAACTAAAGCCCAACGTTCTCCCGCATTGAGCTGAAGTGTTGCATTTGAATAAAGGACTCTGCCGCCAAATGACTTTGAAATCTTATCCGCAAGAGCAATCAAGTGAACTCCTCATACATATCTGAACTGGATAAGTATAAGTCATTCACTTGATTTACGTGGTGAATTATATAAATGAAGCTAGGCTTGTGAAGATTTATTGACGCTTCTTATGAAGGAAGAGAGCTGCGCCAGCAACAACAATAGTTACGCCAGCAACACCAACAATCATAGGAAGTGTAAGAGCGTTGTCGCCAGTCTCTGGAAGAGCGGACTTCTTAACCTTTTTAGCCTTTGGAGTCTCTGGCTGAGGTTGTGGCTGAGGCTCTGGTGCTGGAGTAGGCTCAGGCTGTGGTTCTGGAACTGTAGGATCAACAAAGGTTACTGTTGCAGTGGTCGCTGTACCAGTAATCTGACCAACACGAACCGTGGTGTCAATCTGATAGCCATCAATAGTGGTGAGCTGAGTAATGGTAGTGGAAGTGTCACCAATAAGTTTAGGAATCACAACAGTACCATCTGCTCCAGTTGTAAGAGAGTAGCTACCGTCAGCCTCCATGGTGAGAATACCAGTCTGAGTAAATGGAGGCGTTGGAACAGCAGGACGTACACTATTTGCAGCAGTTGCCTTAAGAGTTGCACCAGCAATAGGATTTCCGTCTGTGCCAACAACCTTAACAATGATGTTAGCGAGAGGCTGGTTCTTCATTTCAGCAACTTCCAAATCACCTAAATCCGATGAAGCGATACTAAAAACGTAAGAAACAGAGTTGACTTGAGGGACATAACCCTCTTTATAAGTGGTTTGTTCAACTCTATAAGCACCGTCAGGAAGAGGAATATGGGGACTAAAGTAACCATCAGCGTCTGTTTCTCCCTCGGCCACAATAGTAGAACCACCTTGATAAATTACAATATGTACGCCCTCAATTGGCTCATCGGTGTATTTATCAACAGCATGAGCACTAATCTCATTAGATGCAAGTGCAATTCTTGGAGTAAAAACTGACACAACAAGCGTTAGCGCAACAAAAATAGCAAGGACAATGTTTTTATATCGTTTCAATTCAATTCCTTAAAACCGAACCGTACTAGTAAATACTTCTATCTATAGTAAGGGAATTAGACATTAAATTAAAGATAATATCCAAGACTAAACACAATTATTTCAAATTTTTTACTGATAAAACTGCGGAATTTTCTGACCGCATTATAAAAATCAAGTGAACTCCCCATACATTTTCAAATTACTAAATGCACAGGTTGTTCACTTGATAGACATAAGCAAATTTTGAAGCAGATTCAATAAATTTCATTGTATTAGAAACGCTTCTTATTCAGATACATCGAGACACCAGCAAGAGAGCTTAATGTACCTGTAATTCCAACAATTAAAGAAGAGATACCAGAAATGTCAGATGTGTCTGGAAGAACAGCCTTCTTTTTCTTTGGAGTCTTAGGCTTTTCAGGAGTCTGTGGTTGAGGCTCTGGAGTTGGCTCCGGCTGGGGCTCAGGAGTAGGCTCTGGAGTTGGCTCAGGCTGGGGCTCAGGAGTAGGCTCTGGAGTTGGCTCAGGCTGAGGTTCTGGCTGGGGCTCAGGAGTAGGCTCTGGAGTTGGCTCAGGCTGAGGTTCTGGCTGTGGCTCTGGAGCAGGTGGCTCTGGCCTACGATTTACAAAAGTAACCGTAGTTGTCTCGTTAGAGCCAGTAATCTCACCAACCTGAGGATTAGGATCATCAATAGTGTAACCATCAAGAGTGGTTATTTGAGTAATGGTGGAGCCAGCATGAGTCAAATAATCAGGAATAATTACAGTACCATCTGGTCCTGTAGTCAGGTTGTAATGAGTGTCATTCTCTTCATTAAAAATTGAAAGCTGACCTGTTTGTGTATGAGCTACACCACGTGCTGGAGCAGCCTGCGTTAGAGGTCGAGGTACATCAGTACCTGGTAACAGAGCTGGATTTGGCGGATCAAAACTTGGAAAACTAGGTGGCATTGCAGGAGAAGGCTCACCAGGTGTGGCTACCTCAGCCATGGTAGCAGTCAAAGTTGCTCCAGCAATAGGATTACCGTATTGATCAACAACCCTAACAATAATATTTCCTATTCTGCGTTTTAATCTATAAACCGCATAAACATTAGTATCAAATGTTCGCGTAGCAGAATCATACTTAAAGGTAACTGCATGTGGGGAACTATAAAGTTGGCCAGTGTGATCATAATTAACAATGTCATATAGACCTGATCCTGTGTCATACGAGTATGAATCAGGAATATTTTTTGGAATTAAGGTATAGCTACCATTTACAGGAACACTATTTGGGTCAACAACAGTATTTCCAAATTCATCTTGGACATCTACAGTAACTTCTGAAATAGATTGAAGATCAGAATCTGGACGATGTTTATTATCTAAGTTTTCTGCTTTTACGGTAATGTTAAGTTTACCTAAGATTTGTTTATCAACGATGTTGAGTGTAGTTGAGCTTCCTGTGCCAGAAGCAACTCCATTAAGCGTACATGTATAGGTTGTGTCCTCTACTTCAAATCCAGCTTTGAACTTTGTCTGCTGAACCTTATAAGTTCCGTCAGGAAGATTTACCTGGACTTTACCGTTTGCATCAGTAACTTGCTCTGCAACAACAGAACCAGTTGCTGTATCTGTGACTGTGATTGTTACACCATCAACTGGCTTTGCATAATAGTCATCAGTAACATTTACCGTAAGCTGATTGTCCCCTGCTGCGAGCGCAAGCTTTGGAGCTCCAATGACAATTACGCAGCATAATGCAACTAAAATTGACGCTGCTACACACTTGAACTTTTTCACTTCAAACCTTCCAAATCCATAAAGGATTACAAATATCTAATTCAAATGATAAAAGAAAATATCATTAAAATGAATATAAACTGCATTCTAAATTGCAATTTATTAAATTTTCATATCATCAACAATAAGAATCACCTATAAATAACTATTCACTATCCATCCACACACAAAAAGCGAGAAGACCCTTCTACTTAAAAGTTCTTCTCGCCAAAAATCGTCAGTTGAGTTTGATGGAAGTAGGGTTACTTATCCATGGTGAGATGAATAGCAAAGCCAGCAATCTCGTCTTTGAAATAGACCAAAAACGTACTGCCATCTGGATTAAGCCTTCTAGATGACTCATCGATTTCAAAGCCACGACCTGCAAAGTATTTCTCGGCAGCAGGAATATTATTAACATGGAAGCCAATATGACCCTTTGTGCCTCGGCCATTTTGTTTCATGACCTCTACCAGGGTCCCTGCAAAAAATGAAGGTGGCTGCTCAATAGTTGGAAGTCCCATAAAAGCGGTGAACAGGTTTGCAATCTTTTCTGCCTCGTCCGCATTGCTTGCGTTAATGCCAACGTGAGCAACGTACATATCAAACTGCTCGACTGGATTAAGAGCGCTGGAATTGTTAGTTGAATCTGTCATACATCTCCCCTTTCCTAGAGCTCAAGTATATGGGGGAAGTCCTAAAATGTGATGCGTGGCGTCTAATATTTGCCATTGTCGTAACTATTTACTAACAAAAAAGGCCTAGTAACCTAGGCCTTAAAAATTCTATGGTGGGCGATGCTGGATTTGAACCAGCGACCCCTTCCGTGTGAAGGAAGTGCTCTACCCCTGAGCCAATCGCCCGAACGACTTGCAATAATAACAAACAATGACGCTAATTTCTAGCTTTTGACTTTTTTGAAGGTGAATACGTAGACACAGCTTTATTCATCTGAACAAGAATAATTCCCAGGAAAATAAGCTGAAGGATCAGTGGCGTAATTACCATAGGCTGAGATGAAAGCTGCGAGACAAAAACCCATTCAATGGTAAAGAGAATAAGTTCAATGCCAGCAACAAGACGGACAATGCCGTGGGTTTTCTCAAAGTCTTTAGCCAGACTAATGCATTTCTGCAGAATGTAGCAGCAATAAACTGCCATTAAGCTGCACAGCAGAAGCACAATCATGCTGGAAGAGAAACGGCCATAACCAACTGAGAAAGCAAAGATGACAATACCAGCAACACCAAGCGCTCCGAGCATGGAGGAAAGCGCCATCATCAACTTAGTTCCACGATCCATACAAACCCCCAACAAGTCATTTCACAAAGAAAACCGTATACAAGCGGAGTTAGAGCAATAAGACAACTTACTTGGCTTCAAGAGACTTTTTGACTTTATGAGAACCTCGAGCAACAGCACTTGCCATCGCCAATAGAGCAAACAGCTCAATGAACTGCAGCGTTACAGAAGGAGTCAAAATCAACTGAGCTACAACAGTAACAGCCAAAACCACACACGAGCCAAAAATCATAGGATAAGCGGCTGCAGCTCTATTAGGAACATTAGCCTCTCTAGCCGCATAACCACCAGTAAGAAGTGAAATCATACTTGCAAGCAAAAGAAGAGCGGAATCAATTGATGGACCAGCACCAATTACAAGAACCGCAACATTAACAAGACCTAAAAGTCCGCCAATCAAAAGCGCCAGACTAAAGAGCTTCATTTTGCGAGTCTCAGGAGTCATATATCCCCTATCTATCAAATATCACTTTGGCTATTGTACCCGTCTTTTATATAAATTAAGTAATCGAATCATTAAACGGTAGAGAGTTTCGGTAAAAGAAATGGCGAGAAAACCAAAGGGTTTCTCGCCATATGTGTGTTTGGTGGGCCCAGAGGGATTTGAACCCCCAACCCAGGGATTATGAGTCCCCTGCGCTAACCGTTGCGCCATGAGCCCGTAAGAAAAAAGCGGCGACTGATGCCGCCGCCAGAATGCGTGGTGGAGAATAGGGGGATCGAACCCCTGACCTCATGACTGCCAGTCATGCGCTCTCCCAGCTGAGCTAATTCCCCGAACATGGTGCGGGAAATACTATAGCAAACCAAAGCTCTGTTTTTATCGACAATTTTCTAATTGGTTGTATATTTTAAAGCTCACGCTCTGGAAGAATCTTCTCTGCCAACCAAGAAGCAACCTCATCAAGGGCAACCTCAAAACGCTCGCCGGTAGCACGCTCTTTGACTTCTGCGATACCGTTAGCGACGCCCTTCTTGCCCACAATAACCTGCCATGGGAAGCCGATAAGATCTGCATCTGCAAACTTAACACCAGGACGCTCTGCACGATCATCAACAACAGTCTCAAGACCAGCTGCAACACAGGCATCTGCTACAGAACCTGCTGCATCCCAAATCTCTGGGTCTTTGTCAGAGAGGCAAAGAACAGAAACCTCATAAGGAGCAACAGAGACTGGCCACTTGATGCCCTTCTCGTCATTGTATTGCTCAACAACAGCAGCAAGCAGCCTGGAAACACCAATGCCGTAGCAGCCCATAACAAGAGGCTTGTCCTCGCCGTTTTCGTCGGTGAAGGTGGCGTTAAGAGCCGAAGAGTACTTGGTGCCAAGCTGGAAGACCTGGCCAACCTCAATACCACGAGCAGCATGCAGAGGAAGACCACACTCAGGACAAATATCGCCCTCCTGAGAAGTGACAAGGTCTTTCCACTCGTTAATCTCAAAGTCACGACCAAGCTCAACGTGATCAAGGTGATAATCTGCCTTGTTAGCGCCACAGAGCCACCACTGAGTATCCTCAAGAGAGAGGTCTCCAATAACGCGAATGCCCTCAGGTAGACCAACAGGTCCAATGAAGCCCTTGATGAGGCCATACTCTTCAAGCTCTTCATCGGTCATCATGTGATAGTCACCAAAGACGTGCTCAGCTTTGACCTCATTGAGTTCATGAGTACCTGGAACGAAGCAAACAACTGGCTTACCGTTTCCGTCAACAAGAGCTAGAGCCTTACGAGTTGCTGCGGGTGAAACGTGAAGGAACTCAGCAACATCATCAATGGAACCAATGCCAGGTGTGTGAATCTCACACATTTTGCCTGACTCACGCTCTTCTACGTTGATCTTTGCAGCCGCTGCCTCAGTATCTGCAGCATAGCCACAATCGCAGTAGACCAGGCTTGCCTCGCCAGCGTCTGCCAGAGCCATAAACTCAACAGAGGTGTCTCCGCCAATCTGACCAGAGTCTGCAACTACCTGCAGAGCCTTAAGACGAGTGCGGTCACAAACGTTCTGGTAAGCAACCTTCTCCTGGTCATAGCACTCTTGCAGCGACTCTTGATTTGCCGAGAAGGAATATCCGTCTTTCATAATGAACTCACGGCCGCGCATAAGACCAAAGCGTGGACGACGCTCGTCACGGAACTTATCCTGAATTTGATAGAGCGTTACAGGAAGCTGCTTATAACTCTTGAGTTCATTTCTAATAAGGTCTGTAAAGGTCTCCTCGTGAGTTGGGCCAAGAGCAAACTGACGATCATGACGGTCATGCATACGCATGAGCTCATCACCATAGACATCCCAACGACCAGACTCCTCCCAGAGCTCAGCGGGGGTCATAATAGGAACAAGAATCTCCTGAGCACCAATACCATCCATCTCATCACGAATGATAGCCTCAATCTTTAAAAGAGAGCGCCATGCAAGTGGCAGATAAGAGTAGAGGCCTGCAGCGGTCTTTCTGATCATGCCAGCACGAAGGAGCAGGCGGTGACTTGCAAGTACAGCCTCAGCTGGGTCTTCTTTGAGTGTTGGTGCATACAAAGAAGACATGCGCATCCAGTGCTTCAAGGTAGTTTCCTTTCAATATGAAGTAATACGTATAGTTTACTTATTTTTTGCCAAAACGATTCTCAATTTCGGCGAATAACTCATCAACAATCTTATCTTCAGGAACTTTTCTAATAGGATTGCCGTTTTCAAACAACACTGCCTGGCCTTTGCCACAGGCTACACCAAGGTCAACACCCCTAGCCTCACCAGGTCCATTAACAACACATCCCATGACTGCTACAGAAATTGGAGCACGAACGCCATCCAGGCGCTTGGTAACTTCTTCTGCAATAGGAATCATGTCAACGCCACACCTGCCGCAGGTAGGGCAGCTCACCAACTCTGGCTTAATGCGACGCATACCAAGGGCAGCAAGAAGCTCCCATGCTACGTGGACTTCTTCTACGGGATCGGCCGTTAGAGAGAGACGCATGGTATCGCCAATACCGCTCTCAAGCAAAATGCCCACCGCAGCAGAATTCTTTACCGTTCCCTGCCTCAAAGCACCGGCTTCAGTAACGCCTACATGCAGAGGAATCTGTGGAAGCTCCTTGGAAAGGGCTCGATATACCGCAAGCGTGGTGGGAACATCGTGAGCTTTTGCAGACAAGACAATGTCGTCAAAACCGCGAGAAGAAAAGTGCTCTACAAATGACTTTGACGACGCCACGAGTTTCTCGACAAGGGTCATATCTTGTCTTGTATCAAATTCTTTAGCAAGAGAGCCTGCGTTAACGCCAATTCTAATAGGAATATGAGCCTCTTTAGCTGCCTCAATGACAGCATCAACGCGCTCCATAGAGCCAATGTTTCCTGGGTTAATACGTAGCGCTGCCGCACCTCGCTTTGCAGCTTCAAGCGCAAGCTTATAGTCAAAGTGAATGTCAGCAACAACAGGAAGTGGCGAATATTTACAAATCTCTTCAAAGCCGTCGAGGGCCTTTGCGTCTGGAATTGCCACACGGATAATCTCGCACCCTGCCTCGGCAAGCCCCTTGATCTGAAGGAGCGTTGCGTCTGGATCGTCTGTTTTAGTGGTGCACATAGACTGAACGGAAACGGGTGCGCCGCCGCCAACCTGGACAGATCCAACCATAACGGGATGCGTCTTTGTGCGAGCAATCTCAGACATAAAATCACTACCTAAAAAGTAAATGCAGAATATCGTTTCGGAGCGCTACAACAAACACAAACAGGAAAAATGCCAGTCCAATGTAAGACAAAATGTTTTGAACTTTGATAGACAGAGGCTTTCTAATAATCACCTGAATTACCTCAATCAGAATCTTTCCACCGTCAAGAGGTGGAATAGGTAAAAGATTCATGAATCCAAGTGACATGGAAATAGCTGCTACCAGCATAATAAGAGTCGAGAAACCCTCTGCAGCAGCTTCTGATGCCATTACAGAAATGCCTACAACAGAAGATGACTGATTGAGAACTTCCATGGTCTGCGTTGGTATGAGCAGTCTGAGGGCAAACTGGCCAACCTGCGCGGCATACGATACAGCTGCAGCTGATGCGTCAATAAACGAGAAGTGATAGGTGGTCATGACAGGTGTCACGCCGATGATTTTATCGTCAGGACGCAAAACCGGCTTAATAGTAGTTTCAAGCTGAATGCCATTGCGCTCATACGTGACAGGGATATCCTTGCCTCCATTGGACATTGCATCTTTGATAGCAGTAGTAAGGTCTTCCCAGGTATGAACCTCTACCTTGTTAAAGGTAAGAATGGTGTCTCCGGGAGTAAGTCCTGAAATAGCAGCAAGAGAGCCAGATTCAACAGAGCCAAGCTGAGCCTTGTTTTGAGCCGCAGGAACGCCAACAAACATCAAAGAGCCCACAACAAGCACAAAGGCCAGCACAATGTTGACCAAAGGTCCACCCAAAATCATGAGCAGGCGTTTGGGAACATTTACACCAACATATGTATGAGCCTTTTCTTGAGCAAAGAAATCATCAGCGGTCATCTGTGGAACACGAGGCTCCCCTGCTGCCGTTGAGCCTTCAAGCTCAAAATTGTGGCCGCGATCATACTCACAGCGAAGCTCAGCATCTCTCGCAAGCGTCTGAAACGTGGTGTGCTCTAGCTCATCTGACTCTTTGACAAGCTCAATGGAGCCCCAGTCTGCAAGGGTGTACAGCAGATTGTAGGCGCGCTCATCCTCGCAGTTAAGTTTTGCTGCAAGCGTGCCAACCTCAAGTGAGCCTGCTTCTTGAACACTCATTAGAGCCTGAGGCAGAAGCTCATCAAGCTGGCCTTCCATGCCACAGATGCGGGTATAGCCGCCAAAAAGAAGCGGCGTTACTCCAACCTCAGTGCCATACTTCTTGCTCTTATGAGAAAACTTGTACTTGAACGGCATGCCCAAGAAAAACTCAGTGACACGAACGCCACACAGGCGAGCCATACCGTAATGACCGGCCTCGTGAACAAATACAAGAAGCGAGAGGACCAATAGTCCCCAAAAAATTGGTGAAAGAATAGCTAACAAATTCACAAAATTCCTATCCCACAAAAGAGCGAGCTAAAGCTCGTGCTTCTGCGTCTACAAGCGTCAATTGTTGAAGGTCTTCTACCCTTTGAACATGAGAGGCATTCATGGTCTCTGCAACAATACGCTCGATATCAAGAAATGAACATCTTCCTCGCCTAAATGCATGGTTAGCAACTTCATTAGCAGCATTCATGATGCAGGGAAGCGTTCCACCAACAGTTCCCGCATGACGAGCAAGGGCTAGGCATCCAAAGGTCTTCTCATCAGCATAATCTCCTGTGAGAGGAGTCGTCTCTTGCCACTCAACCGGCTTGGCAATTGCCGGCCAACGGTGCGGATAGCTCAGTGCAAACTGAATTGGCAGCCTCATGTCAGAGGCTCCAAGCTGCGCCTTTACGGAACCGTCCACAAACTCAACCATAGAGTGGATGCGGCTCTGACGATGTACCAGCACCTCAAGCTTGTCCATTGGGGTGTCAAAGAGATGATGAGCCTCAATGAGCTCAAGGCCCTTGTTCATGAGCGTGGCACAGTCGATGGTAATCTTGGCACCCATCTTCCAGGTTGGATGCGCCAAAGCGTCGTCGGCCGAGACATGCTTAAGCTGCTCACGAGAATATCCAAAGAACGGACCACCAGAACAGGTGAGCCAAATCCGCTGGATGTCAGCGGGTCTCTCGCCAATAAGGCACTGGAAGATGGCACTGTGCTCGGAGTCAACAGGAATGAGCTGGCCAGGCTTAACCATGGGCATCAGAAGGTCTCCGCCAACAACAATTGACTCCTTGTTAGCGTAAGCCAGCACTTTGCCAGCCTTCACAGCGGCCAGACCAGCGTAAATGCCAGCCTCTCCCACCACTGCGTTGACTACGCAGTCAACCTCATCCAGCTCAGCAAGCGCCTGAACAGCCTCAGGGCCAAAGCTTGCTTTGCAGCCTTGAGGCAAGCTGTCGAGAAGAGCATTGCCCTTGACACTTGCATCGGCAAAAGCAACGTATTTGCAGTTGAACTCAGATGCTGCCTTCACGGCAAACTCAACCGACGACCTCACCGCAAGGGCTGCAACCTCCACCTTTTGCGGGAAATGACGGCATACATCAAGCGTCTGCATACCCACAGAACCCGAAGCTCCGAGGACAGCAACACGCAGAGGCTCATGCCTTACAGCGCGAGGCGCGGTATCTTCAAAAATGCTCAAAACCTATGCTCCAAACGGCAGCGCAATAGGTAGCTTGACCTGGCTAAAGAGCACGGCAAGCTGGAAGAGAAGAAACGCCGCCATAGTTCCAAAAATCATCGAATCGGTTCTATCAAGTAGGCCACCATGACCAGGCATAATTGAACCAGAATCCTTGAGGCCCACTCCTCGCTTAATGCGAGACTCAAAGAGGTCTCCAACAACAGAGAAGATGCCTTCTGTTACGCCAAAAAGAAGCGCAAATAGTGGATTCATATCAATTGCGCCAAAAACTGCTATCAAGAACCACACAAGCATTGAACCTAAAAGACCACCGTAGAAGCCCTCCCAACTCTTATTTGGAGAAATCCTCGGCGCCAGTTTATGCTTGCCAAATTTGGATCCAAACAAATACGCAAATGAATCGTTAGCCCACACAGAGAGCATGACAGCAAGCGTAATCCAAGGAATAGAAAAACTTGGCTCTGTGGACCTTAGAAGCACTACCGTTGAAAGTGAAAGCGAGGTATACAGTGGTCCAAAGGCCGTAACCGCCACGTCTGCAAGGTTTGCTCGCGGTGTTAAAACATACCAAAGTCCGCAAAGAATAATCAAAAGCAGAGAAAATACCAGCGGAAAGACGTGACCAAAATACGCAATTATGGGAAAAACAAGCGAGAAGACAAGGCCAAGAGGCTCGTTTGGCATACGTCCGCCCATACGGCAAATATGGAAGAACTCAGAGCAGCAGAGCCATGCCATGCCAGCAATCAAAACAATAGTGGCTTCTTTGCCAACAAACAGCGCAGCAAGTACAATAGCTGCATAAACTACGCCAGACAGAGTCCTTGTCAAAAGCTTCTCGGTAACGCCACGAACTCGCTGACCCATAAGGTTACCAGCGGATCGTTGCAGCTCTTTAAGTGAGCGACGAATCTCCAGCTTTTCGATCTGTCTATCAATTCCAACGCTACCTGTTTCTTCAGGATTAGGCTGAGCATCAGCAGGAATCCTAGAGGTAGGCCTTCTGGAATCGCGCGTATTGTCCACCACTATTTCACTCCTCCGAATCGCCTTTCGCGACCCTGATAGTCCTTAATGGCGCGCAAAAAATCCCACTTAGAGAAGTCAGGCCAGTAAGTTTGCGTGACATACAGCTCCGAGTAAGCCAGCTGCCATAGCAAATAGTTAGAAAGCCTCAGCTCTCCTGACGTACGAATCAACAGGTCTGGATCAGAAAGACCTGCCGTATAGAGATTCTTCTCAAAATCTGCTGGAGTCACCGAGTCAGCGGACACAGTGCCCTCAGCAATTTGATTAGCGAGAAGAACAGCTGCCCTGGTTAGCTCTGCACGAGAGCCATAGTTAACAGCCAGTGCAAACGTCATACCAGTGTTTTGCGCAGTCTCATCAAGTCCGCGCTGGAAGGTCTTACGGGTCTTCTCAGGCAAAGCCTCAAGGTCACCAAAGAAACGCAGCTTAACGTTCTCTTGGTGGAACAGTGGGAGCTCTTTAAGAAGCGTCTCTGCAAACAGACGCATGAGCAAGTCAACCTCACGCTGAGGACGTTTCCAGTTTTCTGTGGAGAACGCATAAACCGACAAAACATCCAATCCAAGGCGCACACTTGTAGTAACAGCCTCACGCAAAGAAAGAACACCGGCCTTATGACCTTCGGTTCTGTCAAGTCCGCGAGCCGTAGCCCATCTACCGTTTCCATCCATAATGATGGAAACGTGAGACGGAATAGTTTCTAAATTGATATCAGAAAGACTGATATCTTCTGGTGCGTCAGAGAAATACTGGACGAGCTTGTCTGTATCAAACTGCACTTAAATCTCCATGATTTCTGAAGTCTTGGTCTTAAGAAGAGACTCAATCTGTGCAATGTAGGTATCAGTCAGCTTCTGAATACCGTTCTTCTCGCGCTTCTGATCGTCCTCAGACAGCTCCTCATCGCGCTCAATCTTGCCATTAACGTCACGACGGACGTTACGAACAGCTACGCGAGCTTCCTCAGCAATCTGAGAGCACTCTTTAGCAAGCTCACGACGGCGCTCCTCGGTTGGCATTGGGAAAGGAAGCCTGATAGCAGAGCCATCATTAGATGGAGTAATACCAAGGTCAGAAGTCTCAATGGCCTTCTCGATACTCTTTAGAGCAGTCTTATCCCATGGCTCAACAAGCAGCATAGATGCCTCAGGAACCTTGATTGCTGCAAGCTGAGAAATTGGGGTTGGCTGACCATAGTAGTCTACCTTGATGTGATCAAGCGCATGTGGATTTGCGCGACCAGTACGAACACGACCAAAGTTATTCTTAAGTGCCTCGATGCACTTCTCCATAGACTGCTTAGCTTTATCAGAATGAACGCTCATTAGTCCTCCTCAACGACAGTAGTACCGACTTCTTCTCCGGAAATTGCTTTCATGAAAACGCCTTCAGACTGCATGTCAAATACAAGAATTGGCATCTTATTGTCTTTGCACAGCGCAATTGCTGCAGCGTCCATAACCTTAAGTTCTTTGGCGAGAACATCTTTGTAGGTGACAGTGTCAAACTTAACTGCATCTGCATGAGTAACTGGATCGCAGTCGTAAATACCATCTACCTTTGTTGCCTTCATCAGAGCCTCTGCACCAATCTCGCAAGCGCGAAGAGCTGCAGCAGTATCAGTGGTGAAGTAAGGGTTACCGGTACCTGCAGCAAAGATGACAATACGGCCCTTCTCAAGGTGCCTAATAGCACGACGGCGAATATAAGGCTCTGCAACCTGAGCCATGGAAATTGCACTCATAACGCGGCAATCCATGCCATTGCGCTCAAAACAATCCTGGAGTGAAAGAGCGTTGATTACTGTTGCAAGCATGCCCATATTATCGCCCTGGGCACGATCCATGCCAGCGGCTGCCTGAGAAACGCCTCTAAAGATGTTTCCGCCACCAACAACAATGGCAACCTGAACGCCAGACTCCCAAACAGGCTTAATTTCTTTAGCAAGCATTTCTGGAATTGAAGGGTCAATACCAAAGGATTGCTCACCCATCAATGCTTCACCAGAAAGCTTTAAAAGTACTCTTTTGTATTTAGCTGAAGACAAAGCTTCCTCGCTCTCTCCGTTTGCCATAGTTGTAATAATTTTAACAAACGACACCGTAAGTTTTGCAGGAATCGCGGTAAAAAAAGAGCCGGTTGTCTTCAACCGGCTCAAAATAATTGAAGTAAAAAGTCTTACTCTTCACCAAAAGCAAAACGCACGAAGCTGACAATCTTAACCTCGTCGTCAACCTTCTTGGAGAGCAGCTTTGCGTACTCAGAAATGGTCATATCTGGGTCCTTAACAAATGCCTGCTCAGTAAGGACGTACTCCTTGTAGTACTTCTCGAGACGACCATAAGCCATCTTCTCCTGAATAGCCTCAGGCTTGCCGGACTCAGCAGCCTGTGCCTTATAGATGGAGAGCTCGTGATCAACGATGTCCTGTGGAACATCCTCACGGCGAGCAGCAACTGGAGCAGCTGCAGCTACCTGCATTGCAACGTCGTGCGCAAAGTTCTTGAAGTCCTGAGACTCAGCGGTCTCTGGCTTATTGAACTCAAAGGTAACAATGTCAGCAAGCTTGCCACCAAGGTGGATGTAGCTAGCAAGTGCGCCGTTTGCAGCCTCAACACGCTGGAAACGAAGAACACGCATGTTCTCGCCGATGTTGTGGATCTTATCGGTGATTGCCTCGTCAACGGTCTCGTCGCCAAGCTTAGCAGTCTTGAGCTCCTCAACGTCAGCTGGGTTGCTCTCAACGACAACTGCAGCAAGATCGCCAGCAAAGCCGGTGAACTGTGGGTTTGTACCTACAAAGTCAGTCTCGCAGGAAAGCTCAAGAATTGCGCCAGTCTTGCCGTCTGGGCTGATGAAGGTAGCAATGGTGCCCTCGTTGGTGTCGCGGCCAGCACGCTTAACTGCCTTAGCAACGCCCATAGTACGAAGAATATCTACTGCCTTCTCAATATCGCCCTCAGCCTCGACGAGTGCCTTCTTGCACTCCATCATAGGAGAGCTGGTCATATCACGAAGCTGCTTAACAAGTGCTGCGGTAATTTCTGCCATGTTTTCCTCCCAAAAATCTACTGAATAACTAAATTATTTGACCCGTTGCTAAGAGTTACTCAGCAGCTGGGGTCTCGGACTCAGCGCCCATTTCTTCAGCAGAAATCTGCTCCTTGCCGCTACCTGCAAGAATTGCGTCTGCAGCAAGCTGGCACATAAGAGAAATGGAACGAATAGCATCGTCATTTGCAGGAATGCCGTAATCAACAACATCTGGATCAGAGTTGGTGTCAAGCAGGGAGACAACTGGAATGTGAAGACGGTTTGCCTCACGGATTGCGTTCTCTTCACGCTTGGAATCAACAACAAAGAGAGCCTGTGGAAGAGAAGTCATATCACGGACGCCACCGAGGTTAAGCTGAAGCTTCAGAAGCTCCTTGTTCTTAAGAGCCTGCTCCTTCTTAGGAAGAGTTGCCATACGGCCATCCTCTACCATTGCCTCAAGCTCCTCAAGGCGCTTGATGCGGGAACGCATGGTGACAAAGTTGGTGAGCATACCGCCAAGCCAACGCTGGTTGATGTAAGGCATGTTTGCACGAGCTGCCTCAGTAGCGATTGGCTCCTGAGCCTGCTTCTTGGTACCGACGAAGAGAACGCGGCCACCCTTAGATGCAACATTCTTCAGGAAAGTGTAAGCAGCGTCTGCGCCAAGCATGGTCTGCTTAAGGTCAAGAATGTAAATGCCGTTGCGCTCACCAAAGATGTATGGCTTCATCTTAGGGTTCCAACGACGAGTCTGGTGACCATAGTGGCAACCAGCATCCAGAAGAGTCTGAATAGTAATCTTTGCAGCCATTTTTACCTCCATTGGTTGTTCCTCCGTACGAGTTCAAGCCTTGTTAAAACCACCCAACACCTGGCTTAGCGTTAGGCACCACGGCAAACAAGTAGTCGTACGTGCGATTTTGTGCTGTTTGGTAACAGCATGTTGTGCTTCTACACAACTTTTGAAAGTATAGCAGGAAAACAAGGGCTACGTCTATAAAGAATTTAGACCATAACCTCTACAAATACTACGCAAATACATCTGACTCCCCTGTGCAAGATCTTCCACAACAATGCTCAGCTTATTTTGATCTTGGATGAGCTGCCTTTGCTGCTTCTTTGAGCCTGTCAACTGATAAATGCGTATACACCTGTGTAGTTGAAAGTGATTCATGACCTAAAAGTTCCTGCACAACACGAAGATCTGCTCCACCACCAAGAAGTTCTGTCGCGTATGTATGTCTCATAGCGTGTGGCGAGAGTGAGTTGTCTAGTCCTACAGCCGTTAGATACGACGAAAAAACCTTGCGCAAAGAATCCGCGCTCATAGTATTTCCTCTTACAGAAATAAAAAGAGCCGAATGTGCACGGCCCACTTTATCTTTCAACAAAAGCGTAGGTCGAGAAGACCTAAGGTACTTTTTGAGCCATTCAATTGCAGACTCATAGAGAGGAACAATTCGCTCTTTAGAGCCTTTACCAAAAAGACGCACTGTTCCATTTTGCAAATCAACCTGTTCAAGCTTGAGAGACGCCACCTCAGAAATACGAGCTCCTGTTGCATACAAAAACTCAAGAAATGCTCTATCTCTAAGCCCTACCGCAGTTGAAATATCACATGATTCCAAAAGCTTATTTACATCGGAATCAGTCATAGTATGTGGAAGATTTCGTGGCGCTCGAGGATTGCTCAGTGAAAGAGCTGGGTCTGTGGCAATCAGTTTTTCTCGCTGCATCCATTTGTAAAAACCACGCAACGCAGATAAATGCCTATTTAGTGTTTTTGCTGAATATTGAGCCTGTTTGAGATAGGCCAAATAGAGACGAAGGCTTCTGTGATCAACCCGAGTTACCGCAACACCTTCCCTACTACACCACTGCTCAAATGCCAAAAGATCAGTCTGATATGACCTTAGGGTATTCTCGGAGAGATTCCTGACCTTACTTAGATACTCAATAAATTGTTCAACGTGACTACCCTGCTCTTTTGAAATAGCCACGTTAATCACACTTCATGCAATCAAAAAGTTCCTGACGAGAAGAGATGTAGTCATCAAAGTCTTTATGAGCGCGCTCTGCCATCTTCTGACGTCGCTCGTCTTTTCTTTTTACATGCTCATCCAGTGGCTCAAAAATTCCAAAGTTAACATGCATGGGCTGATAATCTTTGGTGTGTGGGTTTGTCGCATAACCCACAAGAGAGCCAAACGAAGTGGTCAAAGGAAGCCTGACTTCCTCTTTGCCCAACAGACGAGCATACATGTTTAGTGCAGCAAGTAATCCAGATGCTATAGCCTCAACATAGCCTTCTGTACCCGTAATTTGACCTGCAAGAATAGTAGAAGTTCCCGGAATTCCAAACGAGCCGTCAAGCGCATGAGGAGAGTCAACAAAAGAGTTTCTGTGCATGACGCCGTAGCGAACAAACTCAGCGTTTTCCAACCCTGGGATGAGGGTAAATACGCGCTTTTGTTCTCCCCAGGTAAGATTTGTCTGAAAACCAACCAAATTAAATGCTGTTTTAGCTGCATTTTCTGCACGAAGCTGAACTGCTGCCCAGGGGCGTTTACCCGTTCTGGGGTCAATAAGTCCTACTGGCTTCAAAGCGCCAAATCTAATGGAATCATGTCCTGTTCTTGCTACTTCCTCAATAGGCTGACAAGCTTGGAACAAATCAGACTGCTCAAAATCGTGGCCAATAACACGTTTAGCTGAAAGTAACTCATCAACAAATGTGTCGTATTCCTCTTTATTCATTGGGCAATTGAGGTAATCACCAATTCCCAAGTCCTCATAACGAGATTGAGAGAAGGCAATTGAATGGTCAATTGATTCATAAGACACAATAGGCGCTGCTGCATCAAAAAACGACATTCTGTTAGTTCCAACACGCTTAGAAATTGCTTCGTACAAGCTATCTGAGCACAGTGGTCCTGCAGCAATAACTGTTGACTCATCAGATAACTCCGTGACCTCTGCATGAGTTACCGAGATGTTTGGATGATTTCTGATCTGCTCAGTAACAGCCTTTGAAAAATCTTCTCTATTAACCGCAAGAGCGCCGCCTGCGGGAACAGAGTTTTCTTCTGCTATACGGAGCAGAAAACTACCCATCTTTTTAAGCTCAGACTTTAAAATTCCAGCTGCAGAATCTTCCTTAGTGGACTTCAGAGAGTTGGAACAGACCAGCTCAGCAAACATATCTGTGTGGTGTGCTGGAGAAGAAACAACAGGGCGCTGCTCAATGAGCTCTACAGAAACACCACGTGAAGCAAGCTGTAAAGCACATTCGCTTCCAGCTAAACCAGCGCCAACTACAGTAACTTTTTGTGTCATTGTTCACCTATCACACACTACGAATCCAAATAAAACTCTTTAGAAGGAGTATACCTTCCATCCGGTAATCTTTTTACCATTCCACGAGCTTCATAATCAGTAAGAGAATTTAACACGGTAAGTACGTTTTCTGATAGCCTCCATGCAAGCTCTTCTGGTCTTGAAGGAGAAGCAATAAGTGCAGATAAAAGTGGTGTTAGCTTCTTATCTTGCTTCAATTGTTCCTGAACTAGGCAATCAAAATCTAATGAAATTGCAATGCCCAACGATGTCTCATCAGGAATAATTTGAGCCCCTTCAGAGATGAGTCTATTCGTACCAGCAGAAGCAGGAGAAAAGATAGACCCGGGTATTGCATAAATAGTTTTACCAAGAGAGTTAGCAAACTCAGCAGTACTCATGGTGCCTGAGCAAAGCCCCGCTTCCGTTACCAAGAGTACTTTACCTAATGCCGCAATAACCGCATTTCTTCTAGGAAAGGCATAACGTCTAGGAGGCGTTCCCCACCTGTCTAGAGAAATGACTGCTCCCCTTCCTTCTCGCGCTGCTTCAAAAAGCTCTGCAGAGGTAGTTGGATATGTTACGTCTGCACCACAGCCTGCCACTACAACAGTCTTTCCACCAGCATTAAGAGAAGCCATACCCGCCATGTAGTCGCAGCCAAGAGCTCCACCAGATACCACCACAATATTGTTATCAGCGGCGCATCTGCCAGCCATTTCTGCAATTGCCATGCCGTATGGGGTGGCCCTACGAGCCCCAATTACAGACATACAAGGTTGTTGCAAAACGCTTCTATCCCCCATTCCATAGATAATTTCAGGTGGATGGTTGAGCAGTAGCAATTCTTTTGGATAGTCCTCGTCTTCTGATGAAATCTCCCATCTCTCCATTGCTACTCCAAAGAACGAGACCTATAGGCAACCGCCTCAGATACGTCGTCTTTTGTCACTTTTTCATGGTGAGCAATATCTGCGATAGTCCTTGCAACCCTGCAGGTACGCGTTATTGCTCTACCTCCTAAATGAAGTCCACGAGCAAATCTATATAGCAGCTGCAATGCCGATTCATCAAAGCTCTCCACGTACTTTTGGCGAGAAGTGCCATCTACTCCACGGGTTTCTCGCCAAGAAGCAAAGTCTCTGCCAGAGACAACAAGTGAGCGCATACCTGCTGATGTGAGTCCTAGCTCACCTTGAATTACGCGATCAGAAGAAGGTCGAGCTACATCACACACAATATCTATTCGATCCATTAAAGGACCACCAATTTTTGATTGATACGTAGAAATCTTTCCTGGAGAGCACTTGCAGGTGTGAGTTTTATCTCCGAAGTATCCGCAGGGACAGGGATTAGCTGCAGCAATGAGCTGGAACTGAGAAGGAAACTTATAGATGCCATCCACTCGCGCAAGACGTACATATCCATCTTCGATTGGCTGACGTAAAACCTGCAGCGTATTAGAAGCAAACTCGGGCAGCTCATCTAAAAAGAGCACGCCTTTATGGGCAAGAGAAATTTCGCCTGGGATGACAGGTCTGCCACCTCCAATCATGCCTGCTACAGAAGCTGAATGATGAGGAGACCTAAAGGGCCGTACACCTGCTTGAATAGAATCTGTTTCACACCCCGCTACAGAATGTATGAGCAATACCTCATCGCGCTCTTCTTTAGAGAGTTCTGGGAGGATAGTTGGAATTCTTTTAGCAAGCATTGTTTTACCTGCACCTGGCGGGCCAATCATAAGCATCCCCAGGTTTCCTGTAGCTGCGATTACGATAGCTCGCTTGACTAATTCCTGGTCAATCACCTCTTCAAAGTCTAAATTCTCGCTGAGCATTGCTGTTTCAACAGCATGCTTATGCTGAACCAATGGCTTACAGAATGATTGATCTCTTAAACTCAAATTGAGCAATGATTGAATTCCTATGACGTGACTCCAGTCAGAACCAAACAAATTGCAATCTGAAGAGGAGATCATTATCATTCCCAGTTTCTTAGCAAGCATTGCATACGCTGCCATACCTCTAACTGAAGAGATCTTTCCGTTTAATGAAAGCTCTCCAACAAACAGCCTGTTATGCACAATCTCTCGAGGAATCTGTCCTGTAGCTGCAAGAATAGCAACAGCTATGGGCAAATCAAATCCAGTGCCTGTCTTCTTTATATCCGCAGGCGTCAAATTGATTGTTACTAGCAATCGAGGAATGGTAAATCCGGCAGCTTTTAGTGAGCAGCGCACTCGAGAGCGCGATTCCATAATGGAACTGTCGGGCATACCCACGATAGTAATTCCTGGTATGCCACCTGAAATACCCACTTCAACGTCTACGGGAATTGCCTCAATACCTCTTAGAGTTGCTGTATGAACGCAAATGGTTGCTTGGCTCATTGCTCATCCCAGCTAAAAGCTCCAATTAAATGCCTCAAGCTTGCCGTACTTGGAGCTACCAAATTGATGGCAACAACATCAAATCTAATTGAGGTGAGCGCTGGATGAAGAGCTGCATACATAAGCGCAAGCGTCCTGTATTTTTCCTGCTTTGCTTTATTTACCGCAAGTTCAGGCATGATGCTATCGTCTTTATTCAAGATGCGTCTTGTCTTTACCTCAACAAGCACAACGTTATCGCCATCTTGAGCAACAATATCAACCTCACCAATCTGACACGTCCAGTTAGTTTGGATAATTTTGTAGCCTCTTTTGATGAGGTATTTTGCCGCAATCTCCTCGCCTTTTTCGCCAATTTGGCGAGAAGACATCTCTTCTAGCGGAATTCTTCCCTCTTGTGCGTCATCCTCTTCAGAAACCTTTTCCTGATCCTTTGGCTCCTCCTGTGGTGAGGGTTTCTCCTCTCCCTCATAAGGCAAAGAACCTGGATACTTGCTTGTGTCTTTCTTGCTCATAACTCTCCTTTCATTGTGGGAGAGTTCAGTTTGCAGAAGCACTTTGACACTAACTTGGCTGCTGTCTGTCCAAACAGCGTAATGATTCTGACGAAAGTAAAAAATTTGATATTACAGGCTTACGGCTATAGAAAAAGCCCGTTCAATCCTCTTAGAATGAACGGGTCCCTGTTTGCGTCTGAAAGTTAATCTGATTGCTTAATTTGGATGTATTAAAACAGTCTTTGCGTCTTAACAAAGTTTCCACAAAACGACGCACGATGTATAGGAGAAAGTCCCATCTCACCAATAGCTTCAATGTGTTCAGCAGAGGCATATCCTTTACATTCTGCTAGGTGATAGCCGGGGTACTCCTCGTCATAGGCCACCATAAGAGCATCTCTTGTTACCTTTGCCACAATTGAAGCGGCAGCAATAGAAGCAATACGTGCATCACCCTTAACAAGAGTCTTTTCTTTAGGGTGGATATGCATAGGATTTCCATCGATCAAGACACATTCAGGCTCAATACCTGTGTTTTTGACAGCCTGAAGCATAGCGTCTCTTAAACACTGAGCCATGCCAACTTCATCAATTCTTTGAGGAGCAATATGAGCAATGCCAATTGCTGTAGCAACTTCTTGAATTTGTGCCGCTAGAATCTCTCGCTTTGTTGCGGTTAATTTTTTGGAATCGTTTAGTCCATAGATGATAGGATCCTCTGGCAAACATACCGCACAAACCGTTAAAGGGCCAGCTACAGAACCTCTGCCCACCTCATCAACACCAACAACAAGTCCGCCCCCAGAAAGCTCCTTCTGAAAGCGATACATTTCTTCTACACGGGTCTTCTCGGCATGTTCTTTTTCAATGCGCCTTTTAGCTGATTCTAGAGCCTTGATAACCTGTTTACGAGGGTCCTCGCTATAACGAGCTATGAGTTCGTATACCTCAGTCTCTGGGGCATCGCTTAAACGAGCAAGTATATCTTTAGCAGAATCAGCCATGTTTTCTCCAAACCACACGACTATGGTACTAAAAAAGCCGCCCGGAGGCGGCTTTAAAGAGCATATGAAGTTGATTAGCGCTTCTCGCGAAGACGAGCAGCCTTACCAACACGATCGCGCAGGAAGTAGAGCTTAGCGCGGTGAACAACACCGTGGCGAAGAACCTCAAGCTTAGCAATCTTTGGTGAGTGAAGTGGGAAAGTACGCTCAACACCAATGCCAAAGCTGATCTTACGAACGGTAAAAGTCTCACGGGAACCCTCGCCGGAAAGACGAATGATGTCACCCTGGAAGACCTGCTCACGAGTACGGTCACCCTCGACAATGCGATAGTGAACCTTTACGTTGTCACCAACGCGAACCTCAGGAATGTCCTCGCGGATCTGCTGACGCTCAATAGCGCGAATGTAGTCCATTGTTTCCTCATCTCTAGAGGTGCCGACGCCCTTGCGAACGACACATAGTTAACACACAGACGGAAAGTATACGTGAATACTTTCCACTGTACAAGAGTTAGTTTTGATAAAACTTACTTTACATATCTTCTTTTACCCCAGGAACGAGGAAGGCGAAGATCTTCAAACACTCTGGTTGCATATCTATCGGTCATACCAGACACGTAATCTGCTACTTGGATTTCTGGATGATCAAAGTCATGACACTTGTATTCTGCAGGAACCTCATCTAAATGGTTAACAAAGTAATCAAACAGCTCAATGATGAGGTCATATGCCTTGGGTTCTTCGTATTTTGCGTCTCCTGATGCGTACAGATTAGCAAACAGGAATGCTCTCATGGTCATCATGGCGCCCCACATGGAGTCGGTCATTTTAATGTCTCCTACGCGAGAACTCTCAGAGACAATATCGTGAACCATGTTTTCAATGCGCTCAGGTGAGCTATTTCCAAGAACCTCTCGAGCTTCAGTTGGGAGATACTCCTCCGAAAGAAGTCCTGCTCGTTTTGCGTCATCAATATCGTGTGTTACATACGCAATGCGGTCAGAAATGGCAACAATTCTTCCTTCTGCTGTTTCTGCACGTAGATTACCTGAATGGCATCTAATACCATCAATAACCTCATGAGAAAGATTAAGACCTTGTCCGTCTTTCTCCAGATACTCAACAATGCGAGCACTCTGCTGATTATGGGCAAAAATATACTCATTTTCTGGAGCATCGGGGTCCATTCCCCTATACAGGCTAATGGCGTGCGAGAGCGCCTTCTCGCCAATATGGCCAAACGGGGTATGACCTAAATCATGTCCAAGTGCAATTGCCTCAGTCAGGTCTTCGTTTAAGCCAAGAGGACGCGCAATTGAGCGTGCAATCTGCGAAACCTCAAGCGTATGAATAAGACGAGTTCTATAGTGGTCCCCTTCTGGGGCGAGAAAAACCTGTGTCTTGTGAGCAAGTCTTCTGAAACTCTTACTATGCAAAATACGGTCTCTATCACACTGATAACAGGTACGATACTGGTCAGGCTCTTCTGCTACCGTACGGCCTTTACTTTCATCAGAAAAAGCCGCCTCAGGAGATAAGATTTGATGCTCGCGAGCTTCAAGATCTTCTCGTCTAATGGATAACATAGAACCTCCTTGTACCTGCATCTTTACCACATAATAGCAGGATATTACTATCTAGCAAAAGAGGGCGACCGAAGCCGCCCTCTAGAGTTTGTTGCAGTGTGTCTAGAAGAAAACCTACTTAGTAGCAATCTTCTGTGGACCACCGTTAGCCTGAATCTTAGCCTGTGCTGCAGCAAGACGTGCAATTGGTACACGGTATGGTGAGCAGGAGACATAGTCAAGACCAAGGTTGTAGTACATGTGGATGGACTCTGGATCGCCACCGGTCTCACCACAGACACCAATGGTGAGGTTAGGATTACCCTTACGGCCACCCTCAACGCCCATACGGACAAGCTCTGCGACACCCTTATCAAGGGTTGCAAATGGGTTGGTCTTAACAATCTTGCGCTCAAGATAGAGAGGCATGAATGCAGACTCAACGTCGTCACGAGAGAAGCCAAGGCAAGTCTGGGTGAGGTCGTTAGTACCGAAGGAGAAGAAGTCTGCGTGCTTAGCAATCTCCTCAGACATGATAGCTGCACGTGGGAGCTCGATCATGGTACCAACTGGGATGTTGAGCTCAACACCGTACTCGTCAGCAACCTGCTTGATGGTCTCCTCAACCTCTTCACGGACCTGGATGAGCTCCTCTTCGAAGCCAACCAGAGGAACCATGATCTCTGGGCGAGGGTCAAGACCAACGCGCTTGAGCTCTGCAGCTGCGCTTGCGATAGCACGAACCTGCATAACGTTGAGCTCTGGGTAGACAAGGCCAAGGCGGCAGCCACGGAGGCCGAGCATTGGGTTTGCCTCCTGGAAGGCGTCAAACTTAGCGAGAAGAGCACGCTTTGCAGCGGCGTCCTTACCCTGCTCCTCATCATGAGCAATCTCAACGTCAAGCTCACGTGGGGAATCAAGGAACTCATGCAGTGGTGGGTCAAGAAGACGGACAACAACGTCTTTGCCGTCCATTACCTTGAACATACCAAGGAAGTCGCCCTTCTGAGCACGGCCAAGCTGCTCAATAGCAAGCTGCTTAACGTCCTCAGAGTCTGCAAGGATGAAGTCCTGAATGAGGTGCTTACGCTCACCAAGGAACATGTGCTCAGTACGGTCAAGACCGATTGCCTCAGCGCCGTTATCAACGGAAGTCTGAGCGTCTGCTGGGTTATCAGCGTTTGCACGTACGCCAATGACGCGACCACGAGACTCGTCAAGACGGACCTCGTCTGCCCATGCAAGGATGGTCTGAAGGTCACCAGAAAGCTCTGGCTGAACAAGCTCAACAGCACCAAGGATGACGTCACCAGTGGTACCGTCGATGGAGATAACATCGCCCTCGTTAACAACAAGGCCGGAATCAGCAACGGTGAAGCGCTTGTTAGCAGCATCAATGCGGAGTGTATCAACACCGCAGACGCAAGGAGCACCCATACCACGAGCAATAACAGCAGCGTGGCTGGTCTTGCCGCCGTGGGAAGTCAGGATGCCCTCTGCAGCAACCATGCCGTGGAGGTCATCTGGAGTGGTCTCCCAGCGGACAAGAATACATGGCTTGCCTGCCTCTGCAAAAGCCTCAGCGTCTGCAGAAGAGAAGACTGCTGCACCAACAGCTGCACCAGGAGAAGCGTTAAGACCCTTAGCAATGGTCTCATACTCAGCGTTAGGATCAAACTGTGGGTGCAGAAGCTGATCGAGCTGCTCAGGAGCAACACGAGAAACAGCCTGCTCCTTGGTAATACGACTCTCTTCGTACATTTGAATTGCAACCTTGAGTGCAGAAAGAGCAGTACGCTTACCAACACGAGTCTGAAGCATCCAGAGCTTACCATTCTCAATGGTGAACTCGATGTCCATCATGTCTGCGTAGTGGTCCTCAAGAATCTCGAAGACGTGGAAGAGCTCCTCGCCTGCCTCCTTGAGTGCAGGAACCTTAACAAGGTCTGCAATAGGCTCAGTGTTACGAATACCAGCAACAACGTCCTCGCCCTGAGCGTTGATCAGGAAGTCACCGTAGCGCTCGTTGGTACCGTCTGCAGGGTTACGAGTAAATGCAACACCAGTTGCAGAAGTCTCACCCTTGTTACCAAAGACCATGACCTGAACGTTAACTGCAGTACCAAGCTCATCAGGAATCTTGTTCTGCTTGCGGTAAAGGATTGCGCGGTCGTTCATCCAAGAACCAAAGACTGCCTGCTCAGCAAGGCGGAGCTGGAGGTAAGGATCAGATGGGAAGACAGCGTAGCCGTTCTTGGAGACCTCTGGGTGCTCCTTAACGTCAACGTTTGCAGCAAAGATGCCCTTGAACCAAGTTACAAGGTCACGAAGGTCGTTTGCGTCCAGCTCTGTATCAAGCTTAACGCCCTTCTCGGCCTTCTTAGCAGCAATTGCGTCCTCAAAGAGCTGTCCAGAGACGCCCATAACAACGCCAGAGAACATCTGAACAAAACGACGGTAAGAGTCCCAAGCGAAGCGCTCGTTACCAGTCTGCTTAATGAGGCCCTGAACGGACTCATCGTTAAGACCAAGGTTAAGAACAGTGTCCATCATGCCAGGCATGGAGAATGGAGCACCAGAACGGACGGAGACAAGCAGTGGATCTTCTGCATCGCCGAGCTTCTTGCCCATGCGCTCCTCAAGAGTTGCCATTGCAGCGTCAATCTCATCAGTGACGCCCTCAGGCCAGACGTTGCCGTTGTTGGAATAAGCAACGCAAGTTTGGCAAGTAATTGAGAATCCTGGAGGTACAGGCAGACCAATCTTAGACATCTCTGCAAGGTTTGCACCCTTGCCACCAACAATCCACTTTGCCTCTTCTACGGATGCGCCAGCGACCTCAGTAACATCGTTACCGGCGTGGTCCTTTCCGAAGCTGTAAACGTGCTTCTCGGACATAACACTCCAAACTCTCAAACTGTCACACGCAAAGCGTGCACCAACACAATTGAACGCAAAGACATCAAACCAAACAATTAGGTTCTGTCTTCACATTCATAGTATGTTACCAACCTACGCGTTCCATCTGAACAAAATAACGGTGAGCGGTCAATATCGACCGTTCACAGAATGATTTACAAACTTATGGTTGCAAATTGTGAAATTCTCCATAAAGAAAATGAGCACCCAAAGTGGATGCTCATTTAACTTTTTGATATTTTGAGGCGTCAGCACTCTCTTAGCGCGTAACTCCCTCAAAGAAAGCGCCAATTGCATGGCTTGGCTCTTCACCCGTAAGCGTAGAAATAACGTTTACTGCTGGTCCCAAAAGGTCAATAGATGGGATGAGGCGTTGATCAAGCTCACGGCGAATCTCTCTTCTAAGAGAGCCATCTGCAAAGGTGTGGAAGACTGCGCGAGGGCGATCCTCATCTTCATGCTCATTGAAATACGCGCGAACGTCTTCAACGCTATGAATATTTGGAACCCTTACAATCTCTACGGAATCATCGCCAAACTGAGCAGCAGCAGCCTTAACTACTGCAGCACCAGTCTCTCCGCGAGAGTCTGACAAAACATAGACGATAGGCAGACCATCACCAAGAGTGTTGTTGTCAATATCAAGTGTGCTCATGCTGTAACCCTTTCAGTCAAGTATTCAGAAAGATACAAACATTTACCTAACCTAAGCGTACCCTACTTCTTACGAGAAAGCACACTAATATCGGCGACATTACTAAATACCTGGGCAAACTTGTTCAAAAGACGTAAACGATTTCGGCGAACGGTATCGTTTTCATCCATGACAAGCACTTTATCGAAGAAAATATCAATAGGCTCACGCAGTTGTGACAGTGCAGAAACAGCAGCAGCATAGTCTGAACCAGCAAGAGCGGAAGCCACCTGCTTCTGGCCCTCTTCACAAGCAGAAAGCAACGACTTCTCTGGCTCAGTAAGAAGCTCTGTATCAACTTCTACGCCAAGAGAAGCGTCACTGAGGTGAGCTGCACGTGCATAAGCAGTAGCAAGATCCTCAAAGAGCTCAGGCTCGTTCTGACGCGCCTCATCAAGTGCGCGAGCGCGAAGAAGGAACTCATCAGGATTAATAACACCAATTGCGCTAACAGCCTCAATAGCATCTGCAGAGATCTTCTCGTCCTTTGCAATAGATGCAAGGCGGCCAATAAAGTACTGCTCAACCTGAGACTGAACAGACTCGTCAACAGCAAGACCCTGCTGGCGGTAGAGCTCCAGAGAGCTTGCGATGAGCTTCTTGAGGTCAAGGTGTGCCGTTGAGCGGACCAGTGCAATAACACCAATAGCTGCACGACGAACGGCATAAGGATCGGAAGAGCCGGTTGGTGGCTCGTTGATAGCAAAGATGCCGCAGATGGTATCAAGCTTGTCAGCAATGGCTACAAAGCGACCAATCTGGCCACTTGGGAGCTCGTCGCCGGCAAAGCGAGGACGATAGTGCTCGCGAATGGCTGCAGCTACATCGCTCTTCTCGCCAGCAGCCTCTGCGTAGTAGCCACCCATGACACCCTGCTGACTGGTGAACTCGACAACCGCCTGGCTGACAAGGTCTGCCTTTGCAAGGTGAGCGGCGCGAGCAGCAAGCTCAGCCTCTTCCTGGTTGGAAGTCTCGTCAAACGCAATCTCTGCAGCAAGAGCCTCCATACGCTGGGTCTTCTGCAGAACGGTTCCCAGCTTCTCCTGGAAGACAACGGTCTCTAGACGCTGAGCAAACTCATCAAGCGTATGCTTCAAGTCCTCCTCAAAGAAGAACTTAGCGTCGTCGAGACGAGCACGAACAACGCGCTCGTTGCCGTCAATGACGCGCTCTGCACAAGATGGATCTGCGTTAGATACCACAATAAACTCGCGAGTCAGCTTGCCCTCAGCGTCATAGATTGGGAAATAGCGCTGGTTAGAGAGCATGGACTCAGTAATAATCTCTGAAGGAACGTTAAGGAATTCCTCGTCAAAGGTGCCCACAAGAACCTGTGGCCACTCAGTGAGGTTGATGACCTCTTCAAAGACCTTCTCTGGCATATCAACGTGAGATCCTGGACGAGCAGCCTCAACCTCTTTAATACCAGCGAGAATAACGTCTTTGCGCTGCTCCTGAAGCAAAACACCAGCATCTTTAAGGACCTGCTCATAGTCAGCTGGAGTAGCTACCTCATGGTAACCAGGCCCAAGAACACGGTGACCCTGGGTGGTGTTTGAGCTAGTTACATCAGCGTACGTAACAGGAACAATCTCTGAACCAAAGAGGACGCACAGCCAACGAACAGGACGAACATAGCGCTCGTGGAAAGAACCCCAGCGCTGGCTGCGAGGCCAGTCAAGAGCAGCAATCCAAGAAGTTGCCAGCTCAGAGAGAATCTTTGTAGCAGGAACTGAAGGAATATTGAGCTCCGCAAAAACGTACTCATGACCGTCGGTATCTACACGGCGAGTCAGCGCATCAGCGCTCACGCCGCACTTACGAGCAAATCCCTCAGCAGCCTTGGTTGGATTGCCCTCTGCATCAAAAGCAATCTCTGCCTTAGGACCACGCTTGACCTCAGAAATCTCTTCTGTGGCCTCAGCAACATCCTTAACGTAGGCGGTTAAACGACGAGGTGTCGAGAGGATCTTAACCTCTCCAAATGACAAACCAGAGTCTTTAAGTCCGGAAACGACAAGCTTATTGAACTGAGCAATAGCTTTCTGCAATGGAGCAGAAGGCATCTCTTCAGAACCAATCTCAAAAAGGAAGTCTCTAACCTCAGCCATTTAAGCCACCTCCTCCTGAGTAGTTGCTGCAGGTGCTTTCTTAGAAGCGACCTCCTCCAAATACGATTCGCAGCATGCCTTAGCAACGGTGCGAACGCGAAGAATATAGTTAGCTCTCTCAACAGCAGAAAGAGCACCACGAGAGTCAAGCAGGTTAAATGCATGGCTGCACTTCATAACGCAGTCATATGCAGGTAGTGGAAGCTTGCGCTCAAGGCAGCTGTGGCACTCTGCCTCATACTCGTCGAACTTCTCGCGCATAAGCTCAATGTTGGCTACCTCAAAATTGTAGGTTGAGAACTCGCGCTCGTTCTCAAGGAATACCTGGCCGTATGTCATTGGAGTGCCGTCTGGCAGGTAGCTCCAGACCAGGTCATAGACAGAATCAACACCCTGAGCGTACATAGCAATACGCTCAAGACCATAGGTAATCTCAACAGGAACAGGATCTACCTCAATGCCACCTACCTGCTGGAAGTACGTGAACTGAGTAACCTCCATGCCGTTGAGCCAGACCTCCCAGCCAAGACCCCAAGCACCAAGCGTTGGACTCTCCCAGTCGTCCTCAACAAAGCGAACGTCGTGGTCTTTTGGATCAAGGCCAATAGCAGCAAGTGATCCAAGATAGAGATCTTGAGAGTCTGCAGGAGATGGCTTGAGCAAGACCTGGAACTGATAGTAGTGCTGCAAGCGATTGGGGTTCTCGCCATAGCGTCCATCAGCAGGACGACGACAAGGCTGCGGATAGCAGGTACGCCAAGCGTCAGGGCCAAGTGAGCGCAGGATAGTTGCGGTATGGAAGGTACCAGCGCCTACCTCAGAGTCGTATGGCTGCATGACCGTGCAACCCTTTTCTGCCCAGTAGTGTTCAAGGGTCAAAATCATATCTTGAAACGTTAGTGGTGTTGCGCCCATGATGTTCTTTCTCTCAAATGTCCGACGTAAGTACTATAGCCCGCGAGCATGGTCAAAGGGCCAGAAAATAAACATTGCCTTAGAGGTCACGGTAGAAACCGCAACTGCTCCAAAATATCTGGAATCAAGCGAGTTTGTTCTGTTATCCCCCATAACAAAAATGTGACCTGCAGGAACAGTATACGGATAATTCTGAATTACGGCACCCGTGCGATCCGCAAGAGAATATGTTGGCTTGCCTTCAGTGTAAGGCTCATCCATAAGCTGGCCATCAACATACACAGCGCCGTCACGCAAATCAACCGTTTGACCTGCTGTGGCAATGACGCGCTTAACTAAAAGCGTATCGGGGTTTTGAGGGCTGGTAAAGGTAACCACATCGCCTGCTTGAGGAGTACCACCAAAGCGATAGGTGAGCTTCTCTCCTACCAAACGGTCTCCCAGCTGAATGGTATTGAGCATGGAGCCTGTTGGAACCTCATACACCTCAGCAACAAAAGTCCTGATAAAAAAGGCCAGCGCAACGGCAACAGCAACAATTACCAGGTATTCAAAAATTTCAAGTACTTTAGAGTGTCCGCTACTCATCATTATCACCAGATTGCTGATCAAGCTCTGCTAAATATGCTCTGTCCTTCTCTGTGAGCTGAGCGCTCTCGAGAAGATCGGGGCGCCATGCGCGCGTTCGAGCAAGTGCGGATTGTCGTCTCCAGACTGCTACTGCTCCATGGTCTCCTGACAGAAGCACCGACGGAACTTCTCGCCCCTCAAAGTTTGCTGGACGCGTGTACTGAGCATACTCAAGAAGACCATCGTCAGAGAAAGACTCATCCTGCGAGCTCATCTCATCGCCAAGCGCACCAGGAAGCAGGCGAACAACCGAGTCAATCACGGTAAGCGCAGGGAGCTCTCCGCCCGTCAGTACGTAATCTCCCATAGAAATAACGTCATCTGCCAGCTCATAGACGCGCTCATCCATGCCCTCATAACGACCACAAACAAACAGAATGCGCTCTTTTTGAGCAAACTCTTGAGCAATAGCCTGAGAATACGGCCTACCCACTGGCGAGAAAAACACCACGTAGGGCTTGGCATCTGCCTGACCAGAAATCTCTCGAACTGCCTCAAAAATAGGAGCTGGCTTCATGAGCATACCTTGCCCGCCACCAAAAGGAGCGTCGTCTACTGTACGATGCCTATCATGTGTCCAGTCACGTAAATCATGTGCATAGAACTCAAAAATGTTTGCCTTTTGAGCCCTGCCCATAATAGAAGCATTTAAATAGGGCGAGAAGACCTCAGGAAAAACTGAGAGCGTTTCTAGGCGCATGCTACTCACCTAACCTAAGAAGACCCTGAGGAATTGAGACGGTAATGGGACCCTCGACTGGAGCCTCTTTGATAAATTCATCAACAGCAGGCATCATTACCTGGCCAAAAGGCCCCACAATTACCCACACATTTTGTGTAGGCCCAACAAGAACCTCTGAAATTTCACCCAGAGAACCATGTTCTATATCAAGGACTTCTCTACCAACAAGCAGAGAAACATTGACCAGACCAAAGTTTTCTGGAAGACAATCTTCTTCTACCAGAAGCGTTTTACCTACAAGCTCTTCTGCGTCAGAGATGGTAGTTACGTCTTCAAAAGTTACAAGACTACCTTCTCTGTCATCTGACTCAACAGAGACAACCAAGAACTTCCTTGGGCCTTTAAGTGCAGGCGGAACAGGAACGACCGTCATGCCTTCAGCTATAAGAGAAGGAAGGCTGTGAACGGGAACCGTCACAACCTCCCCTCTTTTACCATGCGTTTTAACAATTTGAGCAATTGCTCGCCAGTGTTTACGCAAAATTAGCCTACAACCTCGACATCAACAGAGGTGCCAACACGCTGGCCAAGAGCACGAGCCAAAGTACGAATAGCCTTAATGGTTCTACCCTTGCGGCCGATGACACGTCCAGCGTCTTCCTCAGAGCAAGAAACCTCAATTAAGGCTCCATCCTCGCGATCGGTGACGTCGAGTGCAACAGCATCTTCATTATCGACAAGACCACAAACGATGTACTCAACAAGATCAGCTACCTTGTCAGAAGGCATCTCCTGAATGTCTTGATCGACAGCGTCTACCTCAGTGGGCTCTGTGAATTCAGACACGATTTACTCAGCCTCTGGAGCCTCGGACTCCTCAGCAGCTGCGGCAGCAGCCTCAGCAGCAGCCTCTGCAGCTGCAGCGGCCTTTGCCTGTGCCTTCTTGGAGAGCTTGGTCTTCTTCTCTGCAACTGGAGCACCAGTACGAGCGATCTCAATGAGGTGAGAAACTGCGCTTGTTGGCTGAGCGCCCTTTGCTACCCACTCGTCAACCTTCTCGAGGTTGATATCAATCGTCTTTGGGCTAGTCAGTGGGTTATAACGACCGACTTCTTCAATGTAACGACCATCGCGAGGCATACGACCATCAGCGACAACTACGCGATAGTACGGACGCTTCTTGGCACCGTGACGGGCCAGACGAATCTTAACTGCCAATGAAAACTCCTCCATACGAGCGGTGCCTCGGATGTTAGATGGGCTGCACCGCAAAGCCACAAATCGGGTTACAAGTGTACAACAACGCGTTAACCTCGAAAAGTATAAATTTGCTCTCTTCAAAAAGTACTCGTAATTTATGTATGAAACACTTGTTCTATTTACGCAAAAAGTATACACTAAATCTATGGAGACGTCAAAAAACATATTGGATAAAACCGCACGTAAATCGTGTGATTTTGAATGGCATGGTAAGGCTATTGGCCTTCTTGACCTAGATGCGTTCTTTGCATCTGTAGAACAACTTGATCATCCTGAGTGGCGTGGAAAACCAGTAATCGTAGGAGGTTCTCCTCACAAACGGGGCGTTGTTTCAACCGCATCTTATGAAGCAAGAAAGTATGGTGTTCATTCTGCCATGCCTTCAGCTACTGCGGTGAGGCTTTGCCCTCATGCAATTTGGACTTCAGGACGTTATGACAGATACTCAGAAATGAGTGCTCTTGTTATAGGTTTTCTCAAAGATGAGACTCCCCTTGTTGAACAAGTTTCTATTGATGAGGCATTTTTTGACATCACTCCGGGCAGATTTTCTAAAGAAAATCCTTTGGAGATTTGTAAGCGCATACAAAAGAAAGTTGCAGCACTAGGTGTTACCTGTTCTATTGGACTAGGAACAAATAAAACAATTGCCAAGATTGCTTCTGAACAAGAAAAGCCTCGAGGTCTTACTGCGGTCTTTCCTGGTACAGAGGGCCGCTTTCTAGCACCACTGCCCATTGAGGCAATGAGCGGCATTGGCCCTGCTATGGCAAAGACTCTTCATCAGCAAGGAATCAAAACGCTTGGAGAACTCTCAAGAGCAGATGCAACGTATCTGACTTCCCTTGTTGGCAATACTGCCTCAAAGATGATTTTGCGCGCACAAGGAAAAGAAGTTTCAGAGGTCCATGAAGCTGCTCAACCTCGCGATGTTAAATCTGTTTCTAACGAGAGAACCTTTGAAACAGATTTGTTTGATAAACAAGAAATAGAAGAAGCCGTCAGACACATCTCTGGTGTTGTAGGCAGACGTCTTCGCCGAAAACAGTTACAAGGTTATACCGTAACGCTTAAGGTAAAAGCCTCTGCAACGGAGTCTCATACCGCTCAAAAAAGAATGCCTACCCCAACTGATGATGAGCATCTCTTTGCAGAGGTCGCCGTTGGCCTTCTTTCAACCATTTGGAAAGAAGGACAACCGGTAAGACTACTTGGTGTTGGCATAAGCTCATTTACAGATGAGACACAGAGCAAGCCTGTTCAAACGTCTCTTTTTGATCAATTTGAAGACACCTTTGATGCGGCGGCTTCTGGACCCACAACAAAAAAGAAACCTCGGAGTGACTTACGTCATCTCTCCGAGGTAACCGATAAACTCAAAGATAAATTTGGTGCAGACGCTGTGCAATATGGTAGAGACCTACGCTTTGAGCATCGCGTTTCTGACACCATGCCTACAGGCAAAAACGAGCAAATCTAGGACGCTAAACCTACTCAGTAGGATCAGCAGATTCTGGAAGATTGTCTACCAGGTCATCCTCGGAAAGCTCAAAGGCTGGAGCCAAAGCATCCTCTGGAAGATCAGCGTAAGGAATTTCAGAAGTCATAGCGCCCTCAATATCCAGCTCTACACGAGGAGCATCTGCCCAAAGTCGCTCAAGACGATAGTAAGACCTTACCTCAGGCTGGAATACGTGAACTACAACTGAGCCGTAATCGATCAGAATCCAATTAAGGCCGTCACGGCCCTCAGTAGAAATTGGACGAACGCCGCAATTTGCCGTGACCTTCTCGCGAACCTCATCAACAATAGCGTCAGCCAAACGAGCATTTCCACCAGTACAGATAACAAAATAATCGCAAACGTCACTGAGACCAGTGAGATCAAGTACAAGAATATCTTCAGCTTTCTTCTGATCTGCAGCAATTGCAGCAGTCTTTGCAAGCTCAAGTGAAGTTACAGCCATGAATTTCTCCGTTTTCTCATGTAGCTAGGCTACTCAGATGTCTTTTCAATCATCTCATTGTATAGGGCAATTGAGTTTGGATACAAATAACTTCTAGTAGAAATAACATACATCATAACGCCACAAAACGCCGTCTCATAAAGCTCATCGAGAGAACCGCCGTGTAAATATATCTCTCGTGCCTCTTCAACTGACTTGAAACTTGGTCGCAAGGGCTCAATAAGGTCAGCTACGTACAGGATTTTGTCCAGCTTGCTCATCTGACAATCACCTGCAGTGTGCTTTTGAATAGCACTGAGCATCTGATCAGAAAGCCAAGGATAGATTGCCGGCAGGGTTTTTGCGGCGAGAGGACCGTGCAAGAGTCCTACGATTTTCTGATACGGAGCTGCTGTTTGGATACGAAAGCGCTCTGCCAGTTCAATAGTTTCTGCATCAGAAAGAAGTTTCTCCCAATCGTGCAAAATACCTACCACACGAGCGCTAAACATATCTGCGCCATAGACCTGCGCGAGGGTTTCTGCACAATGTCCTACAGAAATAGAGTGTGCAAAACGCTTAGGGTTCTTGTGGTGCATATGAGACTTTAGATCAGACTCAAGCTGATCAATGAGCGCCTGTTGTTCTGAGGTGTAGACAATATCTTTTGCTATAAGTGTTCTTTCCATTATGTCCTACAAAGTTTTGAATCAAGCCACATATGTATCTGTATGACACTGCCTTGCTGCTAGCGTATAAATCTCTGAGCAGCAGGTTTCTTGAGCCTTAACTACTTAATTGAGCGGTGTTGTATCAGCGCCGTAAAGGCCATGCTTATGAATATAGCCTGTAACTGAATCGGGAGTCAGATATCTAAGGCTCTGACCTTTTTGAACTCTACTGCGCAAATAGCTTGATGAGATTGCTAGTGCAGGAACCTCAAGATAAGTTACCTTGAAGTCATACGGTGAATCCACAATAACCTTTTGAGCACGACTTAATTCATAACCAGGACGTGTTGCAGCAACAAAGTGAGCAAGTTCTGCGACCGTCTGCGCATCTTTCCACGTAACAATATCAGCAATTGCGTCGGCACCGGTAATAAAGAAAAACTCAACGTTAGACGGATATACCTTGCGCAATCTTCTAAGCGTATCAGCGGTATACGTAATACCCTCGTAGTCCACCTCAAAACGAGAAGCAACAAAATGAGGATTATCCGAGGTTGCCAGAAGCGTCATTGAGTAACGGTCTTCTCCCCTGGTAACTCCCTTATTTTGTTTGAACGCAGGGCGACCAGCAGGCATAAAGACAACCACATCAAGATCCAAATCATCATATGCCTGCTCAGCGGCTACCAAGTGACCATTATGAATGGGGTCGAAGGTTCCACCCATGATTCCCAGACGATAGGTGCGGTTTTTATCCTGTCCCAAACGAGGCAGGCCAGGGTGCATGTTATTTAAGACGTCGGCTGCCATACTCTACTCAGTTTCTGAAGAAGCCTCAGCTACATGAGACGCATCAGATGAAGCCTCTTCAAACTCAACATCTTCAAATTGCTGATCTGAAGCGTCCTCATCAGGAATCTCTATGCCATCTGTATTTGGCTTGGTCGGATCCTCATAGGTAAAGGTAAGCTCAAGAATGCGAATTTCATCGCCATCAACTGCACCAGCCTTTGCCAGCTGTACTTCAAGACCCATACGATCAAGACGACGCTGTAGATATGCCACAGCCTCATCATTGTCCCAATCGGTCTGAATAACCATACGCTCAATTTGGCCGCCAGAGACACGCCACGCATGACGTTCTTCTCGCTCAATGCGAAGCTTGCTGTCACGACGAAGACGTTGATTCTCCCAAGATTCGCTGCGATCAACCGTAGGCGTAGTAATGGCAATTTCTTTGCGGAGCTCTGCCACTTCTGCAGCACAGGTAGTAACAAAGTCATCAAGATTTAAACCAGTTACCGTAGAGATAGCAAAGAAAGTTCTACCGTCAGCCTCTGCAGCTTTTCTGAGCGCTTCGATAGCATCTTCTGTACCAGGCATATCGCATTTGTTTGCTACCACAATCTGAGGGCGATCAGCGAGCTTTGAAGCGTAAGCCTTGAGCTCCTCGTTAATGGCGTGATAGTCCTCTACAGGATCTCTGCCTTCATAGCCGCCCGTAACGTCAACCATATGGACAATAAGGGCTGTGCGCTCAATATGACGAAGGAACTGGTGACCTAAGCCCTTACCCTCAGAGGCACCCTCGATAAGACCGGGAACGTCTGCGCAGACAAACGACTGACCGTTCTGTGCGCGAACAACGCCCAAGTTTGGAACAAGGGTGGTAAAAGGATAGTCAGCAATCTTTGGACGAGCAGCACTGATACGTGCAATCAGAGAGCTCTTACCAACAGAAGGCATACCCACCAAGGCCACATCTGCCATGAGCTTCATCTCTAGCTCAATCCAGTGCTCTTGAGCTGGCTCGCCCTTCTCGGCAAATGCTGGTGCACGCCTTACCGAGGTAACAAAGTGAATGTTGCCGCGGCCGCCGTTGCCACCAGGGGCAACAACTACCTGCTCACCTGGGGAGGTAAGATCAGCAATCTCGTAGAGAGGCTCTTGTGTAATAGGATCAAGCTCACGCACAACGGTTCCCAGAGGCACCTTGAGCAGCAAATCTTGTCCGTCAGAACCGTGACGGCGAGCTCCCTTACCGTGAGTGCCGCGCTCTGCTTTAAAGTGATGTTTATAGCGGTAATCAATCAGGGACGAGAGCTGCGGATCTGCAACAATGACAACATTGCCGCCGTGACCACCATCGCCACCATCAGGGCCGCCTTTAGGTACATATGCTTCTCGACGGAACGACATGCAACCTGCGCCGCCGTCTCCGCCTTTGACGTTGATATGACAAAGATCAGTGAAAGTTTCCACGTGTCCTCCTTCTAATACCTTAATGTTACGGCATTTACCAGCGAAGCACAGTGAAAACGCGAGAAGTTCTTATGCAAACACGAGGATAACAACAATTACCGCAACGCCAAGAATCATCAAAGCAAAGTCTGATGGAGCCAAAGGATAGCGTTTAAATGCAGATGAAGCGTTCCTTAGATAAAAACCTCGCTGCTCAGCCGCAAGTGCTGAAGCATCAGCTTTTTTAACTGAGCTTACCAGCAGAGGAACAATCAAGGGCATGGTGAGCTGGAGCTTCTTAAGTGGATTTTTGGTATCAAACTCAACACCACGAGCCATCTGAGCCTCCATAATGTGATTCATCTCGGAAGCAAAGACAGGTACAAAGCGTAAAACAGTTGCAATGGTAAATGCATAAGGATATGGAACATGCGCCACTTCTACCAGCGCATTCATCAGGTCTTCCACGCGCATCAGCGAAAGCATAGAAAGCAGCGGCAGCGCCAGTGCGATTGTTTTGAGAGCAACGTTAAAGCCGCGCTCTAAACCACCTACCGTGATGCATAAAAAGAGCACTTGACCAGCAGGGGCAACAAGCGTCTGCACCACGCACAGAATAAAACCTAAGACTGCAAAGCCAAATACCAGCTTAAAAGTCTTCTGAGCGTTCTGTGAGACAACTCCCACAAGAATGGTGAGTGCCAGCACTGCAAGCACCTCAAGCGTTCCTTGAGCGGCAAAGGCAGCTACAAAGAGCTCAAGTGCAAATACAAGCTTGGCTACAGGATTTGCTTTATGAAGGAAGCTTGTTCCTTCGGTGTAATCAATAACGCTACCCACGAGGAGCCTCCTTACCATTCAGCGTTGCCGCAATACGAGCAATCTCAAACTGATGCTGTAATGCCTCCAGCACCTCGGGAGCACTACTGAGCCCAGCAAATGACGGATCTACGTGCGCGCCTGCAAGCTTTGACAGCTGAATCATCTGAGGAGCCTCAACGTATGCTTCCTTCAAAACTTCATCTGCCGAGAAGATCTGTGCAACTTCCCCATCGTCTAACACGCTACCATGTGCCATAACGACAATTCTTGTGGCAAAGTCCAGCACAACCTCCATGTCATGGCAAACCATAAGAACTGCACAGCCCTTCTCGCACAGTGATTTGACCATATTCATGACCTGCATACACTCTTTGTAATCCAGGCCAGATGTGGGCTCGTCAAGCACAAGAATATCTGGCTCGCAGGCAACCACAGACGCAAGCGCAACCATCTGACGCTGACCACGAGAAAGCATAAACGGAGACCCCTCTGCATCCAGCCCCATACGCTCAATGACTTCTAGTGCCTTGCATCGGGCATCCTCTGCAGACGCACCCTTGAGCTCAAGACCAAACGCAATCTCCTCAAGAACGCTCTCTTTACAAATCTGGTAATCGGGATTTTGGAACAGCGTTGAGACATGCTGGGCAATCTGCGATGTCTTCCAATCCTTGCACGAGGCACCATTAATATGAATGTCTCCTGATCGAGGACGCAAGAGGCCATTTACCAGCTTAGTTAGAGTTGTTTTGCCGGCACCGTTTTGGCCAACAAGAGCAACGAGCTCACCATGATGCAAACTGAGAGAAACGCGCTCTACACCATCAGTACTATTCTGATATTTAAAGGTGGCGTCAATAACGTCAAGAACAGATTGAACACTTGGCTGCTCTGCGTCTTGAAGAACACCAATCCTGTCAAATGGTCCGCTCGACTCAGCAACCACAGGACCATCTATTTTTGGAAGATACGTCTCCCCCGCTAGCTCAACAGCATCAGCAGCTGGTGATTCATGGTTCTCTGTAAGGGAAATGCTGCGATGCTGGAGAGCGCCTACACAGCACGCAAGCTGCTTGGCGGCTGACTGAACTGAGAGTGCGGTTTCATCGCAGACAGCCTGGTCAGCCTCGCTGAGTAGATGAGCATACTCAGACTGATGAGAGAGCTCGTGGACACCCTTTGAGACGCGCACGCAACGAGGAACGTCAACACCAACCTCTTGCAGCAGATCTACCTGTGAGAACACTTCCTCACCGCTGCCAAAAGCACATATGGCACCCTTGTCCATAACGGCAATCTTTGAGCAATACTTGGCGAGAAGACCTACTTTTTGCTCAATTACCACAACCGTAATACCTTTGGTTTTGTTGAGCTCTGAAAGTGTCTGGAAGATTAACTCAGACGACGTTGGATCTAAAGCTGCTGTTGGCTCATCAAGTACCATAACCTGTGGCTGTAGTGCCAAAAGTGCTGCAATAGCAACCTTTTGTTTCTGTCCACCAGAAAGAGAAGCAATCTCTCTAAAGCGAAGGTTAGCAATGCCAACTGTCTCTAGAGCATAGGTAATGCGCTCTGGAATTTCTGCATGAGGAACAGCAAAGTTCTCAAGACCAAAGAGAAGCTCATCCTCAACAATTGAAGCAACCATCTGCGCATTGATATCTTGGGTGATGGATCCCACAATCTTAGAGATATCAGTTAAGGCAACCGTACAGGTATCCATTCCAGAGACAAGAATCTTGCCAAAGAAATTACCTCTAAAGTGATGAGGAATGGCACCAGAGAGTGCAAGAGCAAGCGTAGACTTACCTGCACCAGAAGGGCCAACAATACCTACAAAGTCACCTTCCTGAACACTCAGCGACAGCTCATTAAGAGCGCGCGCTGAGCTATCAGGATAGCTGTATGACACAGATTGAACTTCAATAATTGACACAGTGTTCTCCAGGAAATATGTGAGTATCTAAGAACTTATCGACCCAAAACCTTCTTAAGAGGTGCCGCAAGAACCTGAACAACAATAGCATTAAAGAATGCAGTTCCCACGATGACGGGAAGCATTACGTAGAAAAGCTCAATAGTTGCGCCCTTGGCTGGAATAGCAATGGCAGCAAAAATCAGACCAGAGATAAGAGTGGTTACAAAAGAACCAATTGCTGGCATTACTGGCTTATCTGCAAGAGCGGACTTTGTGAAGGCAAACATAACAAGTGAAGCTGCACCCTCTGCAACAAAATCAGCACCAGGGACAGAGGTGGTCAGCTGAATAACGGTAGCTGCGATAAGACCAATAACCAGGCTCTGAACAGCGTTTGGCTTAAGCAAAAGAATAGCCAGGCAGAACGAAGAAATAATAAACTCTGGACCAATTCCAATAGCACTAATTGCCTTACCAACGGTCAGGTTAAGAATAAAACCAGCAGCAATAAGGACGGCAACAAGGACTAGAGAAGTAACGTCCAATACTCCTGCATTTTTTGAAACAGCAACAACACGTGGTGCCTGCTCTTCAGATCCTGTCTCTGTGCCTGCGGTGTTAACCTCATTGAGATTATCTGTAGACATACAAACTCCTTTAACGCAAAACTAAAAACGTACAAACAAATTTTTAACAACACGGGTTTCTCGCCATCCGGATTTAGCAAGAAACGTACGCACAAAAAAAGCTCTCGGTCACCCGAGAGCCTCTAAATGCGTATGCAGAAGCAACTCATCGCTGACCGGAGAAAGACAAGTTGTTCCACCACCACTGCTGAGTGCCTGTAGCGCGCATGATATGTCCTCCTCCCAAGAGCGTAAATTGCAATGTAAGAAGAATACCATTACTTTGCCAGATTGTGTCAAGAAATAAATTTGGAAACAAATTAGAAACTGTGAACAGTACGCGTAAGATACCGCGAGAAACAAAAAAGGGGTCCCGAAGGACCCCTTGAATGAACTGCGAATGTTCAAGAAAACTTATGCCTCAGCAGCAACGACGTTAACGACGTGCTTAGCACCCTTCTTGAACTCAACAACACCATCGCAAAGTGCAAAGAGAGTGTCATCCTTGCCGCGACCAACGTTTACGCCAGGAGTGATGTGAGTACCACGCTGACGGATGATAATCTGGCCAGCCTTGATTGCCTGACCACCGTAAATCTTAACGCCAAGGCGCTGTGCTTGTGAGTCGCGACCATTGCGGGAAGAGCCGAGACCTTTCTTGTGTGCCATAAATGCTACCTGCCTATCTCAATATCAGAAGTGACCAATTACTCTGCAGACTCGTCGGATGCCTTAGCAGCAGCCTTACGAGTGGTAGGGAGCGCGGTAACCTTCAGCTTAGTAAGGTTCTGACGGTGACCGTTGGCGCGGTGATAGCGCTTACGCTTGTGGAACTTGAAGACGAGGACCTTCTTGTCCTTGTACTGCTCAAGAACCTCACAGGTAACCTTCTTAGAGGAAAGAGTGGCAGCGTCAGCAACAACCTTCTTGCCGTCGTTAAGCATAAGAACATCAAGCTTTACCTTATCGCCAGGCTGCGCATCAAGCTTCTCGACGCTGATTACGTCGCCCTTGGCAACCTTATACTGCTTGCCACCAGTTGCTACGATTGCGTACATGTGTGTAACCCTTCATTGCTGATTCTTGCAACGATTAATACTATCTTTGCATTTCTGAAGATCCGAGCAAAGATCTTCGCCGCCGTGACCTGTGGCATCCGCGGGAAACTGTCGGTGTCCCATGTCCCTCGGCGAGAAACACAACTCGAAATAGTCTACTGCATATTTCAGAAAATTCCAAGACAAAACTACATGTTATAGAGGCTTCACAAGGAGTCCATTTTCTGAAACATGTGCCTGTGAGGTGCGACATACCTTCAACGAGTCAATACCTTGCAGTCCATCCACTCCTGCTTGAGCTGCAATTCTTTGCGCCTCGTAGATCAAAACCGCAGGTCTAAGCGCTGCCCGTGGATCTTGCAACGTATCAAGCTCAAATGAAATGCACGTATTAGATGAGCTCTCAGAGATGCTGTAACCAGCAAACGTTGTCTCTAAGTTGACCACTTTTTGCTTGTCACCGCGCATGTACGTCAGCTCTTTTTTGGCGAGAAGATCCTCAAACCCCCAACGCAACGCCTCGGACTTAAGGCCCTCTCCCAAAATGTCGCATCTCCAGTGAGCGGCATTCAACCATGCTTCAAGCGCTGGCAGCGACCGGTCAACGTAGCTGACAGCAAACGGTGCAAGCGCGGGAGGCGTTGCCGACAACAGCCTCTCTAGCGCCTCATCTGGGTCCACATATTCTGTGAGCTTCAAGTCAAAGTACTCCGCCTCAGACGAAGCGCCAACGGGAAGCGCCTGAGAGAACTGGACGCCCATGCGCTTTGCAAAGCCATTACCTACCCTAAACGGCAGCTGGGCTCTACGAACACAGCGCTCAATAGTGCCAATAAGCTCAAGATGTCCTAAAAACGCAAGGCGGTCGTCTTTCTTGTAAGCCACGCGAAGCCTAAAAATCTCTGCTCCACGCTCCGTCATAATCTCTGGCTGAATCTGTGGCCTACCAGCGCGCCAGTCTTTCTTCGCTGGTTCAACCGCCTCAGGAGCCACGCTCTCTAGCTGTGTATCCGTCATGAGCGCACCCCCATCAAAACGTTGTCGACCTTCAAAGTCTGGCATACCGCACATCCCGTACAAGACGTGAACGTACAGTCTGGTGTGGTGACCTCATCCATTGCTCGACGGTATTCTCGCTGTAGGTAGCCCTTGGACACACCAGGAGACGTATGGTCCCAAGGAAGTTTTGCCTGGATATCAAAGGTTTCTGTTGCAATATCAGACAGCGAGAAACCCAGACTTTCTGCAGCTGCATTCCAAGCGTCAAGATTAAACTCGCTGGTCCACGCATCAAACTTGCAACCATTTTTCCACGCCTGGTAAATCAGATCAAAGCCGTCGCGACCCATCTTTGAGAGCGCGCCTTCTACCAGCGAAGTGCCGGAGTCATGATAGGCAATCTTGAGTCCCCTATCGTGGTTAGAAGACAACAATAACTGCTGCCTACGCTGGGCTTCCTCACGAGAAATCTGACCAACCCACTGGAATGGCGTGTAGGACTTGGGTACAAACACGGCAACTGAGGTAGAAACCGTAACGCCCTTGCCACCAATTTCTCGGCCGATGTCCAAAATACGCTTTGCAACTGCAGGAATAGCTTGGATGTCCTCGTCAGTCTCAGTCGGAAGGCCCATCATAAAGTAGAGCTTCATGCGGCGCCAACCGTTTTCAAACGCGTTTCTTGCAGCGGATTCAAGGTCATCCTCGGTAACATTTTTGTTGATGACATCACGCATGCGCTGAGAACCCGCTTCTGGCGCAAACGTCAGGCCGCCGCGCCTTGAAGTAGAAACAGCGTCTGCCATCTCTGCACCAAACGCGTCCATACGCTGTGACGGGATAGAGATACGCACGCCACGTTTACGCAGGTCAGAATTCATACGGCGAAGAATATAGCCGCACTGAGAGTGGTCCGTTGTAGAGAGCGACGTAAGTGAAACTTCGTCATAGCCACTCTTCAAAAGGCCCTCTTCGCCTGCTTTAACAATTTGCTGAGCTGGACGTTCACGAACAGGGCGATACGTCATGCCAGCCTGACAAAACCTGCAGCCACGAGCACAGCCGCGCTGAATCTCAAGCGCCAGCCTGTCTTGCACAATCTCGGTATACGGAACAATGCGCTGGGCCACAGGGTCAGTCACCGAAAGATCTGGCAGACAACGTTTATAAACCACGCTTGGTGCACTACTTCCCTCTTTAAGAACCGCATATCCCCAGCGTGTTGAGGTATTATCGTGCACAATCTGATAAAGCGACGGCACGTAGACACCTTGAATCTCAGACAACCTCTGCAAAATCTCTTGGCGAGAAACTCCTTCAAGCTTGGAAGTTCTCACGCACTCGCACATCTCTACCAGGGCTTCTTCGCCATCACCTAAAAGAATTGCATCAAAGAGCGGAGCTACAGGCTCTGAGTTCCAAACAGAAGGACCACCACCAAAAATAAGTGGGTCCTCTTCATCACGTTCTTCAGCGAGCAATGGAATGCCTGATAAATCAAGCGTTTCTATAATGTTGGTTGCGATCATTTCATGCGCAAGGGTGAAGCCCACTACATCAAAAGATGCTAAAGGCGCAGCACCCTCCAACGAAAGCAGAGGAACATTGCGCTTGCGCATCAAAGCTGCCATATCGGTCCAAGGCAGATAGGCGCGCTCACAAGAAATATGAGGCGCCTTATTCAAAGCGTTATAGAGAATGGCAATGCCCAAATTAGGCTGACCCACCTCGTACACGTCAGCGTAAACCATACAAACGTGAAAAGGACCTTCTTGCTCCTCTACTGCTCCCCACTCGTGATTTAAGTATCTTGAGGGTTTCTCGACATGCGGAAGCATGGGCTCAATGAGATGGAAGAGATTTTCTCGTTTAACACGCACGATAGTCAACTTTCTATCTTTTGGCGAGGGACTGTGTGGTTGCTATCTCTACGGTATTTGATTGTGAATTTGTATCTGCTGTTGCGCTTGCATCTGTAGAAGCACTCGAAGCGCCAGTTTTAGTAGAAGAATCAGCTGCTACCCCATTGCGTTTCTCGGCAATTTTGCGAGCGTACGCGTGAATGACGCGAGCAGTAGTGTGAGTACCTGCGTACCCCATGCCAGCCTTAAGCGCCCAGCCAAACCCTGGAACTGTGCCTGCGACCGTGCGTGCAACCGTACGGTATCCAAAGCCCGCACCCACAACGCCGAGAAGTTCGGCGATGGTTTCAACACTCATATTGATGTTATAGGCGGCGGTAATATCAAGTGCCAGTCTGATCTGACGTGCAGTCATCAGCGGCATATCAGAGCCAGGGACAATCGCCACAGCTCCAATAGCTGCATTTTCTTTAGCGCAAGCAGCAGTTATCTGTTTGACCACTTGAGTTCTACAAAGAGGATACGCTGCCGCAAAAGAGACTGATTTTTCTGTTGCAGTTGCAATCCATGAAGAGAGTCGATCAAAGAGCACTTCTTCAGTAGTACCTGCAATGATGCTGATAAGCCCTGTGTTGTAGAGCGTATCAGCAATTTTTGGTGCTTCAACTGCAGACTCAACAACCACAGCACATGGAATTGAATGGCTTACCAACATGGTAAGGGCGTCCTCATACTGTGATGTTGGTGTAGGAATAATCACCGCAATATCAGGAATAGCGGCGTTCTTTCCCGCACGACCAGTGCCTCCAGAGGTAAACGAGACGCCATCGGCAAGTTTAGAGACGCGCACCGTTGCATCTGTTCTCTCTGGCATAAAATACGAATGTACAGCCAGGATTACCTCTTCAGAAGCAAGGGAATCAACGTAGATATGCGTATAAGTTGGCTCTAGAGATGAAAGCGACCCGCGGAATTCTTGTAATACAGAGGTAGCAAGTTTGCCCAAGCTGTTTCTTTTTGCCATGGCTTATGCCGCCTTTGTTCTATGTCTGTAAACAGACTGGACGATTCCTACAGAAACGAGCTGGGCAATCATCGATGTTGATCCAAAGCTGATAAAAGGCAATGGAATACCAGTAATAGGCATGATACCAATACACATGCCAACATTCTGCAAAACCTGGAACGACCACATGGCTGCACAACCAACAAGCACCAGCTTAGAGAAGGTATTCTCGGTCTTCATAGCAAACAGAATGGTTGCAAAAATCATCCACGCAAAGAGCGAAAGCATAATAAATGCACCAAGAAAGCCAAACTCTTCCGAGAAGAGCGCAAAAACAAAGTCTGTGTGTGCCTCAGGCAAGAATCGACCACTTGCCTGCGTAGCGTTACCTGGTCCCTTTCCAATAAATCCGCCTGAGCCTACGGCAATCTTTGCCTGCTGCAGGTTATAGCCATCTCCTGACGGATCAACGGATGGATCCAAAAAGACGGTAAGACGTTTCATCTGGTACTCCTTAAGGATGTGAGGAATACCAGGAATCATAGAAGTCACAACAACAAGAGCTACAACAGCAATGAGCAAAAGAACGGTCACAAGAATCCAAGAACGTTTTGCGCCAGAGCAAATGATGATAGTAGCTCCGATAACCAAAATAATCAGACCAGTTCCCAGGTCAGGCAAAAGCATAATGGAGCCAAAGGGAACCATCAGCGTTCCACAAAGCTTTACGTAGTCTCTCAGTGTTTCTACCTTGCCGTTATACTGAGCACACACCGATGCCATAAGGAAGATTGTGACAATTTTTCCCAGCTCAGACGGCTGAAATCTAAAGCCAACAAACGGGATATTAACCCAACCAGTCATACCCTTGACCGAGACACCAAAGCCTGGAACCTTAGGCAAAATCATCAATACAACAACGCCGACAAGCAGCACGTTTGTCATATTTGCTAGTGCTCTATAGTCATAGCGCCACATAAGCGTGGCAAAAACAAGGCCCAAACCAATACCCAAAAGATGCCTAGGAAAACTAGCTTCGGCAATGTTCATTGATGCGGTCCAAATAACCACAATACCAATGAGGACGAGAAGAGCCGCGGGAACAAGCTGCGCTAGATAAAGATTGTTCAGAATATTCTTACCAGTAAGTCTCTCTTTCTTAGCAAGACCGCCTGAAGGAATACCTCCTCGCCTTCTAAAGGGAGAGTTCATTCTCTGTTTTGTAACTGCAGATGAATCAAGTGCCATGGGTTTCTCGCCTCCTTACCTACCAACATTGTCTGGCTGATTATAAATTGCGCCAAAGACGTCTCGAACAATATACATACCAGAACCTGCACCAGAAGGCGCACAGTCAAGGTTAGCAGCAACAACGTACTGAGGCTTATCAGCAGGCGCATAACCAACAAACCAACCAACTGGCTCGCCAATAGACTGCTGCTCAGCAGTACCCGTCTTGCCATTAACCGTGACATCAAGGTTGGTCCAGTGGATAGTCTGAGAAGCGGACTCCTCATAGACGACGCCGTAAAGACCACGAGCAACAATGTCTCGGTGTTCATCTTTTTCTTCTGGGCTCAGAATGACCTCGTTTTTGTACTCAATAACAGAGCCGTTACCGTTTCTGGCGTTAATGCTCTTCAGAACATGTGGCTTATAAATTGGACCTCTGTTTGCAATGCCACAGTACGCATTTGCCATCTGAAGGCAGGTTACCAACAAGTCGCCCTGGCCAATAGCAAGGTTGCAGTTGTCACCACCCTGCCACTTACGAGCATCATCAGGCGAACTGGTAAAGTAATTCCACTTCCACTCAGCATCTGGAACGCGACCAGACGCCTCTTCTGGAAGGTCAATGCCAGAGAGAGCACCAAGTCCAAAGGCACGGAATGTCTCCTGCATGCCCTCGGGATGATCGTTGTTGTAGAAGAAGCCCTTGCCAATCTCATAAAAAACAATGTCGCACGAGTTAGTAATACCGGTAATGAGGTTAACGGTGCCGTGTCCAGAAAGCAGCCAGCAATGCATACCGTATTGCTCGCCAAATCCTGTCCAAAAACCTGTGCAATACCAGCTGGAATTTCCATCGCAAATGCCGTACTTAAGTCCAGCAAAGGTAGTAAGCGCCTTGATAGTAGAACCAGTTGGATACTGGCCGGCAATAGCGCGGTTCATCAGCGGGTAGTTTGCCTCTTCTGAAGAAAGCGTGTCCCAGTCAGAGCTGGCAATACCACCAACAAACATTGAAGGAGAATACGTTGGGTAACTTGCCATAGCAATGACTTCGCCGTTAGTACAATCAAGCGCAACCACGCTTGCACTACGGCCCTGGAAGTCTTGGGACCTAACCGTGTTAATAACACTTACAAGCGATGCTTCTGCAGCTTTTTGAATGTTAGCATCAATGGTTAAGACAACGTCTGAGCCACTCTGGGGGGCAATGGACGTTGAGTGCGACAATACGTTACCTGCAGCGTCAACATACACCGTCTGCTCTCCACGAACGCCCTGAAGTGCAGACTCGTACTGATACTCAACACCCGTTTGACCCACGATATCGCCGTGGGCATACACAAAGCCGCCATCTGCAGTTTTACTACTTTCTAGCTGCTCTTGCGTAACAGTACCGGTATAGCCAACAACATGAGCTGCAAGAGAACCGTTTGGATAGGCGCGCTGCGTACGCTCCTCAATTGAAACACCGTCAAGCAAAGCACCGTGAGCGTAAATGTAGGCAACTACGCGCCTGGATACGTCTACAGAAACGGTACGAAGCGCCTGAGCACCATCTGAGGTATCCATAATTTTTCTGCGCACCGCCAGCATGGGCATGCCCAAGAGGTTGGCAAGAATCTGCAGTTTAACGTAGTCTTCAGCAACATCTGCTCGAGCTACTACCGTTGGACTTGGTCTGTTGGTAACAATCTCCACGCCATTTCTGTCCAGAATGCGACCACGAGGCGCTGCGGTGGTAACCGTGCGCGTACGGTTGCGCTCTGCTTGCTCAGTATAGTCAGCTGACGATAAGAGTTGCATGGTCCAAAGACGACCAATAAGCACGGCAAACATACCGCCGACGGCAATTGCAAAACCGATAAGTCTGGACGAGAGGGTTTTCTCGGCAGAACCATCAGAACCGCCGGAAGCCTTAGGCGCGCCACCACCAATATCAAAGGTAAATGGCGAATCTTTTCTACCAAAGGTTAGGTATACGATGATCAAACCAATTGCTGCGACAGCGCAACAAGCAAGGATAACAAGGGTGAAATTCATACTATCCCCTTATTTAAGGCGCTGTGGAGCTCGGTGAGATCCGCGATAGAGCGTTGTTCCACCCAAAGAAGAGTGAGATCTTTGGGAATGCGAAAGCACATAGAAAACAGGTAGAGCAGCCAAAAGAGTGAACAACATAGTGGGGAAAGACTTAAACAACAGTCCCTCGAAGAAGTTGCCGCCAGAGCCAATCAAAGAGTTGATGAGCTGGTACATAAAGGTGACACCAAAGGTTTGAAGTGCCACAAAACCCATAGAGGTACCAAAATTGCCAGAAATTCTGTCTCTTACCTCTTGGCCCATGAAATAAGAGCTCACCACAAGCAAGAGTGCCATGAGACCAATGGGGTTGGCAGAAGTCAGATCATAGATTAGACCTGCAATAAAGCCGCTTATTACGCCAGTTTTGCCACCATATCTCAGGGCAATAGCTGCCGAGAAGATCAGTGCAAAATTGATGACTCCCCCACCAAAAGAAACCTGTGGTGTAAGCATAATTTGCAGAATGAAGCAGACAACAGCAAGAACGGCGATGCTGCGTGTGTTTTTATTTCTATCAGAAACCTGCATACATCCCCCTTAATCTGTTCTTCCGCTGTTATGTTGTGTGTTACCCGTTGGAGCAGCAACCGTTGCATTCTGCTGGGAATTTGTTGTGTTATTGGTAGAGCCACTGCCAGAAGAGTTGCTTGATGAAGAACCCGAAGATCCGTCTTTGGAGTCTTTGTCCTTACTGTCAGAATTAGTTGCTGTTGGAGTATTTTGCTTATCTGCCTCTGCAATATCATCTGCGGTAGCTTTTTGCTCCTCAGAAAGAGAAGTGATAACCATTACCTCTTCATTGGTACTGACATTGCCAAAAGGCTCAATAACAATGGTGTAATAGAGCGATCCTGGAGCAGCTTCAACGCTGGTAACCTTACCCAGAGGAATGCCCTTAGGGAACACGCCACCAAGACCACTGGTAACTACCGTATCGCCTACAGCAACCTTCTGGTTAGTGTTGATCAGGTTAAGGGTAATCTGCCTTGAAGCGGAGCCCATAAGCATGCCCTGAGCTCGGCTGCTTTGAACCATAGCAGCCACACCGCTCTTCTCGTCAGTAATAAGACGAACAGTAGAAGTTGTAGGACCGCACTCAATAATCTGGCCAATAACGCCGCCGCTATCAACAACTGGCATGCCAACAGCCAGTCCCGACGAAGTTCCCTTGTCAATCACAATGGTGTTATTGAACGAGTCAGTAGAGCCAGAGATGACACGAGCGCCTGTAGACTGCAGGTTATAAGTATTTTTAAGGTCGAGAAGACCCTGCAGGCGCTGCGTAGACTGGTTTGTCTCTTCGAGCTCTGCGTTTCTTGAGCGCAGTTGCTCGTTTTCTGCCTTAAGGTCAGAAAGCGTTTGCTGGTCTGCTGTTAAGTTACTAAAAATGTTACCAATGCCCTGGAAAGGCATAGCAATAGCAGAACCTGCCATTCTAAAAGGCATGGTAATAGTAGAGAAGCCGCCTCGAACCATCTCGAGCGGTCCCCCTGCACCCATACGAGCGCTAACCGTCAATAACACAATTGAAAGCAGCGAAAGAATAATAAAACTACGGCCGCCCGTATGCTTATTATTGTTAGATCCAAGGCCTGATGAAGCGCCCTGGATCTGATTAGACAATGGCATATTTATTGGCCTGCACTCTGAACAAATCCACCGGACAACGCGTTAGCCTCAAGAACCTTTGCACAACCGGTAACAACATTTTCTAGAGCGGTTGGGCTTACGTTAACAGGCACGCCAGTCTCTTCACGAAGTCTCTGGTCAAGACCACGAAGCATTCCGCCACCACCAGTAAGCAAAATACCGTAGTACATAAGGTCAGAAGCAAGATCTGGTGGAGTTACATCAAGAGCATCTTTAACAGCCTTGGTAACCTCATCAAGAGGACGATCAAGGGCACGACGAATCTCTTCTGATTCAATACGAACAGTCTTTGGAAGACCACTCATGACGTCACGACCGTTGACCTCAACGTCAAGCTCTTCTGCTAGAGGAGCTGCTGAGCCAACTTTGATCTTGATATCTTCTGCGGTGCGCTCACCAATAGAGAGGTTATACGCATCACGAACATGTTCAAGAATAGTCTGATCAAACTCGTCACCTGCAGTTCTGATGGACTGCGAGACAACAATACCGCCCATGGAAATAACGGCGACCTCAGTAGTACCGCCACCAATATCAACAACCATGGAGCCTGTTGGATCCTCAATTGGCAGGTCTGCACCAATGGCTGCAGCCATAGGCTCCTCAATCAAGAATGCCTGACGTGCACCTGCCTGTATAGTTGCCTCAAAAACAGCGCGTTTCTCGACAGATGTAACGCCAGAAGGAACGCAAACAACTACGCGTGGACGTGGTGACCAAGGATATTTACGCTCACGTGCCTTCTCGATGAAGTAACGAAGCATAACCTCAGTAACATCAAAGTCTGCAATGACGCCGTCTTTAAGAGGGCGCTCTGCAATGATGGAGCCAGGAGTACGGCCAATCATGCGCTTTGCGTCAGCGCCAACAGCCAAAACGCGGCTCTCGCTTTTATCGATTGCAACAACCGATGGCTCATTGATGACAATACCCTGACCACGAACTGCAACAAGGGTATTTGCAGTTCCCAAATCGATGGCTAGGTCTCCGCCATATTCTCCGAAGAGCGAATCGAAGATAGACATGATATCCAATCAAACGTGCTACGCGTATGCGTAATAATCCTGCAGAAAGAACAGTTAAAACAGTTTAGTACTAGTTACCAGACTTTGAAGAGCTGGAGGAACTATTAGAGGAATTTGAGGAGTTAGATCCATTGGTTCCAGAGGTAGTTCCCGAGTTAGAACCGTTGGTACCAGAAGTTGTACCAGAGTTCTGGTTATTCTGGCTGACGTACGAAGTGGTAACGCTTGCCACCTTCCAGCCAATACCATCACGAACAAGCTCAATGGTGTAGTCAACGTTTCCGCCGTTAGAAAGGCTGACAGAAGCGTTTACTGTTGAGTGAGTCATGCTCTGGTCAACACCGTTGATGGTGACAGCAGAGCTTGATGGCAGGCTGTTAGAAATCTGCTGAAGTGTGGTGCTAGAAACAGAGCTAGAGACATAGCGACCAATATCGGTGCCCTGTGCCTTAGCGTTGAAAATGTCCTGAACAACAGACTGCTGGGTTGGCCATCCATAGCCACGGTAATAAGCATAACCAGCACCACCAACAGCCAAGATTAGCAAGATAAGAATGGTAATAAATACCTTAAGACCGGTGTGGCGATGCTTACGCCTAATCTTCTTGTCCTTCTTGTCCTGCTCAATAATCTCCTGCTCAGTAATCTGGAAGAAACCAGTATCTTCTGCAGAAGGAATGAGCTCGCCAGACATACCTGTAGGATCAAGTGGATCGTAGGCACCATAACCAGCTGCCTGAAGGAAGGCATCGGTCTCAGATGGCTTACCAGAAGTAATTGCAGTAATTGCCTTACGAGCAGCATCAAAAGCAGACTGCTGCTGATTTGACAGGACAAAGCTGCCATCTGCGGTTGCGTGAGTAAAGGCATCAACCGCCTCAGACATACGATTAGCTGCAACATATGCAAGACCAAGATCTGCATAAATCTTATTGGAGTTCTCCAAAGGATTAGCAAAATCAAGTGCAGTGCGATATGCCTCAACTGCATCAACAGGTCTATTCAGACCCATAAAGCATGCACCAAGACTGCAGAGTGCAGATGAAGGATTAGGGTTCTTCTCGTCTACTGCAGCGTTTCTGTAAGCAATACCGGCGTTACGAATATCACCGATTTTCTCGTAAGCAGAACCAAGGGCAAGCTGTGCCTTATAAGGAGTTGCGTAAGAAACATCCTGGACAGCGTTAGTAAGGGCGGCAATTGCCTCCTGTACCCTACCAGCAGCCAGAAGAGCGCGACCCTGGTTTGTGGAGAGTGCGCCGACCTTGCCATATGACGTATCGGCAAGTGCTGACTTATAAGCAGAAGCGGCAGAATCAAACTGGCCAAGCTTCATATATGCGTTACCAAGCAGGTGGTCAATCTGACCGTTTACCTCGCCTGGCTCTTTAGCCACATCAAACTGACTGATAGCTACAAACCAGTCGCCCTGATCATATGCAGATTTACCTAACTCAAATGCCTGTTGATTCACAATATCCTCCAAGAGTTTGTGCGACTTGGCTTTAAGCGTTTTCAATTCTAATGGAATTGACGATATCGCCAACCTTTAACTGGGAAATGACGTCCATTCCCTCGATAGTTGTACCAAATACGGTGTAACCGGAATCCAAGCCATGCTGTGGACCAAGACAGAAATAGAACTGCGAACCCGCAGAATTTGGATCTTGAGAACGAGCCATAGCAAGTGCACCATCAACGTGGGAGTTATTTGGATTGGTGGTGAACTCCTCTTTGATGCGATAACCAGGACCACCGGTACCAGGGATTCCATCAGGACCAGGATTGCCAAAAATGACATCCTCAACACTCATCTCACGAGTATTAGGATCTCCGCCCTGAAGAACAAAACCAGGAACAAGACGGTGGAACTTGGTATCGTCATAGAAGCCAGACTCTGCAAGCTCGCAGAAGTTTGCTACATGAATAGGTGCGCCCTTACCGTCAAGCTGAACCTTAATGATTCCCTTGTTGGTATCAAAGACAGCTACCTCAGTACCAGTGACCTGGCGCTCTGGTGTATACAATGGATCAAGTCCAAACATAATTCCTCCAAGCTTCTTTACATCTAAGAGAAGAAGAAAACGCGAGAAACCCTTAGTAATAAAGAACTTCTTTTCTAACCTAATTATTTTACCAGTATGATGAGATTTTTGAAATTAAAGCAGCTGAACGGTAGATTTTTACTGCTTTTGTGGCTTCCAATTCACGTAATTTTCATCAAAAAGTTTCTGGTATGAGCTGGAACCACTTGAGTCTCTGATGTTATCGACTGGCGCCAAGATGTGCTCTTTGTCCTGAGAAGGATTAGAAGAAGCCACAGAGCGCTTCCATCCCTCACTCAAAGCGTCAGAGCGATTACGAAGCCAGTTGCCAAGCTTAGTAAGATTTTCAATGGTCTGACGATAATTTCCATTGGAATCATCAAGGCTTGAAAGGTCAGAGATAACATTACTGATATCCAGCGATATCTGCTCTGCTTCCTGCTGAGCATCAGCACGCTCTTGATCAGAGCCAGTAATGGCAAGCTGATCAAAGGTTTTCTCGTTATCATCAAGGCGCTTTGAGAGATCGCCCAGCTTCTGATAATCGCTATTAAGTGCATCAAAAACAGCATCTGAACTTGTGTTTTGCTGAGTTGCACTAGTGTCTTGACCTGTGAGATGCGTAACAGGAGTGGTAGTAGGAGTAGATGAGACGGGAGCCTCAACCTTTGCTCGATTATCGGTTGCCTGTGGGTCCCACGGGTGCGTAATGATAAAAATAGCAGCTACTACCAGCGTTGTGACAAGAAGAGCTGAGAGCAGAATAACGCGTGTGCGAGGGATTCCTTCTGCCTCAGGAAGATTCTCTTTTGAAGGCTCGGAAGGAATTGCAGACTCAAAACGAGGAGCCGGTCTGCGACTTACCGAGGCAAACGCGCTGGTGGCATCTGGGTCAGCGCTGTCGGCTGGCATTTGTTGCAAAACAGTAGGATCAGCTGCAGCAGAAGATGATGCATTAGGGTCTGCGTCTGCGAGTGGATCGTGTTTCTCGCCAGGCGCTGGAGCGGTGTCAATCTCTGGGAGCGAGATGTTGCGCGTGGGCCTGATGGCTCGTGCGGGACGAGCGGCAGGCACCGCCTGTGGCAGAGGGAGGCCGCACTTTGGGCAGCTTTCTGCAGCAGCAGGCACCAAGGCGCCGCAATGAGGGCACCAGTGAGCTTGAGTAACAGGAATCCTTTGGGTCAAACTTAGATCAATCTGACAATGAGGGCAGGTTAAAGCCCCTTCATCGACCTCAGATCCACAGTTTGGACAACGCATACACCCTCCACAACTCTTTGCTTGTGCTTCAGTTTAATCGTTTGTATCAGCAGAAGAGCTATAAGTTGACTTTCCTCCCATTAATCTCACAACCAGGTCAAAGAATCGATCCTTTGCATAGTTGTGAATGTAACGCTCGGAAATTCTGTTGAAGATGATAACGGAAATCACCAGACAAAGTGCCAAGTATGGCAAGATACGTGGAGTAAGAGGTGCAATACGGAAGAAGTCCTGTGCTACCGTGCATCCACCAACAACAATGGCAATGCATACAACAAGAAGTGCAATGCGGAGCTTGGTAAGCGGCAAAGAAATCCTTCTGAGCAGCGCAAAACCAACTGTTGCGGTGGTGATAAGCGCCATCGTAGACACCTGAGACAAGTTGAGCTTAAACAGATGACCTGCAGTCATAAGGAGCGCAAGCGTGATGGTAACCGCAATAGAGGCTGGAAGGGACTTGCGCAAAATGTTGACCAAGAAGTTTCCCTTTACGCGGTCGTGATTTGGCTCAAGTGCCAGCACAAACGATGGCAGGCCAACGGTTGCAAATGAAAGCAGCGACATCTGAACAGGAATAAAAGGATATGGTGGCGCAATAATGCAATAGAGCGCAAGTGCTGCCGTGTAAACCGTCTTAACAAGAATGAGCGCAGCAGAGCGCTGAAGGTTATTGATAGAGCGTCTACCCTCAGCAACAACTTCTGGCATGTGCGCAAAGTCGTTATCTGCCAGAACAATCTCTGCAACGTTTCTAGCTGCGGCAGAACCTGAAGCAACAGAGATAGAGCAGTCCGACTGCCTCAGAGCCAGGATGTCGTTTACGCCGTCGCCGGTCATGGCAACCGTATGGCCAAGATTCTGGAGCGCAATAACAAGCTCGCGCTTCTGCTCTGGCGTAACGCGACCAAATACATGGTACTTCTCGACAGCTGCAGCGATATCTGCTTCTGTGTGCAGCGTAGTTGCGTCTACCCAACCGTCGGCATAAGGGACTCCCGCGCGTTCAGCAATAGCAGAGACGGTACGAGGGTCATCTCCCGAAATAACGCGCAGGTCAACACCTTGCTCAAGGAAGTAAGCGATGGTTTGTGGGGCGGTCTCTCTAATCTGGTCCCTGAGCACCACATAACCCAGAAGCTGAGGTGTTCCCTGCAAAGCGTCATTCTGGTCAAAGCCGTCAACACGGCAGGCAACCAGCACGCGTTCAATGGATGCAAAGGCATCGGAACCTGCAATTACATCTGCCGCCTCAGAACCAAGCACAAACTGAGCTGCACCGATAACAAATGCCTCTCCGTCCTCAGTCACACAGCCAGAGTACTTTCGCTTGGAAGAAAACGCCACAACGCGAGAAGGACGCTCGCTTTGAATCCCCTGCTTGGATGCATAGGCAAGAATTGCTGTAGCCGTGTCATTGGCATCATCTTTATTTGCGCCGACAACATTTACAGCCGCTTGCAGAGCGCCTGCAGCCTCAGTAATTGGCTTAAACGAAGCATCCAGAACACGAGCAACTTCCATGTTTCCCGTGGTGATAGTACCCGTTTTGTCCAAACAAAGAGTATCTACGCGTGCCAGCGTTTCAATACAGTATTGCTGCTGAACCAAAACGTTCTTCTGGCCAAGCCTAATAGTTGCAATAGCAAGCACCGAGCTGGTGAGAAGAACAAGTCCTTGAGGAATCATGCCAATAACTGCGGCAATCATCGAAAGAAGCGCTTCGTTTAAATCTGCATGACCAATGAAATACGTACGGACAAAAAGGCCAATACCCAGCGGAATCAGCGCAATGGAGCCTGCACGAATGATCGACTTAATGGTGGTAAGAATCTCTGAGTTGATCTCTTTAACAAACTTTGCTTCTGCGTTAATACGTGCAGCGTAGCCTTCCTGGCCTACGCGACAAACCTTGCCAACAAGACTGCCCCTCTCGACAAAACTGCCCGAAAGTAGCTCATCTCCTGCGGTTTTTTGCACAGGCTCTGCCTCACCAGTTAGAAGGCTTTCGTCAACGCTTACGTGCTCTGACACAAGAATGCTGTCAGCAGGAATTTGATCGCCCGTCTTCAAGCGCACAAGATCATCGATGACAAGCTCGTCTGGTTTGATAAAGGTATCTTTTCCGTCACGAATTACACAAACACTCTGAGCTGTCATAAGAGACAGACGGTCAATCATGCGTTTTGCGCGAATCTCTTGCACAATACCTATGATCAGGTTTGCAAGAACTACGGTCATGAACAGTGCATTTCTGTACTGTCCCGTTACAACAACAAGTAGCGCCATCAAAACGTTAACTATGTTAAAGAGCGTAAAGCTGTGCTCTGCAATAATCTGGGCGATAGATTTGGTTTTGACGTCTGTATTAGTATTAACTTTACCTGCAGAAACTCTTTCTGCAACTTCTTTTGATGTCAGACCTTCATACGTTTCTTCTAAACGTACACTTTTCTTACCTTCAGTACCCTGCAATGACATATAAACAATCTCCAGTCAGTGACGGCCGGTTTTTTGCATGTGGTGACCCCGGTGGGTTTCGAACCCACGACCTTTTGCTCCGGAGGCAAACGCTCTAATCCACTGAGCTACGGAGTCATGGTGCATAAGTATACCCCAGCCTACTTACTGCCTTTTGTAACGGTTTGCGTAATTTTCTTCTGGTATTTTCCCATGCTAAAATGAGACTAACCAGCAATTGAGGAGCTCATGAATACTATTTCTGTTGACCTAACATCTGACTCATATCAAATCTATGTAGGACATCACTTGCTTGCACAAGCCGGTAAGCTTATTTGTTCGCACGCCTCAGGTTCAAAGATTTTTTTGGTCACTCATCCAGATTTGAACAAGCTTTACAGCACAGAGCTTCTTACCTCGTTAGAGTCAGCTGGCTACTCTGTTACCACTGCCATGGTCCCCGCAGGTGAGCACGCAAAATCGTTTGAGTCGTATCAAAAGCTGGTAGGCATTCTTGCAGAACATCGTTTTACACGAGAAGATATTGTGGTCGCCCTTGGCGGTGGAGTCATCGGAGACCTTGCGGGATTTGTTGCAGCTACCTACATGCGAGGTTGTGCGCTCGTACACATCCCCACCTCGCTTTTGGCGATGATTGACTCTTCAATTGGTGGAAAGACTGCCATCGACCTGCCTTTTGGCAAAAATCTTGTTGGAGCCTTCTATAATCCTAGGGCAGTTATTGTTGATCTTGAGCTGTTGAATTCTATTCCAACTCCCCTCTTGCAAGATAGCTGCGGAGAGCTTATTAAATATGGCGTTCTTTTGGGACATGAGCTCTTCAATAAAATCTCTTTGGCGAGAAACCCCATGCAGGTCATCGATGTATCGCGTAGACAAGAGCTCATTCAAGCGTGCATTGAAATAAAGAAATCGGTTGTTGAAGCAGACTTTAAAGAAGCAGGATCAAGAAAATTGCTCAACCTTGGGCATACGCTTGGCCATGCCATTGAGACGCTTAGCAACTTTGAACTTGGACACGGTTCCTGTGTTGCTGCTGGAACGGCCATGATGGCAAAAGCCTGTTCTAAACTTGGTCTTTGTTCTGTTGAAGACGCAGAGAGCATCACCACACTCACACAAGCTTATAACCTTCCTACCAGCACCTCATTTGAAGTAGAGGAACTTTATTCTGCGGCACTTCATGACAAGAAAAGCCATGCGGATTCTATTGATCTGGCACTTATCTACGGTATTGGTGATGTACGCATTGAGCGTAAGTCATTTGCAGAACTTAAACAGCTCATTTTGCTTGCAAAAGAAAACTAACGCCCAAGACGCTCTAACTCTTCTGCAAGCTTACGTACCGACTGTTTTAGAGCGGTTTTATCTTCAGCTAAGATGTCATTTTTGTTGAAAATGCCATTAGCAGTTCCTACATAGGAGTATCCACCAGCAAATACTTCAGCAATATTGTCTGTTGTAACACCGCCAACTGCCATAAGAGGCAAGTTTCCTAGAGGCTCACATACTTTTTTAGCATACCCATAGCTAACCTCATTTGCGGGAAATACTTTGACAATATCTGCACCAAGAGCAAATGCATGAGCAATCTCTGTTGGCGAAAACGCTCCCGGAACACTTAAAATCTCATGCTCTTTGCAGTAGTCAAACATCTCTTCAGAGAACAGTGTTGGTGCTAAAACAAACATGGCGCCAGCTTTATGAGCCGTCTGAAGATCTTCAAGAGTAAGCACGGTACCAGCGCCGATATTGATATCAGAGCTATATTCACTGGACAGCTTCTGAATTAACGAAGCAGCTTCTGGAGTGTTCATGGTTACTTCAACGTTATGTACAGGAGAATCAACAAGAACCTCAACGACAGCTTTAACCTGATTGTACGTATAGCCACGTAAAACCTGAGTTACGGCGCTAAAAGGCTTATTCACTTGCTTCCTCCTTTAATCTTCAAACAATTTTAACCATATCCTTCTCTGACACTCAACTGCGGTATTCTTACATCAAGCAATTAGTTACGGAGCGTGTGAAAAATGGATGTTTCAATAACTCCTCATGATTTGTTTGGAACGGTAGAAGCCATCCCGTCAAAATCATGCGCTCATCGCGCGCTCATCTGCGCTTCATTTGCAAACGGCACTACCAACATTACCTGTCCTTACATCTCAGAGGACATTCAAGTAACTGTTGATTGTCTTAAAGCTTTAGGCACCACTATCGCTAGAACTAAACAGGGATTTAGAGTTGTCCCTGCAAAAGAGCAAAATCGCCCTCAAAACGTGCAACTTAACTGCAAAGAATCTGGCACAACGCTCAGGTTTTTACTCCCCCTTCTGGGCGTGCTAAACGTAAACGCCACAATTTCTGCAGAAGGAAGACTCTTTTCTCGACCCCTAGAGCCGCTTGTCTCAGAACTCTCTGCCCATGGTATGTCTTTTAGCTGGCAAGACGAGAAGACCCTTGAGGTTTCGGGCCAGCTTACTAATGGTTTATTTAAGCTACCAGGAGATATTTCTTCTCAATTTATTTCTGGACTTTTGCTGTCATTGCCTTTGTTAAACGAATCTTCATCACTACAGATTACAGGGTCCATCCAGTCAAAAGACTATCTGGCTATCACAGAACAAGTATTGAGAGACTTTGGCATCACCACTGAATTTGATGCAAAGAATGCCACCTATACCATTGAACCTCAACACTACGTTTGTCCAGGCGTTTATTCAATCGAAGGAGATTGGTCAAACGCTGCACCATGGCTTGCCGCAGGTGCAATTGGGCAAGGCGTAGAGGTCACAGGGCTCTCCATGCAAAGTGTCCAGGGAGATAGAGCTATCTTAGCCGCGTTATCGCTTGTGGGTGCACGTGTTTCTCGCCAGCAAAAAGGTGCAGCTTGTATGATGGATCACCTGCGGCCGTTTACCATTTCTGTCTCCGAGGTGTGTGATCTTGCCCCAGTACTTGCTGCATTAGCAGCGTTTATCCCTGGAACAAGTAGGCTTACCAATATTCAGCGCCTTCGTCTTAAAGAGTCCGACCGCGTTCAAAGTATCTGCAGTGTACTTAAGGCATTTGGTGTGACCGTTGAGCTCTCTGACGATCAAACGGAGCTTATTATCACGGGAGGAAAACAGCCCATCAGCTGCATCGTAGACTCGTGCAATGATCATCGCATGGTGATGATGGCAACTACTTTGGCTTCGTATGCAACGGGTCCTGTCATAATCACCCATACCGAGGCAATCAATAAGTCGTATCCGCTCTTCTTTGAGCACTTCAAGCAGCTTGGTGGCGTCTGCCACAGTTTGGAGTCATAAATGATGACCTCAACTTTTGGGACAACAGTAAAAGTATCTATTTTTGGCGAGTCTCATGCTCCAAAAATCCGCTGCACCATTGAAGGTTTACCTGCTGGTTTTGCCGTTGATTTAGCAGCTCTCAAGACATTCCTTCAAAGAAGATCTCCATCGCATCCCTGGGACACCCCGCGTAAAGAGACTGATGATCCACAGTTTATCTCAGGAATTTCAGCAGAAGGCATTCTAGATGGCTCCCCGCTCACGGCGGAGCTACCTAACACAAACGTTCGTCCACAGGATTACGCAGCCACAAAGCTTGTCCCACGACCAGGACATGCCGATTTTGCTGCCTGGGCAAAATGGGGAGACACCTATAAACAAACAGGTGGAGGACATTTTTCTGCTCGCCTCACTGCTCCTCTGTGCATTGCAGGAGGCATAGCGCTCCAGATTTTGCAAGCTCAAGGCATTACTATTGCAGCTCACGTTCTCAGAATAAAGGACATCAACGACACTCCTCTTGAGCTCGTAGACAACTCGCTTGAGGCCAATAAGCTGCTTGCGCAGCAAATGACTCAGTTGCGACAGACTGCTCCTCAAGAGCTTCCTTTCCTTGATGCTCAAGCTGGCGAGAAAACCCGCGCACTCCTTACACAGCTGCGCTCTGAGAAAAATACTGTTGGCGGCATCATAGAATGTGCGGCAACGGGTGTTCCTGCAGGTATTGGATGCCCTCATTTCCATGGGCTTGAAAATACCATCTCTGCTGCAGTCTTTGGAGTCCCCGCTGTTAAAGCCATAGAATTTGGTAGCGGAATGGAAGTTGCTAATCTCCTTGGCTCTGAAAATAACGATGCTTACGAAGTGCGTAACGGCTTCGTTATGCCAACTACCAATCATGCTGGAGGTATTCTGGGCGGTATTTCAACAGGCGCTCCCATCTGGTTTAGATGTGCATTAAAACCTATCTCGAGCATTGGTCTACCACAGAACTCAGTAAACCTTCAAACTATGGAACCAGAGCAGCTTATTGTTCAAGGCAGGCATGATGTAACTGCAGTTTTGCGCGCTGTTCCCTGTGTTGAAAGTGCTTTTGCGCTAGCCCTTCTCGACACCTTATATTCCTGGCCCTCTGAGCAGAACGGATATAACAATGACTAATCAATTAGAGACGCTTCGCCAGGAAATCGATTCAATTGACGCGCAAATCTTTGGCCTCTTTGAGCAAAGGATTACGGTTGCCAAACAAATTGGTGCTTACAAAAAAGAGCATGAGCTCGCTGTTCTTGATTTCTCAAGAGAAGATGCCAAAAGAGAACAGGTTAAAGCCACTGTTTCTAATGAACTTGAACCGTATGCTTTAGAGTTGCTTGAGGTTTTGATGAACGCTGCAAAAACAGTTCAGGAGACACCTCGTGAGCTCTAAAACTGTACAACAAGGTTCAAGTAACCCTACAGCCCCTCTTGCTCCTTACGGCCTTATTGGCGAGAAACTCTCTCATAGTTGGTCGGCAGAAATTCATAAAAAGTTGGGGTCATTTCCCTACCAGCTTCATGAGCTTTCTGCTTCTGAGCTGCAGGGTTTTCTCAAAGACCAACCATGGCAGGGCTTGAACGTTACTATCCCCTACAAAAAGGATGCCTGTGCTCTTGCGGACTCAGCTTCTGAGGATGCACAAGCTGTAGGAGCGGCAAATACCCTGGTAAAAAATGTAAATGGTTTTATAGCAGCAGACAACACCGATGTATATGGCTTTGAGTATCTGGTAAAAAGCCTCAAGGTCAACTTGAGCCAAAAGAAAGCAATGGTCTTTGGAGCCTTTGGTGGGGCTGGCCAAGCAATTTGCTATGCGCTCAAAAATGGTGGTGCATATGTTGTGGGAGTCTCCAGGAACCCTCACGAAAGTTCTTCATATGTAGACTGCGCAATTACGTATGACCAGCTTAAACTCCACTATGACGCTAATCTTCTTGTCAATGCAACGCCAATAGGAATGTTCCCACATGCTGGTGTTTCTCCTCTTTCAAAAGAGGAACTTTCTACTTTTACTTCCCTCCAATGCGTGATTGATCTTATCTATAATCCGCTGCGCTCTCAGCTTCTTTTAGACGCAGAAAGTCTTGGAATACTCAATGCAAATGGTTTAAAAATGCTGGTGGCTCAAGCAGCTAGGGCAAGCTCACTCTTTTTGAGACAGGATGTATCAGGCTCTCAGATAGAAAACATCTCGCGTGAGCTCCATGCTTCAAAAGAAAATATCGTGCTTATTGGTATGCCGGGAGTTGGAAAAACCTCTACAGGAGAAGCTTTGGCAAAACTCCTGAATCGTCCCTGGATAGACACTGATTTTCTCATCAAGCAGAAAGCTCACTGCGAAGCGGCAACCTACCTACAAACACACGGTGAAACAGCATTTAGGCGTCTAGAACATGAGGTGATTCAAGAGATTTCCAGTATGAGTGGCTCAGTGATTTCTTGTGGAGGTGGCGTAGTTGTTACATCTTCAAACTACCAGCTCCTCCGTCAAAATGGAAAGCTTGTCTATCTTACGCGCCCGCTTGAAGACCTGGCTATTGCAGGAAGACCGCTCTCACAAAGTGTTGGCATACAAGAACTTGCAGCAAAGCGACTACCTCTCTACGAAGCATGGGCTGACTTAACCTTTTCTTGTCTCGGTAGTCCAGACGCAGATGCCAAGGGTCTTCTCGACACACTTTAAACATAACAGTAAGCGTTCGCAGTTATTTTTTAACCGTTCACCGGATGGTTTGTAGATTTTGAATTTTGGCACGTTAAAGCCCCTATACTTATGCTTCGTAGGTGTGTATTCATAAGACTACAAGGATGCTAGACCAAATCAAACGGTTAAGTGTTTGATATGTGGTCATACTTGGGGAGATATCCAATGGACAGCAATGCTATTGCTCACGAGATCCTAAATGCAATAGGCGGCTCAAAAAACTTAACTCACAACGAAGTATGCATGACGCGACTTCGTCTTTCCATCAATGATATGACGCTTATAGACCATGAACAGCTGGCCACAGCCACTGGTGTTCTTGGTATTGTAGGAAAAGGCGCCAACGGACTTGAGGTAGTCTTTGGCCCCAATCTTGTGCGTCAAGTAAATGATGCCCTTAATCACATTTTGGGTGAGCCAGAAAAGACTTTTTGTTCGTTAGATGAGAAGCGAGCAGATCTTCCCGCTCAGCACAACGAAGAGGTGGATGAGCTTATCTCTTTGCTTACTCAAAAAAATACCCTTGATCAAGACGAAGAAGACTTTGACAGCCTTGCCTCTGACTTAGACGCAGACGACTTTGAAGACAACTATGAGGATGACCTTGACGCTCCTCGCCTACTCATAATCAACGGCCCAAACATCAACATGCTGGGCATTCGTGAGCCAGAGGTTTATGGAAAAGCTGACTACAGAACCCTTATAGAGACTTGTAAGGAAGAAGCCCTCTCTCAAGGTTTCTCTGATTGTGTGTGTTATCAATCAAACCATGAGGGTGATCTAGTTGATGCGATCCAGGACGCCTTGGGCAGCTATGACGGCATTATCATCAATCCTGCCGCCTATACGCACACCTCAGTTGCCCTGCTCGACGCGGCACTAGCGGTGCAAATTCCCATGATTGAGGTACATCTTACTGACATCTCTACCAGAGAAGACTTTAGGCACATTTCTTATATAAAAGACGCATGCTTTACTACAGTTGCTGGTAAAGGAATTGACAGCTACAGAGAAGCAATCCAACTGATGGCGGCTCATCTCAAAGATGAAGCATAGCCAGTTGCTTATAACCACTTGGCGAGAAACACAAACCTGCTGTAATGCTAAATTGCAGCAGGTTTTTTATGCACACGTAAGTACCTCTGACTCGGTTATCACCAAATCTACGGCAATATCAAATGCTGTATGAGGAAGCGTTGTCCGACTCAAACTTTGCTGGTAAGCAAGACAAATTTTCTTGCCAGGGTACGTAGACAAGAACCGGTCATAAAAACCAGCACCATAGCCCAAGCGATACCCCTTTGCATCAACAAGAAGCGCTGGAACAATGCAAATCGAATTGTTCTTCTGGTCCTCAGTTAAAGCAGGCAGCTCTTTTACTGGTTCTAACAAGTTAAATGGTGCCGCCACCAGCTGTTCCAATGAAGCGATGGCAACAAACTCTAAACAATGTCCAGGTAGACAACGAGGTACCGCCACTGTTTTCCCATCGCGTAGAGCGCACTCAATAAACATCCTGGTAGAAACTTCAGATGAAACAGAAACATACGTTAAAACAGTAGTTGCTTCTGCATATTCAGAGGTTGCAAGAAGTTTCTGAGTAATGCGATCATCAAGCACGGACCTCTCTTGCTCAGAAAGAGCTTCTCTTGCTGCTAGGCGTTCTTCTCGCAAGCGTTGTTTTTCTAATGCCGCAGTATCCATAAAGCCTCCTCTCTAGCTAAGAATAACAACATTTTTGTGGACATTTGGAGAAGAAACAGACACCTGTCGCAATAAATGTGACTAATTCTCAACAATTTTTATATAGCTTTCTTTTTAGCAAATTCCTGACCTGCGCAAATGTAAACCATTTCTAACTTCTCAAAATATTGCGTAATTGTCACTTGTCTAGCACTATATATTGAGTAAAGTTAGAGGTCACAACTAATATTTGACGTCATTTGTCCAAAGACATACTTGCTGTCAAAATTAGTCACAAGATTGCTATTTGTAAACTGCTGAGCGGTCATGCTCCACTCAACACGCTCAGCATGAACGCGGACATATACATTGTCCGTGTAAAAAGGAGTGTGTTATGCAGGAAACACCAGCACAGGAGGCTTGGGACGGCTTTGTCGGTGGCAACTGGCAAAGAGCTGTTGACGTCCGAGACTTCATTCAGAAGAATTACACCCCTTATGACGGTGATGATTCCTTCCTCGCTGGTCCAACTGAGGCTACTACAAAGCTTTGGGCGGATGTTATGGATCTCTTTGCACAAGAGACCGCAAATGGTGGCGTACTTGATATGGATACCAAGCAGGTTTCCACTATCACCTCCCACGAGGCTGGCTACATTGAAAAACCACTTGAGCAGATTGTTGGTCTCCAGACTGACAAGCCCCTCAAGCGCGCTCTGATGGTAGACGGCGGCGTTCGTATGGCAATGGCTGCATGCAAGGCCTACGGCTATGAAGTTGACCCAGAGATTGTTGACTTCTACACCTATCGTCGCAAGACTCACAACGCTGGTGTTTTTGATGTCTACACCGAGGACATGCGCAAATGCCGTCACTCCCATATCATTACCGGTCTGCCTGACGCATATGGCCGTGGTCGCATCATCGGCGATTATCGTCGTGTTGCTCTCTATGGTGTTGACGCTCTTATCACTGATAAGACAAATCAGAAAAACGGCACCGGCACCATCATGGACGAGAAGACCATTCGTCATCGCGAGGAGCTCTCCGAGCAGATTCGTGCTCTCAAGGAGCTTAAGCAGCTTGGTGAGATTTACGGCTTTGATTTGAGCCGTCCCGCAGAGAACTTCAAAGAGGCAGTTCAGTGGCTCTATCTGGGCTACCTTGCTGCTGTAAAAGAGCAGAATGGCGCTGCAATGTCCATTGGTCGTAACACCACCTTCCTGGACATCTATGCAGAGCGCGATCTTGCTCGTGGCACCTTCACTGAGTCAGAGATCCAGGAGATTGTTGACCATCTGGTTATGAAGCTTCGCATGGTCAAGTTTGCTCGTACTCCTGAGTACAACGAGCTCTTCTCTGGAGACCCTCAGTGGGTCACTGAATCCATTGGTGGTATTGGTGTTGATGGCCGCTCTATGGTTACCAAGTCCTCCTTCCGCTGGCTTCGCACCCTTGAAAACATGGGTACCAGCCCAGAGCCTAACCTGACTGTTCTGTGGTCTACCAAGCTTCCAGAGGGCTTTAAGCGCTACTGCGCAAAAATCTCTATTACTACCAGCTCCATTCAGTACGAAAATGATGATCTTATGCGCGTCTATCATGGCGATGACTACGCAATTGCTTGCTGCGTCAGCTCCATGCGCGTTGGTAAAGAGATGCAGTTCTTTGGCGCTCGTGCCAACCTTGCTAAGTGCCTGCTTTACGCAATCAATGGTGGTCGTGACGAGAAGACCGGCGAGCAGATTGGTCCTAAGTACCGTGCAATTGAAGGCGAATACCTTGATTACGACGATGTCTTCTCCAAGTACTTGGATATGATGCGCTGGCTTGCAGGCGTTTATGTCAACGCTCTTAATGCAATCCACTACATGCACGATAAGTACAGCTACGAGCGCATCCAGATGGCTCTGCACGATGAGCATGTTCACCGTTGGTTTGCAACAGGTATCGCAGGCCTTTCTGTTGTTGCCGACTCCCTCTCTGCAATCAAGTATGCAAAGGTAAAGGTTGTCCGCGATGAGACCGGCCTTGTTACCGATTACGTCACTGAGGGTGACTTCCCTAAGTACGGTAACGATGACGACCGAGTTGACACCATTGCTCATGACATCGTTGAGATTTTCATGAACATGATTCGTCAGAACCACACCTACCGTGATTCTGTTCCAACAACTTCTATCCTGACCATTACCTCTAACGTTGTATATGGTAAGGCTACCGGCAACACCCCTGACGGCCGCCGCGCAGGCGTTCCTTTTGCTCCTGGTGCTAACCCAATGCACCACCGCGATACTCACGGTGCTGTTGCATCCCTGGCATCCGTTGCTAAGCTTCCATTCAACGACGCACAAGACGGTATTTCCAATACCTTCTCAATCATTCCTAATGCTCTTGGTAAGGGCTCTGACGTCTACTTCCATGGCAGTGAGCTTGACCTTGAGCACATCGACTTCTCTGATATGAATCTTGATATTCAGATTGAGAACAAGATTGATTGCGCCTGTGAGGCAAACCCATCCGCAGCTGAAGGTGCTGAGGATCGTAAATAACAAGCCCTGGCGAGAAGATCTATCTACACGTTTCTTCTCGCCAACAAACTCGTAAGGAGAAACACATGCAGTCCAACGAAGTAGCTTCCGAGCAGATTGACAACCTGGTAAACATGATTGATGGCTATGCCGAGAAGGGCGGTCATCACCTCAACGTTAACGTTTTTACTAAGGACACTCTTCTTGATGCTCAGGCACACCCAGAGAAGTATCCTCAGCTGACCATTCGCGTTTCTGGTTACGCTGTTAAGTTCAACTCCCTTACCAAAGAGCAGCAGGACGACGTTATTTCTCGTACCTTCCACGACGCTCTCTAAGGATTTCTTGTCCATGTCTTGTTCTGATACTCACATGGATCTCAATGACCCGCTCACAGTTTGTGGGCGGGTCCACTCTATTGAGACCTTTGGTACCGTAGATGGCCCTGGAACTCGCCTGGTTGTATTTACCCAGGGGTGTCCCATGCGCTGTGCCTATTGTCATAACCCAGATACCTGGCAATTTGGTATTGGAACAGAAACATCAGTAAAAGAAATTCTTTCCACCTTTAACCGCAATAGAGCTTTTTATAGAAACGGTGGAATTACGGCTACTGGCGGCGAGCCACTCGCTCAGCCTGAGTTTATCGGCGCTCTGTTTGAGGCGGCTCATAATGACCCGCAAGGACGCATTCATACCTGTCTTGACTCTTCTGGCGTTGCGTATAATCCAGAAACTCCAGAAAAATTTGAGCGCGTTCTTGATAACACAGATTTAGTGCTCCTTGATATCAAGCACTCTGATCCAAAGGGCCACATTAGTCTTTGCGAAGTTGGCTCAGAAAGACCACTTGCATTTGGCGATGAGCTTAATCGTAGAGGTATTAAAGTTCTTATCAGACATGTTGTAGTGCCTGGAATTACTGATTCACCAGAAGAACTTGCTGGCGTTGGTAGAATCATTGCCCACTGGGATAACGTTATTGGATTAGATCTACTTCCCTATCACGTGATGGGCGTAAAAAAGTATGAAGAGCTAGGCATCCCTTACAAACTTGCTGACACTCCTGCCATGGATGGCAAAAAGATTCCTGAGCTGCGCAAGCAAGTCCTTATCGCCCGTTCCCTTGAACGCAAACAGCTTGGAAAGCAGTAGATGTTATATGTCATACTCGATACAATGACTTCTAACGTCACACCAAATATTTTCTATTAATTTGAGCTTTTCCTTTAATTTAAAACGAACTTATAAAATTGTTACTTGCCCATCTTGGTGACAAATAAAATAATTAAAACAATTAACAAAAGTAATATCCAAAAAGCAGGTTGAAGTAATATTCCTACTAACGGAAACTCCATTCCAAGAATCATAGTACCCCACCCAACTATCTTCCATTTTTCATAATTTCTTCTAGATTACCTGAGTAATCTATAGATAATTTTTATTATATATACTGCATGATAAATTTATATAATTCCGTAAACGCATTAAAAATACCGCTTACAGAAATTAGGGCAGAAAGAAATTAAGGCTGATAAAATTAAAGATTGTGTGAGGAAAATACTTTTATTGAAATAAAATAATGAAAGCAAAAATTTGAGATTAACAAGGAGTCACTATGCCAAATGAAGGCAGTTATGAAGCAGCTGTACGCCGTTCTGATGAAATCCAGGCGGATTTAGCCGAGCATGCAGGAAAGTACAACATGCTTACTGGTGACCGTCCTACTGGAAGGCTTCACCTTGGTCATTACTTTGGCACTATTGTTGAGCGCGTAAGACTCCAAAATCTTGGTGTTCATACCAATATTATTATTGCTGACTACCAGGTTATTACAGACAGAGATACCACTGAGCATATTGCAGATAATGTCTACAATATGGTTATTGATTATCTGGCCTGCGGAATTGATCCAGAAAAGACTATGATTTTCACGCATTCTGCAGTCCCAGCTCTTAACCAGCTTATGCTACCGTTCCTCTCGCTTGTTACCGAGTCTGAGCTACATAGAAATCCAACCGTTAAGGCAGAGCAGGAAGCATCTGGACATGCTCTCACCGGTCTTCTCCTCACCTATCCTGTCCACCAGGCATGCGACATTCTTTTCTGTAAAGGAAATGTTGTTCCTGTTGGTCGCGATCAGTTGCCTCACATTGAGATTACTTCTAAGATCGCCCGTCGCTTCAACGAGCGCTACGGAAAGGTATTCCCAGAGGTTTCTGGTCTTCTTACCTCTACCCCATTGATTCCTGGTCTTGATGGCCGCAAGATGAGTAAGTCTTACGGTAACGCTATCTCGCTTTCTATGACAGCCGAAGAAACTGCCAAGCTTATCAAGAAGTCCAAGACTGACTCAGAGCGCATGATTACCTTTGATCCAGACAATCGTCCTGGTGTCTCTGCGCTGCTTACCACTGCTGGTATTTGTACTGGCCGTGATCCAAAAGTAATTGCTGAGGAGATTGGCATGGGCGGCGGCGGAGCTCTCAAGGCTTACGTCATCGATGCAGTTAATGCCTACTTTGAGCCAATTCGTCAGAGGCGTGCAGAGTTTGCAGCTCAGCCAGATCTTATTCGCGATATTATCCACGATGGAAACGCTCGCGCAAACGTTATTGCTAACACCACGCTTGACGAGGTTCGCGAGGCAATGGGAATGGTCTACTAAGTGTCTGAGCTTACCTTACATGTTGAACGTATGAGCTATGGTCCAGACGCTATCGCTCATACTTCAGAAGGAAAAACAGTCTTCATCTCTGGTGGTGCCGTCCCTGGAGATACTGTCAGCGTACAGATTACAGAGGACACAGATAGGTTTTCTCGCGCACAGCTCGTAAAGGTTTTGGAAGCATCTGCATTCAGAGAGCCTCGACCCAATCCATTTGTAACGCTTACAGGTGCTACACCATGGGGAAACATTGTCTATGAACAGCAACTTGTCGAGAAACGCAACGGCGTAGTTTCTGCTTTAGAACGTATTGGACATTTTTCACACGACAATGTTTCAGAGCTGGTAAAAGATATTGTTTCTCCTGGTGAACCATGGGGATATCGCAATAAAATTGAACTGGCGTTTAAGCGCAATGGCAAAAAAACGCTGGTAGGTATGTATGCACCTAACGGACAGGACATTGTTCGTGTTAAAGACTGTCCGCTCTTAGATAAAAGCAACCAGAAGGCTGTTGGCGCCGTAAGCGGCGCCCTCTCCTATCTCTCGGGCTCTCACGAGCTTGATATAGAACGCATTGGCATCAGGGTGTCTAGACGCACTAAAGAGCTTGAAGTTGCGCTCTGGACCGCTCCGAGCGGCTTCCCACGCACACAAATAGCCCGCGTTTTGGGTGACGCAGTAAAAGCAACGAGTGTTGTCCGCGTTATGACCAAAGGTCCAAGTAAGGCACGCCGTGTTGTAGGCGTAGAGCGCCTGAGTGGCTCCGGCTCATGGAGCGAGCTTATTGATGGTCAGAAAATGCAGCTTTCTGCACCTTCGTTTTTCCAGGTCAACACTAAAGGTGCCGAGAAACTCGTTGAGCTTGCACTTTCTGGTTTGGATGTTCAGCCAGACGATGCGGCTATGGACCTCTATTGTGGAGCAGGAACCTTTACGCTTCCTCTGGCAAAGCGTGCTGGATTTGTTTCTGCTGTTGAAGCCTATGGTCCAGCAGTTAGAGATCTTCGCCGCAACCTTGAACTAGCCAAGCTTGATAACGTTGACGCAGTAGGTGGAGACGCAGGAAGAGAATTCCCTGACACAGATGCTGACGTGATTATTGTTGACCCTCCTCGTGCAGGACTTGCTCCTGAAGTGATACAGCAACTTTCCAAGCAGCCTGCGCGCGCTATTGCATACGTTTCTTGTGATCCGGCAACCCTTGCGCGTGACCTGCGCCGCTTTGTTGAGATTGGCTCATACAAACCTGTGAGCGTCACACCAGTAGACCTATTCCCACAGACCTTCCATGTGGAAAACGTTTGTCTACTGAAGCGGGTTTAAATAGGATTATTCAGGAGATCCAATGGGATATATAAATTCCATCAAAATTGCCATGCTTGTCTTTCCTGTTTTGGCATTTTTCGTCACTCTGCCCTATATGATTATCAACTATCGCAAATACGGTTCTGTTAATAAGCTTAGAACTTTGATTGTGTATTCGTTTATCTTGTATTTACTTACCATGTACTTCTTGGTAATTCTGCCACTGCCAGATCCAGATACCGTGCATACCACCTACACACAAATGCTTAATCTGGTTCCCTTTTCCTTTGTTTTTGATTTCTTAAAAGAAAGTCCTTTTGAGATTTCTAAGCCTGCAACGTGGGCTCTTTCAGTTAAAGATCCAACGTTTTACGTTCCTGCTTTTAACGTTTTGATGCTCATACCTTTTGGCATGTATCTTCGTTATTATTTCAAATGCAGCTTTAAAAAGACGCTTTTGCTTACTGCTCTTCTCAGTCTGTTCTTTGAACTAACTCAGCTCTCCGGTCTTTATTTCTTATATCCAGGACCGTATCGCCTTGCCGATATTGACGATATTATTCAAAACACTACAGGTGGTTGCATTGGATATGCTCTTGGAGCGTTAGCCGTGTGGCTACTTCCTTCTAGAGACAAAATTGACGAAGAAGCGCTTGAAGCGGGTTCACAGGTTTCTCAAATTCGTGTTGGCCTATCATTGCTCATCGATACATTTATTGTGGCCATCCCTTATAACCTCTCAAACACTACGCTTCCTTTTTCGCTCTTTATTGCTCTCTACTTTGCCATAATCCCACTCTTTAATGGCAAAACACTTGGTAGTGCCTTATTGCGTTTTAAGCTCTCATACGAGAAACAAAGAATTTCTCGCACTATGCTAAGAGGATTACTCATCACAATCTATTTCCATCTGATTCCTGACGGCCTATTGTTTTTGACTAATGAGTTTAATAAGACTCCAGACTCAATGCTTTTCCTTGCACTATTTCCCATTATGTTTGCGGCTTTAATTCTTTTATTTATCATTACCGTTGTACTGATGCTGATGAACAAACGATTCTTGTTTGATCGACTGTCTGGCACCTCCTACACAAGCACAGTGCAAAATGAACAGTCCGCAGTAATTGATACGGTGGAAACTCAAGCGGAGACTCAAGCAGAGGCTGAAAAAGACATTTAAGAGCATCAAATGTGGTTCCAAAAACAGACAAGAAAAGGACGTGTGAACCTACTGATGAAAGAAGAATGTAAAAGTCCTATTACCCTTTATACACCGTCTTTAGAAGATCTTTGGTTTCGTCAGAAGATGATGGCAGATGAAGAAACGATGTCATATAACCATGCATGGGGAGGTACAATTCCTTTCCCAAAAGAGACTTGGCATGGCTGGTATGATTTTTGGATTGTAAAGCATGAGAATAAACGTTATTACAGGTATTTAAAGGATAGCGGCGGTCATTTTATTGGAGAGGTCGCCTATCACTTTGATAGCGATAAAAATATTTATCTTGCAGACGTCATAGTCTACGCACCATATAGAAAAATGGGCTATGGCAGCATTGGATTAAATTTGCTCTGTGATGCGGCTAAACAAAACGGCATTAATCAACTCTATGATGATATCGCCATAGACAATCCATCAGTCACAATGTTTTTAAAGAATGGATTTGTTGAAGAGTACAGAACTAGCGAAATTGTTATGCTCAAAAAAGAGTTATAGACTGTCCCCAACAAGACAGTTGTACTAAATGAAGCGGTTGTTCTAAAAAATTAAACCTTTTATATATGCAGGTCAGATGTACACTTACTACTTCAAGTAATGTTCTTTCAATTATCTGCGTCTTTGTTGTTGCATAACAGCAAAGAAACGTGTAAAAAATACATTGCAATCAAGTAGTCTTGAATGCAAGATAAGTATTACTCGAGTAAGGGGCTCGAGATACGGAGAGGAATGTATTATGAAGGCAACAGTTAATGAGGATTGCATCGGTTGCGGTCTCTGCGAGAGCACTGCTCCTGAGGTATTCGAGATCGGCGACGACGGTCTTGCTCACGCTATTGAGGAAGAGGTTCCTGAGGCCGCAGAGGACGCAGCACAGGAGGCTTGCGACGGCTGCCCAGTCACCGCTATTGAGCTTGACTAGTTTTTAGCTAAGCTTTTCTTTCTTAGTATGTAAGCCTGATGGGTTTCTCGCCTATCAGGCTTCTTTTTTGGGTACAGTATCAGCATAAGTACAACTGATAGGAACGCATATGATTCTTGCATCACAATCCCCTAGGCGCCTTGAGCTTATGCAGTCTATGGGTATAGATCCTCAGGTTATGCCTGCTGATATTGATGAAGCTCAAAAAGTTGACGAGAAACCCCTTGCCCTTGTAAAACGCTTGGCACAAGAAAAGGCCATTGCGGTGTGCTATAAGCTCATGGAGCAGCCTAACTTTGAGCAGCTCAACAATGAGATTGTCCTTGCGGCAGACACCATTGTCTGGACAGACGACGGCCAGGTTTTTGGTAAGCCTACAGACGCTGAAGACGCCAAACACATGCTTTCTAAGCTTTCTGGCCAGACTCACCACGTATCCACTGGTGTTGCTCTGCGACGCTTTAAGGCTTTCAAGTCTCCTTCTCCTGACGGAGCACCATCTGTTATTGCCGTAGCGTTTGTGGAGACCACTGACGTCACGTTCTTTGAACTCTCCGAAGACGAGATTGCTGCCTACGTTGCCTCAGGAGAACCCATGGACAAAGCTGGCGCTTACGGCATTCAAGGCAATGGTCGCTATCTGGTACAAAACATTCAAGGAGACTACGAGAATGTCGTGGGACTCCCCGTCTCTTTGCTTTCTCGTGAGTTGGTCAAATTTACCGGCAATCATGACTATCTAGAGCATGCTCTTGCGGGACGTAAGCACTAAAGCGCCTCTATAAATGAAAACCCTCGTATCGCCATGAATGAACTGCCTCCCATTTCTTAGACACGAGAAATAGGAGGCAGTTCAAAACACACCTAAGTCAGATAATCTGTTAAAAAGACGTATACATGACGCTGAAAATACCTCAAACGTGCAGATTATCGTCATTAGGTGTGTAAAATGCCCGCAATTGAGCAGAATATCTGACTTAAGTGTGTTCCGTAGATACAGAATTTATCGATAGTTAAATTTCTTATATTTCTCTATTCATGTTCAAGCATATTAGATGAAGTTTATGCATAGAGATGAATATCGGGTAGTGCGACCGCCTAGCTGACTGGCTATCTTGATTAGGAACATGTCAATTCTTCAGCAAAACATAAGAAAGCTGCGCTATTTTGTACGCCAAGCCTAAAAGCCAACGCTAACACGCTGCAGAATCATAATCACCCGCATATGAGCTACCTCCCATTTCTTGGACATAAGAAATGGGAGGCAGTTCAGGATGCGAGGGTTTTGCTTTTAGATTTGAAAGAACGTTTAGTTGAACTTAACAACTTTCTGAGCAACGCGATAGCCACCAATAGTGACTGTCTTGCCAATCTTGCCAGGAAGATTTGTAGCGGTGCCTACAAGACCGTAGCGAGCCTTGCGATACATCTTCTTGTCATAAGCGCGAAGCTCATCCCAGAGCTCCTCAAGCTGGTCCATAGCGTCCTCACGGTCGCTCATCTTAGAGAAGACTGAGCAGATAGCCATGATGATAGTGAAGTAGCTCATCATGTACGTCTGAAGACGTGGAGAAGAGATGTCGTCGTAGATGTGATATGCGTGCATCATATTGCGCGCTACGCGCCAATAATGATCAACGCGACTTGTTAAGACCTTCTCGTTAACTGATTGATCGTCTCGACCAATGAAGTAACGATACAGGTCAACGTCAACGTAGTAGATAGTCTTTACCTTAGGGAATGGAACATACGCATAGACGTTATCCACATAGAAGGTATGCTCAGGCATCTGGATATTTGCAGAGCGCAGAACCTCAACGCGGTAGGTAATTGCGTGCATCAAAAGGTACTGAGACAGCTTGAAGCGGCCAATCTCGTCCCAGCCAATAATCTTGTTGGTAGGAACCGCGTCGCGATAGTCCACAAAGTTTTGGGTGTTATCCTCAACGTGCTCGTAGACGTAGTTAGAAAGTACCAGGTCAACAGGGTTGTCAGAGGCAATAAAGGTGCGGAGCTGCTGAAGGAAAGTCTTCAGAGCATCACCATCTACCCAGTCATCTGAGTCAATATTTTTGAAGTACACGCCATCAGCATGGGAAACAGCCTTCATAACAGCAATGCCGTGGCCGCCGTTTTCTTGATGAACCGCTTTGATAATGTTTGGATAACGCTCCTGCCAAGCATCAGCTTTAGCAGCGGTGTCATCTTTTACAGAGCCGTCATCAACAATAACAATCTGCACGTCATCGGCATAATCAGAGCCCTCAAGAATAGATTCAATACAGTGATCCATGTACTCAGAAGAGTTATAGCATGGAATACCAAAGGTAATTGTCTTTTTCATGCAAGCTCCCTATGCCTGATGAGCAATAAGCTCGTCAGAAAGTTCCAAAGCAGAAGCAACAACGCCATCCATATCGTAGTAACGATACTCAGCAAGACGACCAACTGCGTGGAAGTTCAGAATACCAGAGGTGCGCTCCTTGTAAGAACGATAGAGCTCCTGATTTTCTGGCTCAAGAATGGCGTAATAAGGGGTCTGGCCACTTTCTGGAACATATGCATGTGAGTACTCACGCATGATGGTTGTTTTACCAGGAAGAACCTGACCAGTCATGTTCTTAAACTCAGTGATACGAGTAAAGTCCTCGCTGGTAGTGTAATTAACGGTGCCAACAGGCTGGAACTGGTCTTGATCAAGCGTCTCAAACTGCATATCAAGCGTGCGATAAGGCAGAGCGCCCTGATCAAGGTTGAAAAGCTCATCCAGAGGACCGGTGTAGATTACCTCGCCCACAAATGGTTTCTCGCAAACGCTGATGTTAGAAGCGCTGAGCTTCATGATGTCACGAACATCAACATCCAAAAAGACATCAATCAAGTCATGGTCAAGCATGTTTTCAAAGAGCTTGGTGTAGCCCTCTTTTGGCATGCCCTGATAGGTTGCACCTGGGAAATAGCGATCGTCATCGCCAACAAAGATTGGAACGCGGCCTGTAATGGACTTGTCAATCTGATCTGGAGTCTTTCCCCACTGCTTCATGGTGTAGTGCAGGAAGACGTTCTCGTAAACGTAATCAGCAATCTCTTCCAGATCTGGATCGTTCTTCTCGCGGAGCTCCATGATAGGAACTTTGACGTTCTCACCAAACGTAAGAACCAGCTTCTGATAGAGTTTCTCGCCACGCTCTTCTCCAAAGGCAAGCTTCAAAGACTGGTGGTTAAAAGGAACCGGCATCAGCTGGCCGTTAATGTTAGCCAGAACTTTATGCTGGTAGTTAGTCCACTCAGTAAAGCGCGAGAGGAACTGGTGAACGCGGTCACTCATGGTGTGATAGATGTGTGGACCGTACTCGTGAACAAGAACGCCCGCGTCATCAAGGCGATCGTAAGCGTTGCCAGCAATGTGATTTCTGCGCTCAAAGATTGCTACCTTTGAGTTGCAGTTTTCTGCCATACGGCGAGCAACAACTGCGCCTGCATAGCCAGCTCCAACAACAATAACGTCGTAGTTGTCGGGGTTAAAACCGGCAGGAAGACCATGATTGATAGACATGTAAACCTCCATGTGCGCCTAAGTGCGCAGGATTTGTATGTGAAACTTCACTCATTTTAACACGTGGCCATAAAGTGAGTCATGCGGGGCGCAAAGCTCTGCCGTTAGGCGTAAAATGTTCAATTGTGTGAAAATGCATTTCTTGGCTTTTTGTGTCTGGCTTTTGTACAAACTACAAGTTAAGAAGTGCAAAATTCAACGAGGCACAGATGTCAAAATATGATTGGAGCACGACACATGAGCAAGTTTCTTGACCGTATGAAAGAAACCGCTAAGTCCGACGTAAAGACTATTGTTCTTCCAGAGGGCGAGGACCAGCGTACCATCGATGCAGCTAAGAAGATTGTTGCAGAGGGTATTGCAAAGGTCATTATTCTTGGCGATCCTGAGCAGATTGATGTTCCAGGCGCAACTGTAGTAGACCCTGCTACTGACGAGCGTCATGAGGCATATGCTCAGAAGTTTGCTGAGCTTCGTGCTCGCAAGGGCGTCACCATTGAGGAAGCTCGCAAGCAGATGAACGACGCCACCTACTTTGCAACCATGATGGTCAAGATGGGCGACGCTGACGGCCTGGTTTCTGGCGCTTGCCACTCTACCGCAAACACCCTTAGGCCTGCTCTGCAGATCATCAAGACTGCTCCTGGTACCAAGCTTGTTTCTGCATTCTTCATCATGAGCACCACTACTGACTTTGGCGAGGACGGCACCCTGCTCTTTGCTGACTGCGGTCTCAACATTGATCCATCTGCAGAGGAGCTCTCCGAGATTGCTCTTGCCTCCGCTGATTCTTGGCGCGCATTCATGAGCGACGAGCCTCGCGTTGCCATGCTCTCCTACTCCACTATGGGCTCTGCTGGCGGCGCAACTGCCGAGAAGGTTCAGGAGGCCACAAAGCTTGCTCACGAGAAGAACGCTGAGCTTGCACTCGACGGCGATCTTCAGCTTGATGCAGCTCTTGTTCCTGAGGTTGGTAAGCTCAAGGCTCCATTCTCTAAGGTAGCAGGAAACGCAAACATCCTAGTCTTCCCTAACCTTGAGGCTGGCAACATTGGCTACAAGCTTGTTCAGCGCTTCAGTGGTGCTGAGGCATACGGTCCAATTCTTCAGGGCATTGCTCGTCCTGTTAACGACCTCTCCCGTGGTTGCTCCGCTGACGACATTGTTGGCGTTGTTGCAATCACTGCTGTTCAGGCTCAGATGGCAGACAACAACTAGTCTTTCTGCACTTCTAACTTGGTATACTAAGCCAGTCTCAAAAGAGGCTGGCTTATTCTTTAGCTGGAGGCATTTATGTCTGAAATTATTTCTATTTCTAGCGACTCTCTTACCGTCTCAATTGACGCCATGGGCGCACAGCTCATGAGCTTACGTAAAGGTGAGTCCGAATACCTCTGGCAGGGAGATTCCAACTGGTGGCCAAGACGTGCTCCCATCCTCTTCCCCATTGTTGGTGTCTTAAAAGACAGCAAGGCAGAGTCTGCGGAAGGTACCATCTCTCTTGCCCGTCATGGACTTGCTCGTCTCAACCAGTTTGAGGTTGTCGAGCAGAGCGTCTCTTCTGTAACGCTCCAGCTAAAAAGTACCGAAGAGACTCTCAAGTCTTATCCCTATGACTTTGAACTTAAGCTGATTTTCTCGGTAGCTGGTGATACGCTGACGCAAACGTATAAGGTCACCAATCCTGCAAACGTTGTACTGCCGTTTACCCTTGGCGCCCACCCAGCGTTCAACATTCCGATCCCTGGCGTTGAGGCAGCCTCTTTGGACCAGTATCACCTCTTATTTACGCGCTCCTGGACCAGCTACGGCCCTTCTATTACCGATGATGGACTTTGTGACTACGCAACGCCACAAAGGCTTGTTGTGGACTCTGACACGCTTCCTCTGTCATGGGAACTCATTGATCGCGAGAAGACCATCACACTTGAAAACGTCCCTGATAGACGCATTACACTTGCAGCTAATGCGGAAGCTTCGTCTGAGGCTCATGGCATTCAGATGGATTTTGAAGGCTTTGATTATCTAGGCATTTGGAGTGCTGCTCCTGGTTGTCCATTTGTTGCTCTTGAACCATGGTGTGGCATTGCAGACACCGTTGATACCGACGGTGTCTTTGAGCATAAACCAGGCATCATATGCCTTGAACCAGAGCAAAGCATTGTTAAAACATTGAGCATCAAAGTCTTCTAATGCTCATCAGAAGAGCAAATACTAAAGATCTTAAGGCTGTGGCTGATTTATATGACATTGGCCGTCAGACCATGGCTCGGCATAACAACACATTCCAGTGGACTAAAAATTATCCACTTTTAGAAGATGCTGAAGCTGATCTTGAAAGCAACGGCCTCTTTGTAGTTACAGAAGGTAAGAATTCAGAAGAAATTCTTGGTTGTTTCTCGCTCTTACCCGGTCCTGACGAGGCATACGTCAATATTGCTGGAGGCGCTTGGATAAACAACCTGGATTACGTTGTTATTCACAGAGTAGCTGTTAAATATACAAGACGAGGAATTGCCACCTTTATGTTCAATTGGATTTGCGAAAACTATTCAAACGTTCGCGCAGATACTCATGAAGCAAATGTCGCTATGACTACGACGCTTACACATGCTGGTTTTGTGTATTGCGGCAAGGTAGTTGGACACGATAAAACACCTCGTGACGCATTTCATTTTGTAGCCTAATAGACAGCGAGAAACGCTTTGAACAAAAAGAGAGCCTCCGATTGAACTGCCTCCCATTTCTTAGACACGAGAAATAGGAGGCAGTTCAAAACACACCTAAGTCGGATAATCTGTCAAAAAGACGTATACATTACGCTGAAAATACCACAAAAATGCAGA